>NZ_CP020809.1:5696940-6329934 GCF_002157835.1 Mycobacterium dioxanotrophicus | reverse complement strand
TGGTGGACCACACGTCGCCGCCGTTGCGGGAGATGGTCTTGATGTCCTCGTGCCGGCTGACCACCCAGTAGCCGCCGTCGTTGAAGATCGATTCGCCCTGCTCGTTCCACCACACGGGGGCGGTCTTGCGCAGCTGGGCGAACTCGGCGACCGGGATGCCATGCAGCAGCACCTCGGGGTCGGTGAAGTCGTATCCCTGCCCGAACGGACAGGCGCTCAGTGTCGTCAAACCGACCATCTCCTCGTGTGACGTCGAACACTTTCTTGAGTTTGACCATACACCTCGGTGTCAACTGTATGCCCTAAGGCGTGCCGCTACGCTTTACCTCCGTGCGCGTCCTCGTGATCGGATCCGGTGCCCGTGAACACGCTCTGCTCCTGGCGCTGCGCCGGGACCCAGAGGTCGAAGAACTGGCAATCGCCCCCGGCAATGCGGGGACGGCGATCATCGCCGACCAGTACGACGTCGACGTCACCTCCGGTGAAGCCGTCGTCAAACTCGCCCAGCGGTTGGGATCGGACCTCGTGGTGATCGGTCCCGAGGTTCCCCTCGTGCTCGGTGTCGGCGACGCGGTGCGCGCGGCAGGCATCGCCTGTTTCGGGCCGACGAAAGACGCCGCCCGGATCGAAGGCTCCAAAGCTTTCGCCAAGGACGTCATGACCAAGGCCGGTGTTCGCACCGCGAGCAGCGAGATCGTCGACAACCCCGGCCACCTCGACGCCGCGCTGGACCGGTTCGGACCGCCGGCTGGGCAGGCCGCCTGGGTGGTCAAGGACGACGGCCTGGCCGCCGGCAAGGGTGTTGTGGTCACCACCGACCGCGACACCGCGCGGGCACACGCCGCCAGCCTGCTCGACTCCGGCCACCCGGTGTTGCTGGAGTCATTCCTCGACGGCCCCGAGGTCTCGCTGTTCTGCGTCGTCGACGGGGAGACCGTGGTCCCGCTGCTGCCGGCCCAGGATTTCAAGCGCGTCGGCGACGGTGACTCCGGACCCAACACCGGCGGCATGGGCGCCTACTCGCCGTTGCCCTGGCTGCCCGATGCGGTGACCACGCAGATCGTCGACGAGATCGTCAAACCCGTTGCCGCCGAACTCGTTGCGCGTGGCAGCTCGTTCTCGGGCTTGCTGTACGCGGGCCTGGCCATCACGTCCAACGGGCCCGCGGTGGTCGAATTCAACTGCCGCTTCGGTGATCCCGAGACACAGGCGGTGCTGGCGTTGCTGGAGTCACCGCTGGGGCAGCTGTTGCGTGCAGCCGCGACGGGTGAGTTGGCGTCGTTCGGTGAGCTGCAATGGCAGGACGGCTACGCCGTCACCGTGGTGGTCGCCGCCGAGAACTACCCGGGCCGGCCGCGGGTGGGCGACGTGATCACCGGATCGGAAGCCGACGGCGTGCTGCACGCCGGTACTGCGCGTCGCGATGACGGCGCCGTCGTGTCCTCCGGCGGCCGGGTGCTGTCGGTGGTGGGCACTGGTCCGGATCTCTCAGCCGCCCGCGATGCCGCGTACACGTTGGTCAAGTCAATCAAGTTGCCGGGCAGCCACTTCCGCACCGACATCGCGCTGGCCGCAGCCGAGGGTCGCATCAGTTTGTAGGGCTCACCTTTCCGGCGCGAGCAGACAGTGCGGTACGCGAAACGCGGCGTGTCGGGGTACCTGAGTGTCTGCTCGCCGGGAAAGGTGAGGCGGGGAGAAGGTGACGCGGGATCAGGCCACCAGCAGCGGAGCCATCCAGGAGATCTCGGCGGGCAGCTGCTGGCTCCAGAACCCTGAGTCGTGACCGCCGGGGGAGAAGCCGCCGGCCGGATGGTTGGGCAGCTGCGCGATGAACTGCTGAGTGGCCGAGTAGAACGGATCGCTGTTGCCGCAATCGATCCGGATGGGGATCGACCCCAGCGCGGGCAGTCCCCACACGGTGTTGGCGGCGTAGTCGTCGGCGCCGTCGAAAGCGCCCGGCGCGGTCGCCCCGGATGACGTCCACAGTGCCGGGCTCACCGCGCAGATCGCCGCGGTGCGCGCAGGCCCCAGCCGCGCGCCGAGCAGCAGGGCGCCGTATCCGCCCATCGACCAGCCCAGGAAGCCCACGCGTGAGGTGTCCAGACCCTGGTCGCCGAGCATCGGGATCAGCTCGTTCAGCACCATCGTCCCGGAATCCTCACCGGACGCGCGCTTGTGCCAATAGCCGCCTCCGCCGTCGACGGCGACCACCGCAAACGGCGGCAACCCGGCCGCAACCGCTTGTGCCAAACCGTTTTCCACGCCGCCGGCCATCACCTCGGCGGCGTCGGAACCCTTGCCGTGCAAGGCGATGACGGGCCGCAGCTTGCCGGTCTGGCCGGGTGGGCGGGCGATGGCCCAATTGGTGTCGACGCCGCCGCGGGCTGCGGACGTGAACGATCCGCTGACATAGGTCGGCGCGGCGGCGGGCGGATTGGCCAGCGCGGGAGCGGACCCCAGAGCTGTTCCCAGCGTGTAGGCACCGGCCGCACCGGCACCGAGGCGCAGCAGGGCGCGACGGTTCAAGTCAGGCATGGCGGCCATCTTGCCATCGTGTCGTCGCCACCGACGAATGGCTCCGTCGTCCGAATAAACCTGAGTAAAGACTGATGATTGGCCGAAAGCCGTATGGCGGGTGGGCTCGACTGGCAGCATGCTAATGGTGACAGCAGCAGTCACTCCGAAGGGGGAGCGTCGGCGGTACGCCCTCGTAAGGGCGGCCGCGGACCTGTTGTGTGAGGGCGGATTCGACGCCGTCCGTCACCGTGCCGTGGCCCGCCGTGCCGGCTTGCCATTGGCATCGACCACCTACTACTTCTCCTCCCTCGACGACCTGATCGCCAAGGCCGTTGAGGACATCGGAATCCGGGAAGCCGAGCAGCTGAAGGCCGGAGTGGCCGCGTTGAGCCGTCGCCGCCGCGGCGCCGAATCGACCGCCGACGTGCTGGTGGACCTCCTGGTCGGGGACTCTCCGGAAACCCGGGTCACCGAGCAGTTGATCTCCCGCTACGAGCGCTACATCGCGTGCGCACGCCAGCCCGGGCTGCGCGACATCCAGCGCCGAATTCGCCAACAGCGCACCGACGCGGTGGTGGAAGTGGTCGAGCGCTCCGGCCGGGCGGTGCGTTCCGAATTGCTCACCGCGCTGGTGTGCGCCGTGGACGGCGCGGTGGTCGCGTCGCTCATGGACGAAGGCGATGGTCCCCGCGCCAGCGCCCGCGCGACGCTCATCGATGTGATCGACGTGCTCGCCCCGGTCGACGAGCGGCCCGTGCACATCTAAGAATTGCCGCGCAGCTTCTCAATCCTGTTCTGCAACAACTCTGTTCGGTGTGCATTGCCCTCCAGGCCGATATAGCGCTCGCCGTACAGTGCGAGCAGGACGTCGTCCAGGCGGCGCACCGCACCCGGCGGGAACCGGTAGCCCATGGCATCGTTGACCTTGTCGGCGTCCACCGAGTCGAGCAGCCCGCTCAGCGCGTCCAACGACGTGATGCCGAGTTCCAGCAACAGCCCGGAGATCCAGCCGTAGTGGTCGGTGCGCGACCACCCCGCATCGCTGTAGCGGTTACCCAGATACGTTGCCAGCACGGGCGTGGCGATGCGCGAATCCGTCGACCAATCGGATTCCTCTTCGGTGACCGTCGTGCGCAGCCGCTGGCGGATCGCGGTGAACTCCCGGTCGGCCAGCTCCAGCAGCCCGGCCGCGAGCGTGAAGCGGCGGTCGAGATCGGCGCCGTGCTCGGCGGGGATCTGCCCTTTGTAGCGGACGTCGTGCTCGAACTCGGCCCACGCGTGCTGCAGCACCGTGCGCACCTGGATGGAGGCCGGCTGCTTCTCGCCCTCGACGCCGACCAGCAGGTGCCGGCTGGCATAGCCCCAGCGACCTTTGCGCGCGGTCTGCAGGCCGATGTCCTGGTCGTCGAGGAGGCGCATCTCCGTGGCCAGCAGATGGGCCACCGTGTCGACGTCCTCGCGCAGGTAGGTGATGACCCGCAGCCCGACTTGATCGGTGATCTCCACCAGGGGGTCGGTGTAGAGCCGACGCCCGTCGACGGTCCGGTCGACCTTGGCGGCGAACGATTCGACGCTCTTGGTGCGTGCCGTGATGCTCAGGTAGTTGATGCCCGCGTCGTCGAGCAGCCCCTTCACCAGAGCGAAGTAGCGGTCGGTGGCGGCGACCAGGGCGGGACGTCGTTCGCGGTACTCCGCGACCGCGTTCTGCGCCGTCAGCGCGGTCGGCGGCACCGGTTGGTCCGCGGGCTGTTTGCGGGTACGGGGCAGCCTGTCGGCGGGCAGCGAGGGGGTGACGATATAGCCCGAGGCGACGTCACCGTAGATCGTCACGTCCTCCGGCCGGTGGTACCAGTACAACCCGATGTAGGCACAGATCAGGGCGTCGACGGGGTCTTCGTCGCGGTCCAGCTGGCCGGGGCGCGTCGCGGCTTCGACCCGCTTGCGCAGCTCGACCCAACTGACGCTGCGGTTTGCCCGCAGCCGCGGGGTCGCCTTGTCGAGCTCCTCGACGTGGGTCATCAGTTTCAGTAGCTCGCGTTGACGATCCTCGAAAGATCCGCGCTTGTACTTCAGCGTCTTGTCGAGCCCGAACAACACGACCGCCGCGGGATGCGGGTACACCTCGATCGCCCGTCGGTGCGATGACGAGGCGGGGTCTATGTCCAGGTCGAGCGCGGAGGCGATCCGTGCCGCGCGGGGGTGCTTGAACTCGGGCCGCTCGGTGAACGCGGGGCGCGCGCCGGCGTCGAACCGCTGGAAGTCCCGGTTCAGCTCGCGTTCGCACGGTCGGTAGCCTTCGGCGTTCTTCACGATGAGCGGGGCGTCGATGGCCACCAGGCAGTCGTCTTTGACGTACGGCTTGATGGTTGCTGCGATGCTGTCGTCGTCCTGGGCCACGCCGACGTGGAGAACGCGCCCGTCGGCGTCGATCGCCGCGACACCGGTCTGATTCTTCTCGCCCCAGGCGAGGTCGAGCCCGACGAAGTGCATCCGTCCACTGTCTCATTGGTGCGCCCGGCTGGCCCGTAAGCTGTGTGTTCGTGACGATTCCGAATGTTCTGGCCAACCGCTACGCCAGCGAGGAGATGGTCGCGATCTGGTCGCCAGAGGCCAAGATCGTCGCGGAGCGCCGGCTGTGGGTGGCTGTGCTGCGTGCCCAGGCCGAGCTGGGCGTCGACGTGCCCGAGGGCGTGATCGACGACTACGAACGCGTGCTGGACAACGTCGACCTGGCCTCCATCGCCGCCCGCGAACGGGTGACCCGCCACGATGTGAAGGCCCGCATCGAAGAGTTCAACGCGCTCGCCGGCCACGAGCACGTGCACAAGGGCATGACCAGCCGCGACCTCACCGAAAACGTCGAGCAGCTGCAGATCCGCAGCTCCCTGGAGCTGGTGTTCGCCCACGGCGTCGCGGTGGTGGCCCGGCTGGCCGAGCGTGCCGTGGTGTACCGCGACCTGGTGATGGCCGGGCGCAGTCACAACGTCGCCGCGCAGGCCACCACGCTGGGCAAGCGGTTCGCCTCGGCGGCCGAGGAAAGCTTGGTGGCCCTGCAACGCGTCCGCGAGCTGATCGACCGGTACCCGCTGCGGGGCATCAAGGGACCGATGGGCACCGCGCAGGACATGCTCGACCTGTTCGACGGCGACACCGGCAAGCTGGCCGAGCTGGAACGCCGGGTTGCCGAATTCCTGGGATTCACCGACGTTTTCACCAGTGTCGGGCAGGTGTATCCGCGGTCGCTGGATCACGACGTGGTGTCCGCGCTGGTGCAGCTGGGCGCGGGGCCGTCATCATTGGCGCACACCATCCGGCTGATGGCCGGGCACGAACTGGTGACCGAAGGCTTCGCGCCGGGGCAGGTCGGATCCTCGGCCATGCCGCATAAGATGAACACCCGCTCCTGCGAGCGCGTCAACGGCCTGCAGGTGGTGCTGCGCGGGTACGCCTCAATGGCCGCGGAACTGGCCGGAGCGCAATGGAATGAGGGCGACGTGTTCTGCTCGGTGGTGCGCCGCGTCGCGCTGCCCGACGCGTTCTTCGCCCTCGACGGACAGACCGAGACGATCCTGACGGTGCTCGACGAATTCGGCGCCTACCCCGCGGTGATCCAGCGGGAACTGGACCGCTACCTGCCGTTCCTGGCCACCACCCGCATCCTGATCGCGGCGGTCCGCGCCGGGGTCGGCCGCGAAGCCGCCCACGAGGTGATCAAGGAACACGCGGTGGCGGTGGCGCTCGCCATGCGCGAGCAGGGCAAGGAGCCCGACCTGCTGGACAGGCTGGCCGCCGACCCGCGCCTGCCGCTGGACCGGGTCGCGCTGGAGACGGCCCTGGCCGATCGGCAGGCGTTCACGGGAGCCGCGGGCGCACAGGTCGACGGAGTGGTCGCGGCCGTCGACGAACTGGTCAGCCGCTACCCGGAGGCCGCCAAGTACACCTCGGGTGCCATCTTGTGACATTGGCAGATCTCACCGATCTGGACAATTTCGCTCATGGGTTTCCCCATGAGCTGTTCGCCGAACACCGGCGGGTGGCGCCGGTGTACTGGCACCCGCCGACGGAACACACGCCCGACGGCGAGGGTTTCTGGTCGGTGGCCACCCACGCTGAAACCCTTGCGGTGCTGCGAGATCCGTCGACGTTTTCCTCGGTGACCGGGGGCTCGCGGCCGTTCGGTGGAACCCTGCTGCAGGACCTGTCCATCGCGGGGCAGGTACTCAACATGATGGACGACCCGCGGCACTCCGAGATCCGCCGGCTGGTCAGCTCGGGGCTGACTCCCCGGATGATCCGTCGTGTCGAGGACGATCTGCGGACGCGGGCGCGCGCCCTGTTGGATTCCGTCTCGGTCGGCGAAGCCTTCGACTTCCTGGTCGACGTGGCGGCGGAACTGCCCATGCAGATGATCTGCATCCTGCTGGGAGTGCCTGATTCTGAACGGCATTGGCTCTTCGAGGCCATCGAGCCGCAGTTCGACTTCGGCTCGGCCCGCACGGCGTCGGTCGGGCAGTTGTCGGCCGAGGAGGCGGGCACTCGGATGTACACCTATGGCCAGGAACTCATCGCCGCCAAGCGGGCACACCCGACCGATGACATGCTGTCGGTGGTGGCCAACGCCTTTCGCGGTGACGAAGCGGCGGCACTCTCCGACGTAGAGCTGTACCTGTTCTTCAGCCTGCTGTTCAGCGCGGGTGCCGAGACCACGCGCAACGCGGTCGCGGGCGGCCTGTTGGCGTTGATCGAGCATCCGGATCAACTGCAGTTGTTGCGTTCGGATCCTGAGCTGCTGCCCACAGCGATCGAAGAGCTGGTGCGCTGGACCTCGCCGTCACCGTCGAAGCGTCGCACTGCGACCCGTTCGGTGTCCCTCGCAGGCTGCGATGTCGAGGCCGGGCAGAAGGTCCAGGTGTGGGAAGGTTCGGCCAACCGCGACGAATCGGTGTTCGCCAACGCGGACGTTTTCGACATCACGCGTAAACCCAACCCGCACTTGGGCTTCGGGTACGGCGTTCACTACTGCCTCGGCGCCAATCTGGCCCGGCTGGAACTACGCGTGCTGTTCGAAGAACTGCTTGAGCGGTTCTCGTCGGCCCGACTGGTCCAGCCCGTCGAATGGACCCGCAGCAACCGGCACACCGGCATCCGGCATCTGGTGGTGGAGCTCGCGGCGTGAAACCCGAGATGTTCGCGATAGTCATGGCGACCGGCATCGTGTCGATCTCCGCTGCGGACCACGGTTTCGGCATCGTCAGCGTGCCGTTGGCGGCGCTGGCTGCTGTCGCACTTCCAGTGTTGATGTACCTGGCAGCCGCGCGATGGCGGACGTTCGATCTGCGCGACATCGACACGGTGGTCGGCTTCTTCACGTATGTGGCGGCATGTGCGGTGCTGGCCTCGCGATTCGCCGACCACTCCGTGGTGCTGTGGGGGCTTGGGGCGATGGGCCTCGTGGGCTGGTTGTCGCTCGTCCCGTCGCTGCTGAAGAGGATGTGGCGGCTGGGCCCGACTGGGCTGCGCGACCGGGCGCATGGCACTTGGGAACTCGCCAGCGTCGCGACGTCCGGACTGGCCATCGTCTTTGTCGCCGCCGGAATCGTGTTCTGGGCGCTCATCTTCTGGGCCTGCGCGCTGGCGGCGTACTGCGTGATGACACTGCTCATCGCGTGGCGGGCGTTGGGCGAACCCGAAGCTCGGCGCAACGTCCCACCCGATCACTGGATCCTGATGGGCGCGCTCGCCATCGCCACATTGGCCGGCGAGCACATTCACGCCGCACTGCACCCGGGACCGCTCGCCGACGGCGTGCGGATCATCACCATCGTGACCCTCGCCGTCGCCACCGTGCAGATCGTGCCGCTGGCCATCACCAGCTGGCGTCAGATGCTCGACTGGCCCGCGGTGTTCCCGCTCGGCATGTACTCGGCGGCCACCTTCGCGATGATGCTCGAAACCGGTTGGCAGCCATTGGCGATCGTCTCGCTGGTGTTCTTCTGGATCGCGCTCGCGGCGTGGCTTGCGGTCGCGGTCATCGTGACTCGTCGGCTGATTCGCCTAACCTCGGAGCATGGACTCAGGCCAGAATGACCACCTCCGCGTCTCGGACGCCGAGCGGGCCAAGGTAGGCCAACTGCTTGAGCGGGCGGTCAGCGAGGGAATGCTCACGCTCGACGAATTCACCCAGCGCTACGACGCCGCACTGGCCGCACGCACCCGCGGCGAACTGCGGGTCGTGCTCGCCGACCTGCCGATGGCGGTGACCGCCGCACCACGCCCGGCCCCGGAGGTGTTGCGGGGCCGCATGTCATCGATCGTGCGGCGGGGGCAATGGACGGTGGCCCCGGTTCTGCAACTCAACACGCGGATGTGTAGCACCACGCTCGACTTCACCTCGGCCGTGCTGCCCGGCCCGCTGGTGGAGATCGTCATCGACGACTACTGCAGTTCGACCGAACTGATCGTGCCGTCCACGGCGACCGCGGACCTCAACGGCGTCGACGCCGTCGCGGGTAGTGCGACGGTCAAGGTGCGCACCAGCCCGCCGTCGCAGCAGCTGCATCTCATCGTGCGGGGCCGAGTCCGGATGGGCTCGGTCACCGTGCGCCATCCGTTCGGGAGCTGGCTGCGACGGCTGCACGGGAGTCGATAGCGACCGGATCTCGGCTAGCACCCGGTGCGGGTATGCGCGATCAGTCGAGGCGACGCAGGCGCATGCCCGCTGAGCGCAGTTCGAGGGCGGCCAGGCCGCGGATGGCGTGTGGTTCCTCCCGGCGCCACGCCCCCACGGGGTCGTCGGACACCGCGGTCAGCTTGGTCAGTGGCCGGTTGGCGAGGGCGCGCAGGGCCAGCAGTTGCTCGCCCGCGGCGGTCGAGGCCAACGTGATGGCCGTCCACTTGCGCCGGAAGAACCGCACGCGCAGGTACAGCCACGGCATTGCGACGAACAGGATGGGAGCGGCGGCCACGGCCAGTGCCAGCACCCAGGCCAGCCAGCTGGCGGTGGAGTCGAGGCTGCTGCCTGCTCCGGCGATGTCCAGCGCCGCCTCGCTGGCTGCCCGTAGTGGCTTGCTCAGGGTGTCGCCGACCAGCGGTATGTGGTGCGCGCTGTCGCCGGCCGAGTCCAGATTGTCGGCCACGCCGTTGGCGCCGTCATGCACTTGGCGGCCCACCGTGGCGATGGTTGCGATGGCCGAATGCACGGCAATACCGACGAGCACCCACACCGTTATCCACGCCAGTACCGCGACGTCGCTGAACAGTTGCGCCAGCAATCGGCCGGGTCTGTGGGCGTACGGCAGGTACCGCGATCTCATGGCACCGATCCCAACACATAGTCTGACCGAATGCGTCCCGCTCTGTCCGAGTACCAGCACCTGGCCAGCGGCAAGGTCCGCGAGCTGTACCGCGTCGACGACGACCACCTGCTGTTCGTGGCGTCCGACCGGATCTCGGCCTACGACCACATCCTCGACTCGCAGATCCCCGACAAGGGTCGGATCCTCACCGCGATGAGCGTCTTCTTCTTCGACCACGTCGAGGCGCCCAACCATCTCGCGGGTCCACCGGACGATCCGCGCATCCCCGAGGAGGTGCTGGGCCGTGCGCTGGTGGTGCGCCGGCTCAAGATGCTGCCGGTCGAGTGCGTGGCGCGCGGCTACCTCACCGGATCCGGTCTGATCGACTATCAGAAGACCGGCTCGGTGTGCGGTATCCCGCTGCCGCCCGGGCTCGGGGAGGCCAGCAAGTTCGATGAGCCGTTGTTCACCCCGGCCACCAAGGCCGAATTGGGTGAGCACGACGAGAACATCTCGTTCGCCCAGGTGATCGATCTGGTGGGCCCGGTGCTGGCCAACCAGCTCAAGGCGCGCACGCTGCAGACCTACCTGCAGGGCGCCGACCACGCACTGACCAAGGGCATCATCATCGCGGACACGAAGTTCGAATTCGGTGTCGACGAGAACGGCGACGTGGTGCTGGCCGACGAGGTCTTCACGCCGGATTCGTCGCGGTACTGGCGCGCGGATTCATACCGGCAGGGCGTGGTGCAGGACAGTTTCGACAAGCAGTTCGTGCGGAACTGGCTGACCGGGCCGGAGTCGGGCTGGGACCGTCACGGAGAGGCCCCGCCACCGCCGCTGCCCGATGAAATCGTGACGGCGACGAGGGACCGCTATATCGAGGCCTATGAACGCATTTCGGGGCTGCGCTTCGCCGATTGGATCGGCGCATGAGTGAGCCGGTGACTCCTCCGATCGCCAAGCGTGGCAACCATCGCCGCGAGCACCACGGCGACGTGTTCGTCGACCCGTACGAGTGGCTGCGCGACAAGGACGATCCCGAGGTGATCGCCCATCTGGAAGCCGAGAACGCGTTCACCACGTATGCGACGGAGTATCTGGAGCCCTTGCGGCAGAAGATCTTCGACGAGATCAAGGCCCGCACCAAGGAGACCGACCTGTCGGTCCCGACTCGTCGGGGCAGCTGGTGGTACTACGCCCGCTCCTTCGAAGGCAAGCAGTACGGCGTGCACTGCCGTTGCCCGGTCACCGATCCCGATGACTGGACGCCGCCCGAGTTCGACGAGCACACCGACGTCCCGGGTGAGCAGGTGCTGCTCGACGAGAACGTCGAAGCCGACGGCCACGACTACTTTGCGCTCGGGGCGGCCTCGGTCAGCCTGGACGGCAATGTGTTGGCGTATTCGGTCGACGTCAAGGGCGATGAGCGCTACACCCTGCGATTTCGGGACCTGCGCACCGGGCAGGAGTATGACGACACGATCGTCGGCATCGGTTCGGGCGCGACGTGGGCAGCCGACAGCAGGACGATCTACTACACCACCGTCGACGACGCCTGGCGCCCGGACACGGTGTGGCGGCACCGTCTCGCTGCGGGCCTACCGGCCGAAAAGGTGTACCACGAACCCGACGAACGGTTCTGGGTCGGCGTCGGACGCAGCCGCAGCAACAAGTACCTGTTCATCGCGGCGGGCAGCGCGGTCACCACGGAGGTCCGTTACGCCGATGCCAACGATCCGCAAGCGCAGTTCGTCCCGGTGTGGGAGCGGCGGGATCTGGTCGAGTACTCCGTCGAGCATGCCGTCATCGGAGGTGAGGACCGCTTCCTCATCCTGCACAACGACGGTGCCGAGAATTTCACGCTCGTCGATGCACCTGTCAACGACCCCAACGCTTTTCATCCGCTGATCGCCCACCGCGCCGATGTGCGTCTCGACGCCGTCGACGCTTTCGACGGATTCCTGGTGATCAGTTACCGCAGCGAGGCGCTGCCGAAGATTCAGCTGTGGCCCGTGAACGCCAACGGCGGGTACGGCACAGCCGAGGAACTGACTTTCGACTCCGAGCTGACCGCTGCGGGCCTGGGTGGCAATCCCAACTGGTCTGCACCCAAACTGCGGATCGCCGCAACCTCATTCGTCACCCCGGCCCGGGTCTACGACCTGGATCTCGCGACGGGGCACCGGACGCTGCTGCGCGAGCAGCCGGTGTTGGGCGGCTACCGGCCGGAAGACTATGTGGAACGCCGGGATTGGGCGACGGCGCCCGACGGTGCGCGGGTACCGATCTCGATCATCCATCGGGCGGGTCTGCAATTCCCCGCCCCCACATTGCTGTACGGCTACGGTGCCTACGAGTCGTGCGAGGATCCGCGGTTTTCGATTGCCCGGCTGTCACTGCTGGACCGGGGCATGGTGTTCGCGATCGCCCACGTGCGCGGCGGCGGTGAGCTCGGTCGGCCGTGGTACGAGCACGGCAAGCTGCTGGAGAAGATGAACACCTTCACCGATTTCATTTCGGTGGCAAGGCATCTCATCGACACCGACCTGACGCGGTCGCAGAACCTGGTGGCCCTCGGGGGCAGCGCCGGTGGGCTGCTGATGGGCGCGATCGCCAACATGGCACCGGAACTGTTCGCAGGCATTCTGGCCCAGGTGCCGTTCGTCGACGCGCTGACCACGATTCTCGACCCGTCGTTGCCGCTGACCGTCACCGAGTGGGACGAGTGGGGAAATCCGTTGGAGGACCCCGAGGTTTACGCCTACATGAAGTCCTACACGCCGTATGAGAACGTCGCGGCCAGGGAGTACCCGCCGATCCTGGCGATGACCTCGCTCAACGACACCCGGGTGTATTACGTCGAACCGGCGAAATGGGTTGCCGCGCTGCGGCATGTCCAGTCCGATCCGGCGAACGACGCCAACAAGGTGCTCCTGAAGACCGAGATGGTGGCCGGTCACGGCGGTATCAGTGGACGCTACGAACGCTGGAAAGAGGCGGCCTTCCAGTACGCCTGGCTACTGGCCGCCGCCGATCGCGACAACTACGGCAGCGGCCAGGTAGACAGCCTCTTCAGCGGCCCGAAGACCTAACCGGGAGGTCATCGACTTCGGCGGGCTCGGCATCCGGGCGGCGTACACGTTGGCCGGAAACATGGCGAGCATCAGCAGAAAGAGACATACCGCCGCGGCTACCCGGGTCGGCGGGTAGAGCAGGCCGAGCGCACCGGCCAGCTCGAGCACACCGGTGACGGTCACCAGCAGCGCCGGGGCGGGAAGCCGCGGCGGCACGATCGCGATCATGTCTGCGCGCAGTGGATTGACGAAGTGGGCGACGCCCGTCATCACGAACATCGTCGCGAGGCCGACGGCGACGGCGCGGGGCCAGCTGTCGACGTAGTCGACCCCTGCCCAGCCGATGACGCGGGCTGCCACGCTGCCCAGAACCAACGTCAGGAACACGGCCATCGCGAACCCCAATCTTGTCATTGTCTAGTTAGACACGGTACCGCCAATCTAGGCGATGTCAAGATTGCGCACTAGGATGGTCGCATGAGCTACCACCACGGGGGTCTGAGGGCCGTGATCCTGGCCCACGCCGCGACCCTGGTGGCGCAGCGCGGGGCCGACGGCGTCTCGCTGCGTGAACTGGCACGCGCGGCCGGGGTATCGCATGCCGCACCGGCGCACCACTTCACCGATCGGCGCGGACTGTTCACCGCGCTGGCCACCGAAGGCTTCCAGTTGCTGGCCGCGGCGCTGACCGACGCCCGTCCCAAGTTCATCGACGCCGCCAAGGCCTATGTCCGGTTCGCGCTGGACCATCCCGGCCACTACGCGGTGATGTTCGACAAGTCGCTCTACGACGAGACCAATCCCGAACTCGTCGTGGCGGCCGCGGCCGCGCGGGCCGAACTCGACAGCGGGGTGGGCACTCTCGTCGACGCCAAAGCCCACGCCGACCCCGAAGCGGCGGCGCTGGCGGCATGGTCGCTGGTGCACGGCTTCTCGTTGCTCTGGCTCAACGATGCGATCGACACAGGCGCCGACCCGGTCGGCGTCGTCGAGAGATTGGGCCTGATCCTGTTCGACGCCTAGGTGCGGTAGCGTCGAGCTGTGAGCATCGACCAAATACCGCTGACCACCCTCGACGGCACCC
This sequence comes from Mycobacterium dioxanotrophicus, assembly GCF_002157835.1. Lineage (NCBI taxonomy): Bacteria > Bacillati > Actinomycetota > Actinomycetes > Mycobacteriales > Mycobacteriaceae > Mycobacterium > Mycobacterium dioxanotrophicus. The sequence goes on along the minus strand of NZ_CP020809.1, from coordinate 6,315,961 downwards.
CGACCACGTTGGGCGCGTTGGCAACTGGCGCGGCACTGGTGGTCAACGTGGCGTCGAAATGCGGTCTCACCCCGCAGTACGCGGCGCTGGAGAAACTCGCGCAGGACTATGGCGACCGTGGTCTGACCGTCGTCGGCGTGCCGTGCAACCAGTTCATGGGGCAGGAGCCCGGCACCGCCGAGGAGATCCAGACCTTCTGCTCGACCACCTACGGCGTCACCTTCCCGCTGCTGGCCAAGACCGACGTCAACGGGCCGGACCGGCACCCGCTCTACGCCGCCCTGACCACGGCCGCCGACGCCGAGGGTGCGGCCGGTGACATCCAGTGGAATTTCGAGAAGTTCCTGCTCGCCCCCGGTGGGGTGGTGGTGAACCGGTTCCGACCGCGTACCGCGCCCGATGCACCCGAGGTGCTGGCAGCCATCGAAGCTGTCCTGCCGCGATAGCCGAATCGACATTCCGCGGCAGAGTGTTGGAAACCGTTGCGTCATGTGACGTTGTCACACTGATGGGGTGACCGGACAACTCTTCGTCTCGATCTCACAGATCAGCGACCGCACGCTGGCCGACGTCGAGTCGTTCTGCGCCGAACTCGACAGCCGGGGCGTGCCGGCCTCGCTTCTGGTCGCACCACGACTCAAGGCCGGATACCGCCTCGACCGCGACGCCCCGACGGTGGAATGGCTGACCACGCGCCGCGCCGCCGGCGACGCCGTGGTCCTGCACGGGTACGACGAGGCCGCCACCAAGAAGCGGCGCGGCGAGTTCGCGAGCCTGCCCGCGCACGAGGCCAATCTGCGGATCATGGGAGCCGACCGGGTGCTCGAGCACCTCGGGCTACGTACCAGGCTGTTCGCCGCCCCGGGCTGGACGGTGTCGCAAGGCACCGTGACCGCATTACCGCGCAACGGCTTTCGGTTGCTGGCCGGCCTCAGCGGAGTCACCGACCTGGTCCGCCAGACCACCCTGCGGGCCCGGGTGCTCGGTATCGGCGAGGGCTTCCTCACCGAGCCGTGGTGGTGCCGGACACTCGTTCTGGCCGCTGAACGCACCGCCCGGCGCGACGGCGTTGTGCGCGTCGCGGTGGCCGCGCGTCACCTGCGCAGGCCCGGTCCGCGTCAAGCCATGCTCGACGCCATCGACCTGGCTTTGCTGCACAACAGCGTGCCTGCCGTCTACCACTGGAACGCCGATCCGGTACTGACCGACGCCGCCTGACTCGCGCTAGTCTTGCCTCTCATGGCAGACGCCGACGTCATCGTCGTGGGAGCAGGTCTGGCTGGACTGGTGGCCGCCTGCGAACTCGTCGAGCGTGGACACCGCGTGCTCATCGTGGACCAGGAGAACGCGGCCAACGTCGGCGGTCAGGCGTTCTGGTCGTTCGGCGGACTGTTCTTCGTCGACAGCCCCGAACAACGCAGGCTCGGCATCCGTGACAGCGAAGCGCTCGCGCTGCAGGACTGGTTGGGCACGGCGGGATTCGATCGGCCCGAAGACCACTGGCCCCGCGAATGGGCGCATGCCTACGTGGATTTCGCGGCGGGGGAGAAGCGCAGCTGGCTGCGGGCCCGCGGGTTGCAGACCTTCCCCTTGGTCGGCTGGGCCGAGCGAGGTGGGTATGACGCGCTCGGACATGGCAATTCGGTACCGCGGTTCCACATCACGTGGGGGACCGGACCCGCGCTCGTCGAGATTTTCGCGCGCCGCGTGCGCAACAACGCGCGCGTCCGATTCGCCCACCGGCACCGCGTCGACGAGCTGATCGTGTCCGACGGTCTGGTGACCGGCGTGCGAGGCTCGGTGCTGGAGCCGTCGTCGGCCGCCCGTGGTGTGGCGTCATCGCGAAATGTAGTGGGGTACTTCGAGTTCCATGCGGCGGCCGTGATCGTGGCCAGCGGTGGGATCGGCGGTAACCACGAGCTGGTCCGCAAGAACTGGCCGGAGCGGATGGGCCGGGTGCCCGAACAACTGCTCAGCGGGGTGCCCGCCCACGTCGATGGACGCATGATCGGCATCTCCGAGGCCGCTGGTGGGCGCGTCATCAACAGTGACCGCATGTGGCACTACACCGAGGGAATCACCAATTACGATCCCATCTGGCCCGCACACGGCATCCGCATCCTGCCCGGTCCTTCGTCACTGTGGTTGGACGCCAACGGAAGACGCCTACCGGTGCCGCTGTACCCCGGTTTCGACACCCTCGGCACATTGGAGCACATCTGCCGAACCGGGCAGGACTACACGTGGTTCATCCTCAACGCCCGGATCATCGCCAAGGAGTTCGCGCTCTCGGGTCAGGAACAGAATCCCGATCTGACCGACCGCAGCGTGCGGGACGTGCTGGCGCGGGTCAGGCGCGGCGCCCCCGCTCCGGTCCAGGCGTTCGTCGACCGCGGCGTCGACTTCGTCAGCGCAGATACCTTGCGCGAGTTGGTATCCGCGATGAACACGGTCCCCGATGTCATCGGACTCGACTACGCAACGGTTGCCGCCGAGGTCACCGCCCGCGACCGCGAAGTGGCCAACCGCTACACCAAGGACGGACAGATCACCGCGATCCGCGCAGCGCGTGGCTACCTCGGTGACCGGCTGGGTCGCGTCGTCGCACCGCACCGGCTCACCGATCCGGAAGCCGGCCCCCTGATCGCCGTCAAACTGCACATCCTCACCCGAAAGTCCTTGGGTGGCTTGGAAACCGACTTGGACTCCCGGGTGCTGCGCGAGGACGGCACTGCACTGCCCGGGCTGTACGCTGCCGGCGAGGCGGCCGGATTCGGCGGCGGGGGCGTGCACGGCTACCGGTCCCTGGAGGGAACGTTCCTGGGCGGCTGCATCTTCTCGGGCCGCGCCGCCGGTCGGGGCGCGGCGGCCGACATCGCTTAGAACTCGGTGCCGTTTTCCTCGTCGAGTACCTGGAAATCGGTGGTGGTCATCTCGCTGAGCCGGCCGTAGTAGATGCCCCGCGCGTTGCGCTCGATGATGCCCTGGTGGATCGGCACCGCCCGGGCCGGCGCCACCGCGCGCAGGTACTCGACGGCCTCGGATACCTTCATCCACGGCGCGGCAGCCGGGGTGGCCAGCACGTCGACCGGCTCGCCGGGTACGAACAGCGCGTCGCCCGGATGCATCAATCGCGCCGGATGCTCGTCATCGCCCAGCAGATACGAAATGTTGTCGATCACCGGGATTTCCGGGTGGATCACCGCGTGCCTGCCGCCGACGCCGCGAACGGTGATGTTGCCGACCTGGAACTGGTCGCCTACCTGCACGGCCTGCCAGGCTCCACCCAGCTGGGCAGCGGTCTGCGGATCGGCGTACAGGGCGGCCTGCGGGTTGGCGTCGACCAGCGCGGGCAGGCGGGCCGGATCGGCGTGATCGGGGTGCTGATGGGTGATCAGGATTGCCGACAGGCCGGTGATGCCCTCGAATCCGTGCGAGAAATTGCCCGGGTCGAACAACACCGTGGTGTCCGACATGCTGGCCAGAAGGCATGAATGTCCGAAATGCGTCAATTGCATGCCTATATTGTTGCCCTCAGTGGCTGCAATCATGCGGATGATGTGGGCGATGTTGCTCGCGGTCTTCGGACTGGCGGCCGCGCCCGGGGCGGCCTCGTCGCAGCCCTCAACCTGTCCGCCGATGTGCGACCAGATCCCCGCCTCCGCATGGATCGCCGCGTCGGAGATTCCCCTGTTCCGCAACTACCACTGGCAGGAGCCTGCCGGGTTGGCGGTGGCGACGGTGAGCCCGCGGTTCCGCTTCGAGGACGACTGCGCGACGCCGCCGCTGCCTGGTGACGCCCGCGGCTACGCGGTCAGTGCGCGGGCGCTCATCCCTGAGCCGGGCGGTCAATGGCAGGTGCAGGCGCAGGTGGTGCACTGGCGCGGCGAGACCTGGCGCGGCGCCGACATCACGCTCGGGGTGATCCGGGTGGCGGCCGGCGCGCTGCGGGCCTGCCAACTGACCGCACCACAGGCCTCTCCGTCGATCACCACCGACGTGCCCGGTCAGCTCGCGGCGGTGCTGAGCGTCGACGGCACCAGGGTGCTGCATCAGTATTTGCTGGCCGACACCCGCAACAGCACCGTGGTGGAGCTCGCCATGTGGTCAACGACCCCGCCGCAGATTCCGTGGCCGACGATTCCCGATAGCCAGGTCTTCGATGCGATGACCAGGCCACTGTGCGACGCCTACCTGGGGTCGTGCCGGTAGAGTGTGCGCCGTGGCAAAGGTAGTTGTGCATGTGATGCCCAAGGCTGAGATCCTGGACCCCCAGGGGCAGGCCATTGTCGGGGCGCTCGGCCGTCTCGGGCATGCGGGTATCTCAGATGTTCGACAAGGCAAGCGCTTTGAGCTCGAGGTCGACGATTCCGTGGCCGACGAGACGCTGGCCGAGATCGCCGAGTCCCTGTTGGCCAACACCGTGATCGAAGACTTCGCGGTGAGCCGGGAGGATTCGTGACCGCCCGCGTCGGGGTCATCACCTTCCCCGGCACCCTCGACGACGTCGACGCCGCGCGTGCGGTGCGACTGGCCGGGGCCGAAGCGGTCAACCTCTGGCACGCCGACGCGGACCTGCACGGCGTCGACGCCGTCGTGGTGCCCGGCGGCTTCTCCTACGGCGACTACCTGCGCTGCGGCGCGATCGCCAAGTTCGCCCCGGTGATGGGTTCGGTGATCTCCGCGGCTGAAAACGGAATGCCGGTCCTGGGCATCTGCAACGGTTTTCAGGTGCTGTGCGAGGCGGGCTTGCTGCCCGGTGCCTTGACCCGCAACGCCGGACTGCACTTCATCTGCCGCGACGTGTGGCTCGAGGTGTCATCCTCCTCGACGGTGTGGACGACGCGCTACGAGCCGGGCGCCGATCTGCTGATCCCGCTGAAGTCAGGTGAAGGCCGCTACGTGGCCTCCGAGGCGGTGCTCGACGAACTCGAAGCCGAGGATCGCGTCGTCTTCCGCTACCGCGAGAACCTCAACGGCTCGATGCGCAACATCGCAGGCGTCTGCTCGGCCAACCGTCGCGTCGTCGGCCTCATGCCGCACCCCGAACACGCAACGGAAGCCTTGACCGGCCCCTCCGACGACGGTCTCGGCCTCTTCTACTCCGCACTGGACGCGGTCCTCACGGCCTGACGGCTGAGGCTTGGCGAAGTTGCCGCCCCGCTTCCTGTGAAGTAGCTGTTAGATTCAAGCCAGTGGTCCCGCGTGGACTGCTGGCTTGAAACAGCTTGAGGGGGCTAGGTGTTAGTCAATCCGGAATTGTTGCGCGCGTTCGCCAGTCAGGTCGACAACGCCGCGGCGGAGATCAGTGGGCTTGATGTCGGCAAAGTCGCCAGCACCGCGGCTGACGGACTGCCCGGGTCAGACACGCAGTGGGCGGCACGCCTGGTAGGCGAACATCTCGGGTCGGTGGCAACCGATATCGTCAGCGACATCGGTGCGGTTGGGCGAGCGGTCCGAGGTGCCGGAGACCGGTACGAAGTCGATGACGCTACGCTCGCCGGCGATTTCAAGGGACTGTTCTGACATGTTGCCGTCACGTTCGCGGCTGCAAAGCTGGAACCCGGAATCGCTGGAGCCCGCTGGAACGTCGGTCAAGAACTCCGGAATATCGATTCATACCGTGGTTCGAAATCTCGATGATCGCATCGACGCGATGCCTGAGGCACGCGGCTGGGCCGGACAAGCCCATACTGCCGCCGCAGGCATGTTCGAAAGGGCGACGAACAAGGCGTCGGCATTCAAGGACTACGCCGAAGCGTTCGCCGGCGCATTGCACAGTGGCAGTACCTGGATCAGCGCGGCGCGCAGGGATCTGCTGGCCAAGGCTGATGCGATCGACGCGACCGAATTGAACGTCACCGACCAATGGGTTGTGTTGATCGACCCGGCGGGAATGTCGGCGGAAAAAGCGGCCCAGTTGCAGAAGCAGGCCGAGGCAGCACAAGGTGAAATCAATCGATTGCTTGCGGCAGTCGACGACGCCGACAGCGCGGCCAGGGGTCGGCTACTTGCCGTGCTTGCAAGCGATGGGGCCGTCTTGGGCGATCCCGGGCAGGCGCCGCCTCGGCTACCGGCGCCTCCTCCAGTCGACGATGTTCCTGATCCCAAAACTGATGAGGGAAAGCAATTCCAGGAGGTTGCTCGCGCACAGGACATGGCGACAACAGTCCGCGAAGTCACCCATACGACGGACCCACGCGGCAACGAGGTCACCACGTACACGATGCTCGACGGCAGTCAGCAGATCGCGACGGAGTATGTGGAAGACCTGCCCAGCCAGATGATCTACCCGACCGGAACTGTGAGAGTCCTGCACCTCGACAAGAACGGCAACTGGATATCGGATACCACGACCACCCCGCGTGAGGACGGCGGCAAACGCACAGATGTGGCGTGGGCCGACGGGACACACATGACCATCTCGCAGAACCCCGACGGGACCCAGTCCGGGAGCTGCATCGCGGCCAACGGCAACGAAAAGAAGCTGCCGGATTCGTTCTTCCAAGACCCGATACCGACGTTGACCGGTGGCGCGCTTTCCGGTTTGGAGGTCAAGGCCGGCAAAGGCATCCAGGGAGTGAGCCCACACGTCCTCGATGGGCTGAAAGCGGGCGCAAAATGGGGCGGCCCCGCGATGGGCATCGCGCAGATGGCTCTCGGGATCTACACGGGGGACACAGCGTACGAGAAATGCGTGGCAGCCTGGTCCGGTGGAATCGGCCTGGCAGGAGGTTTCGCCACGTCGATTGCGGTAGGTGCGATACCCGGGGTTGGCCCGCTTGCCGCCATGGGAGGAAACGTGGCGGGCGGCTTTGTCTTTGGCTACGTCGGAAAGTTGGTCGGCAACGTGATGTGTGGGCCGTGAAGTCCTCTGTCGCCGCCGCGTTTCTGTGCCTCATCTTCGGCCCGTTCGGGGCGTTTTGTGTGGTGTGGACGTTCCTGTTCGCTGGGCGTGCTGAGTGGTTGTCGGCGGCCGTGGCGTTGGGTTTCGCGGTCTTCGCTTTGGGGATGGTCGCGATGCTGGTGGTTGTCGCATCGGGAAGAGTGTCACCCCGCGTCACGTGCCGCGACGGCGTGACGACGGTTCGGCCGGATCCCCGGATTGACCGCTGTCTCATGGCGTCGACGATCGGCGTGTTTATCGCGATGGGTGTCTACGCGGTGTTCGCGCCCCTCAACATGTTGGACATCCCGACACCGCGCGGCGACCAGAAGTATTACGTAGCCATGTGCGCTGTCGGAGCGGCCATTGGTGTGTTCAGCATGGGTCAGATTGCCCGGCAACGCGGTATGAGCCTGCTCCGGATGAGCGCCGACGGCATTGCAATGGGGAACTCGATGACAACAGCACGGCGCACCTGGGATGAACTGGCGGAGATCGCGGACAGGCCGCGTAATGGACGTAAGCCCACCGGGACGACGTATATAGCAACCGACGACGGGGGAATTCGGACACTTCCGTCGGACTGGTACACGCCGGCAGGTCAGGCGTTACGTGACCTGATGCGTTTCTATTGGGAGCATCCCGAACATCGTGAGGAGCTTGCCGACGGCCAAGCGGTACAACGACTCAACGTCGTTGCGAGAGGTGCTGAATGACGGTGAGACCGCTGTCACGGCTTCTTCGACGGTGCCTGGCCGTACTTACCGTTCTTGTCTTGGTGAGCTGCGGTGGCAAGACGACGCAAGGGCAGCCCCAATCCGAGGCTTTGGCACTCGACTTGCCGCAACAGACGCTGTTGGCACAGTCGATGCGCCAGCTGCCGGTTCCGGGCTGGACGGTCACCGTCGATCAGCTCGGGCTCCCGCCCGGTACAGTCGCGCGACCGGTAGGAAACGTCGGTGATCTAGGCGTGTTTCTCGGTATCACGGACGAAGGTTGGTGGCTGCTCGGCCTTGATGTGACCAGCGGCAAGCGCACGTTCGGACCAGTGCGGCTCGGACCGGCCGGCAACGCAACAAATTTCAACTGTTTCGTGAACGGGCCGCCCATGGTCCTGTGCGTTCGGCAGCCGGCTGACCTCAACGTGCCGTCGACAGCATGGGTGGTCGACACTTCATCCGGTGAAATGGTTTACGACGGGCCGACAGATCTGCGCGTCGCAGGGCGGCAGGGACAACCAAATCTTGAGCAACTCGGCGAATATGCAATAGCGATCGTGATCGGCGTGGGTATATACGGCGTTGGTGCACACGGCGAGTTGACCTGGTTTGTGCCCGGCGACGGTGGCTTGACTTCGCAATTCAGTGTGCGGCACCGCGACACTGTGCCCTCGACGTTGGCGGTCCAGGGCAGTGGGAGAGTCGCCGATGTGGTGTTCTCCGTCGTCGACGGCCACGTCGTCAAACCGGATATCGCGCCCGGCACCGACCTCGGACGTGCCGTCGTCTATCAAGGTGGCTTCGGATATGAATACACCGTGGCCGGTGACTATACGACCGAACGAGTGGCATTCTTCGACCACACGGGCAAGAAGCTCAGTGAACCGCGAGTGGAGGGCACACTCGAAAACCGTTCCCTTGACATACCGTTGGTTGGTTCAAAGACGAATGACGTGGTCCTCACATTGGACGGCCAGCGGGTTCTCGGGCTACCACCATCAGGCCCTTCGCCGTACGCCCGACTGATCGGATCCCGGTTTCTCGTCTCGGCCGATGCCAAACAACGAGTGTGGCAGCAATTCGACCTGCGAACGGGTGAGGCAGGGAAAACCTGTGAAGGCGAAAGCCTTTGGACGTACTACATAGGTTCGGACGGAGAGGTGGTCGTTGCGCGCGACGAGGGCGACGGACTGGTACAGGGCGTCGATCTGACGACGTGCGCTGTGTTGTGGTCGATACCGGGTCCTGCTCCGAGCGAGGCGAAAGAGGTGTGGAAGGTACACACCACTTTGGTTCAACGCACGGACGACAAGCTCTTCTCACTGGTGGCGCCGAAGTAGGCGTCACCCTCGATCACCGCGAGCGTGCGCAAAATGCCGACCGCGAGCGGCGTGTCGCGGAGCAGACACGCACGCTCGCGGTGCGAAAGGGCTCGCGGTGCGAAAGGGCGCGCGGTGCGAAAGGGCGCGCGGTGCGAAAGGGCGCGCGGTGCGAAGCGAGCGTCAGGCGGTGAGGGCCACCGATGCCTCGGCGGTGTAGCAGAGGAACGTCAGAGTCTCCTGCATGTACAGCTTGACGCTGTCGGCATCGTGGGACAGGTACCCGATGGACACATCGGTGCCGAGGTGCAGATCGAAATCCCCACCGCGGGTGGACAACACGAACGCACCGTCGATGGCAGGCGCCCAGATGATGTCCCCGTCGACCAGTCGGCTGAGATGATCCCGGATCGGGTAACCGTGTGCGGTGGTCTCGCTGACCTTGGTGTAGGTCGCCGCGGAGAGCAGAACCGAGTACGGGCCGTCGACACCGGCCAGGCGCAGCTCCGAAAGTGCCTGGGCGATCACGTCGGGAATCTCGCGAGCATCATCGGGAAGGGCCAGCGCGGGATTGGAACTGGCGCTGCGGATGCCTTGGATGGATGCGGCGCCGTAGCCTTCGAAGATGGCTCGGTCTTCCACGAAGGCCAGCTTCTTGGCGGCGTCTTTGACCGGATCCCAGTCCGAATCCTGGGCGCCGCGCTCGACATCGTCGATTGCGGTGCGCGACACCGTGAACGGCACGCGCAACCGCACCAGGGGCTGGCTCGCCCGCAGATTGGCCTGCACCCCGTCGGCGGGCGCTTCGACGTCGAGCAGGTGACCGGTGCTCACCGCGGCCTCCACCGGACTGCCAGACCCCGTCACGTCGACGACTCGGCGCCCGGCGATGTGGCGCTTGAACGTCCGGGTCGCCTCGGTTTCGATTTCGCCCCAGGCGGACTCGGTGATCGGAGCTAGTTCGCGGTAGAGATTGTTCATTGCGGTGTTCCTTTCAGGCTGCCGATCGCAAGTGAGGTGTCATTGCTGCTCGCCGCCGGCTCCTCGACAGAAACCGGTTGCGATTCTTCTGCCCGGTCCGCCGGGAGCGGCGGTGGATCATCCAGGAAGTCGATGGTGGGACTGAAGAACAGGCCGCCTGTGACGGCCGTGGAGAAATCGAGGATGCGGTCGGTGTTACCCGGGGGGTCACCGATGAACATGTTGCGCAGCATCCGCTCGGTGACGTTGGGTGTGCGGGAATATCCGATGTAGTACGTGCCGAATTCGCCCTTGCCGATCTCGCCGAACGGCATGTTGTGTCGGATGATCTTCAGCTCATTGCCGTCGGCGTCTTCGATGACGTTGAGGGCGAGGTGAGAATTGGGTGGTTTCACCGCATCGGACATCTCGATGTCATCGAGTTTCGTGCGCCCGATCACCCGCTCCTGCTCCTCGACGGACAACGAGTTCCACGATGTCATGTCGTGCAGGTATTTCTGGACATGCACGTAGCAGCCGCCGGCGAAATCCGGGTCCTCATCGCCGATTTGGGTGGCGTTGGTGGCCACCGGCCCGTTCGGGTTCTCGGTGCCGTCGACGAATCCGAGCAGATCCCTGTTGTCGAAGAACTTGAAGCCGTGCACCTCGTCGACGATGGTGATGGCACCCGCCATCGCATCGACGAGTTTGGTTGCGAGTTCGAAACATACGTCCATGGACTCGGCCCGCAGGTGGAACAGCAGGTCTCCCGGCGTTGCCGGGGCGTGGTGGCGCAGACCGTCGAGGGCGACAAAGGGATGCAGTTCGGCCGGGCGTGGACCGGAGAACAGCCGGTCCCAGGCGTGGGAGCCGATCGACACGATCGCCGACAAATGTTTGGTGGGATCACGGAATCCGATTGCGCGGACCAGGCCCGAGATATCGGTCAGAGCGTCGTGGACTGCCGCTTCCTGACCTTCGTCGATCGTCGAGACCATGAACACGGCAGCCGGTGTCAGCGGGGCCAGAACCGGCTGGGGCTGTGGTGCGGGCACATCAGGACCCTAGCGCGGACCGCCGTGAAATCCAGGCCAAGATAGAGATATGGCAGCTAGCCCACATGGTCTGTGTGAATTCATCGATGCCTCGCCGTCTCCGTTCCACGTGTGCGCTCATGCCGCACAACGACTGGTCGCAGCAGGCTTCACGGAGCTGGCCGAAACCGACGCCTGGCCCGCCAGCGGTCGCTACTTCACGGTACGGGCCGGTTCGCTGGTGGCGTGGCGGTCCGACGATTCCGGCCCGGTGACACCGTTTCGCATCGTCGGCGGGCATACCGACAGCCCGAATCTGCGGGTCAAGCAATATCCCGACCGCGTGGTAGCCGGCTGGCAGGTGGTGGCGCTGCAGCCCTACGGCGGTGCGTGGCTGAACTCCTGGCTGGACCGTGACCTCGGCATCAGCGGCCGGCTGGCGGTGCGCGTCGGGAACCGCGTCGAACACCGCGTGGTCTGCGTCGACGACCCGATCCTGCGGGTGCCGCAGTTGGCAATTCACCTGTCCGACGACCGCAAGGGTGTGAGCCCCGACCCGCAGCGACACGTCAACGCGGTGTGGGGGTTGGGGGAGCGGCCGGGGTCGTTTCTCGGCTTCGTGGCCGAGCGGGCCGGTGTCGCCGAGGCCGACGTGCTGGGGTTCGACCTGATGACGCACGACACGAACCCGTCGGCCGTCACCGGTGTCGACGACGAGTTCGTCAGTGCGCCACGGTTGGACAACCAGGTGACGTGCTACGCCGGGTTGGAGGCCTTCCTCGCCGCGGGCGACTCCGATCACCTCCCGGTGCTGGCCCTGTTCGACCACGAGGAGGTCGGGTCCACCTCCGACCACGGTGCGCAGTCCGAGTTGTTGCCCACCGTGCTGGAACGCATCACGCTGGCAGCCGGGGGCAGCCGGGAGGACTACCTGCGCCGGATGGCCGGGTCGATGGTGGCGTCCGGCGACATGGCGCACGCCACCCACCCCAACTATCCCGAGCGCCACGAGCCCTCCCACCAGATAGCGGTCAACGCCGGGCCGGTGCTCAAGGTGCAGCCGAACCTGCGCTACGCCACCGACGGTCGGACCGCGGCGGCCTTTGCGCTCGCCTGCGAGCAGGCGGGCGTGCCGCTGCAACGCTACGAGCACCGGGCCGATCTGCCCTGTGGGTCGACGATCGGGCCGATGACCTCGGCCCGCACCGGCATCCCGACCGTCGACGTCGGGGCGGCGCAGCTGGCGATGCATTCCGCGCGGGAGTTCATGGGCGCCCGTGACGTCGCGGCCTACTCGGCGGCGCTGCAGGCGTTTTTGTCACCGGCCTGATCTATCGTCGGCCGCATGACGCTGCATGTGGAGATGGTCACGGTCGACTGTGCCGAACCGGAGCCGCTGGCCCAGTGGTGGGCGCAAGTGCTCGGCGGCACGGTAAACGCCGTGATGCCAGGCGAATTCATCGTTGTTGAGCTGCCCGACGGCCCCAAGCTGGGGTTCCAGCACGTCGAGGAGCCGACGCCGGGCAAGAACCGCGTGCATCTCGACTTCCATGCTGCCGACATGGAGGCCGAGGTGGCGCGGCTCGTGGGGCTGGGTGCCAGTGAAACCGAGCGGCACAATTTCGGCGACGAGTTCTCCTGGGTGGTGCTCGCCGACCCGGTGGGCAACGCGTTCTGCATCGCCGGTCAATAACAGCCGGCAGCTGGCAGGATTCCGGCCATGCTGTTGTCGCTCGTCGCGGTCTCGGTGGTGCTGGCGTGCTGGTCGCTCTTCTCGCGTGGCTTCGAGCGGCTGCGGCTCACCTCGCCGATGCTGCTCGTGCTGGCCGGGATTGCGGCAGGTTTCACCACCAAGGATGCGCTGGCGTCGACCCTGAATGCCGTCGCCGCCCAGCATGTAGCCGAAATCATCCTTGCGGTCCTGCTTTTCGTCGACGCCACGGATGTGCGCGGCGGGTATCTCGGTGCCGATCCGCGCTCGGCGCTGCGGTTGCTGTTCATCGCGATGCCACTCGGCCTGGCCGCGTCGGTCCTGCTGGGCCTGTGGCTGCTGCCGGGCCTGCCGTGGGCAGTGCTGCTGGTCATCGCCTGTGTGGTGGTGCCGACCGACTTCGCGCCGACGTCCTCGCTGCTACGTGATGACCGGATTCCCGAACGGGTACGCGGCCTGCTCAACGTCGAGGCCGGCTACAACGACGGCATCGTCTCACCGGTCTTCATCTTCGCGCTCGTACTGGCCTCCGACCGCACCCAGGCCGAGACGCCGCTGGACGCGCTGGGCCGGGCCATCCCTGAGGCAGGCAAGGCGCTGCTGGTCGGCGCCATCATCGGCGCTGTTCTGGCGGTGGCGACCAACACGGCCGAACGCCGGGGCCTGATGACCGGCCAGGCCAAACGTCTGATCCTGGTGACCGCCCCGCTGTTGTCGTTCGGAGCCAGCCTCGGCGTCGGCGGCAACGGCTTCGTCTCGGCCTTCGTCTGTGGCATCGCGTTCAACTACTTCCGGACCTCGCCGACGTTCTCCACCGAACTGGAGCTCGTCGACGACGTCGGATTTCTCCTGGCTTCGGGCATGTGGTTCGTGTTCGGCCTCACCGCCGTGCTGGCGCTCGGTTTCGGCGTGCCGTGGGGGATGGTCGTGTTCTGCCTGCTCGTGCTCACGGTGGTGCGCGTCGTCACGGTGCTGCTGGCGATGCTCGGCTCACCGGTCGGATGGCCCGAACGGTTGCTGCTCGGCTGGCTGGGACCGCGCGGCACCAGCTCGATCGTCTTCGGGCTGCTGGCGTTCAACGCCCTCGAGGGCGTGGCCGAGGACACCGTCGTTCAGGTGCTGGTGATCGCGGTGCTGGGCAGCGTCATCGTGCACGGAGCCAGCGCACCGGCGGCCGCCCGTGCCTACCAGCGCTCACAGAGGAAGGTGGTGACATGACGGCCGGGCTCAGCCACGGCACTGCTCGAATTGGGTGCGCAGCCTGGCTTGCAGGTCCACCTCCGCCGGCGTCTGCGGCTGAGGTTCCCGGACATCCTTCGAACAACCCCCGGGCCGCACCGTGATCTGGGCGTCCTCGACCTCGTACGCCGCAGACAGCCCCGAGTCCTTGATGAGCTGAAGTTGAGCGATGACAACGCGCTCCACGTCCGGACCCGGGGGCAGCGCATCCAGCGTGAAGCTGTTCCGGTCGGGCCGGTCGACATTGAACGCGCCGTCGATCGGCGCAATCTGATCGAGCGCCTGCCACAGCGCCAGTTGAGCCTGGTTGGGCAGGCCGCGGTCGGAACGGATGCGTGGGGCGTTGTTGGTGTCGGCGTCGAAGACGGTCCAGCCGACGGTCGAATCGGGGAAATCCGTGACCAGCCGCCGGACCGACGTGGCGAACTCCGAAGCACTGAGGGGGTCATGCGAGTGTTCGATGCTGCGGAGCGCCACCGTGAGGTCGGTGTTGTCGGGCCACGCTGACCCGGTGATCTCGTACGCGTAGTCGCCCTTGGACAGGGCGAGCCAGTCCCGCCACGGCGCCTCCGGGGTGGGACGCGACGGTTCGAATCGGACATACATCGTGGAACCTGACTGCGCGGGGTAGGACTGCTGCGCGCTGCGCATGACAATGAAGCTGGCACCCAGCCCGCCGTACACCCAGGAATCGTGGATCTGCGTGGCGAGGGTGTGGCCCAGCGCCGACAACTGGTCGGCGGTCGCATCACCGCTGACGTAGACATTGAAGCTGGCGGTGCGGACCCCGAAGCCGTTGTCGCTCGAGACGGTGTGAGTCACGAACGTCACACCCGGTTGCCGCCGCAACGCGCTGTCGATCAGGCGGGCCGACCACGCGCCCCTGAACTGGTAACAGGTGGCGACGAGCACCAACACCACGACGACAACGACGAGCCGCCCCCTGGACCCGAGCTTGCGCATCCGCCGAGTATGCCGCTGACCTGCTGGGGGTCAGAGCCGCAGGGCCGGCAACGATACACTCTGAGCGTGACGTCTGAGCTCACCCACGACATCGACTCGGTGGAGCGGGCAGCCGCCACCCCCGATCACCCCCAGCCCTACCGCGAACTCGGCCTCAAGGATGACGAGTACCAGCGGATCCGGGAGATCCTCGGCCGGCGTCCCACCGACGCCGAACTGGCCATGTACTCGGTGATGTGGAGTGAGCACTGCTCCTACAAGTCCTCCAAGGTGCACCTGCGCTATTTCGGTGAGACCACCACCGACGAGATGCGCGCCGGCATGCTGGCCGGCATCGGCGAGAACGCCGGTGTCGTCGACATCGGCGACGGCTGGGCCGTCACCTTCAAGGTCGAATCCCACAACCACCCGTCCTACGTCGAGCCCTACCAGGGCGCGGCCACCGGTGTCGGCGGCATCGTCCGCGACATCATGGCCATGGGCGCGCGCCCGGTCGCGGTGATGGACCAGCTGCGGTTCGGCGCTGCCGATGCCCCCGACACCCGCCGCGTGCTCGACGGTGTGGTGCGCGGCGTGGGTGGCTACGGCAACTCCCTTGGCCTGCCCAACATCGGCGGCGAGACCGTCTTCGACGCGTCGTACGCCGGCAACCCGCTGGTGAATGCGCTGTGCGTCGGCGTGCTGCGCAAGGAAGACCTGCACCTGGCGTTCGCGTCGGGCACGGGCAACAAGATCATCCTGTTCGGCGCCCGCACCGGCCTGGACGGCATCGGCGGTGTGTCGGTGCTCGCATCGGAGACCTTCGGCGGCGACGAAGGGTCCGGCCCCGGCCGCAAGAAGCTGCCGGCGGTGCAGGTCGGTGACCCGTTCACCGAAAAGGTACTCATCGAGTGCTGTCTTGAGCTGTACGCGGCCGACCTGGTGGTCGGGATCCAGGATCTCGGCGGCGCCGGATTGTCCTGCGCCACCTCCGAACTGGCCTCCGCCGGCGACGGCGGTATGCGGGTGGAACTGGAACGGGTACCGCAGCGCGCCGCCAACATGACCCCGGCCGAGATCCTGTCGAGCGAATCGCAGGAACGGATGTGCGCGGTGGTCACCCCGGAGAACGTCGACGCGTTCCTGGCCGTGTGCCGCAAGTGGGAGGTGCTCGCCACCGTCATCGGCGAGGTGACCGACGGCGACCGGCTACAGATCACCTGGAACGGCGAGACCGTCGTCGACGTGCCGCCGCGTACCGTCGCGCACGAGGGCCCGGTGTACCAGCGTCCGGTGGCGCGCCCCGACAGCCAGGACGCGCTGATCGCCGACACCTCGGCGAAGCTGCCGCGACCCACCACCGGCGACGAGCTGCGGGAGACCCTGCTCACGATGGTCGGCAGTCCGCACCTGTGCAGCCGGGCGTTCATCACCGAGCAGTACGACCGGTACGTGCGGGGCAACACCGTGCTGGCCGAGCATGCCGACGGCGGCCTGCTGCGCATCGACGAGTCCACCGGCCGGGGCATCGCGCTGTCCACCGACGCCTCGGGGCGCTACACGCAGCTGGATCCCTACACCGGCGCGCAGCTCGCGCTCGCCGAGGCCTACCGCAATGTCGCCGTCACCGGCGCCACGCCCGTCGCGGTGACCAACTGCCTCAACTTCGGGTCTCCCGAGGATCCGGGTGTCATGTGGCAGTTCAGCCAGGCTGTCCGCGGCCTCGCCGATGGCTGTGCGGCTCTGGGCATTCCGGTGACCGGCGGCAACGTCAGCTTCTACAACCAGACCGGGACCACCGCGATCCTGCCGACCCCGGTGGTCGGCGTGCTCGGCGTCATCGACGACGTGAAGCGCCGCATCCCCACCGGCCTGGGCACCGAGCCCGGCGAGACCTTGATGCTGCTCGGCGACACCCGCGACGAGTTCGACGGGTCGATCTGGGCGCAGGTCACCGGCGACCACCTCGGCGGGGTGCCGCCGAAGGTGGACCTCGACCGCGAGAAGCTGCTGGCCGAGGTGCTGGTGTCGGCATCGCGCGACGGGCTGGTCTCCGCCGCGCACGACCTCAGTGAAGGTGGCCTGATCCAGGCCGTGGTCGAGGCCGCACTCGCGGGTGAAACCGGTTGCCGGGTAATCCTTCCCGAAGGTGCCGATCCTTTCGTGACGCTGTTCTCCGAGTCGGCGGGCCGGGTACTGGTGGCCGTGCCGCGTACCGAGGAGAGCCGATTCCGGTCGATGTGCGAGGCACGCGGCCTGCCGGTGACCCGCATCGGCGTGGTCGACCAGGGGAGCGATTCGGTCGAAGTGCAGGGCCAGTTCAGTGTCACCTTGTCCGAGCTGCGGAGCACGTCGGAGGGCGTGCTGCCCGGGTTGTTCGGGTGATTGAACAGACCACAAACCGACATCCGTTACTGGTCTGGGCCTGGAACCTGGTCCGGCTCGATTTCGCAGGCGTCGCCGTCGGCGCCCTGTTCTTCTGTCTGTCGCTGACCCCGTCGTTACTGCCCAGGGACTGGTTGTTCGCCGGGCTGATCGGCGGGATCAACGCCGCCATCGGCTACGGCATTGGCGTCGTACTCGGAAAACTGCTGTACCGCTTGCTTTTACGGCGCAGACCGTGGTGGCCCCCGAGCAAGCGGGTGCTGTACGGTCTCAAGGCGGTCGTCGTCACCAGCGCCATTGCGGCCTGCATTCTGATGTTGATCCCGGCCGCGGCCTGGCAACGGCAGGTGTCGGCGGTGATGGGCATGGAAGGGCCGGGCACCGCGGGCTATCTGCGCACGCTGATCATCGCCGTGGCCGTCGGCACGGCCTTGATCTCCACCGCGCGGGTGCTGCGCGACGCCGTGCGCCTGCTGGCCCGGCTGTTCATCCGGCGTTGGCATCTGCACCGCGAGGTCGCCCAGTTCATCGGCACCGCGATCGTGGTGGTGCTGGTGGTCATGCTGGTCAACGGTGTGCTCTACCGCGGGTTTCTGGCCGGGGCCAGTCGGGTGTTCCAGCCGCAGAACACCACCACCCGCGAGGGCGTCAGCCAGCCCGATCAGCCTGAGAGATCAGGCAGCCCAAGCTCTTTCGCGCCGTGGAACACCCTCGGCTTCCAGGGTCGCAACTTCGTCGCCACCGGGCCGCATGCCGACGAACTCACCAAGCTCAACGGAAGGCCCGCCAAGGAACCCATCCGGGTCTACGCCGGATTGCAGACCGGCGACAACGATCAGCAGCGGATTTCGGTGGTACTGAGCGAACTTGAACGCACCCACGCGTTCGACCGAAAGATGCTGGTGATCGTCCCGACCACGGGTACCGGCTGGGTCAATCCGGTCGCCGCGCGGGCGCTGGAGATGATGTACAACGGCGACACCGCAATCGTCGGCATGCAGTATTCCTATCTGCCGAGCTGGATTTCGTTCATGGCCGACCGCGAGAAATCGGTGGACTCCGGCCGGACCATGATCAACGCCATCCATGAACGCTGGGACCAACTGCCCGCGGACCACCGCCCGGAACTCGTGCTCTACGGCGAGAGTCTCGGTTCACTGGCCGGGCAGGGGGCATTCAGCTGGCTGCCCGACATCGCGAGGATGGGTTTTTCCGCTGTGCTGTGGGTGGGCCCGCCGAACGCCAGCACGCTGTGGCACGGCCTGGTGGTGCGACGCGATCCGGGAACCCCGGCGGTCAGACCGCGCTACGACAACGGCCGCACGGTCCGGTTCTCCGAAGCCGTCGATCCGGGCGAAATCGCCGCCGACACGGCAGGCACCTGGGAGGGGACCCGGGTGCTGTTCCTGCAGCATCCGTCGGACCCGATCGTCTGGTGGTCGACGGATCTGCTGTTCTCCCGGCCGGATTGGCTCGTCGAGCCACCCGGCAGGGACCGCACGGCATCGATGCGCTGGTATCCGATCATCACGTTCTGGCAGGTCGCCGCGGACATCACCAACGCCTCGGGCGTACCGGCCGGACACGGACACAACTACGGCGAATCGGTGTTGGACGGCTGGGTGGCGGTGGCGCCGCCTGCTGGTTGGACACCGCATGACACCGAGCGGATCCGGATCGCGCTGCAGAAGACGATGGCCCAGGATGGCCCCGAAAACTGATGCGCACCAACACGTTACGAGCGCTGCTGCTGGCCGGCGGGCTGGTGGCCTGGAGCACGCTGGTGGACCCGCGGCTACCGAAACGCTGGCAGCCCGCGGTGCGGGCACTGTTGGGGACCGGCCTCGTCGCACTCACCCGCGCCCCGACCGGTCTGCACCCGACCCGGGTGCGGCCCGGCCTGCGGTGGGGTGCGTCCGCAGCCGCCGCGATCACCGCCGGGACCGCGGCGACGACGGCGGTGCCTGCGGTCCGTGCCGTGATGCGTCAGCGGGAACTGCCCTCAGATCCGATCGGATGGCTCACGCTGCGGATTCCGATCGGCACGGTGTGGGCGGAGGAGATGACTTATCGTGCCGTGCTGGCGAACCTGGGTTCCGGCGCATTCGGCCCGCGTGGCGGGCGGCTGTTGCAGGCAGTGGCATTCGGCTTGTCGCACATAGCCGATGCGCGAGCGACAGGGGCACCGGTGCTCGGCACCGTGCTGGTGACCGGGGGCGCGGGATGGGTGTTCGGATGGCTGGCCGAGCGCTCCGGTGGCCTGGCCGCGCCGATGCTGACGCACCTGGCGCTCAACGAGGCTGGGGCGCTGGCCGTGCTGTTCGTCCGACGCCGCTGAGCAGCGCCGCGACACCGACGATCACGACGGTGACGCCCAGCGGCCACCATGCCGCAATCGTGAAGTCCCTGGCACGAAGCGGGATGAACACCACCGCGGCTGCCGTCGCCACCATCACGGCGCGCGGCACCTGCGTCGCGGCGGGTGTCCCGGATACGCGCGAGTTCGCCTCGGCGACAAGGATGTACACCGCGAGCAGAAGCAGCGCCGCCACGATGGACAGCAGGCCGCTGATGTCGCGCTGGTAGCGACAGAGCGCCACGGCAACGACGGCGATGGCCGCCGCGACCAGGCAGGAGGTCGCCACCCCTCCGCCGAACAGCCGGCCGGCGACCCGCGTGGCCGCCCACAGCAGCGCGAGCACGGCCGCACATGACAGCGGTACGGGGCCGGCGAGCAGCCAGAGACGACTTGGCTCACCGAAGATTTCGATCGCGATCGACGAGAACGAACCGGCCTGGTATTGGAAACCGCCTGCCGCCGCGACGTTCACAGCCGCCAGCAACGTGACCGTGCACACGCCGACCGCGGCCAACACCACGCCGAGGGGCCGCCCCACCGACCGCAGCCTGCCGTTGGCTGCGCTCGCCACTTCGAACCCGGCCAATCCCAGGCCGAGGGGAATCACGGTGGCCAGGGTGACCAGCGCCGACGGAAAGCGCTGCGGGCCGATGTCGAGCGGCGCGGTGCCGCTGAGCATCTTGGCGATGATCGCCAGGCCGACGTAGAAGTACACCAACAGACCTACCGCCGCCAGCACGGCGGCCGTCGCGCCGATGGTCCGGGTCGGCAGCACCGCAACCAGTGTTGCGGCCAGGCCGACGAAGGCCAGCGACAACGTCGGCCACCACCAGCTGGCCATCGCCGAAGCCGGGTCCGCCGAGTGGTAGAACGACAGGCCGCCGAGCGACACCGCGACGCCGGCAGCCATGACCGCGTAGGCCGCCAGTTGGATCATGCCGGTGAACCGCGCGGCTGACGGACCGAGCGTCGATCCGACCAGATCACCGGTCGAGGGCGCTTCCGGTGCCTGACGATGCAACCGCTCGAGCGCGTAGACCACCACTGCGGCGATCAGTACGGCACCGAGTGCGCCGACCCCGTTGAACACAGCGCTTCCGGCCACCGCGAGCGACAGGCCGGCCGCTCGCCACATCGGCAAAATCCCGGGCACGAAGTAGCCGATATCGTCGGTCTCGGACACCGTCCGCTTCGGCATCGTTCGATGGTAAGGCCGCCTACATCGTCCTGACGTCAGGAATCAGTTGGTGCGGTTCGGATTCCTGATCGTCGATGCCGAAGCTGATGATCTTGTGCGGCGTCACCCGGATGATGGCGGTGTCCAACTCATCGCCCGCGCCGCCGCGGGCGGCGGGCACGCGCGCCTGCTCGGCGGTTCCGCGGATCTCCAGGCAGCGAACTCGCCACGGATCTCGGGACGTGATGTCGTCGACCACGAACGCGACTTTCTGATTGCCGGCGATGTTGCGGAATTTCTGGCTGTGCGACATTCGGTAACCGGCGATGTCGATCGTGCCGAGTTGCTCGTTGAACGTGAAGCCGACCGGGCTGTTCTGCGGTGTGCCGTCGGGTTGGATGGTGGCCAACCTGCCGAGGTCGGCATCACGCAGAAAGGCGATCTCATGCGGTTTGAAGATCATGACGTCACGGTAGAACCTCAACGAAAGTTCATGTCAACGCCGGCGTCACGGGTTGATGGTCGGTTCCCCGATCTGACGACCCCACACGTAGTCGGTGAACATCGGTGAGCCGAGCTCCAAATGGTTGTACGGCGCGATCGACAGCCCGGTGTCCATCACCAGGTACGGGGCGGGCCACAGGTCGCGCGTGATCTTCTGCCAGCAGCCGGGCTTACCCTCGGGACCGCCGTGGGCGTTCACACGCGGCAGGTTGTCCGGGTAGACAAAGGCATTGGCCGACCCGATGCTGTACAGCGTGCCGGAGGACGCCAGCGAATAGCCGTTGTCTCCGCCGAGTGCCAGATTCAGCTCCGGTGCGACGTCGTGATAGTTGCGGATCATGCACAGAATCTCGCCCTGATAGTCGTCGAGCAGCTTCGACGTCGGAAGCAGATCCTGCGCGCCACGCTGCAGGTACGGTCCGCCGCGGTCCAGGATGTCGGCCCCGGTCCCGGCGAACCCGATCGCCGCCATCAGCGCCGAATCGATGTTCCCGCGTTCGGCGTTGAACGTGGCTGCGGTGCGGGTCGCGTCGGTCAACCCGTCGAACAGGTCCGGTGCTGCGCCGGTGTACACGTCGCCGAGATCGGCCAGCGCGCTGATGTCGTGGTGCAACTGCGGCATCCGCGGGTTCAGGTCGTCGAGGATGGTGTTCCCGTCGACCAGTGATCGGCCGAACTTGTCGCCGAGACCGGACAGCGCCTGCGCGGTGGCCGACAGGGTCTGGTTGAGCTTGATGGGGTCGACCTGCTCGGAGATGGCCGTGATGGTTTCGAACAGCGTGTTGAATTCGGTGGTCACCGCTGACACGTCGATCGGTGTCGTGGTGGAAACCCGCTCTGCACTTGGGTTTTGCGGCGAGCGGAACGCGACGTACTTGTTCCCGAACACCGTGGTGGCTTGAATTGAGGTTTCCACGTTGGCAGGTAACAGGTTCAGATAGCGCGGATCGATGTCGAGCATGACCCGCGCCTTGAGGTCATCTTCGTTGACTGTGCTGACCCCCGCGACCCGGCCGATCGGGACACCGTTGTAGGTGACCTTGGATCCCGGGTCCAGCACAAGACCGGCGCGCGACGACAACAGGATCAGCTGTGCTTTCGGCTGGAAAGCACCGCGGAACTGCAGCGCGACCAGCATCAGCAGAAGCGCCACGACCGCGAGGAGAGCGGCTCCGGCCGTCTTGTACGGCGGATTGTGGCGATCGGCAAACACTTTGAGACACTAAGGTATGGCCGCCCGTGGTAGTGCAGATCCGGTGAAGACCCGGGTCGCCGTGTCGGCGGTGGCCGACTGGTTGCGGGACGCCGGCGCCGCCGAGCCCAGTCGGGCCGAGCTTGCCGACGCCGTGCGACTGACCGCGCGCACGCTGGCAGCCGTCGCACCGGGCGCGAGCGTCGAGGTGCGGGTACCGCCGTTTGTGGCGGTGCAGTGCATCCAGGGGCCGCGGCACACCCGCGGCACGCCGCCGAACGTCGTCGAAACCGACGCCCGCACCTGGCTGTTACTGGCTACGGGGCTGTTGTCGCTCGACGACGCCGCAGGCGCCGTGCAACTGTCGGGTTCGCGCGCCACCGAGGTCGCGCGGTGGCTACCACTGGTCACGCTGTAGCACTCAGCGGAAGAACGGATAGTCCTGCACCCAGTGAAAACCCCTGTTGCGCAGGGTGAATTGGTTCACGTCGACCTGGTCGAGCGTCATCGCAACGGGACGGCCCCGCAACGTGCCCGCCAGGTGCAGCTGCTGCGGCGTCGGGCGTGACACGCGCAGTTCGGCCAGCGCGGCGCCGCCCGGTTCCGCGGCCCTGATGGTGTCCGCCGTGACGTCGGCGGTGGCATCCACCAGGTCGCCGTTCATCCTTTGGTACGTCAGTGCGCCCGGCTTGTCGAAAATCACACGTTGCCAACGGGTCTGGTCGGTGGTCAGCGGCGGCAGCGGCTTGCCGTCGACACTGAACTCGCGGACCGCCCAGATGCCGTACAGCTCGGGCTTGGCGCTACCGCCACCGTATTGATTCCAGGCCTGCCAACCGGTCCACACGCAGCCGATCGCCACCCAGATGCCGAGCACGGCCTGAGCCGCGGCGACTCTGCGGTTGGCCCGCTGCGTGCCGAACAGCTCGGGTTGACTGAGCGGCTCCGACGGGCGTTGCAGGACAAACAGGTTCGTCAACCGGCGCAGCTGCGGCGCGAGCAGGACCAGGCTCATCAACAACAGGTGACCCGACAGGATCTTGACCGGCACGTCGAAGGTCATGTTCAACAGGAACACCTGCGCCATGCTCACCACGCCGACCAGCGCACCGAGCGTCGCGGTGCGCGGCAGGAACAGCAGCAGCCCCGCCAGCACCTCCGCGGCGCCCAACGCCATCTCGTAGGGCTGCGACGTGCCGACCTGCAGCCACAGCACCGAGGCCGGACTGAAGTTGCCGTAGGGCTGCAGCAACGCGGTCAGCGGTGGGCTAGGCATCTGCGTCGGGATGAGCTTGGCGAACCCGTAGAACAGCATCTGCCCGGCCACACACAACCGCACGAAGGTCAGGAACCACGCCCAGAGCCGCGAGTAGTCGCGGCGGGACCGGTCCACCAGCGACCACACGGCGGCACCGACGACGGCGACGACGAGCA
Organism: Mycobacterium dioxanotrophicus; assembly: GCF_002157835.1. NCBI lineage: Bacteria > Bacillati > Actinomycetota > Actinomycetes > Mycobacteriales > Mycobacteriaceae > Mycobacterium > Mycobacterium dioxanotrophicus. The sequence goes on along the minus strand of NZ_CP020809.1, from coordinate 6,292,100 downwards.
GGCAGAACACCATGACCCAGATGGCGGCCTGATCCCCGCTGCCCGAATCCCGGTGCAACACCGCCTCGACACCGAAGACGTGGCGGCCGACCCAGGTCAACACCGGTCCCAGCGCCGTCATCTGCCACATCACCGCCGATTCCGGCAGCCACGTGCCCACGATGCCGAGGAAGGCGAACGTGATCTGTGCGAACAGCAGACAGAACAGGCCGAAGTAGATGAAGCAGAATCGAAATGAGGTCTTCGTCACGTTCGACCACGGGTGCGGCCGAGCTGCGCCGACGGAATCAGCAGGACCGGTCGAGGGCTTCTCCGAGAGTTGGCTGGTCACGAAATTCATCCTTGCCGTTGGCCAGTGGCGAATCGATGGGGTTATCCCGACGGATCGGGGTGCGGTTGTCCACACCGTCGGGGCGGCCCGGAAATGCCGCCGGCGAGTCCGTTGTTGCACCCTCGCGATACCAGAACCGGCCGTTCGATTCCTTTTCAGGGCCGTCTGGACCGTAGACTCTGTGATGTCTCCAACCGCCGCCCCGGGAGCAGCCCTATCGTGACTGGTCAGGAACACGACGACAACGAACCGCGCGAAGAGTGTGGTGTATTCGGGGTCTGGGCCCCGGGAGAAGACGTCGCCAAACTCACCTACTACGGCCTGTACGCGCTGCAGCACCGTGGTCAGGAAGCCGCGGGTATCGCGGTCACCGACGGCTCACAGATCCTGGTGTTCAAGGATCTCGGCCTGGTCAGCCAGGTGTTCGACGAGCAGACCCTGGCCGCGATGCCGGGCCATGTCGCCGTCGGCCACTGCCGCTACTCGACCACCGGCTCCACCACGTGGGAGAACGCCCAACCCGTCTTCCGTAACACTGCCGCAGGCACGGGCGTGGCGCTCGGGCACAACGGCAACCTGGTGAACACGGCCGAACTCGCGCGCCGGGCGCGCGAAGCGGGCCTCATCGACATGAAGGGCGCCCCCGCGGCGACGACGGACTCCGACATCCTGGGCGCGTTGCTGGCCCACGGCGCCGCCGACGCCACCCTGGAGCAGGCGGCCCTTGAGCTGCTGCCGACCGTGCGCGGCGCCTTCTGCCTCACCTTCATGGACGAGACCACCCTCTACGCCGCACGTGATCCGCACGGGGTGCGGCCGTTGTCGTTGGGCCGGCTGGACCGCGGCTGGGTCGTCGCCTCCGAGACCGCGGCGCTCGACATCGTGGGTGCCTCGTTCGTCCGCGACATCGAGCCCGGGGAACTGCTGGCCATCGACGCCGACGGGGTGCGCTCCACTCGCTTCGCCAACCCGGAACCCAAGGGCTGCGTCTTCGAATACGTCTACCTGGCCCGCCCGGACAGCACGCTCGTCGGCCGCTCGGTGCACGCCACCCGCGTCGACATCGGCCGCCGGCTGGCCCGCGAGCACCCCATCGAGGCCGACCTGGTGATCGGCGTGCCGGAATCGGGCACCCCCGCAGCGGTCGGGTACGCGCAGGAGTCGGGCGTTCCCTACGGCCAGGGCCTGATGAAGAACGCCTACGTGGGCCGCACGTTCATCCAGCCGTCGCAGACCATTCGGCAGCTGGGCATCCGGCTCAAGCTCAACCCGCTCAAAGAGGTGATCCGGGGCAAGCGGCTGATCGTCGTCGACGATTCGATCGTCCGCGGCAACACGCAGCGCGCCCTGGTCCGCATGCTGCGGGAAGCCGGTGCCGTCGAGGTCCACGTCCGGATCGCGTCGCCGCCGGTCAAATGGCCCTGTTTCTACGGCATCGACTTCGCGACCCCGGCGGAACTGATCGCCAACGCCGCGCCCCAGGAGCACGAGGGCGAGATGCTGGAGGCCGTCCGACACGCCATCGGCGCCGACACCTTGGGCTACATCTCCCAGCAGGGCATGATCGCGGCCACCGAGCAGCCGGCAACCCGGTTGTGCTCGGCGTGCTTCGACGGCAACTATCCGATCGAACTGCCTGGTGAGACCGCGCTCGGCAAGAACGTCGTCGAGCACATGCTGGCCACCGCGGCGCGCACCGGCATCCCGGTGACCGCCGACAACGACAACGTCTCGGCGCTGCGCAGGCCCTGAGTACAGCGTCAGCGCGCTGGCGCTGTATCGCGCCGATCTCCGGGGCGGTAGCCTTATTTGCGATGACTAAAGGCGCCGCACAGCACGGCATCGCCGATCAGCAGGGCATTTCCTACGCATCGGCCGGGGTGGACATCGAAGCCGGTGACCGCGCTGTGGAACTCTTCAAACCGCTCGCTGCCAAAGCAACCCGTCCCGAGGTCCGGGGTGGGCTGGGCGGCTTCGCCGGACTGTTCGCCCTGCGCGGCGGTTACCGCGAGCCGGTCCTGGCCTCGTCGACCGACGGCGTTGGCACCAAACTGGCGGTGGCCCAAGCCATGGACAAGCACGACACCGTCGGGCTGGACCTGGTCGCGATGGTGGTCGACGACCTCGTCGTGTGCGGGGCCGAGCCACTGTTCCTGCAGGACTACATCGCCGTCGGGCGGACCGTTCCCGAACGTGTCAGCGCCATCGTGTCCGGCATCGCCGACGGGTGTGTGCTGGCCGGCTGCGCGCTGCTGGGCGGGGAGACTGCCGAGCACCCGGGGCTGATGGAGCCTGACCACTACGACATCTCCGCGACCGGCGTCGGCATCGTAGAGGCAGACGATGTGCTGGGGCCTGATCGGGTCAAGCCGGGCGATGTGATCATCGCCATGGCCGCCAGCGGGCTGCACTCCAACGGCTACTCGCTGGCCCGCAAGGTGCTGCTGGAGATCGACCGGATGAACCTGGCCGGCCACGTCGAGGAGTTTGGCAGGACCCTCGGTGAGGAGCTGCTGGAGCCGACGCGCATCTACGCCAAGGACTGCCTCGCGCTGGCGGCGGAAACCCAGGTCCGCACGTTCTGCCACGTCACCGGCGGTGGCCTGGCCGGCAACCTGGAACGGGTCATCCCGCACGGCCTGACCGCGACGCTGGATCGCGGCACGTGGACGCCCGCACCGGTGTTCCAGATGATCGCCCAGCGTGGCCGCATCGAACGTGTCGAGATGGAGAAGACGTTCAACATGGGCGTCGGCATGGTCGCCGTCGTCGCGCCGGAGGACACCGACCGAGCGCTGGCGATCCTGACTGCGCGACACCTGAACTGCTGGACGCTGGGAACCGTCGAGAAGGGCGGGAAGGACAGTTTGCGCGCCCAACTCGTCGGTCAGCACCCGCGCTTCTGACCCGGAAAGGGTTCTCGTCGCGGATACGGATAGAGGAATCCGGCCCTGCGGCCAAAGTGCCGTGGGGCCGGAATGCCGGTCAGCTCAGCGCCGCCAGTCGTCCTCGTTAGCCCACTCGTCGGCGTCGTCGTTTGCATCCTCAGAATCGGGAGCACCCGACAGCTCACGTTGGAGCTGGGAGAAATCGGTCTGCGGTGAGCTGTACTTGAGCTCACGTGCAACCTTGGTCTGCTTTGCCTTAGCCCGGCCGCGGCCCATGGGGGAACCCCCTCGCGCAATAACGGAGCGGCCCATTTGCTAGGCGGCTCCGATCTGTGTGTCTTTATTGTCCTGCCAACACTTTACCGTGCCCGGCGGCGAAGTGCTGGCAGGCCCTGCCTCCGACGGGGCGTGAGGGCCGTTACGCGCCGCTGCGCAGCCGGTCCACCGCAGCCCGTCCGGCGCCCGCACTGGTATCCGCGGACGGCAACGAGTCCGGGTCGATGACGGCCGCCACGGCGACCTCACCGCCCGTGAGCAGCTCGGTCTCGGCCGGAATTCCGCGTTTGAGCAGCGCGAGCGCAATCGGGCCATCGTCGACGTGGTCGACGACGGTGCCCAGCCGGCCCACGGTGCGCCCGCCCGCGGTCACGGGGTCACCGGTCGAAGGGCGCTCGGAGGATCCGTCGAGCTGCAGCAGAACCAGCATCCGGGGTGGTTTGCCCAGGTTGTGCACGCGCGCGACGGTCTCCTGACCCCGGTAGCAGCCCTTGTCCAGGTGGACCGCGGACCCGATCCAGCCGACCTCGTGCGGGATGGTGCGTTCGTCGGTGTCGATCCCCAACCGGGGCCGACGCGCCGCCACCCGGTGCGCTTCGTAGGCCCAGACCCCGGCTCGCTGCACCCCGGCCGCCTCCAGCCGCTGCTTCCAGGCGTCGACCTGGTCGCGGGGCACCACGAGATCCAATTCGAGTGCGTCGGCCCGCATGCGCCGCACGAACCCACCGTCGGCCAGCGCCACCGCCGACAGTTCGGCGGGCAGGGCCTCGAGGCCGAGTGCGGTCAGCACCGCCGAGTCGGCCAGCGTCGGGCCCAGCAGCGACAGCACCGCCAGCTCGGCGGGCTCGACCTGCACGTCGGCCCAGAACACCATCTTGCGCAGGTAGCTCAGCAGCGGTTCGGCCCGCCACGCCTCGGTGTCCAGGTACGTCATGCCGCCGAGTTCGGTCTGAATCCAGTGATCCTCGACCCGGCCCTGCAGATCCAAGCTGAGGTTCTCCGTCACGGCGCCGTCGGGCAGCGCGCTGACGTGCTGCGTCGAGATGCTGTGCAGCCAGCTCTGGCGGTCTTTCCCGGCAAGGGTGAGCGCCGCGCGGTGCGATCGGTCGATCACGACGGCGCCGCGGACCGCGGCCCGCTGCTCACCGAGGGGATCGCCGTAGTGCCACACGGCACCGGCATCAGGACTGCTGTCGGGCGCGGGAACGGCTGTCGGTACTTCTGACATGGTCCAACTCTACGGCGCTAGGGTGAGGCCCCATGGCGAGTCAACCAGCCGTGGTGGTCACCCTGGACGGGCAACTCCACGATCCGACGGCACCTTTACTGCACGCCGACGATCTGGCTGCGGTGCGCGGCGACGGAGTCTTCGAGACGCTGCTGATCCGTGACGGCAAGCCGTGTCTGTTGGAGTCGCATCTGACGCGGCTGAGCCAGTCCGCCCGGATGCTCGACCTGCCCGAGCCCGATCTGGCGGCGTGGCGCAGTGCGGTGGGCATCGGCGCGCAGCGCTGGGCGGCCGAACACCCGTCCGATCAGGCTGGCGACGGGGTGCTGCGCCTGGTGTACAGCAGGGGCCGCGAAAGTGGCGGGCCGCCGACGGCGTTCGCCACCATCGGCGAGCTGGCCGACCGGGTTGCCGGTGCCCGGCGGGACGGGGTCGCGGCGATCACGCTCGACCGGGGACTGCCGCTCGGGGCCGCCGACATGCCGTGGTTGGTCGCCGGCGCCAAAACGCTGTCCTACGCGGTCAACATGGCCGCGTTACGCCACGCCGCGCGCCGCGGCGCCGGGGACGTGATCTTCGTCAGCTCCGACGGGTATCTGCTGGAGGGACCGCGGTCGACCGTCGTCATTGCGACCGCGGACGAGTACGGAGCACCGCTGCTGCTGACGCCGCCGCCGTGGTACCCGATCCTGCGCGGAACGACGCAGCAGGCGCTCTTCGAGGTGGCCCGCAACAAGGGTTATGACTGCGACTACCGCCAGCTCACACCCGGGGATCTGGTTACCGCACAAGGGGTTTGGCTGGTATCGAGCATCACGCTGGCCGCGCGGGTGCACATCCTGGACGGACAGCGGCTCCCCGATGCTCCGCTGCACGACGAACTGGCAGGTTTGGTGGACGCGGCCATCGTCAGCGATCGCTGAGAGTAAATCGCTTGTCGCGGTGCGCATACGGGGGTACGGTCGCTCGTACACAGGGAAGGAGGTGGTCCGACAAATTGATTGATTTATGGACATGTGAGGTGGCTGCCCGCTAGCAGCGCGGGGTGAATTGCCTGCGCGCGCTGGCGAATTCCCCGCAGCCACCCGGCCCCCGAGCCCCTCGGTCAGTCCAACCCAGGAACCAAGGCTCGGGGGCCGCTCCATATCCGGGGCGGAATTCTCGTTACCGCGGCGGCGGTGCCGGTGCCAACGAGGCGCACGCCTGCAACGCGTTGTTCCAGGCGTCCTGATCTACACCCGGCGGCGGTGGCGGCGTCGCGCCGTCGCCGTGGTGGCCCGGCGGCGGTCCGGCCGGCGGCGCTCCCTCGGGAGGCGTCATGCCATCGGGTGGCGGGCCGTCCGGATGCCCCGGCGGCCGCTGGCCGAACCCGCCCGGAGGGGCAGGCATGCCGTGATCTTCCATGCATTGGCCATAGGCATCGGGTGCCGCCGATTCCGGGGCCGCTGACGTTGCGGCCGGAGTCGACGCAGCGGATGCGGCCGTCGAGCCGGTCTGCCCGCTTGATGGTTGGCTCGATGAACAGGCGGCAACACCACCGATGAGTGCGGTGGCCGCCATGCCGGTCAAGACCGTTTTCAAGATCGTCTGTCTCATGGCGGTGACGCTATGCGGCCGTGCTGGGCGCGGGTTATCGGATGGCTATGTGTGCGCTGTGCGGCCGGTTAGCGCGGCCCGGGAGCCAGGTCCGAACATGCTGTCATGGCCTTCTGCCAGGTGCCCGGGTCGACGCCCTGCGGCGGGCCGGCCACCGGGCCGGGCGCTGCGGGCACACCATGTTCGGTGAGGCAGTGCGCGAACGAACCGTGCTCGGGAGGCGTCGACGTCGGTGCCGGTTGCGGGGCACTATCGGTCGAACAGGCCGCCAGGGTTGCCGCGGCGGCCAGCGCGGCCACCGGATATCCGAGGCGGTGCACTAGCCGACGAACCGGCTCAGCCGGGCTGACAGATGCGGGACGAGGCCGCCGTCGGCGTCGACGCGCTCCTCCACATATGCCAGATCGCCGCCCTCGATGATGCCGTAGAGCCGCTTGGCCCCACCCACCAGCACCCCGGAGCGGCTGCGGGCCAGTGCATCGGTGGCCAGCTCCCACGACGACTGGTTGAGCGGCTGGCCGTAGAACAACTCCACGTAGCCGGCGGAATGCGCGAGAAGCAATTCGATGGCCTGGGCCTCGGACGGATCCGACGGATCGTCGACGAAGCGCCAGTAGCCGGTTTCACGCAGGGCGGGGGAGTCGTAGTCCCCGGACTCGTTGAGCCGCCAGGACCTAGCTTCCCAGTTCAGATAGTCAGAGCCGTCGTGCGACACCACGATCTGCTGGCCGAATCGGTAGTCGCCGTCGGCGTCGCGGCCCTCGCCCTCGCCGCGCCACACGCCCACGAGCGGCAGCAATGCCAGCAGGGCGTCGTTGAGCCCAACGCCGTCGCGCAGATTCGCGGTATCGGCGGGAAGCGGTAGATCCTGGAAGGCCGGGATGTTGCGTACCGCGGTGGCCTTGGCGCGTTCGGCAGCCGCGGCGACCGCGCGGTCACCGGAGCCCGGTACGACCGGCTCGGGTCCGTCGGCTGGAACGTCCTGCTCGGACGTCACGACTCGTCAGTGACGAGCCGGTAAAGGGTGTACAACGCGAACCACGTGATGACCACGACGGCCGCGACAAGCATGATCTCGAAGAAGAGCACCACGGCGATGAGTCTAGTTCCTCGGCGAAGGTCCGGCGGCTCCGGGTGGTGTGCCGACGGTCACTCGCCGAACGTGAACTTGTGTGCCAGATACGGGCGAATCCTCGCGCACAAGCTCACGTTCGAGCGAAGAGAACTAGGCGACCTTGACGTCGACCTCGTGGATGCCCGCACCCGTCGGCGCGACGCTGGCGTCACCGTTGCCGGCAGGCGACAGCGCACGCAGCGTCCAGGTGCCGGGCGCGGCGAAGAAGCGGAAGTCACCGGTCGCCGACGCCACCACCTCGGCGGTGAACTCGTCGGAGGAGTCGAGCAGGCGTACGAACGCCCCGCCGACTGCCTGGCCGGAGCCGTCGACCACGCGTCCCGTGATCACGGTTTCCTTCTCCAGGTCGACGCCGGCCGGCAACGTCTGTCCTTGCTTGGGTGCAGAGCACATATCAACTTCCCAACTCGATCGGGGCGCCCACGAGGGAGCCGTATTCCGTCCAACTGCCGTCGTAGTTCTTGACGTTCTGGTGTCCCAGCAGTTCCTGCAGCACAAACCAGGTGTGCGACGAGCGCTCACCGATCCGGCAGTAGGCGATGGTTTCCTTCTCGCCGTCCAGGCCCGCCGCGGCGTACAGCGCCGCGAGTTCCTCGTCGGACTTGAAGGTGCCGTCCTCGTTGGCGGCCTTGCTCCACGGAACGTTGATGGCTCCGGGGATGTGTCCGGGCCGCTGGCTCTGCTCCTGCGGGAGGTGCGCGGGGGCCAGGATCTTGCCGGAGAACTCGTCGGGCGAACGCACGTCGACCAGGTTCTTGACGTTGATCGCGGCAATCACGTCGTCGCGGAAGGCGCGGATGCTGTGGTCCTGCGGCTTGGCCGAGTACGACGTTGCCGGGCGGCTGACCGCGTCCTTGACCAGCGGGCGGGCGTCGAGCTGCCAGCGCTTGCGGCCGCCGTCGAGCAGCTTGACGTCGGCGTGGCCGTACAACTTGAAGTACCAGTAGGCGTATGCCGCGAACCAGTTGTTGTTGCCGCCGTACAGGACCACGGTGTCGTCATTGCTGATGCCCTTGTCGCTCAACAGCTTCGAGAACTGCTGCTGATCGACGAAGTCGCGCTTGACGGCGTCCTGCAGGTCGTCTTTCCAGTCCAGCTTGACGGCGCCGGGGATGTGTCCCTCGTCGTCATAAGCGCTGGTGTTCTCGTCGACCTCGACGAATACCACGCCAGGAGTTTCGAGATTGTTCCCGGCCCATTCGGTGGAGACCAGGACGTCGGAGCGTGCCATAGACGAGATCCTTTCGGTTGCTTGATATTTGGGGGGGTCAGGCGGGACTTGGTGTGCGACGGAAACGAGCCACCAGCGGGTAGATCTGGCAGCCCAGGCAGATGCCGAAGGCGGCATTGAGGAACGCTGCCACCAAGGCCAACGCGGTGGCGGCCAAGCCCAGCGCGGGGACGCCGAGCGCGAAACCGACGGTACCCACGACGGCGAACGCGAAGCCGACCAGTTGAGCGAACTTCAGCGGAGCAACCGGTTCACGTTCGGTGACGGGTCCGAGACGGGGCGCGACGAGCGTGGCGAACACCCGGCCGTAGGGATGGCGGCGAGGACCACCGAGGGCGCCGACGGCGAACACCACCGCCTGCAGACCGAGCAGCACGGCCGCCGCGACATTGCTGACCCCGGAGACCAGCAGGATGAGGATCAGTGCACCGGTGGTGACCCAGGCGGCGAATCGCGGGCCGCGCACGTCGACCTGACCGGCTGTCTCGAGGTGGGGACCTGACATGTGAACAAACTCCTGTTGTTGTTGGAAGGCTGGAAGGTGAGCAGTCCGGAGGACAAGTCTCCGAGCGGGCACGTCAAGACGCGCGGAAGCGCTCAGCAGCAGCAACAACAACAGCAGCAACCCGCGACGCGGCACAGATCGACTGCGCGGCGCTTGGTGAGCACAAGCTCAATGCGGGCGGACACGAGCGACAGCTTACCCAATGACGGCCGAGTCAGGCCAACAGCGGTTTCAGCGCCGCGCGCAGGTCAGCAGCCTTGGGCACGCCGCTGGTGCGGTGCCGCTGATGCCCTTCGGCGTCGAAGATGAACGTCGTCGGCAGCGACAAAACCGAAAGACGCCGCGCCGCTGCCGGATTCGCGTCCATGTCGATCTCCACGTGCGCCACCGCAGGCAGCTCGGCGCACACCTGGTCGACCACGCGGCGCACGCCTGCGCACGGTCCGCACCATTCCGCGCTGAAATGCAGGATGGTCGGTCCGGTGCTGGACAGCCCGAGGTCGGAGGTGTCCAGTTGCGCGGTGGCGTCGTCGGCGGCCCGCAGCATCCCGGCGCGCCGGGTCACCAGCCGGCCGATCACATGCGCCACGCCCAGCGCGGCGACCAGCACCGCGATCACGGTGATCATGGAAGTGCTCATGTCTGTCTGAACTCGCTGAGCTCGACGGTTACTCCCTCGGCGATGCCCTCGATGATGATGTCGGAGCCGCGGGCGCCTTCGCTCGTCGGGGCGATGCCGAAGGGCAGCTTCTGTCCGGTGATGGTGCTGCTGAACTCCGCGAGCACCGCGGCGGTCTTGTCCTCGGGAACCGGCTGGTCGGCGGTGCCTGCACCGGTGAGTACCCCGGTGGCGGTCATCACCAGCGTGCTGTGGTCATCGCCGGTGATGGACAGGTCCACCGTGACGCTGACGCGCTTGTCGATGCCCGCCGCCCTCGGAGTACCGGTGAACACCAGGCCCTGATTGCTCGATATGCCCGATTCGGTGGTGCCGCCGGTGGGGTCGTTGGTTTCCCGGGACGGGGCCTCCACGAGCAGGTCGTCGATACCCATGAACCGCCCCACATGGGTGGAGTCGATGATGATGCGGCTCTCCAGCTTGCCGATGTGCATGGGGGCGTTCGGCCGGATGAGCCAGGAAGCCTCGGTCAGGTTGATGTGATGCATGGTGGCTTCCAGCGATGCCTTGCCGACCACGGGGTGGTCCACCCCGATCGCCCGCAGCTCCACCTCGTTGTACTGGTGCCGTCGAGCCTGGGTGATGAACGGGAATCCGAGGATTGCGGCGGTGGGGTCCCAGTTCAGGGCCGCGACCGTGCGCAGCGTGCGGGCCAGCCGGTATTCGGCGTAGATGGCGGCGCCGAAGTCGACGCCGACGGCCGCCACGACGAGCGCAAGCACGGTCGCGACGAAGCCGATCACCAGTTTCCGCACCGGCATATTGTTGCCCACGTCCGGGCGGACGCTTCTCGCGGCGCGGCCGAACTGCAGGTAAGGCGTTATCGTTAGAAGACAAATGGCCGGTAACGGCCACGTGTCAGCCATGAATCCGGGTAACCACCTCCGACATCGGCGTCCGGGCGGTTCCAAAGTGATTCCCGGTGCGCCGGAGGACCTGTTGGATCTGCTGCTACTCACCCTCGACTCGCATCCGGAGTCTGTCCTGCCTTCCCTGTCGCTGCTGGCACATAACGTGCGGACAGCGCCGACCGAGGTGTCCTCCCTGCTGGAGGCGGGCAACGCCGACGTGGCGATCGTCGATGCGCGGGTGGATCTGGCCGCCGCCCGCGGCTTGTGTCGGTTGTTGGGCACCACCGGGACGTCGGTGCCGGTCGTCGCGGTGCTCAACGAAGGCGGACTCGTCGCCGTGACCCACGAGTGGGGTCTCGACGAGATCCTGTTGCCGGGTACCGGCCCGGCCGAGATCGACGCGAGGCTGCGGCTGCTGGTGGGGCGCCGTGGTGGCGCGGCCAGCCAGGAGAACGTCGGCAAGATCTCGCTCGGTGAGCTGGTCATCGACGAGGGCACCTACACCGCGCGGCTGCGCGGCCGGCCGCTCGACCTCACCTACAAGGAGTTCGAGCTGCTGAAGTACCTCGCGCAGCACGCGGGCCGGGTGTTCACCCGCGCCCAGCTGCTGCAGGAGGTGTGGGGATACGACTTCTTCGGCGGCACCCGCACCGTCGACGTGCATGTGCGGCGACTGCGCGCCAAGCTGGGGCCGGAGTACGAATCGCTGATCGGAACCGTGCGCAACGTGGGCTACAAGGCGGTCCGCCCGTCCCGCGGGCGCGGCCCCGCCGTCGGGCATACGGCCGACGACAGCGACGACGATGACGACGACTACTCGCCGCCGGTCGCCAAGGGCCCGCTGGCCGATCGGCTGCCCAGCCAGTGACGTCGATCAACTGGCGCACATCTTTGTCCGGCGCCGATCAGCAGCAGATCCGCGCCCTCATCGCGACGGCGACGGAGCGCGACGGGATCGCGCCGGTCGGTGATCAGGTGTTGCGCGAGCTCGGCCGTGACCGGACCCGTCATCTTGTCGCTGCCGACGGCGACGAGGTGATCGGCTACCTCAACTTGGCCCCGGCCGGCGGTGACGATCCGGCGATGGCCGAGCTGGTGGTGCACCCCGATGCCAGGCGGCAGGGGACCGGGTCGCAGCTGGCCCGCGCGGGGCTCTCCGCAGGCGGGCCCGGCGCCAGGATCTGGGCACACGGCAACCTCGAACCCGCCCGGGCCCTGGCGGCCCAACTGGGATTGGTCATCGTCCGGGAACTGCTGCAGATGCGTCGTCCGCTGGCCGACCTGCCTCCGCAGCGGGACGTCCCCGGCGTGACGATCAGGACGTATCAGGGGCCGCAGGACGACGCCGAGCTGCTCCGCGTCAATAATGCGGCCTTCTCATGGCACCCCGAGCAGGGCGGCTGGACCGAGCAGGACATCGTCGAACGTCGCCACGAGGCGTGGTTCGACCCCACGGGTCTGTTTCTGGCGTTCGAGGCCCGCACGCGAGGAGGACCAGAATCGTTCCGCACGCGAGGAGGACCAGAATCGTCCCGCACGCGAGGAGGACCAGAATCACCCGCACGCCTGCTGGGTTTCCACTGGACGAAGATCCACGCCGGTGGTCTGCCGGACGGCTCCGGGCTCGGCGAGGTGTACGTGGTGGGCGTCGATCCATCGGCGCAGGGCCGCGGGCTGGGATCCCTGTTGACCTTGACCGGGCTGCATCACCTCGCGGCGGCGCTATCAGGGACTTCACAGCCTGTGGTCATGCTTTACGTCGAGGCAAATAACTCGGCGGCGGTGAACACTTACCGAAAACTCGGTTTCGAGGTGGCTGTTGTCGATGCGGCCTATGGGCCCTCGCAGCGCGACTAGCAGTGAACACGCCGAACCTGTTCACCGTCCGTTCATATTCCATCACCGCACCGTCCACTGCGGCCGCATACGTTGCCGGGGAGTCTGACGCCGTCAAACGAAAGTGGGATAAGTGAAGCTCAACAGCATTGGTAAGCGGGTCGGCACTCCGCTGGGAGTGTTCTTGTCTGCGACGGCCGTCGCCGCGCTGACCCTGACCGCGTGCGGCAGCGACAACAACAGCGGCACCAAGTCGAGCTCCGCGGCCTCCGGGAGCGCTGCGGCTTCGGCGGAGTGCGGTGGCAAGAACGCGCTGACCGCGGAAGGCTCGACGGCCCAGCAGAACGCCATCGCGCTGTTCAACCAGGCTTGGGGTCAGGCGTGCTCGGGCAAGAACCTGTCGTACAACCCGACCGGCTCGGGAGCGGGTCGTGAGCAGTTCATCGCCAAGCAGGTTGACTTCGCCGGCTCCGACTCGGCGCTGAGCGGCGATCAGGTCAAGGCTGCCGCGGATCGCTGCGGTGGAAACCCGGCCTGGAACCTGCCGCTCGTGTTCGGCCCGGTCGCGCTGGCCTACAACCTCGAGGGCGTCGACAAGCTCGTCGTCAACGGTGACGTGCTCGCCAAGATCTTCCAGGGCCAGATCAAGAAGTGGAACGACCCGGCCATCGCGGCGCTCAACGCCGGCACCACCCTGCCGGACGTCGACATCAAGCCGGTCTACCGCTCGGACTCCTCGGGCACCACCGACAACTTCCAGAAGTACCTGTCCGCCGCCGCTCCGCAGGCGTGGACCAAGGGTGCGGGCAGCGAGTTCCAGGGCGGCGCGGGCGAGGGTGCGCAGAAGTCCTCGGGCGTGGTGCAGGCCGTGCAGAACACCCCGGGATCGATCGGCTACGTGGAGAAGGGCTTCGCCGACAAGGCCAAGCTGACGGCCGCGCAGATCGACAGCGGTGCGGGCCCGGTCGCGCTGACCAACGACTCGGCGGCCAAGGCCATCGACGCCGCCAAGTTCGCCGCCGAGGGCAACGACCTCAAGCTCGACCTGAACTCGCTGTACGGCTCGAAGGAAGCCGGCGTGTACCCGCTGGTGCTGGCGACCTACAACATCGTCTGCTCCAAGGGCTACGACGCCGACACATCCGCAGCGGTCAAGTCGTTCCTGACGGTGGCCGCCAACCAGGGCCAGTCCGGGCTCGGCGACGCCGGTTACGTTCCGCTTCCGGACGCCTTCAAGCAGCGCCTGCTGACATCCGTCAACGCGATCGCTTAGTTCGCCGGCGCAATTATTCTGGTGAGGATGGATTTTCGATCGTATGACCGACAGGGGCCCGGACGGGACAACCGTGACAACACCTGATCCTGCCGACTCAGGGTCGGGCGAGGCCATCGCCGCGCCCGCCCCGAAGCCGGAACCCATCTCCACCGACCCGTCGCGCGGGGCGGCGAAAGTACGGCTGGGCGACCGCATTTTCCGCGGCCTGGCCGAAGGCTCGGGCATCCTGATCGTCGCGCTCATCGCGGCGATCGGGGTGTTCCTGCTCTGGCGGGCCATCCCAGCGCTGGCCCGCAACCAAGAGAACTTTTTCCTCTACGGCGGTAACTGGGTCACCACCAACACGTCGGCGATGCACTTCGGCATCCTCGACCTGCTCCAGGTGACCGTGTTCGTGTCGGTGTTCTCACTGATCCTGGCGATGCCCGTCGCACTGGGCATCGCGATCTTCCTCACCCAGTACGCCCCCAAGCGGCTGTCCAGCCCGCTGGCGTACATGGTCGACCTGCTCGCGGCGGTGCCGTCGATCGTCTATGGCGTCTGGGGTCTGTATGTCCTGGCCCCGGTGCTCAAGCCACTGGCGGTGTGGCTCAACGAGAATCTGTCGTGGCTCTTCCTGTTCAAGACAGGCAATGTGTCGCTGGCCGGCGGCGGAACTATTTTCACCGCGGGCATCGTGCTGGCGGTGATGATCCTGCCGATCATCACCGCGGTGACGCGTGAAGTGTTCGTCCAGACGCCCCGTGGGCAGATCGAGGCCGCATTGGCCCTCGGTGCGACCCGCTGGGAGGTCGTGCGCACCACCGTGCTGCCGTTCGGGATGTCGGGTTACATCAGCGGTGCGATGCTCGGCCTGGGTCGCGCGCTCGGCGAGACCATCGCCCTGCTGATCATCCTGCGCGGCACCCAGACGGCGTTCGGTTGGTCGCTGTTCGACGGCGGCTATACCTTCGCCAGCAAGATCGCCGCCACTGCAAGCGAATTCAACGACCAGTACAAGGCGGGCGCCTACATTGCGGCCGGCCTGGTGCTGTTCATCCTCACGTTCGTGGTCAACTCACTGGCGCGCGCCGTCGTCGCCGGAAAGGCTGCGCGATGAGCGCTCCGACACTCGACCAGCCGGTCAAGGCGCCCGCCTTCCAGGGCGTCAGCGTTCGTCGCAAGCTGACCAATCACCTGGCCACCGTCCTTGTTTCGGCCTCCATGCTGATCGCGTTGGTGCCCCTGCTGTGGGTGCTGTGGTCGGCGGTCACCAAGGGCTGGACCGCGCTGACGTCCCCGGTGTGGTTCACCAATTCCCAGTCGGGCATGACGGCGTTCGCGCCGGGCGGCGGTGTGTACCACGCTCTGGTCGGCACGCTGTTGCAGGGCGTCGTGTGCTCGATCATCTCGATTCCGATCGGGGTCATGGTCGCGGTGTACCTCGTCGAATACGGCGGCGGCACCCGGCTGGGCAAGCTCACCACCTTCATGGTCGACATCCTCACCGGTGTGCCGTCGATCGTCGCGGCCCTGTTCATCTATGCCTTGTGGGTCGCCACCCTTGGGTTCGGCCGGTCCGGCTTCGCGGTGTCACTGTCCTTGGTGCTGTTGATGATTCCGGTGATCGTGCGTGCCACCGAGGAGATGCTGCGCATCGTCCCGATGGACCTGCGCGAGGCCAGCTATGCGCTGGGTGTGCCGAAGTGGAAGACCATCCTGCGCATCGTGATCCCGACGGCGCTGTCGGGCATCGTCACCGGCGTCATGCTGGCACTGGCCCGCGTGATGGGGGAGACGGCTCCGCTGCTGATCCTGGTCGGTTACGCCCAGGCCATGAACTTCGACATGTTCAACGGGTTCATGGGATCGCTGCCGGGCATGATGTACGACCAGATCTCCGCGGGCGCGGGCGCCAACCCGGTGCCGACCGACCGGCTGTGGGGTGCGGCGCTGACGCTCATCCTGTTGATCGCGGTGCTCAATGTTGCGGCCCGGTTGGTCGCCAAAATCTTTGCCCCCAAGAAGTTCTAGGAGCACACCATGGCCAAACGGCTTGATCTCAAAGACGTCAACATCTATTACGGCTCCTTCCACGCGGTCGCCGACGTCGCGCTGTCGGTGCAGCCGCGCAGTGTCACCGCGTTCATCGGCCCGTCCGGCTGCGGCAAGTCGACCGTGCTGCGCACTCTGAACCGCATGCACGAGGTCATCCCCGGCGCCCGCGTCGAGGGCTCGGTGCTGCTCGACGGCGAGGACATCTACGGTGCCGGTGTCGACCCGGTCGGCGTGCGCAAGACCATCGGTATGGTGTTCCAGCGGCCGAATCCGTTCCCTACCATGTCGATTCGCGACAACGTGGTGGCGGGCCTGAAGCTTCAGGGCGTGCGCAACAAGAAGACCCTGGACGAGGTCGCCGAGCGCTCGCTCAAGGGTGCGAACCTGTGGAACGAGGTCAAGGACCGGCTGGACAAACCCGGCGGTGGCCTCTCGGGCGGTCAGCAGCAGCGGTTGTGCATCGCGAGAGCCATTGCGGTGCAACCCGATGTGTTGCTGATGGACGAGCCGTGCTCGGCACTCGACCCGATCTCGACGCTGGCCATCGAGGACCTGATCTCGACGCTGAAGCTCGACTACACGATCGTCATCGTCACGCACAACATGCAGCAGGCCGCCCGCGTGAGTGATCAGACGGCGTTCTTCAATCTCGAGGCCACCGGCAAACCGGGCAGGCTCATCGAGATCGATGACACCGAGAAGATCTTCTCCAACCCGAGCAAGAAGGCCACGGAGGATTACATCTCCGGCCGTTTCGGCTGACGTTCCTCACGCGAGCAGACACCAAGGTCCGCGAAGCGCGGCGTGTCGGGGTGCCTTGGCGTCTCTTCGCGGAAAGAAGCGGAAAGAACTAGGGAGTCAGGACCACCCGGGTTCCCGACGGTTCGCGGTCGGTCCACACCTGCTCGACCTCAGCCAGCGGGCGGGCCTGGGTGCGCAGCTGCAGCTCGCCTGTGGCGACCATGGCGAACATGCGGGCCAGCCCTTCGGTGCGGGCCTGTAGCAGCGCCTCGGGCGATACGCTGCCGATGCCCACGCCGCACAGGGTGATGCCGTTGCCGCGCAGCACTCCGGCGTCGAGTTCGAGCGTGGGCCCTGCCATCGAGCCGATCTGCACGAAGCGTGTGGCGTGGTAGTGCGCAGACGGGTGGCTTGCGGCCAACGCTGTCAGCACCTGCGTCGCCGGGTCGCCCCAGAGGTAGTCGAGCACGGCGTCGAACGGCTGCTCTGCGTGGAGCGTCTCGACGCGGGCAGCGAGATCCTCTGTGCCGAGGGCGATCACGTCGTCGGCGCCGACCGAGCGCAGCCACTGCAGCCGGTCGGCGTCGCGGCCGGCGACCACCACCCGGCCCGCGCCGAACACGGACTTCGCGAGTTGCACGGCCGTGGCGCCGGTGACTCCGGTGGCGCCGAGCACCAGCAGATGGTCGCCGGTCGTGACTGCGCCGGCGTCGGCCAGCGCGGTCCACGCGGAGACGCCCGGGTTGGGTAGGGCAGCGGCGGTCACGGAATCCAGCGCGTCGGGGATCTCGATGGCGCCGCTCGGGTCGATCAGGGTGCGTTCGGCCATCATGCCGTAGGGCGCGAGTGCACCGGTGTAGACGCGACGCCCGTCGGCCAGCCGGGCCACGCCGTCCACGCCGGGTATGGCCGGAAGCTGTATCTCCTTGCTGGCGTAGTGCTTTCCCGATATCAGGGCCCGGGTGAGGTTGGTCAGGGCGGAGGCCTCGACGGCGACCACCTCGGCTCCGTCTCGGGGCTCGGGCTCGGGTGCGTCGGTGTAGGTGGGCACCTGGCCCCAATGGTCGACGACGGCGGCTTTCATGCCTGCTCCTTGGTTGCCGTAGATATAGTTTCTATGGAAACCATATACGGAAGCTGGTCGAGATGGCAATATGGTTTCCGTGAAAACCAAGCTCGCGCTGGTCGACGACATCACCACGCTGATCGGCGTGGTCGGTGACAGGTTCGACGATGGCGACGACGGCGACGCCGAACGGGATTTCATGGTCGACCGGTGCCCGGCCCGGCTGGAGCGGGCGCTGCGCGATCTGCCCACGCTGAGCTTGCACCTGCTGGCAGACATCGCCGACGGGCCCGTCAGCGTGGTCGGATTGGCCGCGCGGTCGGGCAGGCTCAAAGGCACGGTGTCCAAACACGTTCAGCGCCTGGTGGCCGCCGGGTTGGTGACGCGGGAGGCAATTCCCGGTAACCGCAAGGAGATCGAGCTCAGCCTCACCGCCGACGGCGAGCTCGTCGTCGGTGTGCACCGGCAGATGCACACCGAGATGGACTCCGGCTGGCGCGATTTCCTGCTGCGCTACAGCAGCGCGGAACTGCAGGTGATCACCAAGGTGCTCGGCGATCTGGCGGCCGCCCGTAAGGTCGGCGTGCGGCTGGTGCCGGACTAGACCCGCTTACTGTTGCTGCGGGATGGTCTCGCCGTCCGGGTAGACGCCGGTGACCTGGAAGATCACCCGGCGGGCCACCTCGACGGCGTGGTCGGCGAAGCGTTCGTAGAACCGGCTCAACAGCGTCACGTCGACAGCGGCGGTCACACCGTATTTCCAGTCCCGGTCCATCAGCACGGTGAACAGGTGACGATGCAGATCATCCATCGCATCGTCTTCCTCCTGGATCCGCGCGGCCTTCTCCGGATCGCGGGTGATCAGCACCTCGCGCGCGGCGTGGCCCAGTTCGACTGCCACGCGGCCCATTTCGGCGAAGTAGCCGTTGACCTCCTCGGGCAGGGCGTGCTGCGGGTGGCGACGGCGAGCGATCTTGGCGACGTGCAGCGCCAGCGCGCCCATCCGGTCGACGTCGGCCACGATCTGGATCGAGCCCACCACCGAACGCAGATCGCCCGCGACCGGGGCCTGCAATGCCAGCAACACGAATGCGGATTCCTCAGCCCGGGTGCTCAGCGCGCTCATCTGGTCGTGGTCGGTGATGACCTGCTCGGCCAGCACCAGATCGGCCTGCAACAACGCCTGGGTGGCGCGTTCCATCGCGGTACCCGCCAGCTCGCACATCGCGCCGAGCTGAGCTGTGAGGGAATCCAATTGTTCGTGGTACTGGGTACGCATGCGACAAGATTAGGCTGTCAGTCGCTAGGTAGTCACGACGCTACCGGTGAACGGAGGGTGAATGCCCCCCGATTATTCACAGGTGGTGTCGGCGGCGTTGGTGACCGTCAGATCCTGGGGCAGCTCGGTGTGTGCGGTGCTGGTGCCGTGCACCACGTTGACCTGCACCTCCGAACCGCTGGGCGTGGGCGCATTCACGTTGTGGAAGTCAGAGCCCAACACCACCCGCACCACGCTGCCCATGCCGCTCACCCGCTCGATCGTGGGGTTGGCGAACGAGGACGCGACCGTGGCTGCCGCCTGCTCGTTACCGGGGGAGAAGAACACCGTGGTGGACGGCAGGGCCTCCGGGTAGTCGTCCGGGCTCGACACGTTGAAGCCGTGCTCCTGCAGTTCCTGGGCCGCGGTCGCGGCGAGCCCGTCGGCGCCGGTCGAGTTGGACACGCGGACCGTGACATCCTGCGGGTCGGTGGTGACGGCGTTGACCATCTCGGCGGGCGCCGGGTCGGCCGGGGCGGGAGCCGTGGTCGCCGTCTGCGGCGCCTCCGACGACCGTGCGGCCGACGTGCTCGACGGTGTGCTGCCCGGCACCGGGGTGTTGTCGGCGTTCTTCTCACCCGGCAGCGGATCGTCGTTGATGATCGCGTCGAACAGCGCGCGCATGTCATCGGTGCGCGGGGTCTCGTTGCCGCTTTCGTCGGCGTATCCGACGGTGGGCACCGTGACGAAGCTGATCCGGCCGGCGTTGACACCCTGCACCGACTGCCCCAGGTCGACGAGGTCCTTGGTCTTGATGTTGTCGACGTAGCTGTCACTGATGAACATGTTGACGACGTTGTTCAGCTTGCTCAGCGAGAAGAACGTGTCCTTGGAGATCAGCGACCGCAGCAGTGAGGACAAGAACAACTGCTGACGTTTGATGCGGCCGTAATCGCCGTTGAACTCGGTGGTGACCTGGCGGGCCCGCACGTAGTTCAGTGCGGTGTGGCCGTCGACGATCTGCCGCCCGGCGTTGGGTAGCACCGTGCCGAGTTCGTAGTCCTCCAGCGGGGTGGTGCTGCACACCTCCACACCACCGAGGGCGTCGACCATCTTGGAGAATCCGGCGAAGTCGACGGCCATGAACCGGTTGATGGACAGGCCGGACAGCTTCTGGATGACCTTCACCAGGCACCTGGGGCCGCCGAATGCGAAGGCCGAGTTCAGCTTGGTCTCGGTGTACACCTCATCGGGACCGTAGGTGCCGGTGTCCTTGTCGTACAGCGGGCCGTACGTGGAGGTTTCGGGATTCCAGGGCTCGCACTGGGTCGGTGTGATGGCCAGGTCCCGGGGGAACGACACGGCCACCACGCGCTTACGGCTGGCCGGGATGTTCACCAGCATGATCGTGTCGGAGCGGGCGCCGCCGGCATCCTGCGTGTCGCCCGCGCCCATCTGGGCGTTGTCGCCGAACCGGCTGTCGATGCCGACGATGAGGAAGTTCTCGTCGCCGAACTGTGCATTGGGGTCGAGGATGTCGCGCGAATTCGGGTCGAGGGCCGACACCTTGTTGAGCATGTTGTTCTTCGAGGACTGCCACTGCCACGCACCGCCGGTCAGCACGAGGGCGAGCACGGCCAACAGCGCCGCCACCGCGCGGCCGGCCAGCTTGACCCCGTGGTGGCGCGCCGGCACCGGCTCGATGATCTCGGTCAACGGGTCGGAATCGAGTGGCCGACCGACTGCGCGGGCGGGCAGCATTCGCGATGTCCGCCAGGAGCGACGGCCGGGCTCCGGCGACTCCGGATCGTCCTGCGGTTCATCGTCGGTCACGACGGGGATGACGGTCGTCTCCGTCATGTCGTCGCGGTCCACCGGGTCTTCGAGGGAGCCGGCGACCTCGGCATATCCCGAGTCCTCGGCATATCCCGAGTCCTCGGCGTATCCCGGATCGTCGGCGTATCCCAGATCGACGTAGCCCGGGTCCTCCGGGATGTCGCGTACGGCCTCGATCACCTCGGTGGGGTCGGGCCGCTCAGGCTCGGGAAGGGGTTCGTACGCGGGTTCGGGTTCTGGCTCGGGGTCCGGCTCCGGATCGGCGCGGTGACGCGAGCGGCGCGGCACGGGGGCGTCGCCGGTGCGGGTCATTCTCGCGATGAGGTCAGCAACGGTGACGCCGTCGGCGTGGTTGCCGGTCGGCTCGTCGGGTGTCTGGTCAGCGCCAGTCAGATGATCTGCGCGTTCCCACGGCGCGGCGCCTGGCAATGGTTGCGGAGATCGGGTAAGCCATTGGTTGTCGCCGTCTTCTGCGCGTCGCCGACGGCCGGGAGTGGCGTTGTCACCGTCACTCATGTCCCTACGGGCCTCCGACTCTGTGGGCGTGCGCGTCGGTGCGCATCAAACGTTTCGCGACGCGATATGCGTCTCTAGCTGCAGTAAGTGTGGTTCCGGGCCCCGGCACCGGCCACGACCGAGCCCCCATCGTAACGAGAAGGCCGGGGTGTGGGCCAGCCAGAGCAGATGACGGACTCATCTCGAAACCGGGTCGGAACGGCCACCGATCAGCCTCCCGAGTGCATCACGTCCGCGCCGAACGGCACCGCACAGTCGTCCGGATCGTCCAGCCAGCCCTCCGGCAGCGAGACCGACGCCGCTGAGCCCTGACGGCCCCGCGGGCCGGTGGCGGCTTGCGGAAACGCCGTCTCGCCGTCCAGTTGGCGGAGCAGCTCGCCGAGTTCGGCACGGGTCTTGACCAGCGCCAGGCCGCGACGCAGCTCGGCGCCGGCCGGGAAGCCGTGCAGATACCACGCGACGTGCTTACGGATGTCCCGCATGCCCTTGTCCTCGCCGAAGTGGGCACTGAGCAGCTCGCCGTGGCGGCGAACGATGTCCGCGACCTCGCCGAGCGTGGGCGGCGTGGGGGCGGGACGCCCGGTGAACGCGGCCGACAGTTCCGCGAACAGCCAGGGCCGCCCCAAGCATCCGCGGCCGATGACGACGCCGTCGCAACCGGTGGCCGCCATCATGGCCAGCGCGTCGTCGGCTTCGAAGATGTCTCCGTTGCCGAGCACCGGAACGCTGGTGACGTGCGCTTTGAGGGCGGCGATCTGCTCCCAGTCGGCGGTGCCGGAGTAGCGCTGCGCCGCGGTACGCGCGTGGAGCGCGACGGCGGCTGCGCCTTCCTCGGCGGCGATGCGGCCGGCGTCGAGGTGGGTGTGGTGGGCGTCGTCGATGCCGATGCGGAACTTGACCGTCACCGGAATATCGGTGCCCGCGACACCGCGCACCGCGGCGGCGACGATCTGGCCGAACAGCCGCCGCTTGTACGGCAACGCGGAGCCGCCGCCACGCTTGGTCACCTTGGGGACCGGGCAGCCGAAGTTCATGTCGATGTGGTCGGCCATGCCCTCGTCGGCGATCATCTTGGCCGCCCGGTAGGTGGTCTCCGGGTCAACCGTGTAGAGCTGCAGCGACCGCGGTGACTCGTCGGGAGCGAACGTCGTCATGTGCATGGTGACGGGATGGCGCTCGACAAGGGCGCGGGCCGTGACCATCTCGCACACATACAGACCGCTGACCGTGCCGGCGCGAGCGACTTCCAATTCGCGGCACAACGTGCGGAATGCGACATTGGTCACACCGGCCATGGGGGCAAGCACGACCGGGCTGCGCAATGCGATCGACCCGATCTGCAGTGCAGACCGGGTCGACGTCGCAGTCGTGGGTGGCGATGTCATGCAGTCGACGACGACACCAGAAGGTTCTTCATGGCCTTCTTCTCGGCCATCTTGCGCTCCCGCTCCAGGCGCCGCTCCTTGGCGACCTCGAACTTCTCGCAGGCGTCCTCCAGCTCCTTGACCAGGCGGCCGAGGTCGTCACGCAGGCGCGCGCCCTCACCGGTGAAGTCTTCCCGCTCGAAGATGCGCCACTTCTTGAGCACCGGCATCACCACGTCGTCGAGGTGGATCCGCGGGTCGTAGACGCCGCCGACGGCGATGACCACGGCCTTGCGGCGGAAGTCCGGCACGGTGTAGCCCGGCATCTTGAAGTTGTCGAGCACCCGGTGCAGCGAGGCCATCGCCTGGTTGGGGGAGATGTCCAGGCCGGCCGCGCTGACGTCGCGGTAGAAGATCATGTGCAGGTTCTCGTCGCCCGAGATGCGCTGCAGCAGCTGGTCGGCGATGGGCTCGTCGCAGGCCTTGCCGGTGTTGCGGTGCGACACGCGGGTGGCGAGCTCCTGGAACGTCACGTAGATGACCGAGTCGAACAGGCTCTCGGCGAACAGATCGCCCTGCTGGTTCTGGCCCGGGGAGAATCCGCGCGTGACCTGCTCGACCCGCAGCTCTTCGAGCTCCACGGGATCGATGGCGCGGGTGACGACGAGGTAGTCGCGCAGCGCGATGCCGTGCCGGTTCTCCTCGGCGGTCCAGCGGTTGACCCACTGGCCCCAGGCGCCGTCCATGCCCATGTTCA
This sequence comes from Mycobacterium dioxanotrophicus, assembly GCF_002157835.1. NCBI lineage: Bacteria > Bacillati > Actinomycetota > Actinomycetes > Mycobacteriales > Mycobacteriaceae > Mycobacterium > Mycobacterium dioxanotrophicus. The sequence continues at coordinate 6,268,693 of NZ_CP020809.1, read as the reverse complement.
TCGCGATCTCGCGGTGATAGGACGGGAGATTGTCCTCGGTCAGCAGGTTCTGCACCATCGCGGTCTGGGCGACCTCGGAAAGCTTGGATTGACCGGGCTCCCAGTCCTGTCCGCCGAGCGCGTAGTAGTTCTTGCCGTCAGACCAGGGGATGAAGTCGTGCGGATTCCAGTCCTTCCGCATCTGCATGTGCCGATTCATGCTCTTCTCGACGACAGGTTCGAGCTCCTGCAGCAGCTGCAGGTCGGTCATTTCCTTCGACATGGGTGCTCGCTTTCTCGTAACCATGTGTCCGAGTTATCTGTACCCGTTGGTTGCACTCAATATATCTGTGTATCCCGGTGACATTCAAGTTACTCCGGCTTGTGCCGCAGTGGCCTGCGCCACGCCCGGGATGGCGGTAGCATCCGTCAATACTTCACAGCGGACTCGGAGGTACGGCACAGGTGAAGAAGCTTTTCGTCGTCGGGGCAGGCTCGGCAATCGCAGCAACGGCGGCCATGGCAACCGTCCTGTTCGGGGCCGGTGTCGCCGCCGCCGACGACTACGCCGGGCAGACCTACGCCGACGCGTCGTCGGCCGCGGGTGACGCGGGCCTGTCGGTCAAGGTTGCCGCCCGGGTGGGCGACAAGCTGCCCGAGGATGAATGCCTGGTCACGCGGTCGCAGACCGCTCCCTTCGCCAGCGCCAACGACGGCCTGCACCGCAGTGGCGAAGTGCAGTTCTATCTGAACTGCGCCGGTGCGTACGCCTCGGCCACCAAGCCGGGAGCTTCTGTGGCCAGCCCTGAGGGGCGTGAGGCCAAGGCTGCCGCCGACGCTGAAGCCGCGAAGGCCGAGGCCGAGGCGCAGGCTGCCGCGGATACGTCCGAGGAGCAGGCGATCATCGACACCAGCACGCCCGACCGCTAACTCGGTCCGAAGCTCACTACGCGTCCGACCAGCATGTCGACGCAGTAGTCGATGAACTGATCGCGCGTCACCGGCAGCCTGTCGTTGAGATAGGCGGTGAACAGCGCGGTCAGTGCACCGATCAGGCTGGTCGCCATCATGGCCTGACGGACCGGGTCGGCGATCCGCGTGAGTTTCTGCTGCAGCAGGTCGATGAAGCTCGGCATCCACTCGGCCCCCGATCGCGTCAGCACGGGCTCCGATTCCGGTGCCAACAGCAGTACGCGGCCGCGGGTGGGGTCGTCGACCATCAGGGCGACGAACCGCTCCACCGCTTCGCGCGGTGTCGTGGCACTGGTCAGCGCGGTCATCGCGCCTGCGCAGACGTCGTCGTACACCGCGCGCACGAACTCGTCGCGGTCGTTGAAGCTCTCGTAGAAGTAGCGCTCGGTGAGTTCGGCCTCCCGGCAGACGGCCCGCACCGTCAGCGCCGGGCCTTTGGCGCTGCCCAGCAACTTCACCCCGGCGGCGATCAGTTCGTCGCGCCGCAATTCGGCGCGTTCCCGCAGCGGGACACCCGCCCATCGGCGCGAGCGTTGACCGGACGGCACATATGCTCCTAAACTCTCGCTGACAACATGCGTAGTCAAAATCGCGTGAGACGACCGTTTCTGCTGGCAGAAAGTGCACTTGTGACTCAAGATACGTCTGAGACATGCCCGGTGACCAGCGCCTCGCCCGCCACGGCGGCAGGGTGCCCGATGGCCCCGGGAGGGTACGACGCGCCGCCGGTCCCGCTCGGTCCCGATTCGCTGACGTGGAAGTACTTCGGTGACTGGCGGGGCATGTTGCAAGGCCCGTGGGCCGGCTCGATGCAGAATATGCACCCGCAGCTCGGCGCGGCCGTCGAGGAGCACTCGATCTTCTTCCAGGAGCGGTGGCCGCGGCTGCTGCGCTCGCTGTACCCGATCGGCGGGGTCGTCTTCGACGGGGACCGCGCGCCGCTCACCGGCGCCGAGGTGCGCGACTACCACGTCAACATCAAGGGCGTCGACGCACAGGGCCGCCGCTACCACGCGCTGAATCCCGAGGTCTTCTACTGGGCGCACGCGACGTTCTTCGTCGGCACCATCATCGTGGCCGATCGGCTGGCCGGCGGCATCTCCGAGGCCGACAAGCGGCAGCTGTTCACCGAGCACAAGCAGTGGTACTCGATGTACGGCATGAGCATGCGGCCCGTCCCGGAAACCTGGGAGGATTTCGGCGTCTACTGGGATCACATGTGCCGCAACGTGTTGGAGAACAACAAGGCCGCACGTGACGTGCTTGACCTGTCCGAGCTGCCCAAGCCGCCGTTCGCCGCGAAGATGCCGGACTGGATGTGGGCGCTGCAGCGGCGCTACCTCGTGCACCCGCTGTTCGTCTGGTTCACCGTCGGCCTGTACGACCCCGCCGTGCGGGACCTGATGGGCTACACCTGGACCGACCGGGACGAGCGTCGACACCGCTTGCTGGGCAAGGTGATCGGGCACGTGTTCAAGCTGGTGCCGAAGCGCTATCACCATCACCCGAGGGCTCGCGCCGGCTGGGACCGCGCCGCGGGCCGGATCCCGGCCGATGCTCCGCTGGTGCACACCCCGGCCCGGAACCTGCCGCCGGTCGGGCACCGCGACAACGGGATGCATTACAGCCCGGCCGTGTGACCGCTTCCGGCTGTGTCAGCGGCCTGCCTCAGCGGCCGACGAGCGAGCGGTACTGCGGGCAGTAGACGTCTACCGCGCCCCAGATGAGGTTGACGGCGACGCCCTTCTGCAGACCGCTCGAGGTGAGCTGACCGAGGATGCTGCGTACCGTGCGCGCCGGCTCGATCTTGCCCGCGGCGACCTTGTCGCAGATCCCGTGACCGGCCTGCACGGCCTGCTCGGGGGACTCCATCGGAACGTTGAGCTGTTTGACGATATCGAGGAACCTCGCGTCGTCGGCCGGGTCGGCGTGTGCCGGGGCGATCCCGAGCGCCATGGCGACGACGAGCGCGCCTGTGCCTGCCGCCAGGTGCCGAGAAGCCCGCCGGGACAACATAGGACGCTCCTCCGATCTCAACCGCCGACCCTCGGCTAAACCATAACTGGTAATCGCCTGTGGTTGCGGGAGAGGGCCTCAGCGCCCACGTCATGTCGAGTATCTACGACCAGCTCGCGTCCGTGCACAGCGCTTGACTGCCCAGTGGCTGTGTCACAGTTGATCGGTGAAGTACGGGCAGGGGCAGGAGCCGAAGCCGGTCGATTGGACCTCGACGCGCGGCCGAATCCTGCTGGCGGCATCGGTCCTGTTTGCCCAGCGCGGGTACTTCGGCACCTCGACGCGTGACATCGCCGACGCCGTTCAGATCCGGCAGCCCTCGCTGTTTCACCACTTTCAGGCCAAGCATGAGATCTTCCGCGCCCTGATCGAACTCGATCTGGGGCCATCTATCGACCGGATGAACCAACGGCTCAGCGAGCACTCGAGTTGGGCCGAGAAGCTGTACCTGGCCATCGCGTGTGATGTGCGGGAGATCCTTCTGCAGCCGTTCGACGCTCGGGGCCTGTATCAGGACGCCGTGCTCGCCCTCGACGACTTCGAGGCCGAGCGCGAAGGCATTGCGCTGTTTCACGATCAGGTGGAGCGGGTGATCGATGGCGGCCGTCGGGCGGGTGAATTCGTCTCGTGCGAACCGAGTTTCGTGCTGAGGGCGATCAACGGCGTGCTCTTCGAGACGCTGCGCGAACAAGGTGGTCCGTCGGGGCGGATGCGGCACGAACGCCCCCTGCAAGCCGCCGACTTCGTCCTGCGCTCGCTGCTCGTCGACCAGTCGCGGCTGGCGGATATTCGGGAATCGACGAGCGGCAGACTTCGCGAAATGGAACTCGCCAAGGTCCACTGAGGCCGTCGCGCCATTGGCCCGTGTGACAACCCGGTAAAAAATCTGGCCAAACAGTTCCCTATCGATCGATAGCGGCCTATCGTTCGATAGGTCCCAGCTGTGACCTGGCTTACGTCGCCGGAACCGATCTTGGAGGAACGTTGAAGCGTGCGCTCGTCGCCGGCTTGGCCGGCCTGGCAGTCGTGGGTCTCGCATCTTGTTCGCGGACAGAGTCATCGGATCCCGCCCCGAGTGGTCCCGCGAAGATCGCGCCGCCCGCAATCCTGCAGGCAGGCACGCTGAAGATCTGCGCGCCCAACGACGGCACGCCGCCCAACGTCTACCACGACGAGTCGGGTGCGCTGGTCGGCGCCGAGGTGGACCTCGGCAAGGCGCTGGCTTCGCAGATGGGGCTCAAGGCCGACTTCGTGCAGTCCGCGTTCGCGGCGGTCATCCCCACGCTGCAGGCCAAGCAGTGCGACGTGATCATGGCGCAGCTCTACATCAAGCCCGAGCGCACCCAGGTCGTCGACTTTGTCCCCTACGTCTACTCGGGTACCGGCATATCGGTGGCGAAGGACAAGCAGAGTGACATCACGGGCATGGATGACAGCCTCTGCGGCAAGAAGGTCATGGTCGCCGTCGGCACGACCGCGGAGTCGCTCGCGCAGGAGCAATCCGACAAGTGCAGCGCCGCAGCCAAACCCGCCATCGACATCAACCGCAACAACCACGCCGACGTATCGCTGCAACAGGTGCAGAACGGTCAGGTCGACGCCTACATCGACACCGCGGAAACGCTCGGGTACTACGCGACCAAGACCGGCGCCGACATCCAGATGGTCGGGCGGCCGTTCGGCACCATCAAGATCGGCGCCGCAACGCTCAAGGGCAACAAGGAACTTCATGACGCGCTGGCTGCGGCCCTGGCCGCGCTGGAGAGCAATGGCTCGTACAACAAGATCCTCGATGAGTGGGGCATGACCGATCTCAGCATCGAGAAGTAGTTCGGGAAGCACCCATGAACTTCGATTGGCCGTTCTTCTGGAAGTCGCTCTTCACTCCGAGCGAACCGTTCCTGCAGGGCCTGGTGCTCACGATCGTCATCTCGGTCGTCGCGATGGTCCTTGCGACCCTGTTGGGTTTGGTCCTTGCCCTCATGCGGCGCTCTCCGTATGCCGCGGTGCGGTGGTGTGCGAGCGTCTACATCTGGGTGATCCGCGGTACCCCGCTGTTGGTGCAGTTGGTCATCATCTACACGGGTCTGGCCGCAGTGGGCATCTATCGGTTCCACGATGTATCGCTCGTCGGGTTCTCGGTGAAGGCTGCCGTGCAGGCCGCCATCATCGGTCTGATGATCAACGAGAGCGCCTACATCGCCGAAATCATCAGGGCTGGACTGGATTCCGTGGCCAAGGGGCAGTTCGAGGCGGCCGCCTCCCTTGGCATGACACCGGCCAAGCTGATGCGCTGGATCATCGTGCCGCAGTCGCTGCGCGTCATGGTGCCGCCGCTGGGCAACTCGTTCAACGGCATGATGAAGACCACGTCGGTGCTGTCGGTGATCGGTGTCAGCGAGATGTTCCTGGTCACCCAGTCGATCAGCTCGTACACGTTCCATACGTTCGAGATCTTCATCGTGGCGGCCGTGTATTACCTTGCGCTGACCACGATCTGGACGTTCGTCCAGGCCTGGATCGAGAACCGGCTGTCCCGCCAGCTCGGTATCGACCAGCGCGTCCCGATCACCCAGCGGCTGCTGGGTGCCCGCCGCGCGGCGACGCTGCAGCCCGCGGGTGAGTGAAGGAGTTGCATGACTTCCCAACGCGAAATCGCGCAGCCGGCAGGCGCACCGATCGTCTCGGTGCGTAACGCGTGCTGTGTGCTCGGCGGCCGCCGCGTGCTCGACGATGTCAACCTCGACGTCGACCGCGGTCAGGTCGTCGTCCTGATCGGTCCGTCCGGCGCGGGCAAGACCACGCTGCTTCGATCGCTCAATCACCTCGAGGAGCTCCAGAGCGGTGAGGTGTTCATCGCCGGCCAGTCGATCGCGCACAGCTCGGGTGGCCGCAAGATCGGCAAGACGGAGCTGGCCCGCCGCCGTCGCGAGATCGGTTTTGTGTTCCAGCATTTCAACCTCTTCCCGCACATGACCGTGTTGGAGAACGTGTGGAACGCCCCGGTCCGGGTACTCGGGCAGCCCAAGGAGGAGGCACGTGAGGATGCGAAGGCGCTCCTTGCGCGAGTCGGGTTGCGGGACAAGGCCGAATCACGCCCGAGTCAACTCTCGGGCGGGCAACAGCAGCGGGTCGCGATCGCGCGGGCGTTGGCCATGCGGCCCAAGGTGATGCTGTTCGACGAACCGACGAGCGCGCTCGACGTCGAGATGGTCGGCGAGGTGCTCGAAGTGATGCGCGAACTCGCGCGCGAACAGATGACCATGGTCGTGGTGACCCACGAGATGCGGTTCGCCCGCGACGTCGCGGACCGGATCATCGTCATGGACGCGGGACGCATCATCGAGGACGCGCCGCCCGCGGAACTGTTCGCAAGTCCGAAGAACGAGCGCACCAAGGCTTTTCTGTCGACGATTCACTGACACGTCCCATCAACCACCGATACAAGGGGTAGCTGAACCGTGCCCGTAACATCCACGCCTCAGTCATTCACCGGCGCCATCGCCACACCGCACGTCCTGGCGACCGAGGCGGCGACGGAGGTGTACCGCGACGGTGGTGGCGCCGTCGACGCCGCGATCGCAGCGGCCGCCGTACTGACGGTGGTCTATCCGCACAACGTCGCGCTGGGCGGTGACCTGATTGCGTTGGTGCGCACCCCGGATGGTTCGGCCACTTGTGTCAACGCCTCGGGGTGGGCCGGCGCGGCTGCCGACCCGGCGGCGATGCGCATCAAACACGGTGCGCGGCTGCCCGTTCGCGGTGCCGACACGATCACCGTCCCCGGTGGTGTCCGGGGATGGGAGACGTTGCGCAGCTTCGGAAGTCGACTGCCCTGGGACCGGCTGCTGGCACCCGCGGAAGAGGCGGCCCGGGCTGGGGTTCCGGTCGCCGGGTCGTTGGCCGCGAACCTGGCGGACCCCGAGAACGGGGACCTGATCGGTATGGAGGACTTCGAGCGGGTGTTTCGCCCCGGCGGGCGAGTGCCGGCTGTAGGCGAGGATTTCCGGCAACCCGCGCTGGCGGACACCTTCGCAGCCTTGCGCGACGGCGGAGCGGCCGAGCTGTACACCGGTGGATTGGCCGCGCAGATGGTGCATTTCCTGCGGCAGCGCGGATCTGCACTGGATGCCGACGACTTCGCCGAGTTCCAGCCCGAGGTGACCGAACCCTTGTCGGTGACCTTTCGGGGGCTGACCGTGCTGTCCAGCCCGCCGAACTCCCACGGCTTCCTGATGCTGCGCGCCTTGCGGGCGATCGACGAGCTGGACCTGGATGCGCCGGTCACGACGAACATCGGCTGCCTGATGCGAGTGTTCCATCACGGAAACCGATTGCGGTCATCGCGTTTGGCCGACCCGCGCCTGGTGCCGGTGGATTTCGCCGCTCTGCTCAATGACGATTTGAGTGCCGACGCTCCGGAGGTCGACACCGCCGGCGCCGCACACTCGGTGCCGCGCGGGGATACCGTCGGGATCGCTGCGGCTGACAGCGACGGTGTCGCAGTGTCGTTGATCCAGAGCGTATTCCACGCGTTCGGATCCGGTGTCGTCGACCCGCGGACCGGCATTCTGTTCCACGACCGTGGCACGAGCTTCTCTCTGGATGCTGGATCTCCCAATGTGTTGGCGCCCAGGAAACGTCCGGTGCACACGTTGATGCCGGTGCTGACTACTGAAAATGGTTCGGTCCGGCACATATTGGCGACGATGGGCGGCCAGGGGCAACCCCAGATCCTCACCCAGGTGCTGCTCCGGATGCTTGCCGGAGCCACGCCTGTCGCTGCTGTCGCCGCACCGCGCGCCATCGTCGGCTCCCAGGGATACGGCAGCACAGCCGATTCCGTCCTCGTCGAGGCGGACATCGACGCTGTCGCCGCCACCAGCGTGGCCATGTCGGGGCTGACCGTCGTCGAGGTGCCCCCGCACAGCGAGGAACTCGGTCAGGCCAACGTCGTCGAGATCGACCGCCGCCGGCAGTTCACCGCGGCGTCCGACCCCCGTGCCGACGGAGCGGCCGCAGTGGTGCAGTACCCGCGACGTCGGCAACCGTCGGACATGCAGGGGTGACGCGAAAGCCTCCCGCGGTCAGTCGATCCGAATCAGTTTCATCTCGGCGAGCCGTTGCGCGAGCGTGTCGACCTGCTCGGCGAATACCTCGCGCCGCGACCGTCCGGCGGCGTCCTCGACCTCGATCGGGTTCTCGGCGTCGATGGCCACGAGCGCGTCGACGAGCGTGTCACGGTCCCGCGTGCCGTCCAGCAACGGAACAAGGTGTCGATCGACAGGGGAGAGGATCAGCGGCTCGTGCCACGCGTTGAATGTCGACGCTTCGCCGCCCGCTGCCAGTCCGGCCATCCGCCCGGCAGCGTCGTCCACTCGCAACGGGGTCTGCGTCGGTTCCGGCAGCACCGGGTCGAGCCGGAACCGGGCCTGTCCCTGCCCGATCAGCACCCCCATCAGGTTGTCGACGGTGTCGGCGATGGTGACGCTGGGTGTGAAACCCGCGGCGATCAGCCGAGCTGTGACGGTGTCGATCAACTCCTGCCGGGACAGGGTCCACGGCCAGCGGGCGTTGAGCGCTTCGAGCGCCGCCTTGATGCCCGGGTCGTTGGTGAACAGGGTCGCTCCGTCCGCCTCGACGTACTCCTGCCGCGACTGATCCATCCTGGTCTGGCCGTCGGCCGGGGGAGTCCACGCCGCGAAATGCAGCCGCTGGTAGCGGCGCGGGTCAGGTTGGTAGGCGATCTGACGGGCGCGCTCGGCGTGCACGAACAGGGACTCCCGGAACGAGCGGTTGATGGCGAAATCGATGTACTGCTCGACGAGTACCTGAACACCCGCGCACTTCTCGGCGAGAAACTCAGCGACCTTGGGGCCGTGGTTCGCGGGCACCATGGTCTCGGGGCGCGCCTCCCCGAGGTAGACCAGTCCCTTCTCGGCGGCACGACCCACCATCTCGTAGAAGTAGCACGGTGAGTTGACCGATTCGAGTTCGTCGTGCAGAAGGAAGAAATCTCCGAAAGCTTCGTCGCGCGAACGGAATTCGGCGAGCACCCGGGCCAGTACACCGTCGGCCGGGGCGACCTCCTCCAGAAAGCCGACCATGTCGCGGGCGTCGGTGACCCGTTGTTCGGGAGTGCCGCTGGCGCCACCGGCGAGCAGCATCGCGTCGCGCATCACTTCCTTGGACTTCCAGCCGGGATACGTGTTGTAGCTGAGGTACGCCACCCCCTCTGGTGCCAGGAGCTTGCGGAACGCCGTGAGGATCGCGTCCTGCACGTTGTCCGGTACCCAGCTGTAGACGCCGTGGCAGACGATGAAGTCGAATTGGCCCAGAACGGCGAGGTCCGCCGTGGCGATGTCACCGACCGCCAGTTCCACGTTGTTCAATCCCAGGGCGGCCACGTGCGCGCGACCCTGCTCGATCTGGACCGGCGACAGATCGATGCCCACCACGCGTGCCTCGGGATGCCTGGCGGCGAACGGGATGATGTTGCCGGCCGCGGCGCAGCCGATCTCCAGGACCCGGGCCGTCGCCACGTCGGCGGTTTCCAGCCCGAACAGGTGCGCGATCGCCGCCAGCAAGCCAGGTGCGGACTGTGGGATCGCATACGACTTGTAGGGCGTCGCGTCGTAGTCCGCGCGCAGCGCATCGGTGGCTGCGTGGTGCTCTGGTGCCGTCAACGGCGCTCCCTCTGGTCTGTATGACCCATGGTCGGCCTGATCCGCCCCATTCGACCACGCCGACGCCGGGCCGACCGCACGAGCGAGAGGCGGAAAGCTGGGCTTTGCCGCCTGTTCAGGCGGCGTTAACGGCCCGTCGGCCGGTTGGGCAAAAAATGAGGCCGGTACGGAAACTCCAGGTACCGGCCTTGCCAGTGCCCCCAGTAGGGCTCGAACCTACGACCTGCGGATTAAAAGTCCGTAGCTCTACCAACTGAGCTATAGGGGCGCGGAGTGAAAGGATACTTGGTGGGCGCGACGATGTCTGCGGCCGCCCACTTTAGGCCTTCTACCATTGGGTTTGAGGATTTGGGCATCCGTACCCTAAGCTATCGAAGCTCCCAACGGACAACGTAGTGAGTACCCCGGAGAGATTCGGATTTAGGCCCCCATCGTCTAGTGGCCTAGGACGCCGCCCTTTCACGGCGGTAGCACGGGTTCGAATCCCGTTGGGGGTACGCTACGCAGTAATGCGGAGCAACGCAGGAAAGCAAGGCCCTGTGGCGCAGTTGGTTAGCGCGCCGCCCTGTCACGGCGGAGGTCGCGGGTTCAAGTCCCGTCAGGGTCGCCATCACGGCGAGGCATTTCGGTTGGAATGACCGACGCCTTCCGGCCAGGTAGCTCAGTTGGTACGAGCGTCCGCCTGAAAAGCGGAAGGTCGCCGGTTCGATCCCGGCCCTGGCCACTTCAGAGGGTATAGCTAGCTGTACTCCACATCTCGAACTGACGTTTATTCGTCGCTTATACCGACCGCTTTGTCCAGCACATCGGCCACCTCGGTGTGCACCTGCCCGCGGCTCATGTAGACGTCCTGCGTCATCGATGGCCGCGCGTGCCCGAGCTGGTCGGCCCCGATCCGCGCCGACAGTCCAGCATCGTCGATCATCGTGGCCACCGTCTTGCGGAAGCTGTGCGACGTCACATCAGGCAGTCCGAGCGACGTACGAACCTCGCGCCACTGCTTTCCCATGTTGTCCGGGTCCCGCAGCGTGCCCGTGGACGACGGGAAGATCACCCCGGCCGTGTTCGGTCCCGACCATTCATCCTTACGTCTGCGCAGTGCATCCACAGCGAACCGGGGGAGAGGGAGTGTCCGCGCCTCCCCGCCGCCCTTCGTGCGGTCCTGCCTCACCAGGCCCTTGCCCTTCAACCGCACCACAGAGAACGCTGCCGTCAGCACACGCCCATCAAGATCGACGTCCTCCCACCGCAACGCCAACACCTCAGACCTCCGTAACCCGGTCGCCGCGAACACGATGACCGGGTCGCGGAGGTCCTTCTGTTTGCATACCTCAGACCCCTCCAGCGCGGTCAGAAGTGCACGCACCTGGTCGACACCGAGGGCCGGCGCGCCCTTCGTCCGTTTGTCGGTCTTCCGCTTACGTCGGGTGCCGAGCTCGCGCACCGGATTCGACCCGATGGCACCGGCCAGCACCGCGTCCGTCAGTACCGCGTTTAGCGCCACCTTCGTGTGCCGCTCGCGCGTCGCGCCGTGGTCCCGGCGGATGCCTCGAAGAATCTCGTCGAGCAGACCCGGTGTCGCCTCACTGACACGCACCCCGACGAACCGCGGCTTGACCGTGCTGATCGTCGCCTCGTAGGTGTCGACACTCTTGGGCGCTAACTCCCCGTCGTCCCGACAACGCGCGATGTAACCGGTCAGCAGATCGCCGAGCAGGGTGGTGCCGGTGATGCTCCCCGAGCCCGGCGGCCGGCGCGCTCCAATCGCGTCGAGCAAGACATTCTCGGCACCTCTGCCGTACTCATCAGCAGCGCCGTCTGGGCTCATTCGCTCCATCCGACGTGTCACTCCATCACGGTCGCGGTACCGGCACCGCGCCACCCAAACACCTTCGGAGATCTCGGTTCTGGTGATCTTCCCGTGCTGCCCGATCCGCAGCGGAGGCCTACCCGCCATCTCGGTCTCCGAACATCTCGTCGACAGCCTCCGCGTGCAGATCCCTGCCGCCGAGCTTCCAAAGTTCGTCGATCCGCTCCTGCAGCTCGCCGATCTCTGCAGTGAGGTCGTCGAGCTCTTCGTCGGAAACCTTGTCAAGCCCTTGACGTTTCGCGTTACGACGGACGCGGAGTTTGGCGATCAAGTCCCATTTGCGCGCAGCCAGATCACTCGCTTTCCTGGCGCGCGTCAACGCGAGAAGGTGCGAGTCGTAGTTCATCTGGTCAACCATCGACAGGCCGAGAGCGTCAAGGGTCAGCTCGGGCTGGGCCGAATTGTCTGGAAGATCAAGGGTCGGCTTGGGATCGCCTGAAAACCATTGCACTGCAACTATTTTCTGAAAATCCCTGGGCTGCCCACCCTCGGGCGTGGGGAGGATCTGAATCGTGTCCCGGTACGGCGCGGGGTAGAGGAGCGCGATCGGGGCCGTGTCCAGCGCCCTCGCTAGGACGATCAGCTCGGCAGTCGTAACGTAGCGCCGCCGGCCTACCTCGATGTCGGAGATCACGGCGCGCGTAAGCGGGTAGCCGAGTTCCCTGGTGCGGTCTGCCAGCCACTGGCCGGTGCGCTTGCCGCGGAGGCGACTGACCTCAAGCGCCACGCGGTGCGCCTGCTCCTCGGCCCAATCGCGTGGCGGAACTTCTGTCCAATTCGGCTTCTGCTTCGGCTTCTGCGGTCCATCCATGCCGTCAGCGTACGTCAGACGCACGACGCGCGTCATATGCCGTCGCTTGCGGCTGATGGCGACCAGGTGTTAACGTCGCCATTGGACGCGCATCAACCACAATTATCGCCTATTTGCGTCCCACGGCGACGGGAGTTGATTATGGAGAACGTTGTCTGGCTCACCCGGACCGAGCTGGCCGAGCGGGAGAAGCTGCCCGTCGCCACGCTCGCGCAGTGGGCGAGCCAGGGAAAAGGGCCGCGCTACGCCCGCTTTGGTCGGCATTGCCGCTACAGGCTGTCCGACGTAATCGCTTGGGAGGAACAGCAATTCGGCGATGGCGCCGCATGATGCGGACATACCCGCAGTTCGAAGACCTCGGCCTCGATCCGGAGGCCGACCGGACCGAAGATTTGCGGCCCGGAAAAGACGACGACCCCAGGGCTGCCACCCCGAGGCCGTCAGTAACCCATCACTCAGCAGAGATCTAGGAGAACACCATCATGACACAAACGGAGATCGCCCTGCCGCCGGTGCTGACACCGAATCAGACGACTGGTACGCCGACGAGGGAGTCACACAACGGCTCGTCTGGTCACGGCCGATGCAGCTTCCAGAACACCTCGCCACCAACGACATCCGAGTGGTTGTCGTACAACGAGCGGACGGCACGATCATCAACGTCAAAGGAGATGACGAGCCGCTCGTATACCACGGCTGCTTCGACTACACGACGGAAGATGCCCGGACAGTCGCACGGGCGCTCCTTGAGGCCGCCGACCTCGCCGACACGTGGGCTGGCCGTTCTGACGCTGCGGACACTGCAATGATCGCCGCCCATCGAGCGGTGCGGGCCGCGTACGCGCTGCTGCGCACCACTCCAGGCAACGCAGGAGACTACTTGCGGGCCGCACTGGACAGCCTCATCGACGCCACCGAAGCGATCCGATGACCGATCAGGCCACAACTCGCGACAAGCTGGAGACCCGCACCGATAGCCACGGTGCGGGTTCTCCCGCATCCCAGCAAGTTTCGTGGTGGCCAGTTCATCAGTTCCTCGAAAGCGTCGTCGCTCAAGCGAATTACGGACCACTACCGATCGCTGGTACACCAGCGTGGCAGCAGCTCGCCGACGGCGACCCCAGGAAGTTGTTGGCCGTCGCCATGAGCGGCGAGCACTGGGTGCTGCGCACCGAGGTAGCTCAGGAGAAGCGAGCCGAGGCATCCCACGAAATCGCTGCTGCCGGTGGATGGACCGCAATGGCCCAGCGGATCCGCAACCGCAGCGACAACACCTACATCCCGAGAAAGAGATCCGCGTGACAGAACCACACCCCGACGATCCCGGCCCGGTAGACCCCGACATGCCGACCCGCCGGCTCATCGTTACCCGCGGCTCACGCATCAAAGCCAAGAAGTTGGTCTGGTGGGAACTGGGCCTGATCCTGCAGTACGCCATCAACCTGCTCGCCGCCCGAGAAGGCAAAGGCAAAAGCACCGTCGCGTCGTCCTGGGCCGCCCGCGAAACCCGCAACGGCGGCACCGTCCTCTGGATCGGGACCGAGGAATCCCGCGAAAGCGCCATCGTGACACGCCTCATCGCCGCCGGAGCCGACATGGACAAGGTGATCTTCGTCGACGTCCAGACCGACCTCGGCACCGGCGCTCTGGTGTTCCCACTGGACCTCAACGCCATCGAGGACGTCATCCGCGAGCACAACGTCACCATGGTGTTCCTCGACCCCGCCAAGGCCGTCGTGCCACCCGGATTCTCCGGCAACGACGACATCGCCGTCCGCCAATACCTGGAGCCGATCGCCGCCCTGGCCGACCGCTGCAAGGTCACCATCATCGGCCTGGCCCACTTCGGCAAGCGCGACGGGGCCGACTCCGGTCAACTCATGCTCGGAAGCGTCGCCTGGTCCCAGGTCGCCCGCTGCGTCCTGTCCATCGCCGAAGACCCCGACACCGGCACCCGCGTGCTCACCAACACCAAAGCGAACTACGCCGGCACCGACCGCTCAGTGGAGTTCCGCATCGTCAGCACCACCGTGGACACCGACGACGGCCCCACCGAGATCGGCTCGGTCGAATGGCTCGGCGACACCACCGTCGACGCCCGAGACCTCCTCGCCGGTGACGCCCACGACGACGATGCCGGGGAGCGCACCGCCGCCGAACACTGGCTGGAGGACTACCTCACGGCAAACGGGCCGACGCCATCGAAGGTGGTCAAGACCGAGGCCGCTAAGGAGAAGATCAGCGAGGCAACGCTCAAGCGAGCAAAGAAGAAGCTGGGCGTCATCGACGAGTCGTCAGGGTTCCCGCGGACCTCGACCTGGCAGCTCCCCAGTCGGCTCACCGCCAGTCAGGCCACCCCTGTCACGCAGGACCGTGAGCCAACTGAGCCAACTGGACCCGACCAGCCAAAACAGGATGAGCCAACTGAGCCAGAACCCCAGTCGGCTCACGCCAACATGTCTGAGCCGACTGGTGATCCAACTGGCCCATCGCCAGCCACCATGCCTGCCAGACAGTTCTCCAAGCCTGCCCGCAACCGGCACCGCACCATCAGCGGCAAACCCATCTCCAGCTACCCCACATGCATCGTGTGCAGCAAGCCGGTAGTGGCTGGGCAAGGCGACCGACACCTCTCCTGCGGCAAAGACGAGGCAGCGTCATGACCCGCCGCCGAGTGATCTTCCCCGACCCCGACATATGGACCCGCAAGGAGCACCACATGCCCGACCAACCCGCGGCCATCCGCCGGCCACTCACCGACCGCGAGCGCGCACTACTCGACGAACTCACACGATGGGTCGTCACCGAACAAACCGGATGGACCGATCAGCAAGCCGTCGACTGGCTCGAAGCCACCAACGAGAAGATCGGCATGCACCGACACGGCGACAGCGTCAACGCCTACGTCAGCACCGGCAACGGCCACGTCATCCTTCACGTCACCCGGGAGTGGCTCGCCTACTGGGCGCACACCGACGAGCAGATCAGCGACGACGAACTCCGCGGATACGTCCAGTTCTTCCGCCAAGAGAACGGCAACCAATGACCATGACCGCCTGCATCGACTGCGGCGAGCCCAGCGACGGGCCACGCTGCCCCGAGCACACGGTGGACACCAAGCCATCGGCGACCGATCGCGGCTACGACGCCGCATGGACCCGACTGTCCAAGCGCGCCAGACGACTCCAACCCTTCTGCTCCGACTGCGGCAGCACCGAGGACTTGACCGCCGACCACAGCCCCGAGGCATGGGCACGCAAGGCCGCCGGCAAGCCCGTCAGGCTCCGCGATGTGGACGTGGTCTGCGGACCCTGCAACCGCGCCCGCGGCGCCGCACGCGGCCCGTCAGCCACCAGGGGGATACCCCCAAGGGGCATCGCTACTGACCCCTCCCCAAGGCAAAGTTTTAGTCACACACCCCCGGGGGGTATGCGGTGCTAGAGAATCGAATCCCTGACGTCGTAGTCACCGCGCTCACCTGGCGCCATTGGGGAGGAGACGTATTCCCACGCGTGTGGTGCGAAGTAGTCGGACGACTTGATCCCGTCGCCGTAGTGGAGCACGAGCACACCGCTAGGCAGGATGTCGAACCAGTCTCCCTCGTGGGTCAACGATTCGGAGGATTCGGCACCGGTCAGTCTCACTTCAATAGCCACGCTGGGAGTCTGCCATGAAGGCCGGGCCGAAGGGTGCGATCAAGGCCGCGCCGCTGGATCTGTCCGGGCTGCCCTCCGATCGTGCCGAGCGCCGGTTGGCGTTCATCGCGGAGTATCTGGTGGTCCCGAAGGGTGTGGGGGCGGGTAAGCCGGTGCGGCTGCGGGACTTCCAGGCCGAGATCATCCGGGGCGCGTACGGGCCCGGTATCCGTACGGGGTTGGTGTCGGTGGCTCGTGCGAACGGCAAGACCGGCCTGGCCGCCATGCTCGCTGTCACTGAGTTGTTCGCGGGGGACGCGAGCGCCGAGGTGCTCGTGGTGGCCAGTGATCAGCGGCAGGCCAACATCACGCTGCGGATGGCGCGCCGGATGATCGAGTTGAATCCGGAGTTGGAGAAGCGGGCGCAGATCTTCGCGGACCGGATCGTGGTGCCGCACAACGATTCGATCCTGTTGCCGTTGCCTGCCGAGCCGGGTGCGCTGCATGGTCACGATCCGTCGCTACTGATCGTGGACGAGCTGCACGTGGTCAGTGGAGCGGTGTGGGAGGCCGTCACCAGCGTGTCGGGTAAGCGCCCGGAGTCACTGACGCTGGCAATCTCCACGCCGTCGTCGTCGCCGGATTGTGTGATGTGGCGCCTGGTGGAGCACGGCCGCGCCGGGGACGATCCGGCGTTCTACCTCCGCGAGTTCTCTGCCCCGGAGGGATGCCCTACCGATGACCGCGATGGTTGGCGGCAGGCCAATCCGGCATTGGCGTGCGAGGAACCGTTCCTCGCCGAGGATGGCCTCGAGGCTGCCCGACGGACGTTGCGCGAGCCGGTGTTCCGGCAGCTTCGTCTGGGCCAGTGGGTGACCGGTGTCGAGGCGTGGTTGCCGTGGGGTGCCTGGGATACCTGCCGGACCGAGCGCAAGGTACAGCCCCGGGAGCGTGTCGTCCTGGCGTTCGACGGGTCCGCGTCGGGTGACTCCACGGCGCTGGTCGGCTGCACCCTCGACGGGCACCTCTGGGTAGAGGGTCTGTGGGAGAACCCCGGCGATCCACGCTGGCGTGTACCCCGGGAGGACGTGACCCGCGCGGTCGATGTGGCGTTCACCAAGTACGACGTCGTGGAGCTGGCGTGCGATCCGTGGGGGTGGCGCAGCGAGATCGAGGACTGGGCCAAACGGCACGGCGAGAAGCGGGTGCTGGAGTGGAACACCGCGCACGCCGCCCGGATGGCGCCGGCCACCGACCGGCTGTACCAGGCCGTCGTCACCAATCAGGTCACGCACGACGGGGATCCGCGGATGGCCGCGCACATCGCTCACTGCGTGGCCAAGTCGACCCCACAAGGTGATCTCGTCAGTAAGGACAAGCGGGGTTCGCCCCGCAAGATCGACGCGGCCGTGGCCGCCATCGTGGCCTATGACCGGGCCGCGTTCCATCAGCAACGAAATCGTAAGAGAGTAAGGAGTTTTGCATCATGACACTGCTAGGAGATCTGCTTCAACGATTGGACGCGCCGGCCGCCCGGTACGCCGACCTGGACCGGTATTACCAGGCCAAGCAACCGCTGGCGTACCTGAGCCCCGAGGCAAAGGTGGCGCTGGGTAACAGGTTCGGCATCATGGCCAGCAATATCCCGAGGCTGGCCGTCACCGCGCTGGCCGAGCGCCTGCGCATCACCGGGTTCGCCGGGGACACCGTGCTGTGGGCCGACTGGATCCGCAACGACCTCGATCAAACCTCTGGTGTCGCGCACAGGGAAGCGCTGATGCTCGGCGATAGCTATGTGATCGTGTGGGCCGACCAACTGGGCCGACCGCAGGTAACGGTGGAGAGCGCGAAACAGGTTGCCGTACTCAATGATCCGGGCAGCCGCCAAACGTACGCTGCGATCAAGCGGTGGGAGGACACCAACCTCAAGCAGACCCACGCCGTGATGTACCTGCGCGACAGGATCATCCGGTTGCAGGCCGACCAGCAGGGCGCGGTTGCCAACGGGTTCAAGACCGTCGAGGAGATCCCGAACCCGCTCGGCGTTGTGCCGGTGGTGAACCTGCGCAACACCGACCGCATCATCGGCAACAGCTACGGCACCTCGATGCTAGGCGAGTGGGGATCTTCGGAGATCGACGATCTCAAGCCTCTGGTCGACGCGTTGAACAAGTCCCTGGCCGACATGATGGTCACGTCGGAGTATGTGGGACGGCCGCGGCGCTGGGCCACCGGCATCGAACTCACCGAGGAACCGGTGCTCGATGAGAATGGTGATCCCGTCCTCGACGGCGACAACCAGCCGGTGATGGCCGAGGTGAACCCGATCCCCGAGGGTCACCGGGCGATGATCTCGGAGAACGAGGCGGCCAAGTTCGGGCAACTCGCCGCTGCGGATCTCGGTGGTTACGAGGCTTCGGTGCGGGTCATCCTGGGCCAGATCATGGCAGTCAGCACTTTGCCGGCGCATTACGTTGGGGTGCTGTCCAATCAGGTCACATCGGCGGACGCTCTGCGGGCTGCGGAGGCATCGTTGACGGCCAGGGCCGAGGCACGACAGCAGACGTTCGGACGCGCCTGGGAACAGGTCGCCCGCCTGATGATCGCGGTCCGGGATGGCAGCGACCCCAACATGATCGACGACATTCGGGTGCAGTGGTGCGACGCCGCGACCCGCAGTGTGGCGCAGGAAGCCGACGCCGTGGTGAAGCTCTTCCAGGCCGGCCTTCTCCCCGCCTCGTATGCGCTGGGCAAACTCGGCTACTCCGACGACGAAATCGCCAAGATCAGCGCCACCAGGACACCGGTGGTGGCGTGATGCGGATCGCTGCGAACCTCGCCGCCCGTGTGGGCACAAGACCGGACGCGGTGCGGCCGATACGGCTACACCTCGGTGGCCTGACGTTCGGCATGGACACCGACGAAGCGGTAGAGCTGGCAACACAACTGGCCGATGCGGTCACGACAATCAGACAGGAGACACAGCAATGACCGAGAACAGCACCGACACAACCGAACCCGATGACACCCCGTCAGCCACTCCCGAGGCACCTGCGGCAAATGCCGCACCAGAGGTGGAGGGTTTGGCCACCGAGGTTCCGGAAGAACCCGAGTCCGAACCTGATTCGTTCCCCCGCGAGTATGTCGAGAAACTGCGGACCGAGAACGGCAAGTACCGTCAGCGTGCGGGTGAGGCGGACTCCCTCGCAAAACGGTTGCACACCGAACTGGTCCGGGCGACAGGACGTTTGGCCGACCCGACCGACCTGCCGTTCAACGAAGAGCATCTTGCTGAGAGTGACAAGATGTCACGCGCTATCGACGAGTTGCTTGAAGCCAAGCCGCATCTGGCGACCCGCCGGCCTGCCGGGGACATCGGGCAGGGCAACCGCGGTCCAGCATCGTCGGGGTTCTCCCTGCTGGACACGCTCAAGGGTCTAACCTGAGCGCGGTACACTCAACTCTGCAGGGCCTGGCGCCCGAGCCCGATTGACGTCCTGGCGACGTGTCGAACCAACCATCCGACACGTCTCTAGGAGTCAACCGTGGCAATCGAAGTCACCTCTGGCAATTCAACTCTCATCCAGTCGCAGGTATCCAACCTGCTCGTCCAGCCCCTCGAACAGGCCTCCACGTTCCTCGCCGCCGGGCCCGTCGTCCTCGACAGCTCCAGCCCGGTCCGGGTGCCGCGCATCGTCAACGGCGTCACCGCCGGGTTCGTCGCCGAGGGCGCCCAGATCACCGACGGCGACGTCGCGTTCGACGAAGTCACCCTGCTGCCTTCGACCATGAAGGGCCTCAAGGTTCTGGTGAAGCTCTCCAACGAGCTGATCCGCACCTCGGTAGTGGGCCTCGAAGCGGTACTGCGGACCCGCCTCGTGACCGACGTCGCCAACGCGCTCGACGCGGCCCTATGGGACGGCGCCGGCACCTCCAACACCATCAAGGGCATTCTCCGTCAGACCGGGATCGCCACCGGCACCCTCGACCTCACCAACCCCGATTCCCTGATCGATGGCCTGGCCGTCGCCCAGGGCAACAAGGTCAACCCCACGCACTGGGTGATGACCGCGGCGTCGTTCGCAAAGGTCCGCAAGGTCAAGGTCGGCACCGGTGACGCCCGGTATGTGATGGATCCCAGCACCATCCAGAACGGCACCGATCTGCGCCTGTTGGGCCTGCCTGTCATCATCACCGACAACATCCCGGCCGTATCCACTAAGAACCGTGTGGCCCTGGTGGATATGTCCAAGGTGGTCGTAGCCCGCGACGTCAACGCCGAGGTGAAGATCCTCGACCAGACCTGGGGTGACTACGACTCCATCGGCATCCGGGTCGTGTCCCGCTGGGATACCGCGCTGCTGCAGGCCAAGGCCGTCACTCTGCTCACCGAGGCGTAGAACAGTGCCGGTTAATCCGACCACGGTCACCTCTCTGCAATCCGGGGAGGTGACCACGGTCGTCCCGATTGTCACCACGATGGCCAAGGCCTACACCCGCGGCAGAGGCTTCACCGGCAACGAACCGAACGACGAGATCGCCGCGGTCATCGCAACCGCATCAGCACGTCTGGCCGCCAACGGCACCGGCCTGCAGTCCAAGAAGGTCGATGACGTCGAGTACCAGTACTCCCTGGCGTCGTCGTTCGGCTGGACCCTCGCCGAGCAGATCGTCCTCAACCGGTACCGGGTGCGGGCGCAGTAGACCAGGTGGTCCCGGCGTCAAACCTGGTCCTTTCTACGGGCAAGGCGCGACCATGACCGGGTTCTCCAATCGCCGAGAGTCGCGACCTGCGCCGGGACCACCCACCACCCAAAATCCGACGCTTATTCGTCGCATATACCCGAGACACGCCGAGAAACAACGGTAACCGTCGGAAAGTATGGGATGCCGAACGGTGCTGTATTGCAAGGCAATTGGCAACCGTTGCGGCGTGTCGAGAATCCTCGACCTAAAAGCGGAAGGTCGCCGGTTCGATCCCGGCCCTGGCCACTGAGAGAACCACCTGGCAACAGGTGGTTTTTCTGTTTCTGGGGACGTTCGATCCCGCATGATGTTGGGATCGGTAGTAGCCCTGACGGCGTCCACTTGCAGCACGGTCGAAGACGGCCGACAGCAAGCATGGGAACCGGGTACGGCCCCTGCTCCCTACCGGGAGGTGCGTAGTGAAGCGACTGATGGTCGGACTCTCAGCGGCTGTGCTGGTTTGGGGCAGCGTCGCAGGCGTGGTCGGCATGACCTCGGGTATCGCCGAGGCCCAGCCGGGGCCGGTGCCGCTCGACAACCATGCGTGGCCTGGTTGCCCGGACAGCAACCCGGCAGGGCCGTGTCACTGGTGTCCGGGTGATCCTCCGGTGCAGACCGGCAATCTTCGCGTGAACCCGGTGGTCTGGGACAACACGGTCTGCCACACCTACTGGTACGTCACGCCGGGGCTGGGCAACGTCGCGCAGAACATCTTCGAGGGCGACAACCCGCCTGCGCCACCTCCGCCACCGCCGGCCCTCAACTTCTGCCCGATCCCGCCCTGGTGCCCGTGATCGACTGCGCGGAAAATCGTTCGCCGGTCCATGCGGCATTCGATACGGTCGCAATCCCCGGTCGAGAGCAGGTGCGTCGATGGCATGTCGGATCAGTGAGCTCGTGCTCGAATGCCGCGAGCCCGAGGTGTTGATGCGGTTCTGGTGTGACGTGCTGGACTACGTGGTGCTCGATCGCCCCGCTGACGGCTCGGTGGAGATCGGGCCGCGTGAAGGCTTCGGCGGTCCGCAGCCGACCCTCATCCTCAGCCCCAATGACGAGCCGAGCCACGGCAGGCCCGGGCTGGATCCGCTGGCATAGCCGGCGCGGGGCGGGTCAGTCGTCGGCGAGGGCGAGCAACATCTCGGCCAGCTTGGCCGTCGCAGGCCCGAGCTTGGACTGCTCGGCTGAGGCCAGATAGATCTTCCACATCACCGCGGGCAGCACGTGCACCGCACGCAGGTCGGAAAAGCGGGCCGCCTCACTGGCCGGCATGAAGATGGTGCCGATGCCGTGCCGCACCAGCTCGGCCGCGATCGAGTACTCAAGCGCGACTTCATGCGGCGTGTGTGCGGTGACGCCCGCGGCGGCGAATGCGTCGTCGACGAGGCGCCGGAGCCCGAACGGCGGCGGGAATCCGATCAGATCCTCGCCGGTGAGTTCGGTAATCGCGACCTCGTTGTAGGCGGCGAGCGGGTGGTCGGTGCGGCACACGAACACCATGGGCTCCTGGCGCAACAGGTGCATCTGGATACGTCCGGGAAACCTGTCGGGCGCGGATACCAGCGCCAGATCCAGTGACCCGTCGACGATCGCCGACAGGTACGCACTGGAGCCGGTCTGGCTCTGTCGCAACCGGATCTGGACGAACGGGTAGTCCCGGTGGAACTGTCCGAGCACCTTCGGGACGTCCAGCGCGCCGGACGTGATGAGGGCCCCGAGATCCACCGTCCCGGTCAGTTGGCCCCGGAAGTCGCCGACGGAGTCCTTGGCGATGCGAGCGGTTTGCAGCACGCGTCCGGCATGCTCCCGGAACAGTTCCCCGGCCGGGGTCAGCTTGATCTGCTGGCGGGACCGGTCGAACAGTTCGACGCCGAGTTCCTTCTCCAACTTGCCGACTGACGTGGACAGTGCGGACTGCACGACGTGGACGCGGTGGGCGGCCCGCGAGAAGCTCAGCTCACCCGCAACGGCGACGAAGTGTTCGAGCTGGCGCAGTTCCATACCTCTTTCTATCAATATTGCAGATGAGAAGTATCAAAAGCATTCGTTGGACTTGATGACTTGCGGGCGGTGTGATGGAACCACGAGAGAAAGGACCGACTGTGCTCGCTGCCGGAAACACCAAGATCACCGACCTGCTGATGGCCACCCCACCGCGCATTCCCGAGGGATCCCATGCGATGACGCAACTGGTGGAACTGCCGCCCGCCGATGCCGGGGTGGCGCCGCACCGCCATTCTGGGCCGGTGTTCGGCTACCTGCTCGAGGGCCGCATGCTGTTCGAGCTCGAGGGCGAGGAACCTCGGGAAATCGTCGAGGGCGAGGCATTTTGGGAGCCCGGCGGTGAGGTCGTGCACTATCAGATGGTCAACCTCGAGCCGGACCGGTGGTGCCGGTTTCTCGCGGTCTGCCTGTGCGCTCCCGGCGTCGACATGATCACGATGCTCACGCCGGAGGAGATCGTGGCCCGAGATCACCTGCGGCACCCCAGCGCCCGTCAACACGCCAACTGACATCGAAACGAGGAATGATGCAAGCGATCGTCACGCAAGACCGCGAGGCCGGGATTTCGGGTCTTTCTCTGGCCGACCTGCCGTATCCACATGCCGCCGAGAACGACGTCGTCGTCCGCGTCCATGCGGCCTCATTCACCCCCGGCGAGTTGGACTGGCCGGGAACGTGGACCGACCGGGCCGGCCGAGACCGCACGCCCACTGTCCCGGGACATGAGCTCTCCGGTGTCGTCGCCGAATTGGGCTATGGCACAACCGGGTTGACGGTCGGGCAACGTGTTTTCGGTATCACCGACTGGGCCCGTAACGGCACGCTGGCCGAATATGTTGCCGTAGAGGCGCGCAACCTCGCACCGCTGTCGGCCGGTATCGACCACACGGTCGCTGCGGCGCTGCCGATTTCCGGATTGACGGCGTGGCAGGGGTTGTTCGAGCACGCCCGCGTCGAGGCGGGGCAGACGGTGCTGATCCACGGAGCCGCGGGCGCCGTTGGTTCCATCGCCGTGCAACTCGCGCACGATGCCGGAGTGCAGGTGATCGGCACCGGGCGCGCCGGACAGCGGGATGCCGTGTTGGGGTTGGGCGCCGACGCCTTCGTGGAACTGGAGGCAGACCGCCTCAAGGAGGTCGGTGAAGTCGACGTGGTCTTCGACGTCATCGGTGGAGAGATTCTCGATCGCTCAGCCGAATTGGTGCGCGCCGGGGGCACGCTCGTCACCATCGCCGAACCACCGCGGGTGTACCCCGACAAGGCGCGGGCAGTGTTCTTCGTCGTCGAACCGGACCGTGCGCAGTTGGCTGCGCTGGAGCGCCGGGTCCGTGACGGTCGGCTGGCCCTGAACGTCGGGACGGTCCTGCCACTCTCCGACGCGCCGAAGGCGTTCGATCCGGCTTATCGGCGTCCGGGCAAGACCATCATCGCTGTGGCGGCTACGCCGGACGCTTACTGATATCGGCGTTCTCGTCCTCCTGAATCGGCACGCCGTCGCTCTGTGAGGTCGATTCGATCGAGCCGATGGTGGCGTTCAGATCCGTGACACCGCTGGCATCGCCGCCCTTGAGCTTGTCGAACGCGGCCTTGACGGTGTCGCCGACCTTCGCCAGCGGCTTGATGAGCGCGCTGCACAACTTGGGGTCAGCCTGAACGTCGTTGCTGGCCAGGCGGATTTCACGCTTGATGAAAAGCGCCGCCAGACCGCCCTTGATGAAGGCGGTGATCCGGCCGCCGGCGCCGGACTTGAATGTGCCTGCCTGATAAGGCTTCCACAGCCAGCGGTGGAAGACGCCGAAGGCCAGACCGCTGTGCAGGACGAATTTCGTTTTGGCGAACGATGTGGTCGGCTGCGCCGGGCAGGACTCGGTGATGCCGGCCGCGTCCCCGGCATCACCGGACGGATCCGCGGGGATCGACTGGGAACTGCCGCCCGACGCGGCGTTGTGTTTGGCTCCGCACCCACTCATGAGCACAGCCAACGGAATCAACAAGACGGCGATCAGCCGCACTGCAACACTCATAACCCACCCCTGGCAAACAGTTGTAATCGGCCCCCACGGCAACGTAGCACGGCTGTGGGAACACCTCCAGCTTGCGGGGAGGTTGGTCGCAGCTCAGATCGCCGCAGTCGCTGTATCACTTCCAAAACGACTGCACGACAGGTGAATTGTCACCTGTCGATAGCCTGTCAGTTCCCTTGGGGAGTGCCGTGTGTCAGGCGGACGGCAACTGCCATCGTGATCAGTGGGAAGTCATGCCAACCCGGTTGGACCGATCGGCAGCAACACTGTGATCAGCCTTTGCCTTTGTGGGACACCACCCCGGTGGCATCGCGGGTGGCGAGCGAATTGTTCTTGATCTGCGTCGGAGACATGCTGGTCTGCATCGGTGTTGCCGTGCCGTTCACGGTGGTCTTGGCGCATGCCGTGTCGTACTGCGACGGCGCGCCCGCGCCCTGGCGGGCGCTGTTGTAGGCCTGCCCACCTGTCCCGCCGAGCGGGCTGTTGATACCACCCTCGTTGAACACCGAACCCGGCGACGTGGCCGAGTTGCCAGGCGTGCCACCGCCATTGGCTTCGATGCTCTGACAATTGTTGTTGTGGGTCGTGTTGTCCGCGTAAACCGGCGCTGCGGTGCCGATCAGGGCGATGCCCGCCATGCAACCTGCTGCCAATAGCGTGCGCATCGTTATCACCTGCCTGTGTCGGGGACGCGCCCTTTCGCGCGCCCGTACCTAGGTGACACGGCATCACGGCGTGGGGCGTTCAATGTTGGCGGGAATCCGGTTGGCGGGACAGGCCGTTCGTTCCGGGCGCAGATGCCGAACAGTGCTGGGGGAACACGGATTCCGGCGAGGTCGTCGCCGTCGGACTTCCCGAGACGAGCTGTCGACGCTTGGCGGTGTGTGCAGCTGGCCGAGCAGGTCCCAGGTGGGCCTCGAGACCGGATCGCCGCCCCATCTGTCAGATCGGTAACATCGGGCTCACGGGTAACGACAAACACAGGTGTCGCAGCTGTTTGGGGGATCAGATGACACGTCGCCTGAAATTCGGAGTCGCAGCGGTGGTTCTCGCGGTCGCCGTCGCCTGTGGAGGATTCGCCCCGGGCGTCGCAGCGGCGGGTCCACCGGTCGCCGGGAAGGACTTCTCGAAACCGGCCATCGTCATCCTCGGCTACGGCCTCAAGCCCGACGGTTCGATGCGCACCATCCTCTACCACCGGGTACTCACCGGCCTGGCGATCGCACAGGCGTTTCCGCAGTCGCCCGTCATCGTCACCGGCGGTAACCCGCAAAACGGCCGGACCGAGGCATCTGCGATGCGCAATCTTCTTCTCACGCTTGGCTTTCCGGCCAACCGGATCATCGTCGAGGACAAGGCCAACAGCACCGTGCAGAACGCGCAGTTCTCGGTTCCCCTGGCCAAGGCGGCAGGCACGTCGGGCATCATCCTCGTCACGTCGTCCACCCATCAGGGCCGTGCCGACCAGAACTTTGCCGACGCCGGCGGCAACATGCTCGCCACCGTGAGCTTCCCGGACGGCAATCCGTCTGTGAACATCGCCCAGTTCGTCAGGGATGTGCTGAGCCCGATGACGGCCATAGGCTGACCCGAGGCGATACGCTGCGGCTACGAGCCGATGAAAGCGTGACGAGATGGCCGACCGCGGCGGGCTGCTCCGGGTGTTGCTGGGGTGTTGGGCACTCGCGCTCGCCGTCGCTGCGACTGCCGTCGCGGATCCGTCGGACACCGACAGCACCGAGGTGCGTTCGGGCGGCCCGGTGCCCACGGTCAACGGCGTTCCGTGCGTGGCCGGGCATCTCGGGACGTGCCTGGGGTTCCTGCAGAACAACCCGCCGGGAACCAATCCGGTGGTGCCCCGGTCCGAGGTGGGGCACAGCCCGACGGTGCGCCGCTGAGCCGGGCGGGGATCAGTACCATGGCTGCCCGGGATGAATGACGCTGACAAGACCGACTTCCGTGCGCGCCTGCTCGATGCGCTCGAAGAGTCGATAGCCGCCGACGGGTACCAGAAGACGACGGTCGCCGACATCGTGCGGCGGGCGCGTACCTCGCGACGGACCTTCTACGAACATTTCGCCAGCCGCGAGGAATGCTTCGTGGCGCTGCTGACCGCCGCCAACGCCGAACAGGTGCGGATGATCGCCGCCGCGGTCGACCCGCATGCGCCGTGGCGGGATCAGGTCCGCCAGGCCGTCGAGGCCTGGATCGCCTCGGGTGAGTCCCGGCCGGAGCTCATGCTGAGCTGGATCCGCGACGTACCGGCGCTGGGCGCGACCGCACGCGAGCTGCAACGCGACGTGCTGGAGAACTTCGTGGTCATGGTGCAGACGATGACCGACACCGACGAGTTCCACAGCGCGGGTGTCGAGGTTTCGCGGCCGCGGGCCATCATGTTGCTCGGTGGCCTGCGTGAGCTGACGGCGAACACCGTCGAGGCCGGCGGAGCGATGAGCGACATCGCCGAGGAGGCAGTCAATGCCTCGATCGCGCTGCTGACGCCGCCGGCGCCCCGCTGAGCAGACCCCCAGCTACTCGGTGTTGGCGTGAGCGGCCCGGGCCGCCGCGTTGTCCACCTCACGCAACATCGCCAGCCGCAGACACACCGCGTCGAACACGATGTGGCAGACCTGGTCGAAGAGGCTCGACAGCGGCTGGATGGTCGCCGCCTCACCGGGTTTGCGGTATTTCGTGGCGGCGGGGACGTGCACGACCGTCGCGGCGGCGGCCGCCAACGGCGAGTCGGGGTCGGTGGTCACCGCGATCACCCGGCCGCCGACTTTGTTGGCCTGCTCTGCCGTGCGCACGGTGCTCGCAGTGGTGCCTGATCCGGATACCGCGACGAGCAGGTCTGCGCTGCCCAGGGCAGGTGTGGTGGTCTCGCCGACGACGTGGACCGGCAGGCCCAGATGCATGAGCCGCATGGCAAACGCCTTGGCCATGAAGCCCGAGCGGCCCTCGCCGGCCACCACGACATGGCCGGCGGAGTTGAGTTCGTCGGCGATGGCGTCGAGCGGGGCGTAGTCGAAAGCGTCCAGCACGCCCCGGATTTCGCCGAGGATCGTCGAGACGAGTTCCGCGCTGCTCATCGCAGCACCTCCGCCCCGGCTGCCGCGCGCAGTGCCTGCACGGCGGCCAGCGGATCGGGGCTGGAGGTGACCGCCGAACCCACGATCACGCGGATGTCGGTGCCCGCCAACACAGGCATGTCGGCGACCCCGAGACCACCCGCCACGGCGATCCTGCGGCCGTCGGCCCATGGACCCAACTGCGCGAGCGGACTTCCGCCGTCGCCTTGTGCGTCCTTGCTGACGTGCGCGGCCAGCACGACGTCGGAGGGCAACCGGTCGGCCAATGCAGCACGTGCGGCGGCGTCGAGACCCATCAGGTCGACGACGAGTTCACGGCCACGCTCGCGGGCGACCTGCACAGCGGTGTCGATGGTGGTGGCGGGCGCCAGGCCCAGCACGGTCGCCGACCGGGCGCCGGCGTCGTAGGCCATCGTCAGTTCCCAACGCGCGTCATCGGCGGTCTTGAGATCGGCCAGCACGGGGGTGTCACCGGCGGCATCGGCCACGGCGGTCAGATACGCCGCGCCCTCACGCTTGATCATTGAGGTGCCGACTTCGATCCAGTCGACGTGCGGTGCCACCGCGGCGGCGACGTCGAGCGCTGTCGCGGCGGGCATGCGGTCCAGGGCTATCTGCAGTTTCATGCGCAAACGGTTCCTTTTCGTCGGTCGGGTTCGCAGTGTGGGCGGGCGGCGGCGAGAAACGCCTCGAGCGCGGTGCGGGTCGGCAAGCCGTCCTTGTCGCCGGGGGAGGTGGTGGCCAACGCGCCGACGGCGCTGGCTCGCGCCAGTGCTGCTTCGGGCCCCAGACCGTCGAGGTGGGCGCTGATCAACCCGGCCGCGAAACCGTCACCGGCGCCGACGGTGTCGACCACGGTGACCGGGAATACGGGGCGACGCCACACGCCGTCGTGGGTGTGGATGGCCGATCCGCGGCTTCCGTCCTTGATCACCACGCGCGAAACACCCTGCCGCAGATAATGGTCGGCCACTCCGCCGGCGGTCGCGGCACCGGTGAGCAGCGCCCCTTCGGCCAGCCCCGGCATGACCCAGTCGCACCGGCGGGCCATGTCGTTGATCACCGCTGTCATCTCGGAAGGCGAATCCCACAGTGCCGGACGCAGATTGGGGTCGAACGAGATGGTGGCCCCGGCCTTGCGGGCCACGTCGACGGCGTGGAACGCGAACGCGCGGGTGGTTTCCGAGA
Source organism: Mycobacterium dioxanotrophicus (assembly GCF_002157835.1). Taxonomy (NCBI): domain Bacteria; kingdom Bacillati; phylum Actinomycetota; class Actinomycetes; order Mycobacteriales; family Mycobacteriaceae; genus Mycobacterium; species Mycobacterium dioxanotrophicus. Next base: position 6,239,676 of record NZ_CP020809.1, on the reverse strand, counting down.
GGGCCAGCGGAATGCCGGTGAGGTGCAGGTGCCGGGCGCCGGACAGGTAGACGTCGGCGGCCGCGCTCGGCGCCAACCGGCTGCCCGCCGAATTCTTCCGGAAGTACACCACCTCCGGATCACCGCCCTGGGCCAGGCTTTTGAGCTGGGATCCCGTGGGTGCGGTGGCGTCGACGCCGACCAGCGACACGTCGACGCCTTCGGCGGCGAGTTGTTCGACGGCGAACTGGCCGATGGGGTCGGCGCCGACCCGACCGACCCAGCCGACCCGGTGTCCGAGTCTGGCCAGTCCGGTTGCGACGTTGGCTTCCGCGCCGGCCAGTGCCAGCTCGTAGCCGCGCACCCGGTGCAACGGGCCGGGTGAGGTGGCCATGAACATGCCCATCATCTCGCCGAAGGTCACCGCGTCGAGGTTCATCAGGCCACCTCCCGCTGGTCCTCGGCCGCGCAGACCGGGTTGTGAAGTTCGCCCACCCCGGCGACGGTGGCGGTGACCGTCGATCCCGCGGTGATGGGTCCGGTGCCGCCGGGTGCTCCTGTCAGCACGACGTCGCCGGGGTGCAGCGTCAGCACGCTGGTGACGTAGACCAGGCATTCGAGCACCGAGCGGGCCAGCTCGGCGGTGCCTGCGGCCTGCAGGTCGACGCCGTCCACCTGCAGGCTGATCGACAGATCGTCCGGGGCGAGGCCGGTGGCGATCCACGGACCGAGCGGTGTCCAGCCGTCAAAACCCTTGGCGGCGAACCACAGTGGGTCGCTCTTCTGCAGATCGCGAGCGGTGACGTCGTTGGCGACCGTGAGGCCGAGGATGTGCTCTGCAGCGTTGGACAAGGTCAGTCGCGTTGCGCGGCAGCCGATCACGACCGCCAGCTCGGCCTCGGCATCGACCCGGCCGATCCCGGTCGGCAGCGGGATCGGCGCACCGGGTCCGGCGACGGTGGTGGCCGGCTTGAGGAATGCCTGCGGGGGCAGCTGCCGGTCGGCTGGCCCGGTGTTGTGTGCCATGCCGACCACGGTGCGCGGCGTGACCGGGGCGAGAAGCCGAGCATCACGCGTCGGCACCACGGTTCCGTTGTGGCGCAAGCGCTTTGTGAACGGATCATCGATCAGCGCGTAGCCGTCGGGCTCGACCGTGGCGTGGTGGATACCGCCGGGATGGGCGATGCGGGCGATTCTGCGGGCCGTCATGCGGCAATCCGATGGTTGGTCGCGGCCGCCGTCGGCTTCGGCGCCTTGACCAGGAAGATGATGCCCGCAGCAACCAGCAGGCAGGTCGCCATCAGCAGGAACGAGGCGTCGGTGGAGTTGGTGAGCCCGTTGAGCCAGCCGACCAGATAGCTGCCCGCGAATCCGCCGACCGCGCCCAGCGAGTTGACCAGCGCGATCGAGGGCGCGGCCTGATCACGGGGGAGCAGTTCCGGGATGTGCGCGAAGTACGGGCCGTACGGGGCATACATGCACGCACCCGCGACCACCAGGAGCGCGAAGGCCACCCAGAAGTGGTCCCCGGCAACGTAGGAGCCGTAGAACGCGAGCCCGCCGATCAGCAGCCACGGCCACACGCAGCGGGCCCGGCGTCCGGTCTTGTCCGAGATCCGGCCATTGAGCAGCATGGCCACCACGGCGAAGGCGTACGGGACCGCGGCGATCAGGCCCGTCGAACCGATGCCCTGCCCGGTGCCGTGCTTGACGATCGAGGGCAGCCAGAACACGAAACCGTAGATGCCGAGGCTCCACAGGAAGTATTGGATGCTCAGCAGCACCACGTTGCGCGAACGGAGGGCATGCAGATAGCTGCCCGTCGACGTCTGGAACCCGCGCTGTTCGGCGTCGAGGGTTTCCAGCAGGGTGCGCTTCTCGGTGGCGCCGAGCCAGGTGGCCTGTCCGGGGCGGTCTTGTACGAGCTTGCGGAAGACGAAGGCCCACAGGATCGCGGGCAGACCTTCCAGGATGAACATGCCGCGCCACGACGTCGCCTCGATCAGATAGCCCGAGACCGCCGTGAGCCACAGGACGGTCACCGGATTGCCGAGGATCAGATACGTATTGGCCCGTCCGCGTTCGGCTTTGGTGAACCAGTGCGACAGGAAGATCACCATTGCGGGCAGGACCGCGGCCTCGACGACACCGATCAGGAAGCGCACCATGATCAGCAGCGCCGCGCTGTGCAACAGGCCCTGCACGGTGGCGAGCACACCCCACAGGATCAGCGACCAGAAGATCAGGTTCTTGACGCTGCGGCGCTCGGCGTAGATCGCGCCGGGGATCTGGAACAGGAAGTAGCCCAAGAAGAACGCGGCTCCGATGAGCGCCGAGATGCCGCTGGAGATTGCCAGGTCTTCCTTCATGCCGCCGGCGATGCCGACGGAGAAGTTCGAGCGATCGAGGTACGCCAGGGAGTAGGTGATGAACACGATCGGCAGCAGCCGCGACCAGCGCTGTGTGCCGATGACCGCTCCGCTGGAGGCGGGCGTGCTGGAGGTTTCGGCCACCGCGGGCTCCTTCCGTAATGTCTTCCGCTATATGGAAGTAGCTTCCATAACATAGAACACAGTGGCAGATTGCTGCGACCCACGTCAAGTATGTCTTCCAAAATACGGATGGCACTTCCATATTGCGGAAGCTCTGAGCTAGAGTTGCGGCGTGACCAGTGCCGCGAACGATCAACCCGTCAGCCGCACCGACATGGTGGGCAAAGCGCTGTGCGTGATGCGGGCGATCGGGGCCGGTCCGCTCGACGGCCGGACGTTGACCGAACTGGCCCGCGAGACGGGCTTTCCGCTCTCCACGGTGCACCGCCTGGTCGCCACGCTGGCCCGCGAAGGCTATGTCGAATGCGACGAGCAGTCCAAGCGGTACCGCGTCGGCCTGACCGTTTTTGCCCTGGCTCAACGTGTATCAGAGGCACGCGGTTACGACGGGGTGGCGCTTCCGGTGCTGCGGCGGCTTGCTGCGCAGACCCGGGAGTCGACGCTGATGTCGGTGCTCGACGGCACCAACCAGTTGTATCTGCACCACATCCACGGACCGCGTCAGATCAATGTGATCGGTGAGCCGGGCACCCGGGGACCCCTGCATTGCACGGCCATGGGCAAGGTGCTGGTCGCGTATGCGCCGCGCGCGCAATCTGCAGAGTTGGTGGCGACGTTGGAGCTGCCCAAGCTCGGGCCCAACACCATCACCGATCGGGACGCGTTCGCCGCGGAGATCGCCCGCGTGCACGCCGGCGGTTACGCCGTCGCCGACGAAGAGCACGAACAGGGCATCGGAGCGGTGGGGGTTCCGGTGCTCGGCGCCGACGGCACGGCGATCGCCTCGATCTCGGTGGCCGGCCCGTCATTTCGGCTGTTGCGCGACGACCTCGTCGCGATGGTTCCCGAGCTGACCGCGGCCGCCCGCGAGCTGGCCCTGAAGTTGCCGGCCCGCTAGCTCCCCGCGTCTCCGCGCGGTGGATGGGTCCCAGTCCCTTGCCGGACCCGGTACCGACGCGTACCGTAATCGGTACTTCGCAGTACCAAGGAGGTTCGGCATGGCGGAAGCAACGACCGACCCGGTGCGCTTGCCGCCGGGTCCACGGATCCCGAAGATCGCTCTCGGTATGGCCTTCCTGGCCTTGAGGCACCGGGTGATCACCGTCCTGGGCCGCCGATATGACGGCGCCTACACCATCGACCTGCCCATTTTCGGCAGAACCGTGGTGCTCAGCGACCGGGCCCTGGTCAAGGACCTGTTCACCACCAGCGGGGACTTGGTGCACCGCGCATCGAATCTCGGGGCGGTGCTGGGCCCCGGCTCGACGTTCAGCCTTGACGGCCCGGCCCATCTGCAACGCCGCAAGCTGCTGGTACCGGCCTTCCACGGCAAGCGAATGGGCGGCTACGAGGCCATCGTCGAGGAGGAGGTGCGCCGCGAGATCGCCGGCTGGCCCACCGGCATCGAGTTCGAGACGTTGGAGCCGATGATGCGGATCACGCTCAACGCGATCCTGCGTGCCGTGTTCGGGGCCCGCGGCGCGGCGCTCGACGAGCTGCGTGAATTGCTTCCGCCGATGGTGCCGCTGGCGTCGCGCATGGTGGTGATGCCGCCACGGCTGCGCCGCGACCTCGGCCCGTGGAGTCCGTGGGGGCGGGTGGAGCGGTCCCGGCGCCGCTACAACGAGATCATCGCCGATCTGATCGCCGAAGCCCGGTCGGACCCGAATTTCGCCGACCGCAACGACGTCCTGGCGCTGATGCTGCACGCTCGCTACGAGGACGGTTCGGCGATCACCGACAGTCACGTCGCCGACGAACTGCTGACCCTGCTGACGGCGGGCCATGAGACCACAGCCACCACGCTGGCCTGGACCCTCGAACGGCTCCGCCGGCACCCCCGGTTGCTGTCACGGCTGACCGCGGAAGCCGACGCAGGCGGTTCGGAGCTGCGGCAGGCCACCATCTGGGAGGTGCAGCGCACCCGGCCCGTCATCGAGGCCACCGTGCGTACGACGCAGGATCGGATCAAGCTGGGGGAGTGGGTGATTCCCGAAGGGACGACGGTCATCGTGGGTATCGCGGCATCGCACGAATCGGAGCGCAACTTCTCCGACCCGGCAACGTTCGACCCTGACCGGTTCCTGGGCGCCACGCCGGACACCTACACCTGGATCCCGTATGGCGGCGGGATCCGGCGGTGCATCGGCGCCGCCTTCGCCAACATGGAGATGAACGTGACGCTGGCCACGCTGCTGCGGGAATTCGAGTTCGGCACAACCTATTCCGCGGGGGAGCGGCGGCATTCCCGCGGCGTGGCGATCGCGCCCGGTGACGGCGGGCGGGCTGTGGTGTATCCCCGAACGCCGGTGGTGCATGCGCCTGCGGTGGCCGAGCAGGTGTCGGCATGACCGAGCAGCACATCGTCGACGTCGGTCGAGGAATCTCCTTGTGCTACGAGCAGTTCGGCGACCCTGCCGACCCGCCGATCGTGTTGATCGCCGGGTTGGGGCAGCAGTTGCACTCCTGGCCGGACGGTTTGGTCGCCGAGCTGGTCGCGCGGGGTTACCACGTGACACGCTTCGACAATCGCGACGTCGGGCGGTCCACCCACATGTCATTCCGGCCGCCGGGCCCCGTGGCCATCATCAGGGGCGGCAACGATCCGAAGCAGTACCACCTCGGCGACATGGCGCGTGACACCGTGGGTCTGCTTGATGCCCTTGGCTTTTCGGACGTGCACCTGGTCGGCGTGTCAATGGGCGGCATGATCGCCCAGACCGTCACCGCACACTACCCGGGCCGGGTGCGGACCCTGACCTCGATCATGTCGAACACCGGCGCTGCCCGCATCGGCAGGCCTGCGCCGTCGACCTGGTTTCGGATGGCCACCCGGCGCCCCGCCCGCACCCGCGCCGAGGCGGTCGACGCCGCGGTCAAGATTTTCCGGCACATCGGATCGCACGGGTTCCCTTTCGACGAGGAGTGGGTGCGCGAGAAGGCAGGCGCCGACTGGGATCGCGATCGGTCGGCCGCGGGGACGCCGCGCCAACTCGCAGGCATCTTCGCCTCCGGTGACCGCACCGCCGAACTGGCGCAGATCGATGTTCCGACACTGGTGATCCACGGTGACCGCGACCGCATGGTGCATCCCACCGGGGGCGCGGCCACCGCCAGGGCGATCCCGGGCGCACGGCTGGAGACCATCGTCGGCATGGGCCACGACTTGCCACGTGGGGCCTGGAACCAGTTGGCGGACCTCATCACCAAACACACCAAGGAGCATCTGTGAGCAAGCGTCGAACCATCAGCGGCCGCACGGTCGTCATCACCGGAGCCGCCTCCGGAATCGGTCGGGCCCTGGCCCAACGGCTTTCGGCGCATTCCTGCCCGGTCGTGATCGCCGACGTCGACGAGGTGGGCCTCAAGGAGACCGAGACGAGCCTGCCCGGCCCGGTGCTGACCCGGGTGCTCGACGTGCGCGACGCCGCCGATCAGCGCGCGTTCGCCGACGAGGTGGCCGACTGGGCGCCGCAACCGCTGGGCGCGGTGTTCAACAACGCCGGCGTCGCGGTCGCATCCAATGTGCTCGACGCCGTGCCCGAGGACGACCAGTGGCTGTGGGACATCAACTTCCACGGCGTGGTCAATGGGACACGGGCGTTCCTGCCGATCCTGGCCAAGCAGGACGAGGGCGTGATCGTCAACACCTCCAGCGTGTTCGGACTGGTCGGGATGCCGAGCCAGAGCGCATACTGCTCGGCGAAATTCGCGGTCCGCGGGTTCACCGACGCGTTGCGCCAGGAGCTGCGCGGCACCGGAGTGTCGGCCGTCAACGTGCATCCGGGCGGCATCAACACCAACATTGTGCGCAACGCGCGGTTCCGCAAGGACCCGGAAGGCCGGGGCCGCAACCAGACTCAGATGGCCGACGAGTTCGCCGCGATCACCTTGACGCAGCCGGCCAAGGCTGCCGAGATCATCCACCGGGGTGTCGAGGCGGGCAAGGCGCGAATCCTGGTGGGGCCGGACGCCTATGTGTTCGACGCGCTGGCCCGCATCGCTCCCACGCACTACTACGACGTCATCGGATTCGCGCAGACGCGGTTGCGTGGCCGGGCGCGGGCTCGGGCGGCACGGTAGCAGTCAGCCGTGCAGCCGGCGGTAGGCCTGCGCCGCGCCGGGATGCAACGGCACCAGCCCGGTCTGGATCATCGTCGCCGGGGCCAGGTACTGCAGGCCACGCACATGCGCGGGTACCAATTGCGCTGCGTCCGAGGCGAGTACGTCCACCGCTGCGGCCGCCACGGCGTCGGCGACGGCGTCACCGATCAGCAGGAGGTTCGGGACACCGATCGTCTTGAGACCCGGCGGGGCGTAGGTGCCGGTGGGCACGCTGCGCAGCAGGTACGGGTAGCCCGAGAGCCCGGTCATCGGTGTGGCGAGGTTGCCGATGTCGAGCATGCGCAGTGGCTGCCGGGCATCGAGGTCGGTGATCGCGGGTGTCGGGACGCCGCCGGACCACACCACGGCCTGCAGGTCGCCGTTCGCGAGTCCGGTCAGGCCGTCGCGTAGGCGATAGTTCACCAGTGCCACCCGGTTTCGCAGACCGGCCGCGTCGAGCATCACCACGCTGGTCGCCGCTGCGCCCGAGCCGCCGGGTCCTATCGAGACACGTCCGCCCTTGAGATCGGAAAGTCGCTGCGCCGCAGCGGCATCCCGCACCACGACCTGCAGGTAGTTCTCGTACACCCGGGCCAGCGCCTGCGGTGCGGTGTCACGCGGTCCGCCGGCCAGGTCGTGTTCGGCGACATCGGCCAGGGCGAGCCCCATATCGGCCTCGCCGGAGCGTAGCCGGGCAAGGTTGTCGACGCTGCCTTCGGTGGCGATGACGTCGACCTGCAGATGCGGGTAGCGGGCGTGCATACGTTCGGCCAGCAGTTCGGCGAACGCCAAGTAGAGGCCGCCGGATTCGCCTGCGGCCAGCCGCACGCGCGCAGTCGGTCCGTTGCGCATGCAGCCCGCGGCCAGCAGGCTCGCGGCGCCGATCGCGAAGGCGCGCCTGGTCATTGCCGCCGTCATGCCCGCGAACCTGCCACCGGGAGCCCGAAGCACACGCGCAAACCGCCTTCGCCGGCCTTGTCCACTGTGAGCGTCCCGCCGTGGCCCGCCGCGATCTCGGCGGCGATCGCCAGGCCGAGTCCGGTGCCGGACCGGTCGTCGCTCCCGCGCCAGAATCGGGTAGTGGCCCTTGCCAAGTCGTCCTCGGACAATCCGACACCGTCGTCACTGACAGTGAGGTCGACCGCCTGATCGGCCGGTGTCGCCGACACCGTCACCGTGGTGGCGGGCCCGGCGTAGCGCAACGCGTTGTCGATCGCGACGTCGAGCAGCTGCTCCACATCGTGTCTGGCCAGCTGAACGGCGAGCCCGGGGCGGGGATCGCAGTGCGTCAGACGCTGATCCTGACGGTCGGCGACGGGTTGCCAGAACGCCAGGCGTTCATCGATCACATCGGCAAGTTCGGTCGACTCCTCGGCCGTGGTGGACAGGCCCACCCGACGACTGCCGCTGACCTCCTCTGCCCGGGCCAGCCGCACCAACTGCTGCAGCAGGTTTTCGAGGCGGTCCAGTTCCGCGGACATCGAACCGTAGGTCGGCCGCCCTTCCTCGGACACATAGTCTTCCAGGTTGTCCGCGCGAAGCCGCACGGCGGCAAGGGGATTGCGCAGCTGGTGCGATGCGTCGGCGATGAGGCGGCGCTGCCGGTCCAATGACGCCCGCACCACCTGGGCCATCGTGTTGAACGCCGAGGTGAAGTGGCGCAGCTCAGGCGGACCCGCGACATCGGCAGGTGGGCCGGACACGCCTTCGGTCATCTCGGCGACGGCGCGTTCCAGGCCGTTCAGTGGACGCAGCACCCAGCGGGTCAGGCCGCGACCCACCAGGGCCGCAAGCACGAGCAGGGCCAGGCACCCCGCCGTGACCCACAACCAGCCGATGCCGATATCGCGTGCAGCAGTGGAGGTGTCGACGGCGATCAGCACGGCGCCGACGAGTTCGCCGTCGCGCCGGATGCCCGCGGTGTCCAGCCGATGCTGTCGGTTCCACGGCATGATCGGGGCCCAGTGCGACGCAGGCGCGTCGACCAGGGCATGGTCGACCGCCGTTGCGGCCTCCGGATCGGCAGTGGTGAGTCCGCGCGCAGCGAGAGGCTGACCGTTCGCGTCGACGACGAGTACACCTTCCCCATAGAGGTCGTGGTAGCGGTCGACGAGCCGGTCCAGCGGAACGTTCGGCATCGCCGCCGCGTCGGCCAGCGCGGCCAGTTGTCGTCCCCGTTCGGCGGCCAGCGCAGCCGAACGCCGGTCGGCCAGGCTCAGGGCCAGGGGCACGGCCAGTGCGGCGATCGCCAGCAGCGACAGGACAACGAGAATGACTCGTACCCGGACGCCCATCTAGCTGTCCAGCCGGAAACCGAAGCCGCGCACGGTGTGTAGCGGCAGCCCGGTGAGCTTGGCCCGGATCTGCCCGATGAAGAAGTCTAGCGACCTGGACCGCCCGACCACCGCGGTGCCCCACACCTCGAGCATGAGTTCCTCACGGCTGACGGCCTCGCCCTGCTGCGCGGCCAGGGTCGCCAGAATCTGGAACTCGGTCTTGGTCAAGGACTGTGGCGTGCCTGCCACGCTGACTTCCCTGCGGTCGCGGTCGATTCGTACCGGCCCGGCGACGACCGGTTCGGCATGTGATGGCGCGGGGCCGCCGACCCGTTGCACCCGGCGCATGACGGCCTGAATGCGGGCCAGCAGCACAGCCTTTCGAACGGGTTTCACCAGATAGTCGTCGGCGCCGGCACGCAACCCGAGCACCACCGCGCCGTCGCCGTCGCGGGCGGTCATGATGATCACGGGAACCGTCGATGCTCGCCGCAGCGTGCGCAGCACGTCGAGGCCGTCCATGTCCGGGAGCCCAAGGTCGAGCAGCACCAGATCGCAACCCTTGACCCGGTTGAGCGCATCGCCCCCGCGCCCGGCGCGCACCACGGTCGCGCCGGTCTGGCCGAGCAATTCGGCCAGCGCCGACGCGACACCGTCGTCGTCCTCGACGAGCAGGACTTGCATGACGCTGATGCTAGGAAGCCGTGGGCGAAACCGTGACGGATTCGCCGATGCCGGCGTTCAATTCGCGGGTTTCCCGTTCCAGCTGCGACCGGCGCGAAGACTCGCCCATGAAGACGTACACCAGCAGCGATACCAAGGCGGCTGCGGCGACATAGCCGAAGAACCAGTTCTCGTGGCCAATGTTCTTGAGCCCCAATGCCACGTATTCGGTGGTGCCGCCGAAGATCGCGACCGTGAGCGCGTAGGGCAGGCCGACGCCCAGCGCGCGGATGCGGGCGGGGAACAGTTCGGCTTTGACCACGGCATTGATCGACGTGTATCCCGACACGATGACCAGACCGATCATCATCAGGCCGAATGCCGCCAACGCCGATTCGACATGGGCCACCGCGGTGAGCAGCGGAACCGTGCACAGCGTGGCGCCCACCCCGAATGCGATGAGCAACGGGCGGCGGCCGATGCGGTCCGACAGCGCGCCCACCAGTGGCTGCAGCGCCACGAAGATCAACAGGGCGACGAAGTTGATCCAGGTGACTTCCTCTTTCGGCAGGCCCGCGGTGTTGATCATGAACTTCTGCATATAGGTGGTGAAGGTGTAGAACGCGATGGTGCCGCCCAGCGTCAGGCCTACTACGGTCAGGCATTCCCGCGGATACTGCAGCAGCACGCGCAGGCTGCCACGTTCACCGCCTGCGGCGTTCTCGCGCACGGCCAGTTCGTAATTCGGCGATTCGTCCATGGTGCGGCGCAACCACATGACGGTGACGGCTGCCGCGGCCCCGATCACGAATGCGATGCGCCAGCCCCACGAGTGCAGCTGCTCGGGCGTGAGCATCTGCTGAAGGATGATCTGCACCCCGAGCGCCAGCAGCTGCCCGCTGGTCAGCGTCACGTACTGGAACGACGAATAGAAGCCGCGCCGGTGCGGCGTGGCGACCTCACTGAGATAAGTCGCCGACGTCCCGTATTCGCCGCCGAGCGACAGTCCCTGCAGCAGCCGCGCGATCACCAGCAGCACCGGCGCAAGGGCCCCGATCTGCGCGTATCCGGGCAGAAATGCGATGCCCAGCGAGCCGGCGCCCATCAGGGTCACCGACAGGGTCAGCGCCGCGCGACGGCCGAACCGGTCGGCGTAGCGGCCGAACATCCAGCCGCCGAGCGGGCGGACCAGGAAACCGACCGCGAAGATGCCCGCGGTGTTCAGCAGCTGCGCGGTCGGATTCCCGGACGGGAAGAACACGCTGGCGAAGTAGATGCTGAACGCCGCGTAGGCGTACCAGTCGTACCACTCGATCAGATTGCCCAGCGATCCGCGAATCACGTTGCCCGCCACGGATCTCGCCCGCGGCTCCGGGTCGCTGCTGCGCTGTGTTGACGTCATTGTCGTGCCTCCCCGCCGGTTGTAGGTGTTGCCCATGATGTGAGGCCGGTCACCTGCGGGAGAAGGGGCCAGGCCCGGATCCCGACGTTTCCTTGCACGATCCACAGATTGCGCGTCGAGGGCCGGGCTCAGCCGACGGCGACCCCCGATTCCTGGTGGCGGCGTTGCCGTTCGGCGGTGGCGAGGTAGAACGCCCAGGCGAAGGCGAAGTTGGTGAACAGGCTGGACACGAAATACAGCCAGGGATACCGGATTCCGCGTCTGCGGCCGTCGATGATGGTGAACAGCGGGAGCAGGATGACGTTGCCTACGGTGTAGTCGGAGCTCGCGGACCCCGCGGCGGGGTTGGTGTATCCGAGCCGCAGGAACTCACCCCAGGAGCCCTGTCCCCAGAAGGGGTTGGCGGCGTATTCGTAGACGTAGCGAATGTTGAAATACCAGGTCAGCGGGAGTGACGCGATGCCGACGACGTAGAACACGGCCTCCAGCGTCGACACCTTCGGGCCTGCTGGGACGCGGGTGAAGACCGCCGGGTTCAACCGGACGATCAGCACGATGGTGATGATGCCCAAAGCCGCGTGGACGATCAGCGAGACCATAGCCGAGTGTCACCACGCGAGGAAAGTTTTGTCAATATTGACATTACTGGGATGCGGTACGTTACCCGCATGGTCCGGCCGGCACAGACGGCGCGCAGCGAACGCACCCGCGAGGCGCTGCGGCAGGCTGCGCTGGTGCGGTTCCTGGCCCAGGGCGTCGAGGAAACCTCGGCCGAGCAGATCGCCGCGGACGCCGGGGTGTCGCTGAGGACCTTCTACCGGCACTTCACTTCCAAGCACGATCTGCTGTTCGCCGACTACGACGCCGGGCTGCACTGGTTTCGCGCCGCGCTGGCCGACCGACCGCCCGGCGAATCGGTGATCGACTCCGTGCAATCGGCAATCCTGGCTTTCCCGTACGACGTTGACGCGGTGACCAAGATCGCCGCGATGCGGGCGGCCGAGCTCGACCCCGGCCGGATCGTCCGGCACATCCGGCAGGTCGAGGTGGATTTCGCCGAGGCGGTCCGAGAGCGGCTCGCGCACGACGACCCGCCGGGGCCGGGTGTGGACGATCAGTTGCGGCTCACGGTGGCCGCGCGCTGCATCGCCGCGGCGGTGTTCGGCGCGATGGAGTTCTGGATGCTCGGTGACGAGGCGGGTGAGCGGTCGCTACCGGAGCTGGCGCGGTTGTGCCGGGCTGCGCTGGAGTCGTTGCGGGACGGTGTCATCCCGACCGACGCCTGATGTTTTGTCATTATTGACAAAACATGGTGACCGTGCCAGCCTCAGCCGATGGCGGACTTCGACGCGATCGTCATCGGCTCCGGCCACAACGGGCTGACGGCCGCGGCGCTGCTGCAGCGCGCCGGCCTGCACACCGTGTGTTTGGAGGCCAAGCGCTACGCCGGCGGCATGGCGTCCACGGTCGAGCTGTTCGACGGCTACCGGTTCGAGATCGCCGGATCGCTGCAATTCCCCACCTCGGCGGTGGTGAGCCGCGAACTCGGCCTCGAGACGCTGCCGACCGTCGACCTCGAGGTGATGTCGGTGTCGTTGCGCGGCACCGGGGATGCGCCGGTGATCTACTACGCCGATCCCATGAAGATGCTCACCCACCTGGGCGAGGTGCACGGCGCGGACGCCGTGATGGGCATGGCCGGGCTGATGGCCTGGAGCCAGGCGCCCACGCGCGCGTTGGGTCGCTTCGACGCCGCCCGCCCGCCGCGCAGCATCGACGAGATGTATGCCTGCGCCACAACCGAACTCGAACGTTCTGCGATCGACGATCTGCTGTTCGGGTCGGTCAGCGACGTGCTGGACCGCTACCTGCCGGACCGCGAGAAACACGGCGCGCTGCGCGGCATGCTGGCCTTCCTGGCTGTCAACACCACCTACCGCGGCCCCGAAACCCCCGGCAGCGCTGCGGCATTGGCCTACGGGCTGGCGGTACCCGACGAGAACGCCATGCTGATGAAGAAACTCGCGGGCGGTATCGGTGCGCTCACCGAACATCTGTACGCACTGCTGACCGACGCCGGCGGGGAAGTGCGGCTCAACGCCGCGGTCGCGGAGATTCTCGTCGACACCGGTCGCGTCACCGGCGTACGGCTGGCGGACGGGTCGACCGTCAGCGCGCCCGTGGTGGTCTCCGCCGTTGCCCCGGACCTCACCGTCAACCGGCTGCTCGCCTCCGACGCCGTGCCCAGCGAGATGCGGGACCGGTTCGCCCGCGTCGACCATCGAGGCAGCTACCTGCAGATGCACTTCGCACTCGACGGGGCACCCACCTTCGCCGCGCCGTACGAGTTGCTCAATGATCCCGAAATGCAAGCGGCCATCGGGATTTTCAGCACACCTGAGGAGCTTCAGCAGCAGTGGTTGAACGCCAGGAAGGGCATCGTCCCCGACGATCCGGCCGTCGCCTTCCAGATCCCGTCGGCGCACGACCCGACCCTGGCGCCCGCGGGCAAGCATGCGGCCTCCGCGTTCGCGCTGTGGTTCCCCGTCGAGGAATCCGCGTCGAGCTACGGCGAGCTGAAAGCCGAGATGGGCCGACGGGTCATCGACAAGATCACCCGGCTGGCGCCGGATTTCGAAAGCCGGATCGTGCTGCACACGACCTTCACGCCCCGCCATATGGGCACCATGTTCGGCGCACCCGGCGGGGACTACTGCCACGGCCTGATCCACCCCGAACAGATGGGCCGTAACCGCCCCGGCCCGCGCGGCCACGTCGACCAGCCGATTCCCGTGGCCGGCCTCTATCTCGGGAGCGCCGGTTGCCACGGCGGGCCCGGCATCACCTTCATCCCCGGCTACAATGCCGCCAAAGCTGTTCTCGCCGACACCGCCTGACAGTCGACACACGGCTCACTGACAGGTACCGGTCGCATACTGTCGCCCATGCGAACCGAGGTCGGACCCCTGACATTGCAGGCCGTCCTGACGTCGTGGCAGTTCGACGCGGTGTCGGTGGTCGTGGTGCTGGCGCTGGCGGTCGGTTACGGGTGGTGTGTCCGGCGCAGCGGTCTGCGCGGCAGGCCCGTGTGGTGTTTCGGCGTCTCCATGGTGCTCTGGCTGCTGGCCACGGTCAGCATGGTCGGGGTCTACGCGTACGTGCTGTTCTGGGTGCGGGCCCTGCAGGTGGTGCTGCTGCTGCTGGTGGTCCCGTTTTTCCTGGCCTCGGCGACGCCGGTCACCGCCTTGCGCGCCAGCCTGCCCGCCGCAGGACGAGACAGGCTGGATCGGCTGCTGGCGGGTCGGGTCGCGCGGGTGCTGCTGCACCCGGCCACCACGTCGATCGCCATGCTGGGTACGCCCTGGCTGCTGTACCTGACGCCGTGGTACACCGCCGCGTTGCAGCAGCTCGCAGTGGCGGCGGCCACGCGAATACTGTTGGTGCTCATCGGTTTCGGCTACTTCTATGCCCGCCTGCAGGCCGATCCGGTGCCCCGGCGGTACTCCCAGCTGATCTCGTTGCTGATCAGTGTGGTGGAGTCGATCGGCGACGGCGTCCTCGGCATCGTGCTGTGGCTCGGCCCGTTGATCGCTCCCGCGTACTACGCGGCACTGCACCGGGATTGGGGTCCGAGCGCGCGGATGGACCAGGTGATCGGCGCGGGCGTGCTGTGGATTCTCGGCGACGTGCTGGGGGTGCCGTTCCTCATCGTGTTGATGCGGGCGCTGTCGGCTGATGAGAAGGCACATGCCGCCGAGGTCGACGCCGAGCTGGACCGCGCCGAAGCTGCCGAGGCCGAGAAAACCAAGGAAACCGACACGGTCGACGAACCCAGGGAAACCGAGGCCGCCGAGGAACCGGCCCGGCCCGCGCTGTGGTGGGAAGCCGACGAGCAACTGGCCCAACGGTTCCGGCGCCACTGACGCTCAGGGTGTCCCGGAACCCTTTTCGCGCTGCTCGACAACCCATACCGCGATCTGGGTGCGGGAGATGAAGCCCAGCTTGCCGAGAATGTGCTCGATATGGGCCTCCACGGTGCGGCGCGCGATCAACAGCTTCGCGGCGATTTCCTTGTTGGTCTTGCCTTCGGCGATCAGGGCGGCGACCTCGTTTTCCCGTCGGGTCAGCGCACCGTCCGGCCGCGGTGCGGCTGTCGCCGGCGCGCGTTCGTCGAGTGCATACCGGATCGCGGCGTCGGTGTGCATCTGGTGGCCGCGCCCGAACTCCGCGTCATATACCTTGCGTCCCAGGGCTTTCTGGACCCGCTCCTGCTGCTGATCGTGCACCGAGACGAGATGGCGCATGCCGAACAGCGGTGCTCCGGTCCGACGCCACAACCGGTCGGCCGCACCGAGCAGCCGGGCCGCGCGCTCGGGCACCGGCTCGCCGCCGGCTGCCCAGGCCAGGATCTCCAGGCAGAAGGCGATCACCCACTGCTCACTGAACTCACGGGCCAGTCGCATGCTGTCCCGCGCCGATTCGGCGGCCCCTGCGACGTCGCCGTGCAGCCACGCGACGAGCGCGCGGTCCCACAGCATGTACGACTTCAGCCAGCGCTCGCCGAGGCTGTCGCACAACGTGACGGCGTCGGTACAGACCTGCATGGCCGACTCCGTGTCGCCGAGCAACGCGGTGACACCGACGAGGTAGAAGCTGGTGTCGAGGGTGCCGAGCCTGCTGCCGGTGGCGTGGTGCTGGTCAAGCGCCTCGGCGAGCAGACGCCGCGCTGCGGGCAGGTCGCCCTGGGACATCTTCGTCATCCCGTCCAGCTGTACGGCCCACGCGGCCGCATCGGCGTCGCCGAGCTGCCCGGCGAGCGGCACGCACTCCTGGAGCAGCGCCCCGGCTGCGGCGATGTTCTCTTCGAGCGTGCACAGGTATCCGGCGACCCACAGCGCCCGGGCGCGAATTTCGCTGGGCTCCTTGTCCAGTGCGAGCCCGCGTTCCAGCCAGCGGCGACCTTCGCTGGTCAACCCGGTCGCGATCCAGAAAAACCACAACGCGCTGGCCATCTGCAGGCCGGGTGCGGCCTCGTCCGGTTCCGTGAAGCAGAACTCGAGCGCGGCACGGAGGTTGCCGTGTTCATGCTGCAGCGCACTGAGCCGCCGCGCCTGCTCGGGGCCCAGCCAGTTCGCGCGGGCCTGTTCGACCAGGTCGGCGAAGTAGTCACGGTGGCGTCTGCGCTGCGCCTGCTCTCCGCCGCCGGCACGCAGCCGCTCCAGTCCGTACTGGCGGATGGTCTCCAGCAATCGGTACCGCAGGTGATCGTCGACCTGTTCGGCGATCACGATCGACTTGTCCACCAACGTCTCCAGCACACCGAGCACGTCCCACTCGTCGAGTTCGTCGCTCGAGCAGATCGCTTCCGCCGCGGACAGGGTGAATCCGCCGGCGAACACCGACAGCCGCGCCCACAGCAGCCTCTCCTGCTCCGAGCACAGCGCATGGCTCCATTCGAGCGATGCCCGCAGCGTTTGATGCCGGGGCAGCACCCCCGGGCTGCCGCCGGTGAGCAGCCGGAAGCGGTCCTCGAGCCGATGCAGGATCTCGGTGGGGGACAGGGCGCGAAGCCGCACCGCCGTCAGTTCGATGGCCAGCGGGATGCCGTCCAGCCGCTGGCAGATGCGCGAGATCGTCTCGGCGTTGCCCTCGTTGAGCGCGAACTCCGGCTGCACCGCGGTCGCCCGGTCGACGAACAGCGTGACCGCCTCGTACTGGCCGAGTTCGTCCGGTGGCAGCCGCGCCTCGTCGGGCATCGACATCGTCGGAATCTGGAAGATGTGTTCCCCGGTGAGCCCGAGGGCCTGCCTGCTGGTGGCGAGGATGCGTACCCCGGCCGCGCCGTAGAGCACCGCCTCGGCGATCACGGCGCAGGCGTCGCGCAGGTGCTCGCAGTTGTCCAGCACGAGCAGCAGGTTTCGGTCCGACAGATACTCCACCAGGGCAGGGGTGGGCAATCGTCCGCTGCGGTTGTGTAGCCCGAGAGTGCTCGCGATGGTTTGGGCGAGCAGGGCCTCGTCCTTGAGCTCCGCCAGCTCCACGAACCACACGCCGTCGGGAAAGGTGCGTTGCAGATCCGCGGCGACTCGCTGAGACAGCCGGGTCTTGCCCGCACCGCCGACGCCGGTGAGGGTGACCAGCCGCGAGGTCGAGAGCAGCCGCTTGATCTTGGCGATGGCACGTCGTCGTCCGATGAAATTCGTGAGTTCGGCCGGAAGGTTGCCCTTGGGGCGCGCACCCGACGGTGACTCGGGTTTCCACGTCGTGTCCTGCCCAGCCGCCCCCAGTTCGGCCTGCACGGGCATCTCGTCGACCGCGAAGCCATGGTGGCGTTGGGCCTCACGCAGGTTGTGGCCCAGTTCCGCAGCCGATGGTCGGTGTTCCGGGTCGGCGGACATCGCTTGTTCGATGATCACGCTGACGTCCTCGGGAATGCCGTGTTCCCGAAGGTTCGGAACGGGCTCGTTGGTGATCCTCATGAACTGGGCCACCACCTGTTCACCGCTGCGCCGTTCGTAGGCGGCGTGACCGGTGAGCGCCGCGAACAGGGTCGCACCCAGGCCGTAGACGTCGGCGGCCGGGGTCGGCGCATGGCCCAGGATGGTCTCCGGTGCGGCGAACGCCGGGGAACCCGTCACGACACCGCTGGCGGTCTCGAAACCTCCCGCGACGTGCGCGATGCCGAAGTCGGTCAGGGCCGGCTCGCCGTAATCGGTGAGCAGGACGTTTCCCGGCTTGACGTCGCGATGCACGATGCCCAGGCGATGCGCGGTCTCCAGGGCGCCTGCCAGTTTCACCCCGAGCCGCAACACATCTTTGAGCGGCAGCGGACCGTGCCCGCGGATCCGCGAGTGCAGCGAGTCCTGGGGGTGGTAGGGCATGACGAGGTAGGGATGGCCGTTGTCGGTGGTGCCCACCTCGAGGACGTAGACGATGTTGGGATGTCCCGTCATCCGGCCGACCGCGCGCTGCTCGCGATAGAACCGCGCACAGTTCTCTTCATCCAGGTCGGCCGTGAGGACCTTGACCGCCACGGTGCGGTCGAGCGAGGGCTGGGTGCAGCGGTAGACGACGCCGAAACCACCGCGGCCGATCTCGACGGCGTCTTCGAATCCGGCCGCTGCCAAATCTGCCGTGACGGAGCCCGAAATATCGTGCTGCGTCGCGAACGGATCGACATCGGCCATCGTTACCTCGATTCATCCGAGACGCCGGCCCAGCTGCAACATCAGCAATATCGCGATGGATCTACGCCTAAGCATATCCCCGGCAGCGCGGGCAAACCCTCCGCACCATAGCCGTTGACGCCCTGCGGCGAGCCGATTTACGAATCGCCGGTTTTCGGTTCACGCGCACCGGTCCGAGGCTGGCCGATCTGCCCACCGCACGCGCCGGCCGTCCACCACCGGCTGTGAAATGCCTGTGCGGCAAGCGATTTGAGTGTGAGCCTGGGCTAACGGGCGCGCAGTTGTTGCGCCCAATCGGCAGGCACGCGGCCCTGGGGTCCGGGCACGGGCTGGTCGGTGGGGTGGTTTTCGGGCGGGGCGAGTTCAGGGCCGTCGTAGTACTGATTGGACGAGTAGTCCCAGAACCAGTCTTCGCCTGGCTCGAATGAGCGGATGATTGGATGACCGGTCTCCTGCCAGTGCGCCGACGCGTGGCGCGACAGCGAATCGTCGCAGCATCCGATGTGTCCGCACGCCGCACACCGACGCAGGTGCACCCACCAACCGCCCGCTGCATCGCATTCCACACATCCGGCGCCACTGGGCGGCACGGTCGGATCTACGGCACTGGTCATGTCGGCGAGCGTAGTCCGAGTACCCTCCCCGCATGGCAACCAGCGATTCCCGCGAAGTAGTGATCGAAGCGACCCCGCAGGAGATCCTCGACGTCGTCGCCGACATCGACGCAACCCCCTCCTGGTCTCCGCAGTACCAGAGCGCTGAGGTCATGGACACCTACGAGGACGGCAGGCCGCGTCGGGTGAAGATGACGATCAAGGCCGCCGGGATCACCGACACCCAGGTGATCGAATACACCTGGGCCGAGAACAAGGTGAGCTGGACGCTGATCCGGGCCACGCAGCTCAAGAAACAGGACGCCAGCTACACCCTGACGCCCGACGGCGACAAGACCAGGGTCAAGTTCGACATCACCATCGATCTGGCGGTGCCGCTGCCGGGCTTCATCCTCAAGCGGGCCATGAAGGGCGGCACCGAAACCGCCACCGACGGCCTGCGCAAGCAGGTGTTGAAGGTCAAGAAAGGCGGCTAGCTAGGACGCCTGCGCGGCGAATTGTCCGGGCTGGTAGTCGCCTGCCGGCTGCTGGATGATGACGTTGAGCCGGTTCACGGTGTTCATGAACGCGATGAGGCACACCAACGCGACGAGCTGGTCCTCGTCGTAGTGTTTGACGGCATTCGCCCAGACCTCATCGGACACGCCGCCCGCTGCGTCGGCGATGCGAGTGCCCTGCTCGGCCAACTCCAATGCGGCGCGTTCGGCTTCGGTGAAGACCGTGGCCTCCCGCCAGACCGCCACCAGGTGAAGCCGGGTCGGGGTCTGCCCGGCGAGCGTGGCGTCCTTGGTGTGCATATCGGTGCAGAACGCGCAGCCGTTGATCTGGCTGATCCGCAAGGCCACCAATTGTTGTGTCGCCTCAGGCAAAGTCGAGGTCGTGACGACTTTGCCTGCCGAGGTGACGTGCTTGATCATCTTGGCGGCGGTCGCGTTTTCGAAGATGTTCAGTCGGGCATCCATGGTGCGCTCCTTCGTCGATCGGGCTTACGTCCTCTAGACACCGCGACTCGACGGAATGTGACATCGTTTGCGGCAGTCGCTACGACGTCCCACGGGAATTGGCCTCTGACGCCGACTGCGCGAGTTCGGTCAGCAGCGGCGGGATGTCCATCCGCGCCAGCACCGCCTCGATGAACACCATGCGATCAGCGGTGGCAGCCGCCGCGGTGAGTGCATCGTCGAGTTCCCCGCAGGTGGACACCCGGAACGTCAGGGCGTCGGCCACCCCCAGCGCGGCGGGCAGGTCCGACCAGCGCCAAGCGGTGATGTCGTTGTACGCCGCAGTCACACCGTGGATCGCCCGCTCCACCGTGTAGCCGTCGTTGTTGACCACCACGACGACCGGCGCCAACCCTTCGCGGCCGAAGGTGCCGAGTTCTTGGATCGTCAATTGCGCTGCGCCGTCACCGATCAGCAGCACCGTGCGCCGACTGCGGTCGGCCAGCCCGGCTCCAAGTGCGGCCGGCAGGGTGTAGCCGATGGACCCCCACAGCGGTTGGCCGATGAACGTCACGCCCGACGGAAGCCGATGCCCCGCCATGCCGTAGAACGACGTGCCCTGATCCGCCAGCACCACGTTGCCCGGCGTCAGCGCCTGAGAGAGCCTGTCCCACAACGCTTCCTGGGTCAACGTCGCGTCCCTGACCGGTGCCTGGGCCTGGGTCCGGGTCGGTGCGGGTGGGAGCTCGGGCGAGGTGATCCCACGTTCGGTCAGGATCGCGGTGACGGCCTCCAGTGCGGCGGACATGTCCAGTGGCGCGTACACCTGACCGGCGATGACGCTCTGGTTGGCGCCGATGTCGATGGTGCGGGCCGGGTCCAGGCGCTGGCTGAAAAACCCGCTGACCATGTCGGTGAACAGCACGCCCGCGGTCACCAGCACCGGCGCGTCCTCGATCACCTCGCGCACCGAATCCTCGCTCGCCGCACCGGCATAGATGCCGACATAGTTCGGTGAACTCTCGTCCACCAAGCTCTTGCCCCACATGAGGGTGGCGTGCGGCACGGTGTCGGCGGCCAGCAGCGCGTTGAGTTCCTTGACGCAACCCAGCCGGTGCACCAGGAAGTCGGCGAGCACCGCGATCCGGTGCTTGTCGATGAGTTCGGCCGCGGCCGCCGTGAACAGTGTCAGTGCACGCGGGCTGGTGCCAGCGGTGTAGCGCGGGAGCGGAGCGGCGGGAGGTTCGGTGGGGAAGCGGGCGACGTCGGTCGCGATCAGCAGATAGCCAGGGCGTTTCTGCTCGCGCACCTCCGAGAGCACGCGGTCGATCTCCCGCGTCGCGGTGGCGGGCACCAGATTGGCTTGGGCGCAGGTGATTTCGCGGCTGATCCGCAGGAAATGGTCGAAGTCGCCGTCACCGAGCGTGTGGTGCACGATGCGGCGGGCGCCCTGCGCGTCCTTGGACGGGGCGCCGACGATGTGCACGACCGGCACGTGTTCGGCGTAGCTGCCCGCCACGGCGTTGGCGGCCGACAGCTCGCCCACCCCGAATGTCGTCACCAGGGCCGCCATGCCGCGCAACCGGCCGTACCCGTCGGCGGCATACCCGGCGTTGAGTTCGTTCGCGCCACCCACCCACCGCACATGCGGGTGGGCCAGGACGTGGTCGAGGAATTCCAGCTGGTAATCGCCGGGCACTCCGAAGATCTCGGTCACCCCGAGCTCGGCGAGGCGGTCCAGCAGATAGTCACCGACCGTGTAGGCGTTTTCGGGCATGCCGCTAGTGTGCCTCGCATGACCACAACCGGCCCCTTGGATGGCGTGAGAGTTGTCGAACTCGGGGGTATCGGCCCCGGCCCGCACGCGGCGATGATGCTCTCCGACCTGGGGGCCGACGTGGTGCGGGTACGCCGCCCGGGCGGGCTGACCATGCCCGCCGAGGATGTCGACCTGCTGCACCGGGGCAAGCGCATCGTGGATCTCGACGTCAAGGCGCAACCAGATCAGCTGCTCGAACTGGCCGCGAAAGCCGATGTGCTGCTGGACTGTTTCCGTCCTGGCACCTGTGAGCGGCTCGGGATCGGGCCTGCCGAATGCGAGGTCGTCAACCCGCGGCTGATCTTCGCCCGCATCACCGGCTGGGGCCAGGACGGCCCGCTGGCGCAGACGGCGGGACACGACATCAACTACCTGTCGCAGACCGGAGCACTGAGCGCCATCGGCTACCGCGACCGTCCACCGGTCGCGCCGCTGAATCTGGTCGCCGACTTCGGAGGTGGATCGATGCTCGTGGTGATCGGCATCGTCACGGCGCTCTACGAGCGGGAGAAGTCCGGCAAGGGCCAGGTGATCGACGCGGCGATGGTCGACGGTGTCAGCATGCTGGCGCAGATGATGTGGACCATGCGGGCCACCGGCTCGCTGCGCGACGAGCGGGAGTCGTTCCTGCTCGACGGCGGTGCGCCGTACTACCGCACCTACGAGACCTCCGACGGCGGCTACATGGCGGTGGGCTCGATCGAGCCGCAGTTCTTCGCGCAGCTGCTGGCCGGATTGGGACTGTCCGCCGATGAGATTCCCGGACAGTTCGAACTGGCCCGGTACGACGAGATGCGTGCGGTGCTCGCCGAACGCTTTGCCACCAAGACCCGGGACGAATGGACCGAGATCTTCGCCGGCACCGACGCCTGCGTGACACCGGTGCTGACCTGGGGTGAGGCCGCGGACAACGAGCACCTACGGGCCCGTTCGACGCTGCTGTCGGTCGACGGCGTAGACCAGGCCGCACCGGCGCCCCGGTTCTCCCGAACGCCCACCGGAACCCCGGGCACACCGCCGAAGGGCACCACCGCCATCGAAGACATCGGCTGGACCTGACCGGCCAGAGGACTTTCGACCCTGCAGAACCCGCCGATCACCGGCCAGTATCGAGGTATGACTTCCTCGAACAAACCGGTAGTGGTCGGAATCGACGGCAGTGACTCGGCGATCAACGCCGCCCGCTGGGCCGGTGGCGTTGCCGACGCATTCGGCGCACCCCTGCACATCGTGTACGCGCTGCCGACCGTCGGCGCACATCTGACCCAGACGGCGGCGGCCATGACCGCGGCGATGATGTCCTACCAGCGGGATTCCGCCGACCTGTACCTCAAGGCCGCTGCCGACGCGGTCCGGTCGGACCGGCCGGGACTCACGGTCACGACGGCCTCGGTGGACGAACCCGCCGACGCGGCACTCGTCGCGGCCAGTCGGACGGCGCAGCTGGTGGTGCTCGGCGGCAAATCGGTCACGCCGGCGGCGGCGTTGCTACTGGGTTCGGTGTCGCTGGCGGTGGCAACGCGGGCGGCGTGCCCGGTGGTCGCGTTTCGCGGGGACCCGGTCACACCGGGGGATGGCCGTGTCGTTGTGGGAGTCGACGACAGCCCGGCGGCCGCTGCGGCATTGGCTGCGGCATTCGAGCTCGCCGACAGTTTCGGTGCACCGATCACCGCGGTGCGGTCACTGTCGCTGACACCGTCACCCGAAGCCGGCGTGACGATCCCGTTCCTGATCGACTGGGAAGGGCTGCAGGCCGCCGAGCTGGTGTCGCTGGCCGCGGCCGTCGATGCCGAGAACACCAAGCACCCGTCGGTCGAGGCGCAGTGCTTCGTCGAACTGGGATCCCCGGGAAAAGCGCTCCTACAGCACGCTTCCGATGCTCAACTGATCGTGGTGGGAACCAGGGGCCGGGGCGCCGTGGTCGGCACTCTGCTCGGGTCGACCAGCCTGAACATGCTGCACCACAGCCCCGTGCCGGTGCTCATCTGCCGCAGTCCCGAGTAGTGAACCGCTGCCAGGAAAGGAGATTCGTATGTCTGAGGAGCCGGTTCGGCACGGCATCGTGGTCGGTGTCGACGGATCGCCGTCGTCCGATGTCGCCGTGGCGTGGGCCGCCCGGGATGCCGCATTGCGTGGGGTGCCGCTGACCTTCCTGCATGTGATGCCGGTGGCCGCCTCGCCCGCCTGGCTCGACATGGGACTGCCCGACGATTACTGGGGTTGGCAGCAAAAGCGTGGACAGGAGGTCGTGGCGCTGGCCCGTGACATCGCCAACAAGGCCACCGCGGGGCAGGAACGCCTGCAGCTCGACGCCGATGTCGTATCGGGCAACACGGTCGGCACGCTGGTCGACCGCTCGCGCCACGCCGACCTGCTGGTCGTCGGGAGCCGAGGCCTCGGCAAGTGGAGCCGCCGGGTGCTCGGCTCGGTGAGTTCCAGTCTCGTGCGGCATGCGCACTGCCCGGTCGCGGTCATCCACGATGATTCCCATCCCGCGGCCGACGCCCCGATCGTCGTCGGTGTCGACGGGTCGCCCGCATCGGAACTGGCCACCGAGATCGCCTTCGACGAGGCGTCGCGGCGCGGCGTCGAACTCATCGTGGTGCACACCTGGCACGACGTGGATTACGAGTTTCCCGACGTCAAGTGGACCGATCTGACGCCTCGCGAGGACCGGGTGGTCTCCGAGCAGTTGGCGGGCTGGTGCGAGCGCTATCCCGATGTGGTGGTGCGCCGGGAACTGATGCGGGACCGGCCCGCACGCCAGTTGGTGGAGCAGTCGCAGGGTGCCCAACTGGTGATCGTCGGTTCCCGGGGCAGGGGCGGCTTCGTCGGCATGATGCTCGGCTCGGTGAGCGCGACGGTGGTGGAGTCTGTACGGGTCCCGGTGATCGTCGCGCGCGGATCGGCGGAAACCGACAGTTAGCCGGGACGGCAGTAACTACATTCGTAGGTATGGCCGTTCGCGCGTCGCGTGAGGTCGTCTTCGACGCCCCGCCGGAGGCGATCATGAACGTCCTCGCCGATGTCGATGCGCTTCCCACCTGGTCATCGGTGCACCGGCACGTCGAAATCGTCGACCGCTATCCCGACGGCAAGCCCCATCACGTCCGCGCGACCATGCGATTGCTGGGCATCACCGACAAGGAAATGCTCGAATACCACTGGGGCGACACCTGGATGGTGTGGGACGCCGAGGAGAACCTGCAGCAGCGCGGTCAGCACGTCGAGTACAACCTCACTCCGGAGATCGACCAGACCCGGGTGCGGTTCGACATCACCGTCGACGTGTCCGTGCCGCTTCCCGAGTTCATCGTGCGGCGGGCCAAGAAGTTGGTGCTCTACGTGGCATTAGACCGCTTGCGCCAGCGCGTCATGGGATTGGCTCAGCCTGCGTAGAACGGAATAGCTGGCTCGGCATGGCCGGTTGGTGCGGACATGCCGACAGGAATCGTTCTCCGGGTCAATCCCGATGCTGCCAACGTCGTCGACGACGCGATCGCCCAGGCCCGCCGCGCCCATGAGGCCGGCGTCCGCCACGTGTGGCTGGCCCAGCAGTTCGACATCGACGCCATCACGCTGTCCGCGCTGATCGGGGCCGCGGTACCCGGGCTCGGGGTGGGGACCTCGGTGGTGCCGATCAACCCCCGCCACCCGCTGCTCGTGGCGTCCGCGGCGCAGACCGCGCAGGCCGCGTCGCACGGGCGCTTCAGCCTCGGTCTCGGCCTGGGTGCCCACCATCCCGAGCGCCAGGCTTTCGGCACCGACTGGCCCAAGCCCGTGCAGCGGCTGCGTGAACACCTCACCGTGCTGCGGGCCATCTTCGACGACGGTGTCGTCGACTACCGGGGCGAGCAGTTCAGCGCCGCCCCGCAGTGGCCGGTCCACGTTGGTGGGGGCACGCCGATTCCGGTGTACGTCGCGGCGATGGGACCCGCAGCCCTGCAGGTGACCGGTGAACTCGCCGACGGCACCATGCCGTATCTCGCGGGGCCCCGGACCGTGGGGGAGTTCATCGTCCCGACCATCAGCGCCGCGGCCGAGGCGGCCGGGCGCGCGCAGCCACGGATCATCGCGATGGTGCCCGCGCTGGTGTCCGACGATGCGACGAGTGC
Source organism: Mycobacterium dioxanotrophicus (assembly GCF_002157835.1). Lineage (NCBI taxonomy): Bacteria > Bacillati > Actinomycetota > Actinomycetes > Mycobacteriales > Mycobacteriaceae > Mycobacterium > Mycobacterium dioxanotrophicus. Next base: position 6,214,024 of record NZ_CP020809.1, on the reverse strand, counting down.
GCGCGAGCTGGCTGCCGAGCGCCTGGAGTTCTACCAGAGCATCCCGTCGTACCAGAAGGTCATCGCCCGGGAGGGCGTGGCCAACGTGGCCGACCTCGCTGCGGTCGGATCAGCCGCCCAGGTGCGGGCGCAGGTGCAGACCTACCGCGATGCCGGGGCGACCGACGTCGTACTCAGCCCGCTGCGAGCCGAGCCCGCCGACCTCGAAGCGCTGTGGGCGGTCACCGCCGAGCTGTGACCCGCGCTCAGAGTTTGAGTACCTGCAACCGCCGGATCGCTTCGTCGAGCGTGTCGTAGCGCTTGCAGAACGCGAAGCGCACCAGGTGATTCCACAAGTCGGCGTGCGGTGCTTCCGCATCGCAGAACGCCGCCATCGGGATGGCTGCCACGCCGGTCCGGTGTGGCAGCTCGGCGCAGAACGCGGTGCTGTCGTCGTAGCCCAGCGGCCGCGGATCGGCACACAGGAAGTACGTGCCCGCGCTGGCGTGCACCTCGAACCCGATCTCGGTCAGGGCTGAACTCAAGCGGTTCCGCTTGCCCTGAAACGACTCTCGCAGATCGGCCACCCAGGCGTCCTCGTGGTTCAAACCGTGGGCGACCGCGGGTTGGAACGGGGCGCCACCCACATAGGTCAGGTACTGCTTGGCGGCCCGCACGCCGGCGATGAGATCCGGTGCGCCACAGGCCCAGCCGATCTTCCATCCCGTGACGTTGAACATCTTGGCCGCGCTGGAGATCGTTATGGTCCGCCCCGCCATCCCGGGGTAGTCGGCGATCGGCCGGTGCGTGTGCCCGTCAAAGACCAGCTGCTCGTACACCTCGTCACTGATCACCAACAGGTCGTGTTCGACGGCCAGGGCCGCGATGGCGTGCAGCTCGGCATCGGAGGCCACGGCGCCCGTCGGGTTGTGCGGCGAGTTGAGGATCAGCGCCCGGGTCTTCGGCGTGATCGCAGCGCGCAGGCCCGCCAGGTCGATCGCGAACCCGTTCCCGTCGGCGACCAGCGGGACATTGCGGCGCACACAACCGGCCATGGCGATCACAGGGGAGTACGAGTCGTAGAACGGCTCGATCACCAGCACCTCGGAGCCGGGTTCGACCAGGCCGATGAGCGAGGCGGAGATGGCCTCGGTGGCGCCGACCGTCACCAACACCTCGGTGTCGGGGTCGTACACCGTGCCGTAATGGCGGTGCCGCTGCGCGGCGATCGCCTGCCGCAGCGCGGGAATACCGAGGCCGGGCGGGTACTGGTTGATGCCTTCGGCGATGGCGTCCTGCGCGATCTTGAGCATCGCGGCCGGGCCGTCCTCGTCGGGAAAGCCCTGGCCCAAGTTCACCGCGCCGAGCTCGGTGGCCAGCGCCGACATCTCGGCGAAGATGGTGACGGCGTAGGGCCGCAGCCGTGTGACAGTCATGTTGCAAGAGGCTAGTGCGGGAATTCAACGGGCACGCGGGGCGCTTACTGCAGGCGTGACTTACACACTCGCCGCCGATTCCGCACTGCTCCAGCCCATCCAGGTCGGTGACACGCTCGCCACCAACCGTCTGTTCATGGCGCCGCTCACGCGGTCCAGGGCCGCCGCGGACGGCACACCGTCGGACCTGGCGGCCGAGTACTACTCACAGCGCGCCGCCGCGGGGCTCATCGTCTCCGAGGCCACAGCCGTCTCCCGGGGAGCCAACGGCGCCTACATGAACACCCCCGGCATCTACACCGATGCCCACCAGGCGAAGTGGGCCGAGATCGCGCAGGCCGTGCACGACGCAGGCGGCAAGATGTTCGTGCAGCTGTGGCACGTCGGCCGCATGGCGCATTCGGAGATCAGCGGGTCCCAGCCCGTCGCGCCCTCGGCCATCGCCGCAGACATGCTCACCCACACCCCGACCGGCAAGAAGCCGCTGGAGATCCCGCGGGCGCTCGACATCGAGGAGATCCCCGGCATCGTCGCCGACTTCCGGGCCGCGGCGCGCCGCGCGATCGACGCCGGGATGGACGGCGTGGAGATCCACGGCGCCAACGGTTACCTGCTGCACGAATTCGCCTCCGACGTCGTCAACCAGCGCACCGACGCCTACGGCGGATCGCCCGAGAACCGGGCCCGGCTGACCGCCGAGGTCGTCGAGGCTGTCGTCGCCGAAATCGGTGCGGGCCGCGTCGGCCTGCGCATCTCGCCCGGAAACCACGCCGGCGACATGCATGAGAACGACATGAGCGCCTACGAGGCCCTGCTCAACCGCATCGCGCCGCTGGGCATCGCGTACCTGCACGTGCTCATCGACCCCAGCGCGCACATCTTCGGAGTGCTGCGCGCGCTGTGGTCGGGGACCTTCGTGCTCAACACCGGCCGCGACACCGGCACCGACTTCTCCCAGCTCGAGGGGTACGCCGAGTGGGGCGCGATCAGCGCGGCCGCGGTCGGACGGGCATATCTGGCCAACCCCGATCTGATCGACCGGCTCGTGCTGGGTGCCGAGCTCAATGAGCCCGTCGTCGCGACGTTCTACGCGCCTGGCCCGGTGGGCTACATCGACTACCCGACGCTCGACGAGGTCGCCGAGCCCCGATCTGCCTGATTCGCCGCCTGTCTGCACATGCAGCAGGCGCGATTCGGTGTGGCGTAAGTCTCCCAACCAACAGGTTGGTTTGCAATCCTGTTACCCTCCGGTAGAGAACTGCTGTCGGCGGTTCCGCAACCCAATACCTGAACCTGGACTGCAAAGAGGCAGGGAGCAGACACATGTCCGAAGAAGCCTTCATTTACGAGGCGATCCGTACGCCGCGTGGCAAACAGCGCAATGGCGCTCTCAACGAGATCAAGCCCGTCAACCTTGTGGTTGGGCTGATCGAGGAGATCCGCAGCCGCTACCCCGACCTCGACGAGACGCTGATCAGCGACGTCATTCTCGGCGTGGTGTCCCCGGTCGGTGATCAGGGTGGCGACATCGCGCGCACCGCAGGCCTGGTCGCCAAGCTGCCGGAGACCACCGGCGGTTTTCAGCTCAACCGCTTCTGCGCGTCGGGCCTGGAGGCCGTGAACCTGGCCGCCCAGAAGGTCCGATCCGGCTGGGACGACCTGGTGCTGGCCGGTGGCGTCGAGTCCATGAGCCGCGTCCCGATGGGTTCGGACGGCGGCGCCTGGGCCGGTGACCCCGAGACCAACTACCGCATCGGCTTCGTGCCGCAGGGCATCGGCGCTGACCTGATCGCCACCATCGAAGGCTTCTCCCGCGAGGACGTCGACGCCTACGCCGCGCGTTCGCAGGAGCGCGCCGCCGCGGCCTGGTCCGGCGGCTACTTCGCCAAGTCCGTCGTCCCGGTCAAGGACCAGAACGGTCTGGTCGTGCTCGATCACGACGAGCACATGCGTCCCGGCACCACCGTGGAGAGCCTGGGCAAGCTCAAGTCGGCCTTCGAGGGCCTGGGCGCGATGGGAGGCTTCGACGATGTGGCGCTGCAGAAGTACCACTACGTCGAGAAGATCAACCACGTCCACACCGGTGGCAACAGCTCGGGCATCGTCGACGGCGCAGGCCTGCTGCTGATCGGTTCGGAAAAGGCCGGCCAGAGCCAGGGCCTGACCCCGCGGGCGCGCATCGTGGCCACCGCCACCAGCGGCGCCGACCCGGTCATCATGCTGACCGGTCCGACCCCCGCCACCAAGAAGGTCCTCGACCGCGCCGGCCTGACCGTCGACGACATCGACCTGTTCGAGCTCAACGAAGCGTTCGCCTCGGTGGTGCTGAAGTTCCAGAAGGACCTCAAGATCCCGGACGAGAAGCTCAACGTCAACGGTGGCGCCATCGCGATGGGTCACCCGCTGGGCGCCACGGGCGCCATGATCACCGGAACCATGGTCGACGAGCTCGAGCGTCGTGGCGCTCGGCGTGCCCTGGTCACGCTGTGCATCGGCGGCGGCATGGGTGTGGCCACCATCATCGAGCGCGTCTGAGAGGGCTGAACAACAATGGCTGAGAACACCATTCAGTGGGACAAGGATGCCGACGGCATCGTCACCCTGACGCTGGACGACCCGACCGGTTCGGCCAACGTGATGAACGAGCACTACAAGGAATCCATGCATGCTGCAGTGGAACGCCTTGTGGCCGAGCAGGATTCGATTACCGGTGTGGTGATCACCAGTGCGAAGAAGACCTTCTTCGCCGGTGGTGACCTCAAGGGCATGATGAGCATCGGCCCCGACGACGCCGCCGAGGCGTTCGCCATGGTCGAGGACATCAAGGCCGACCTGCGCAAGCTGGAGACCCTGCCCAAGCCCGTCGTCGCCGCCGTCAACGGCGCCGCGCTCGGTGGCGGTCTGGAGATCGCGCTGGCGTGTAACCACCGCATCGCCGCCGACGTCAAGGGCAGCCAGATCGGCCTGCCCGAGGTCACCCTGGGCCTGCTGCCCGGCGGTGGCGGTGTCACCCGCACCGTGCGCATGTTCGGCATCCAGAAGGCGTTCATGGAGGTGCTTTCGCAGGGCACCCGCTTCAACCCGACCAAGGCGAAGGAGACCGGTCTGGTCGACGAGCTGGTCGGTTCGGTGGACGAGCTGGTTCCGCGCGCCAAGGCTTGGATAAAGGAAGAGCTCAAGGCCAACCCCGACAGCACCTTCCAGCAGCCGTGGGACGTCAAGGGCTACAAGATGCCTGGCGGCACCCCGTCGTCGCCTGCGCTCGCCGCGATCCTGCCGTCGTTCCCGGCGCTGCTGCGCAAGCAGCTCAAGGGCGCTCCGATGCCCGCACCGCGCGCCATCCTCGACGCCGCCGTCGAGGGTGCCCAGGTCGACTTCGACACCGCGAGCCGCATCGAGAGCCGTTACTTCACCCAGCTGGTCACCGGCCAGACCGCCAAGAACATGATTCAGGCGTTCTTCCTGGACCTGCAGGCCATCAACGGCGGTGCGTCGCGGCCCGAGGGCATCGCCAAGCAGGAGATCAAGAAGATCGGTGTGCTGGGCGCGGGCATGATGGGCGCCGGTATCGCCTACGTGTCGGCCAAGGCCGGCTACGACGTCGTGCTCAAGGACGTCACCATCGAGGCCGCCGAGAAGGGCAAGGCGTACTCGGAGGGCTTGGAGGCCAAGGCGCTCAAGCGGGGCAAGACCACCGAAGAGAAGAGTGCCGCACTGCTCGCCAAGATCACCCCGACTGCTGACCCCAACGATTTCAAGGGCGTCGACTTCGTGATCGAGGCCGTGTTCGAGAACCAGGAACTCAAGCACAAGGTGTTCCAGGAGATCGAGGACATCGTCGAGCTCAACGCGCTGCTCGGGTCGAACACCTCCACGCTGCCCATCACCGGCCTGGCGACCGGGGTGAAGCGCCAGGAGGACTTCATCGGCATCCACTTCTTCAGCCCCGTCGACAAGATGCCGCTGGTGGAGATCATCAAGGGCGAGAAGACTTCTGACGAGGCGCTGGCCCGGGTGTTCGACTACACGCTGGCCATCAAGAAGACCCCGATCGTCGTCAACGACAGCCGTGGCTTCTTCACCAGCCGCGTGATCGGCACCTTCGTCAACGAGGCGCTGGCCATGCTCGGGGAGGGCGTCGAGCCCGCGTCGATCGAGCAGGCGGGATCGCAGGCCGGTTACCCGGCGGCGCCGCTGCAGCTTTCGGATGAGCTCAACCTCGAGCTCATGCACAAGATCGCCGTTGCGTCCCGCAAGGGCGTCGAGGACGAGGGCGGCACCTACGTGCCGCACCCGGCCGAGGCCGTCGTGGAGAAGATGATCGAGCTCGGTCGCCCGTCGCGCCTCAAGGGTGCCGGCTTCTACGAGTACGCGGACGGCAAGCGCACCCAGCTGTGGCCGGGCCTGCGGGAGACGTTCAACTCCGGATCCTCGCAGCCTCCGCTGCAGGACATGATCGACCGGATGCTGTTCGCCGAGGCGCTGGAGACCCAGAAGTGCATCGACGAAGGCGTTTTGACGTCCACGGCTGACGCCAACATCGGCTCGATCTTCGGTATCGGCTACCCGCCATACACCGGTGGTTCACATCAGTTCATCGTCGGCTACGAAGGCCCCGGTGGCGTCGGCAAGGAGGCGTTCGTCGCCCGTGCCAAGGATCTGGCCGCCAAGTACGGCGACCGCTTCCTGCCGCCGGCCTCGCTGGAGAGCTAGTTTCTCTGGCGCGAGTTTCTAGCGCGAGCAGACATGGAAGTCCCCGACACGCCGCGTGTCGGGGACTTTCGTGTCTGCTCGGCAGGTCCGCGGTGGCTACGGCGCGAACGGCACGGCTGTCAGCTGCACCGAAGCTTCCCACAGGCGGGACGCGGTTGCGGTGTCGCGCAACGGTTTCCAAAGGTCTTGGGCACCGGGAGGCCCGCCCGCGTTACCCGGCCACTGGGGTCCGAAGAACCCGCCGTGAGCGCCCGAGGTGGCAGCAAGCAGTGCCGGGAGTTGTGCGCTGTCCACCGTTCCCACCAGCAGTCCCCATCGCGAGAGCCGCCGGATCATCCGAACTCCCCGGGTGTCCTCGGCTCGACCGACCTCCGGCCGGGCTGCCAGGAGGCTGGTCGGGGCAACCCCGGGATGGGAGATGGTGCTGGTGATGCCCCAGCCCGCGGCGGCGCTCCGACGGTCCAGTTCCAGCCCGAACAGACCGACGGCGATCTTGGATTGCCGGTAAGCGGCCATCCCGTCATAGCCGCGCTCCCAGTTGAGATCGTCCCAGTTGATGGCGCCGCGGCGGGCGGCCAGGCTGGTCTGCGACGTCACCCGCGCCCGACCGGCAACCAGTAGCGGCAACAGGTGGGCGGTGAGCGCGACGTGGCCCAGATGGTTTGTGCCGAACTGCAATTCGAAACCGTCGCTGGTGCTCTGCCGATCGGGCGGCGTCATCACCCCGGCATTGTTGACGAGCACATGGATCGGCGCACCCTGGGTGCGCATCGTGTCGCCGAATGCTGCCACCGACGCCAGCGAGGACAGGTCCAGCGCCGCCAGGGTCAGCTGCGCCCGCGGGTGGCGCGCGCGGATGGAGGCCACGGCGGCCTCACCTTTGGCGCGGTTCCGCACCGGCATGATCACGTTGGCGCCGGCACCGGCGAGGCGGGCGGCGATGCCCAGCCCGATGCCGTCGCTGGCGCCGGTCACCACTGCGCGCTTACCGGACAGGTCCGGCAGCTGGATGTCGAATTGTCCGCGTGGCATGAGTTCGCTCCTCGGTGTCGGTGGCCTGCACTGGCCACACTGCCCCGTGGGCGGCTCGCTATCCACGGTCTGACGATCCGTGGCTGCGGACCGGGCGCTGCGGGAAAATGCATCCATGATCGATCGTGCGGGGCTGGCGGGGTTCCTTGTCGGACGGCGAAATGCGTTGCAGCCGGAGGACGTCGGATTGCCCAGGGGGAAGCGGCGCCGAACCAGTGGGTTGCGGCGCGAAGAGGTTGCCGCGCTGTGCCACATGTCCGCGGACTATTACTCGCGGCTGGAGCAGGAACGCGGACCGCAGCCGTCGCAGGCGATGCTCGCCTCGATTGCCCAGGGGTTGCATCTATCTCGTGACGAACGTGATCACCTGTTCCGGTTGGCCGGACATCAGGCACCGACCCGCGGGGAGAGCACCGACCACATCAGCCCCGGCATGCTGCGCATCTTCGACCGGCTCGTCGACACCCCGGCCGAGATTGTCACCGAACTGGGGGAGACGCTGCGCCAGACGGCGCTCGGCGTTGCGCTCGTCGGCGATCTGTGCCGCTACACCGGCCCATCCCGCAGCATCGGTTATCGATGGTTCACCGATCGAGCCGCCCGCGATCTGTATCCGGTCGAGGACCACGAGTTCTACTCGCGGATGTACGTGGCAGGGTTGCGTGGCGTGCTCTCCCTGCGCGGGCCCGAGTCCAAGGCCGCGCGCTACGCCGATCTGCTGACCTCCTCCAGCGCGGAATTCCGGGAGCTGTGGAAGGAACACGAGATCGGGATCCGCCCGCGAGATGTCAAGCGCTATCAGCATCCCGAGGTCGGCTACCTGGAACTGAACTGCCAGATCCTGCTGGACCCCGACGCCGCCCACACGCTGCTGGTGTACACCGCCGTGCCGGGAAGCGAGAGCCACCAGAAGCTGCAATTGCTGTCGGTGCTGGGCGCCGGGGCCTCGGAATGGGGTGAGTTTCGGGCGGAGCGCTAGGAGCCGGTGCAGGCAACTCGTGAAACCGCCTCCCGGAATTGGGGGAGTTTGCGTCTGCTCGGCAGGTCGGCTCGGCAATACTGACGTCGCAACACCGACGACAAGGGGGCTGTCATGGCGGATGCGACGTTGATCCCGCTTGAAGTGCTGTTCGGCAATCCCGAGCGCGTGGGTGCGCAAATATCGCCCGACGGGACGCGGCTGTCCTACCTGGCACCGCTCGACGGCGTGCTCAACGTGTTCGTCGGGGACATCGGGGCCGGTACCGCCCAGCCGGTCACCCACGACACCGACCGGGGGATCCAGAACTACTTTTGGACCTGGGACAACCGGCACCTGATGTACGTCATGGACAAGGACGGCAGCGAGAACTTCCGACTCTATGACGTGGACCCCAGCACCGGCGTCGAGCGCGACCTCACCCCGTTGGACGATGTCCAGTGCCGAATCATCGCGCACCGCAAGAGATTTCCGAACGAGGTGCTGCTCGGCATCAACAAGTCCAATCCGCAGTTGCACGACGTCTACCACCTGGATCTGACGACCGGTGAGCTGCGCAAGATTCTGGAGAACCCGGGCTACTTGGGCTGGGTGGTCGACACCGACCTGCGGGTGCGTGGCGCGTTGGCTCCCACACCCCAGGGCGGCATGACGATCCTGGTGCGCGACGACGAGGACGGGGACTGGCGGGTGCTGCTGGACGTCGGACCGGAGGACGCCGAGACGACGGGCCCGGTCAGCTTCAGCCTGGACGGCACCGCGATGTATCTGCTGTCTTCGGTGGACTCGAACACCACCCGGCTGGTGAAGATGGACATCGCCAGCGGTGCAGTCGAGGTGATCGCCGAGGACCCGGTGTATGACGTCAGCGGGACCATCATCGACCAGGACACCCGCGAGATCCAGGGCGTAACGGTGTACGCAGATCGGGTGCAGTACCGCATCTTCGACGACCGGATTCGCGGTGACATCGACGCGCTGGAACAGTTGAGCCCGGGTGAGTTGATGATCACCGACCGCAGCGCCGACGACGGCACCTGGCTGGTCGCGTTCGACAACGACGCCGGCCCGGTCAAGTACTATCTCTGGGACCGGGCCTCGCAAACCCCGACGTTCCTGTTCGACCATCGTCCCGAGCTCAACGACTACCCGCTGGTGCCGATGGAGCCGTTCAGCTTCACCTCCCGCGACGGCCTGACCGTCCACGGCTACCTGTCGTTCCCGCCCGGGGTGGAGCGCTCCGGGTTACCCGCCGTGCTCAACGTGCACGGCGGGCCGTGGGCCCGCGTCGGCTGGGGTTTCGACCCCGAGGCGCAGTGGCTGGCCAACCGCGGCTACGTCGCCGTGTCGGTCAACTTCCGAGGTTCCAGCGGCTACGGCAAGGAGTTCCTCAACGCGGGCAATCGCGAATGGGCCGCGAAGATGCACGACGACCTGCTCGACGCCGTAGACAATCTGGTCGGCAAGGGTTACATCGACGCCAAGCGTGTTGGTATCTACGGCGGCTCCTATGGGGGCTACGCGGCGCTGGTCGGTGCGACGTTCACGCCCGACGTGTTCGCGTGCGCTGTCTCCGCGGTCGGTCCGTCCAACCTGAACACCCTGATCGCGTCGTTCCCGGAGTACTGGAAGCCGATGATCCAGTTGTGGCACAAGCGCGTTGGGGACGACCCGGACTTCCTGTGGTCGCGCTCGCCGCTGTCGCGGGTGGACGCGATCACGATTCCGATCCTGATCGGCCAGGGCGAGAACGACCCCAGGGTCAAGCGGGCCGAGTCGGAGCAGATCGTCGCGGCGATGACCGAGCGCGGCATCGAGCACGAATACGTGATGTACGAGAACGAAGGTCACGGCTTCGTCAAGCCGGAGAACCGGTTGGACTTCTACCACCACGTCGACCGCTTCCTCGCCAAGCACCTCGGCGGCCGCGCGGAGTGAGACAGCTTCGCCGCGTTGAAACTGCACTCAGGGCTGTGGAATTCGACGATTCACGACCCTGGGTGCAGTCTCAAGTGGCGTATCGGAAACGTTTCAGTATCGTTGAGTCCCTGAAGTTCTCGCAGCACTTACTTGGCCTTTGCGGGCGCGACTGGAGGGTTGAGGCTGACGCGCTGCGAGTCCGGTTTTGTCGGTGCCCTCTGCCAGAATGGTGGTATGTCCTCGCAGTCAACACCTTTCGACGCTGACGGGGTGAGCCCCGCGCAGCGTTTGGAGGTGTTGTTCGAGGAGTTGTCGGAGTTGGCCGGGCAGCGCAACGCGATCGACGGACGCACGGTCGAGATCGTCGCCGAGTTGGAGCGCGACGAGTTGTGTGGTGCCACGGGTGCTCGGTCGATCACGGCGTTGGTGGCGTGGAAAACCGGTGTCACGCCGCATAATGCCGACACGATGGTGACGGTCGCGCGTCGCCTCGACGAGTTCCCATTGTGTGCCGACGGCCTGCGGGAGGGCAGGTTGTCGTTGGATCAGGTCGGCGTGATCGCCGAACACGCCGCCGACGGTTCCGATGCGCATTACGCCGAGCTGGCTGCGGTCGCCACCGTCGCCCAGTTGCGTACCGCGGTCAAGTTGGAACCGCGCCCCGAACCCGAACCCGAAGCCGACGCGGAAGCCGAGCCGGAGCCGAAGCGGTCGTTCCGCAAAGAGGTGCACGACGACTACACGACCTATCAGATCGTGCTACCCCGGCTGGAGGCAGCCAAACTCGATGCCGGTATGCAGTCCCACCACGAGGCGCAGATCGCGGCATGGAAACGCGACCACGAAATGCCGACCAGGTCTCGGAGCAGGCGCCACCCTTCCCGAATGCTGTGGACGCGTTCATGGGTTTGGTCGAGGCGGGGTGGGATGCTGATGTGGCGGCCCGCCCGCACGGGCAGCACACCACCGTCGTCGTGCACGTTGATCTCGATACAGATGGCGAGAAACCCGTCGCAGCCTTGCATCTGGGCCCGGTGCTCACCGACGCGGCGCGGCGCTACCTGACTTGTGACACGACCTGCGAGGTGTGGTTCGAACGCCACGGGCAACCGATGGGGGCGGGGCGTTCCGCCCGCACCGTCAACCGTCGGCTGCGCCGCGCCCTGGAGCGTCGGGACCGGTGCTGTGCGGTACCCGGCTGCGGAGCGACCCGGGGTTTGCACGCGCATCACATCGTCCATTGGGAGGATGGCGGGCCCACCGAGTTGGACAACATGGTGTTGCTCTGCCCTTACCACCATCGGCTGCACCACAAGGGTGGCATCACCATCACCGGCCCCGCGCATCAACTCACGGTCACCGACGCCACCGGTCGGGAACTCCACCCGGGTTCCCTGGCGCGTCCACCGACCACACCGCCACCCGATGTCCCGCCCTATCGCGGGCCGACCGGCGAACGCGCCGATTGGTGGTGGTACACCCCCTTCCAACCCGAGCCACCACCGTCGACGAACTAGGCAGGTTCGCCGTGGCTCGGCTCGAGCGGTCTGTCACACCGCGTCACGCTGAAATGTCTTGTGACGCGGTCAGAACAGCATGAGCACTCGTCGGACATCGTCCGGGAGCGATGAGCAGATAGGGATGCTGCGCGATGCGCTGGTCCTCGGTGGATGCGCTGCCCGGTGCGTCGATCGAGTATTGGAAGTGGGCTTGCGACGGTATTTCGATGTTATTCACTTCACTTCGGCAGCATCGCTAGCATCAACCTTGCTCATGAATGGAGCGCACACTTGCGCGCATCGGGAGTCATCGATGCCGCCGGCCGACCGGTCATCGATCCGGAGCGCGACATGAAGACGGTCGAGCAGGGCGCTGCCACAAGCTGCGCAAGGTCTTTGGCACGCTCAGCTGCGGCGCGCGAAAACGTAGTGCCGGGCCGGATCCTTGCCGTTGTGATCCATCGCGGGCTCGCTGCCGCTGGACAACAGCGACCAGTGTTCGGAGAACCGGTGCTTGACCTCGGCCTCGGCGATGCCGGGCACACCGAACGAGGCGCCGGGGACGAACGCCACGATGGACAACACCGCGTCCGGTGCGGCGACCGCGGTGATCTCCCGGACGTACGCGTCGCGGTCATCGGCGCTCATCCCGTGCAGGCACCCGCTGTCGACGATCAGGTTGTAGTCGTGGTCGACCGGCTCGGTGCTCAGCCGCGTCGCGTCGGCTTGCAGGAACCGCACGTCGACGCCTCGTCTGGCTGCCTTCGCTCGCGCCTTGACAACCGCCGTCCCGACGAAATCGACGCCGGTCACCTGCCAGCCCTGCTGCGCCAGATAGATCGAGTTGTCGCCGGTGCCGCACCCGACGTCGAGGGCCTTGCCCGGCGTCAGCGGATCCGCACCCTCGATGAGCTCCAACAATCCCTCAGCGATGGGGTGCCCGTCCCACGGCGTGAAGCCGAGCCGGTAAAACACTCGGAACAACCGCTGTCGGGACGCCATACCCCCACCCTGCCCCGTCGAGCGATGCCTGCCAAGGCGGGGTCAGGCTCACCAGTCGTCGTGTTCGAGCTCTTCGCCTTCATCGACCCAGATGCGGTGAGTAAATCCATCGTCGTCGACTTCGGCTTTCCATCCGGTCGGCAAGTTCCCCGCGCCACCGTCGAATGCGGTGAACACGCGCTCGCCACCGCTGGTGGCAGCGGATGCGGTGCCGGTCGCCGTGGCGGTGCCGCCGTCGAACCGGGTTGGCGCCGACGTCGCAGGCATCGAGGCGGTTGCGCTGGCTGGCCCGCCCCTGCCGACCGGCGGGGCGCCCGCACCGGACGGAGCTGATGTCGGGCCTGAGCGGGTGGCCGGTTCTTGTGCCGGGGTGTTGGCCTGGACGGGCGCAGATCCGGTGTTCGTCGATGCCGGTCGAGTCGGCGCTGCACCGGGGTTGCGGCCTGGGGTCGACGGGCCTGCCTGCGCCGGCGTCGTGCCGGACGCGGGCCGCGGCGTCGGCGCGGACGGAGGTTGGGCGGGCGTGCGCGGGGCGCTTTGTGGACTGCCGGGCGCAGGCTTCTGTGTGGGAGGCGTGGTCTGGCCAGAACCGTCGACGCCGCCCGGCTTGGCGCCCGGGCCGGGCTCGGGCGCAGTGGTGTTGCCGTCCTTGGGTTTTGGTTCGCTGGGCGACGGATTGTCTGAGCGATTCGGGGGTCCGGCCGGGGCAGCTGACGCGTCGAGCCCTGCGGTCGCCTTGCGAACCGCGTCGGCCAAGGCCCGGTCCGCACCGTCGAACTGCGCCAGCATTGCCTTGAGCTTGACCGAGCTGGCTGCGGCAATCTGCCGAAGTTGCATGGCGGTGACCGGACTCAGCTTCGCCAGTTGGTCCAGTGGGCTTCCCGGACGCACCGTCACGGTGCCGTCATCGGCGACGTGCCAACCCTGCTGGGTCAACGATTCGACTCCGTCGACGATGCCGGAGCGGATGGCTGACAATTGCGATCCACCGTCGGACAGTGCGGACTGCAGCTGACGGAGCACGTCGGAAATCTTCTGCTGCTCGATGAGTGTACGTTCCGCACTGGCGACCGCAGCCTCGGAAGCGCCTCCCTCCCAACCACTTTTCAAAGCGGCCAGGTTCTGCTTCCCGGCGTCGATCTGCTGACTGACGGTGGTCGCCGAATTCCCGGCATGGGCTGCGGCAGCCAGCACCTGCTCGGGTTGCGAACCGCTGACCGTAGAAATCGTGACCGTCATCGGTGGGTCCCTGTCAGCATTCCCACACGGTGCACAGCTGCGGGTTCATGGCGGCGAACACATCTTCGTCAGCGGCGCCGGCCCATGGTGTGCTGGGGGTGCCGTTGGCCCACACTGTCAGCTCGGTGATGGTGCTGCCGACATTGGCAAGGTAGACGTGTGCCGTGGATTGGCCGTCAGCAGAGCGTATTTCAGCGGCAACCTGGTGGCATCCACCGCGCGCCACGCTGGGACATCTTGAGCTCACGGGGGTGGTGAACTGCAGTGTTGTACCCGGTGCGGTGGAGGTGCACTGGGTCAGAACGTTCTGCAGGTTGGCGGCATCGAGGCTCACTGTCTGCCCCATGGTCCACGGGTCACCGGGGTAGTGCACGATGACTTGTTCGGCCGACCAGTGGCCGTCACCGTTGTCCACCACGGCTCGGGCGTTGTCCCCGTTGGCAATCGGTGATGGTGTCGCCCCGCACAGTCCGTAGAGGCGGAACGTGTTTGTTCCCAGCGGTTCGGCGCGGTCAGCGAGATCCGGCCACGGTTGGTCGGAGTTTTGCGGAATTCGGTCGGCACTGATCCACGCTGCGGCCGGCACAGGCACCGCTGCTTGCGATTTCGCGCTCGATGACGGGGAAGCGCTCGCCGTTTCGGCCGTCGCGACCGGGTTCGGCTGGGTAGAGCTTGTCTGGGTGATCGGTTCAGCCTGGGGTGTGCCTGTCGTCGTGGTCCCGCAGGCCGACATGGCCGCGGCGGCAACGACTGTCATGACAACGAGCGCCAACGCGTGCCTGGCTGTCATCGAACTCCTGTTCAGTCTCAGTAGCCCTGGTGGACGCCAGGGTTGGCTTGCGGGATCTTGGCGAGAATGTCCGAACCGTCCGGGGCGACGCCATAGTTTCCGACCAGGTAGTTCATCGATGCGGCGATGTTGGCGACGGGATCGTAGATGTCGTTCGACGTGCCGGGTTGGTGGTATCGGGCGAAAGTTCCCGGCACGCACTGGGCCAGACCGCGCGAACATCCGTTGCCGGAGCCGTCGGAGACTTTGTAGGTCGAGTTGGGCGGCTTGGCGTTGATGTCCCAGTTGTTGACCGCCATGGGGTTATACGACGATTCGTGCTCGGTCAGAGTCATGTAGGCGTCGATCCAGCGTTGCCGTGCAGCCGGGTCGGTGACGCCGCGTTGGTCCAGGGCCTGATTGATGGCGGTGCGGGTGGCGTCGGCGCCCGAGGGCCAATTGCCGTTGGCGTAGGTCACCTGGTCGACGGGGATGGCCTGCGGACCAGCGGGCGCCGTGGGGCCGGGCTCGTCCTTCTTCGTGCCGCCGCCGTCCTTCTTAACAGGATCATCGACGGTCTTGTCGAGCTTTCTGCCCAGTTCGGCATCGGTCTTTTCGTACTTGTCGGCTGCGGAACCCAGGTTGGTGGAGAGCTGAGACAGTTCTGTACCCACGCGTCTGGCGGCGCCGTCGACAATCGCGGCGGCCTGCTCGGCAGCACCACCGGTGACGAATCGGGCAGGCTCGCGGTCAGCCCGGAGAGGCCCTGCCCGATGTTCGCGCCGGACAGGGCGGCTCCGATCTGGTTGAACCCGTCAGCAGCTGAGCGCAAGACACTCGGATCGACGCGCAGTTTCGGGGCCACCCACGGAGCCTAACCGCCGATGAGCTGTCGTCTGCGCGCCAATTCCGTTGTGCCAGTAGATCTGTGAACCAACTGTCAGATTGCTGTGAACGCCTTGGGGATCAGAGGTTGCCCAGGTCGGCGGAGAGCCAGTGCTCGGGCTTCAAGTAGACCGCGACACTTTCGCCGTGCTCGCGGCGCGCGTACTCCAGGTACGGTTCGACCTTGTCCGGGGCCAGATAGCGCTTGGCCATCTCGACGAGCTGCTCGTCGGTGCCCGGCTCGATGCGGCTCACCGCCCCGTCGACCGCCACGTAGCGCACGCTCGGTTCGAGCCGCTCGGCCATCAGCGACAGGTGACCGGCCGCCTCGATCAGCCGGTGCTTGCGGGACCCGTTGCCGGTGAGCAGCCAAGGCTCACCGCCGGGGGAGTACTGGTACCAGATCGGTACGGTCAGCGGTCCGCGCTTGTCGCCGGCGTAGACCGACAGGGCGGCGATGTGCGGTTCGGCTAGAAACTGTTCGCGTTCGTCCTTGGAGAGGGCCATCCTGACAGCCTAGAACGACATTTGGAAAATGCTGTGACCCAGCTGTATTCAGATTCCGCGGACGCGGGACCGAAAAGTTGCGGGGGTTTCGCCGGTACGGGTGCGGAAGAACTTGGTGAACATCGTCGGGTCGGGAATGCCGACTCGGGCGCCGATCGCGGTGCCCGTCAGGTCGGTGTGCACCAGCAGTCGTTTGGCCTCCAGTAGTACCCGGTTGTCGATGACACGCTTCGCGCCGTGGCCGGTCGCCAGCCGGCACGCCCGCGTGAGCGTGCGCACGCTGTACCCGAGGTCGGTGGCGTAGTCCTCGACCCGGTGCCGGTGCGCGTAGTCGCGCTCGACGGCCAGCTGGAAGTCACGGAACACGGTGTTGGTGGGATCCGTCGACGAGCTCTCGGCGGTGCTTGCCAGGTGCAGCAGCAGTGCCGACAGCAGGTGGCGCACGATCTCGATACGGATGGCCTGAGGCAGGCCCGTCTGGTCCCGGTGCGCGTCGACGAGGAGTCGGGCGGTCCGGTCGGCCGTGGAGGATCGCACCGGGGTCGGAGCCGCGGCCGGGCTGTCGACGTGCGCCGTCGCAACCGTGGTCTCGTCGAGGAAGCCCGACGGAAACAGCAGGATGGTGCCCTCGGAATCGGCCAGGTCGGGCCGCCACTGCAGGACCTGGCGCGGCCGTATCCACAGCCAGTCATGTTGGGTCAGTTCATATTCGGTGAAGTCGACCGCGCAGTGCAGCGGGGGGCCGCCGGTGACCGTGACGAGATGGTGGAACGCCGGGCGCATCGGGGTGAACGGGTCGAGGCCGTGACCGCGCGCCCGCCGCGTCAGTGCGGCAAAGGTGAGCACTTCGACGCCAGGGGTGTCCGTCGAGTCGTGGAACGGCACCTCGGTCGGCAGCACTTCCCTCACCTCGGGTTGTCCGATTTTCACCATATGGTGTCCGCCTGGGGCGTGGTCGGCTCCAGTGTATGCGCCGTAACGTCTGATTTCAGTACACAGAGTCGACCGAAAGAGACCATCATGCGTTTGATTGTCGGGATGACCGGGGCGACCGGGGCCGTCTTCGGGATCCGGCTGCTGGAGATCCTCGCACAGCTGCCGGAGGTGGAAACCCACCTGGTGCTCAGCCGCTGGGCGCGTACCACCATCGAGCTCGAAACCGGGATGTCGACCGCGCAGGTGGGGCAGCTCGCCGACGTCGTACACCATCCCGAGGACCAGGGGGCGACCATTTCATCGGGTTCGTTCCGTACCGACGGCATGGTGATCGTGCCGTGTTCGATGAAGACGCTGGCAGGCGTCCGCGCCGGGTACGCCGACGGACTGGTGGGCCGTGCCGCCGATGTCGTGCTCAAGGAACGCCGCAAGCTGGTACTGGTGCCGCGCGAGACCCCGCTCAGCGAGATCCACCTCGAGAACATGCTCGACCTGGCCCGCAAAGGCGTGCAGATCGTGCCGCCGATGCCGGCGTTCTACAACCACCCGCAAACCCTGGATGACATGGTCGACCACGTGGTCGCTCGCATCCTCGACCAGTTCGACCTACCTGCCCCGGCCGCCAAACGCTGGGACGGTATCCGCGCCGCCCGCGAAATGCATTCCGTCGCCTGACAACCCGAGAGGAGAACGCTATGGCCTACGACGATCTGCGCAGCTTTCTGCAGACCCTGGACGAGCAGGGGCAGTTGCTGCGCATCACCGACGAGGTGATGCCTGAACCGGACATCGCCGCGGCGGCCAACGCCGCGCCTCGGCTCGGCGACAACGCGCCCGCGCTGTACTTCGACAATGTCACCGGCTTCACCAACGCCCGCATCGCGATGAACGTGCACGGGTCGTGGGCCAATCACGCGCTGGCGCTGGGGCTGCCGAAGGACACCGGCGTCAAGGCGCAGGTGGAGGAGTTCATCGCGCGCTGGGCCGAGTTCCCGGTCGCGCCCGAATGGCGCGAGGACCCGCCATGGGCACAGAACATCCAGACCGGTGACGACATCAACATTTTCGAGGTGCTACCGCTGATCCGGCTCAACGACGGTGACGGTGGCTTCTACCTCGACAAGGCCGCGGTGGTGTCCAAAGATCCTGAGGATCCGGACAATTCGGGTAAGCAGAACGTCGGGATCTACCGGATCGAGGTGAAGGGTCGTCGTAAGCTCGCGCTGCAGCCGGTGCCGATGCACGACATCGCCCAGCATCTGCACAAAGCCGAGCAGGTCGGGGAGGATCTGCCGATCGCCATCACGCTCGGCAACGACCCGGTGATCTCGATCGTCGCCGCCACACCCATGGAGTACGACCAGAACGAGTACGAACTGGCCGGCGCGCTGCGGGGTGCTCCGGCACCCATCGCCCGCTCGCCTCTGCACGGGCTACCGGTGCCGTGGGGCTCCGAAGTGGTCATCGAGGGCGTCATCGAAGGGCACAAGCGTGAAATCGAAGGGCCCTTCGGCGAATTCACCGGACACTACTCGGGTGGCCGGAACATGACCGTCATTCGCATCGACCGTATCTCCTACCGGGACAACCCCGTGTTCGAGCACCTCTACCTGGGCATGCCGTGGACCGAGATCGACTACCTCATGGCCGCCAATACCTGCGTTCCGCTGTACGAACAGCTCAAGAAGGACTTTCCCGAGGTGCAGGCCGTCAACGCGATGTACACCCACGGCCTGGTAGTGATCGTGTCCACCAAGAAGCGTTACGGCGGATTCGCCAAAGCGGTCGGGATGCGGGTGCTGACCACGCCGCACGGACTCGGCTACGCCGCGACGGTGATCGTCGTCGACGAGGACGTCGACCCGTTCAACCTGCCGCAGGTCATGTGGGCCTTGTCGACGAAGATGAACCCTGCCGGGGATCTGGTGCAGGTGCGCAACCTGCCGATCCTCGAACTCGCACCGCAGGCCAATACCCCCGGTGTGGTGGACAAGCTCATCATCGACGCCACCACACCCGTGGCCGCGGATCGGCGCGGCAACTACGGCAACCAGGTTCGAGATCTGCCCGAGATGGGGCAGTGGCTCACCAAACTTCAACAGCTGCAAACCAACCATTAAGGAGAACCTCGTGATGTGTCCACGATGTGCGTTCGAGACCATCGAAAAGCTCTACACTTCACCGGTTCCCGGGGTCTGGGACGTGTTGCAGTGCCAGCAGTGCCTGTATTGCTGGCGCACCAGTGAGCCGGCGCGGCGCACCGAGCGGGACTGCTACCCGGACAGTTTCAAGATGACTGTCGAAGACATCGCCAATGCCCCCGAGGTTCCGGCCATTCCACCGTTGATCAGCGGTAGCGTGAGGCCGTGACCCGAACCCTGCGTCATGCCATCAAGATCGCTGCGCCCGGCACGCGGTGGCCTGATCTGCGCCGAATGGCCAGTTATGGGACATCTCTCGCGAAAATGCGTGCAATAACCGGCCACTCGGCGACAGATTGAGCGCCGAGGCATACAGTCAGAAGCCATGCGCTTTGGACTCTTCATTCCGCAGGGCTGGCGACTCGACCTGGTAGGCACACCCACTGAACAACATTGGCCGGTCATGCGTGATCTGGCGGCGTACGCCGACGCGGGCGAATGGGATTCGCTGTGGGTGTACGACCATTTCCACACCGTGCCGGTGCCCACCGACGAGGCCACCCATGAGGCCTGGACGTTGATGGCGGCGTATGCCGCGACCACCTCACGCATCAAGCTGGGCCAGATGTGCACGGCCATGAGTTACCGCAATCCGGTGTATCTCGCCAAGGTCGCGGCGACGGTCGACGTGATCTCGGGTGGTCGGGTGCAGATGGGTATCGGCGGTGGCTGGTACGAGCATGAGTGGCGGGCCTACGGTTACGGCTTCCCGTCCGCCGGGGTGCGGCTGGCAAGGCTCGATGAGGGCGTGCAGATCATGCGCGACGCGTGGCGCGATGGCCGGGTCAGCCTCGACGGCAAGCACTATCAGGTCGACGGCGCGATCGTCGCTCCGAAACCGTTACAGGACGGCGGTATTCCACTGTGGATCGCCGGAGGCGGCGAGAAGGTGACCTTGCGGATCGCCGCCAGGTATGCGCAGTACACGAATTTCACGTCCGAGCCGGACGGATTCGCCCACAAGTCGCAGATCCTTGCCGAGCACTGCAAGGAGGTCGGCACCGACTACGGCGCGATCGTGCGGTCGGCCAACTTCAACGCCGTCGTCGGCACGTCGGAATCCGACGTCGCCGAGCGCCTCGAACGCATCCGGGCACGGCAGATCCCGGTCGCCGGTGAGCCCGCCGTCGACGCCATGCTGGCCAATGTGGCCTCGCCCGACTCCGCGACCGGCACTCCCGAACAGGTGGTCGAACGGCTCAAACGGCTCCGCGACCTCGGGTGTGAGTACGCGATCGTGTACTTCCCCGAGGCCGCGTACGACCGGTCCGGTATCGAGTTGTTCGAGCGTGAGGTCATCCCGGCACTGGGCTGACCTGGTAGAAGGAGATCCGCCAGCCTTCAGGGCCCAAGGTTGCCAGCACGCTGAGGTTCAGCGGGACGGCCGTGCCGTCGGGGAGGGTGAAGTCCGCCCGCAGGTAACCCAGTGCGACACCACTGGCGGGCCTGCGGGTTTCGTGGAACCGGTAGTCCACCGTCAGCCCGACCGGCTGCGAGTCGTAGTAGGCGTACACGCCGCGCCGTCCCACGCTGTGCGGCTGCAATCCCTGGAAGATCGCGTCCTCGGTGAACACCGCGGCGACCCGGTCCGGATCGTGACCGTCCACCCCGGCCTTCCACTCATCGAGGAGCTCACGAAGGAGCGTCTCAGCGTCCGGCACTCTGGCCTCCGTCGACGTGCAGGATCTCGCCGGTCACAAACGTGGCGGTCTCCAAGTACAGCACGGCCTCGACCACGTCGTCGATATCGCCCATGTGACCGACCGGGTGCAGCTTGTTGAGGAACTCGTGGGTGGACGGATCATGCATCGGAGTCCGGATCGTGCCCAGTGCCACTGCGTTGGAACGGATTCCGCGAGTCGCGTACTCGATGGCCAGTGCCTTGGTGGCTGCGTTCAACCCACCCTTGGTCAGCGACGCCAGTGCCGACGGCACGCGGGAGTCGGCCTGATCCACCAGGCTCGTCGAGATGGTGACGACGTGACCACCCTCGCCGTGCGCCTCGACGGCGGCGATCCCGGCGCGGGTCAGCTCGAAGAAGCCGCGCAGGTTCACCCCGGTGATCGCGGCGTAGTCCTCGTCGGTGTAGTCGGTGAACGACTTGGAGATGAAGATGCCGGCGTTGTTGACGATGGTGTCGACCCGCCCGAACCGCTCGACGGCGGCGTCGACGACGCGCTGCCCGACACCCGGCTGACCGATGTCGCCGGCAACCGTCAGCACCATCGGATCGTCGCTCGCCGCGATGCTCCGGGAGTTGGCGACGACGGCATAGCCCAGCTTGCGGTAGCCCGCGACCAGCGCCTCGCCGATGCCCTGTGATGCCCCGGTGATGATGGCTACCTTGGGTGTGTTGCTCATGATCCTGGCCCTTTCTGTGGTCCGTCGCCGGATACAACAGAGCGAAGGAGCCGTCGACTCCCGCAGGTCACGACGGGTTTGCTCACTGCTGAGAGGCTGCGCCTACTAGTCTGCAACCGTGGAACTGCGCCAGTTGCGGTACTTCGTGGTGGTCGCCGAGGAGTTGAACTTCGGCCGCGCCGCCGAGCGGCTACACATCGCGGGCCCGTCACTGTCCCAGCAGATCAAGGCGCTCGAGCGCGACCTCAAGGTCGGTCTCTTCGATCGTGACCGGCGGTCGGTGGCCCTCACCCCGGCGGGTGCGGCGCTGCTGCCCGAGGCTCGTGCGCTGGTTCGGCGTGCCGATGAATTCCGCAGACGGGCAACGGGATTGGCGGTCTCCGATCCCGTACGGATCGGCTACGTCAATTGGCGTCCCGTGGATCTGGCCGATCGGGCGGCCGGCGTCGCGCAACTGCGGGTGGACACCTGGGTGATGCCGTCGCACACGCAGGCGGCCAGGGTCGCCGACGGCAGCCTGGACCTGGCGATCTGCTGGGTGCCTACCGACGACCTGGCCGAGCTGTCACTTCAGGCGCACCTCATCGGCGTGGACCGGCTGTACGCGCTGTGCGTCGGCACCGACGACGGCCCGGTCGCGGCCAAGGACGTGGTGGTGCTGGTCGACGCCGACGTGGCCAGCTGGTCGTCCTGGAACCGCTACGCCGAGGAGTTCTCCGCGGAAACCGGGGCCCGGTTGATGCGCACCGACGACGGCGGGGTCACCGGGCCGACGTTCTTCGAGCATGTCCGTCGACTGGGCCGGCCGGTGCTCAACAACCCAAAGGGGCAGGATGCCCCGCTGCCCCGTGATCTGGTGCGACGCCCGATCGTCGCCCCGACCCCGCTGTGGACCTGGTCGCTGGTGTGGCGCCGCGCCGAGGACAACGCTGCCGTCCGCGCGCTGATCGACGCATTCACCAGTGAGGTAGGCGATTTAGGCGTTCACGGCGACGGCGTGTGGCTGCCGCCCGACGATCCCCATCGCGGTCGCGGTCAGGGCGGCCAGCACGACGATGACCGACCCGGCGACCAACGCGAGCTGAAACCCACTGTGCAGCAACGGTGACACCGCGACAGGGCCGACGATCTGACCGATCGAATAGCCCACTGTCAGCAACGCGACGGCGCCCGGGAACTGCAGCAGCCGCCCGGCCGCCAGCGCCAGGACACTGACGCCGATGAACGTGCCGCCGAACAGGATTGCCCCGACGAGCGCGGCACTGCCGGAACCGGTGCAGGCCAGCGCTATTCCGGCGGCCTGCAGCATGAGCGCCGCGGTGAGCAGCACGGGGTGCGAATAGCGCGAGCTCAGCCGGGCCCACAACACCGCCGACGGGATCACCGCCAGACCGACCAGCAGCCAGGTCCCGTTGCCGAGCCGTCCCGGGGAATGCTGCGCGACGGCGGCGACCAAGAACGTCCCGGCGATGATGTAACCCACCCCTTCGAGGGTGTAGCTGGTGAGCAGCAGGGCAAATGGCGTGTGCCGCTTCTTGTGTTGGTCTACCGGGGTTTTCGTCGTCGCGGAAGTCGTGTGCGTCGCGGCCGGCATGAACCAGGCCGAGACGCTCAACAGCGCGGCCAACGCCGCAGCCGCCCACCACGCAGCCCGCCAGTCCGCCGATGCGGGCAGCGCGAACACCAGCACAGCCGAGGCTGCTATACCGACCCCGACACCACCGAAGGCCCAGCCCGCCAGATGAGCCGGATGGTCGTGCAACCGGTCCAGTAGCGTGTTGACGGCGATGACGAACACCAGCGCGCTGGCGAAACCGGCCACCGTGCGCAGCGCCGCCCAGGCAATGACGTTGGTGGTCAACGCCATTGCCACCAGGCTCGCCACCAGCACCAGCAGCGACGCTCGGCAGGCGGACACCGATCGGGCCAGCCGGGGCGAGAACGTCCCGGCGAGCGCGCCGAGTAGGTAGCCCACATAGTTGGCGGTGGCCAACTGTCCGGCTGCCTGCGGGGACAACTGAGCATGTGCGGTCATCAACGGCAGGATCGGCGTGTACGCGAAGCGCCCGATGCCCATCGCCGCGCCCAGCACGGCGGCAGTTCGAACGATCTGCGCCCAGGGGTGTTTCGGCATTGCCCCATGATGTGCCCGATGCGGCCCCGCAGACCACGTCCAATTATCTTGCAGCTGAAAGGCAAAGCCTCACACGCTTCTCAGATCGTGAGAACTCCCCGATAACGGGCCCGCCCCTCGGCCATCGCGGCGTAGGCGTCCGCCGCGTTTTCCAGCGGAAATTCCTGGATCTGGGCCCGGACATTGTTGAGCAGCGCGAAATGCATGGTGTCCTCGATCTGCGATGCCGTGCCCGACGGGTGACCGGTCACCCGCAGCGCCGGGGTGATCAGGTGCAGCGGACTGATCGGCAGCGGGTCGGCGGACACCCCGATCACGATGAGTTCGCCCTGGGGCGCCAGGCCGCCGATCGTCTGGCCGATCGCATCGGAATTAGCGGCGGTGGCCAGCACGACGCTCACGCCGCCGAGCTTCTGCAGCGCCTCGCTGACGGGGCCGGCCGTGGAGTCGATGTAGTGGTGCGCGCCGAATCGTTCGGCATCGGCTGCCTTGTCGGCGCCCCGTGCGATGGCGACGGTCTCGAATCCCATGGCGCGAGAGAACTGGATACCCAGGTGGCCGAGCCCACCCACGCCGAGGACGGCCACCCGGTCACCGGCCACGGCCACGCTGGTCCGCAGCGCCTGGAACGTCGTCACGCCCGCGCACCCCATCGGCGCTGCTTCGGTGAAGGACAGCCCGGCGGGGATCCGGGCGAGTGCGGTGGCGGGGACCGTCACCGACGCGGCGTAGCCGCCCGGGTACTGCCAGCTGGGAACCTGACCGTTGAGACAGTGCATGAACTGGCCCTTGCGGCACTGCGCGCAGTGATTGCAGTTGCCGCCGAACCAACCGACGGCAACCGAGTCGCCGACACCGAATTCCTCGACGCTGCTGCCGATTTCGGCGATGGTTCCCGCGATTTCGTGCCCGGGCGTCAGCGGCCAGGTCATCGCCGGGAAGTGGCCGCTGACGAACTCGCGATCGGTGCCGCACACACCGCATGCCCGCACATCGATGCGGACCTGGCCCGGTGGTGGGGACGTGGTCTCGACGTCGGCCAGCTTCAGCGGGGCGCCTGCGGTGTCGACGTGGACTGCGCGGTGCGTGGCCATGGTGGGTCTCCTGTCGTCGGCGGACCAAGGAATGTGTCCACTCTGGCAGGGGAGGCCTGGGTTCGTCACGTCATCGGGCGCGACGAGCTGTGCCGAGCACTACGCCGAGGATTGCGGCAAATAGGACAAGCCGCATGTTGACCTCAATCCTCGGCACAACACCTTCGAGAACTGGCCTCGGTCAGGGCGCCAGCGCTGTCAGAATCCTGGCGGTGGGCGCACGGCGCGCATGCCGGTATCCGGTGCCGGCCCACAGGTGCACGAGCTCCGGTTCACCGGCGGCCGCGGCGGCCTTGCGCAACGGGCTGGTGAGGAAGTGGATCGCCGGGTAGCCCAACGGGGCCGAGGCTTCATAGGCGTCGATGAACCGGTTGCGCAGTCCGCGGGCCGGACGGCCGGTGAACGCTTTGGTGACAACGGTTTCGGTGCGCTCGGGATCCTCAAGAGCCGCTTGATGGGTCGCTGACGCACCGCTCTCGTCGGCGAGCAGCAGCACCGTACCCACGGCCACCGCCTCGGCACCGGCCTGCAGCGCGCCGGCCACATCGGCAGCGGTGCCGACACCGCCCGCGGCGATGACCGGCAGCCTGACGGCCGAGGTGATCTGCGCGACCAACTCACCGATGGGCAGGGCCTGCGGCGGACTGTCCGGGGTGAGCGTCCCCGAGTGCCCGCCTGCCACGCTGGCCTGCACCGCGAGGGCGTCGACGCCTGCGGCCGCAGCCGCCTCCGCTTCGGCCCGCGACGTCACTGTCTGTACGACGGCGCTGCCCGCCTGCTGCAGGCTGCGGATCACGTCTTGTGGGGGTATGCCGAAGGTGAAGCTGACCAGCGGGACCGGATTGGCGCCCAGCAGGTCGACCTTGGCGGCGAAGTGGTCGTCACTGTCGTTCGGGGCGTCGGGCAGCGTGAGCCCGAACCGGTCGGCCTCACGCTGCATCGCCTGCGCGTACTCGGCGTAACGCTCAGCCGAGATCGGTACGGGGTTGGGTGCGAAGACGTTGACGCCGAAGGGTATTCCGGCGTCGCGCATAGTGTGTAACTCTGCCTCGACGGCCTCGGGCGTCTTGTAACCGGCGGCCAGGAAACCGAAGCTGCCTGCGCTGTGCGCGGCGATGACCATGGCCGGTGTGGTGGGTCCGCCCGCCATCGGCGCGGCGATCACCGGGATCCGCAGATCGAGATCCGCTATCGGTGAGCTCATGATTGCCTCCAGGAATCCACTGTGGACAGTAGTGCGGTCACTTCCGGCACGTCGACCTGTTCAACAATCGTCGCGCCCTGATCTGCCCGTCGGCTATGAGCGTTTTCTTCGATGCTGGGAGGTTCTGTCTCTTACCGTGGGTCCGGTGGGGCACTGTGTCGGCGGGTGCGCCAGTGACAATCGCTCATCGAGTAGCTCGTCGGCCCGGGCGATGTTGGGCAGGCGCACGCTGTCGCGGCGGCACGCCGCCCGAATCACCGAGATGACCCACAATTCGAAGTCGATCATCTCGATGTCGTGCATATCTGTTGTCACGGTTTCACGTTCGGCTCGGTTCGACGGGGATGACGTCGTGCAGCTCGACGCAGCAGTGCCCAGGGCGCGGATTCAGCGCTGCCCGTGCGTCATTCGACGAGCTGCCGGCAATCGCTCCGTTGATCAGCTCAAGGTTCAAACCGCACACCACGTTGAGGTGGTCTCTGGCGATGGCGTGAAAAGGGCAGTTCCGCAGGGAGATATCGCCGTCACCGTCGGTGCGGGGAAGGTAGCCACAGTCGCGCAGCGCTGCGACCAGATCGCCGTCAGCCTGCCGGGCCGCCTCCGACCCCGCTTCGCGGGCGGCGTGGGCGACCACTGCCCGGACGCTGCCGTCGGTGTCTTGTTCGATCGCCGCGACGAGGATTGCGGCCAGCAACAGGTAGTCGCGGGGCGGCACGCTGACAGCGAACTCGCGTTCGGCGAGGCCGTACAGCTTGGCCGGCCGGCCGGCGCCGGGGCCGCTGCGACCGTCGGGCCGTTGATAGGTGATCGCGAGCAGCTCGGCATCGGCGAGCTTGTCGAGGTGGTAGGCAGCCAGGGTGCGCCCGATCCCCACGGCCGACGCCGCGTCCTCGCGCGACACCGGCTCGCCACTGTCGGCCACCAGCTGGTACAGCTCGCGACGCAGCGGGTCGTCGAGGACGCTCATCGCGGACATGGCCGCGGGTTCGGCGGACCGGGGAAACACGCCCCAATTCTAACACCAAAGATCATTGACAAAACCGTCATCGCAGGTCGAGTCTATAAACATCAATAATTGGTTTTAGAAAGGAGTGGTCATGACCACCTGGAACGCGCACATGGCCGACGGGATGAGCCAGTCCGACACACTTCAGCGGGTCCGCACCGACCCGGCCTATGGGGCGTACCTACTGCTGCGCATTGGATTCACCGTGCTGCCCATAGTGTTCGGCCTCGACAAGTTCTTCGGCGTCCTGGCGAACTGGGACGGCTATCTCGCCCCATGGATCGTCGCGCTCAGCCCGATCGGCGCACATCCGACGATGCTCGTCGTCGGCGTGATCGAGATCGTGGCGGGCGTCGCGGTGGCCATCAAGCCGCGGTACGCGGCGTACGTCGTGGCAGCGTGGCTCGCCGGGATCATCGTCAACCTGGTGAGTTACCCGGGCTTCTACGACGTCGCCCTGCGCGATTTCGGATTGCTCCTGGGTGCACTGACACTGGCTCGGCTGGCCTCGGTCTATGACCCTGCGTGGCACCGCGGAACGAAGTGAGCTCTGGCCCCCCGGTCGCCCGGTACGGCGCGATCGGGGTGTGCGTCGCTCAGCTGAACCGGATGTCGCTCAGATCGATGGCGACCATGAGCTCGTCGGGCAGCAGCCTGCCGGTCGAATCGCACCGGTACGCGCGACGTTTCGTCGGAACCTTGATGCCGTCGAATTCGACGAGGTCGTCGGTGTAATGCATGGTGGCAAACCCGCCCGCGACGTCTACCCGGTAGTCGTGGCGCCGGATCAGGTGATCGGAGTCGAAATAGAATTCCTCCACCGGGCTGTGACTGGCGACGTTCGTCGGATAGCGCACCCGTAACCCGCACCACGTCTCGCCCCGATCGGTGACCGGCTCGATCTCCTCGACGGAGACGCCCGGTAACGACATCAGAAACGGCGCGGTCAGATAGTTCCACAGCGCGTAGCCGTTGAAATACGCGCGCTGCAGCGCAGTCCACGGGGTGTCGAGGTGGTGACCGGCGAACGAGTCACGGGGGTGGGCAAGTTCGGCGACCACCCGGCCGTCGAGTTTCTCGATGGCGACACGATCGGCGGTGAAATCGGTCTTCTGGTCGGGCGCGCCGAACGGGGCTACCGAGGCCCACTGCCGCTGGAGCGTCACGGCCATCCGCCGTGGTGTGGCGTCCTGCGGCTGACCTTTGATCCCCCAGAGCTTGCCTGCGGTCACGATCGTCGCCTCGACCCGGGAGAACTCGTTCCACCGGGACAGTCCGCCGTGCGCTGCCAGGACCTCCGCTACCACGTTCGTCATCTCAACCTCGTGAGTTCGTCGGGAACAGGGTGATCGCCGCACCCCACAGCGCACCGGGGTTGATCCGGTCCGGGTGCAGCGCCAGCATGGTGCCGTAGAAATCCTCAGCACCAGAGGATGTTTCGAGCAGACTACGCGCATCCTTCAGGTACCGCCGGGTGGCGTCGAGCTGTGCCGGATCATCGGCTGCATCGGGATCCTTGTGGCCGGCGATCACGACAACGGGTCGCAGGCTCTCGGCGATATCCAAGGCGACCAACCATTGGTCGAGTCCAGACACCCCGCCCGACTCTGTGAGATACAGGTGAACGCCGTTGTAGACGACGTCGCCGGCGACGAGCAGACCGGCGCTGGGAGCGTGGAGCATCGTCGTCGCATCGGTGTCGGTGTGGCCGACCTCGATCGGTTGCAACCATTGCCCGTCGAGTTCGAACCCGTCCTCGCCGACGACGGTGACGTCAACATCACCGGTCGGCAGTTCGCCGGGAAACACCTTGTCCCAGAATGATGATCGGAACTCCGGCGAGTTCTGACCGGCCATGTGTTGCGCCGTACCCGCAGTGGCATAGACCACCGCGTCCGGGAACCGCTGCAGCAGCGGGATCGCGCCGAACCAGTGGTCGCCGTGACCATGGGTGACGTAGATGCCTGCGAGGCGTCGGCCCGCTGCCGCGACCCAGTCGCCGACTTCGCGCGCCTGCGCGGTGGTCAGCGGCGGGTCGACCAGCAGCGCATCGCGCGCTCCCGTGATCAGCGTCGAGGTGGTCGGCGACCACATCCGCGGGCTGCCGTCGGGAAGCGGGCCCCGACCAGCCTGCGGAAGCTGGGCGGTGACGTGAACCCGGTGCTGCAAGGTGGCGGTCATGATTGCGTCCCGTCCAAACGATCGCGAATCTCGGATGCGAACCGCAGCACCGCGCCCAGAGGACGGTGATGAATGGCGATCGCGGTGATGAGGCCGTCGGGCCCGCGATCCAGGATGGTCACGCCGCGCAGCGACATGTTGTCGAAAGCCGTTGCTCGCCACTGCAAATAGCTTGACGAGCCGCTGTGGACCTCGGCAGTGAACTCCAGCGACTCGTAGATCGAGCTCGCCGCCGCCAGCGTCGCGGCCACCTGGTCCCGGCCCTCGACCGGGTCGGGCAGTGTGGTGGCATCGAGCACGACATCGCCGGCGAAGGTCGCGGCGAACGTGTCACGGGACTGCTCGGCGAACCCGCGCCGCCAGCCTGCGGCCGAGCCCGTCTCCCGCACGAATTCGGTGATGGACGCTGCGACCTGACCGGCGTACTCGACATGCACCCAATGCCCACCCCCGTCGATGATCTGCTCGCGCGCGTGCGGGAAGCGCGGCGTGATCGCGGCAGCCAGTGCAGCGGTGACGAACGGATCGGCGCCGCCGCGGATGATCAGCACGGGACCCGTGAACGCGCTCACCGGCGGCGCATCCGTGACACCGTCGTTCCAGACGTCGACGTAGCGGCTGACCACGTCCCGGTGTGCCGATACACCGGCCCGCGTCAAGCGGTCGAGCTGCTCGGCAGTCAGGGTCGGAGACAGGTCGGCCCGGGCGGCGCGTTGCGCGGCGGCATCTGCGGCCAACGACCGGAACGGGATCAACGCGTCGTCAGGAAGCCGGGTGCCGCCCAGCGGAACCGGCGTGATCAGCACCAGGCCGCTGACCTTCTCGGGGCGAGCGGTCGCCACGAGTTCGGCGATCTGCGACCCGAGACTCTGGCCCACCACGATCGCGTGGCCCTCGACGCCGTCGAGAAGAAGCCCGGCCTCGGCCGCGAGGGTCGCCAGTGTCGGCTCGGGCGTCCAATCCTCGGTTCGCGTCCCGAAACCCGGCAGCTGATAGCGGATGGTGTTGACGTCTTCCGGCAGCGCGGACACGAGGTCGTCCCAGACGTTGACGTCATCGAGGAAGCCGTGGATGAGTAGCAGCGTGCTCATTTCGTCGCCGCCTTCGTGGCGCCCGACGGTGACCAGTCGGTGGTGTCGATCGGGGAGTAGTCGGTTGCCTTGCCGTCGAGGCGTTCGGCGCGCTGGGAGGCCAGCTGCCGGGCCAGACCGTCGGGCAGCGGGGTGGTGAAGATGTTGTTGACCATGGTGTATTCGGCGGCGAGGCGGCCGAATGCGTTGAGCGCGCCGACGTCGATGCGTCCGCGGGAGAGGTACAGGTCGTCGCGCACGTGGATGCGCTTCACGCGGCCCCACACCACATGGTCGGGTAGCGGCGGCATCGGGATGATGCGGTCCACCACACATTCGAAGGAGATCGGTGCCTCCGCGATGCGGGGTGCCGAGATGGCCTCCGACGGTGCCTTCGTCAGCCCCAGGGCCTCGAATTCATCGACACCGGAATCGAATTCGAACGCCGACCGGTGCAACGCATCGGCCTGGTCGATCGACGCGATGTTCACCACGAACTCGCCGGTGTCGCGGATGTTGACGAAGGTGTCCTTGAGCGTGACGCCGTCGGACCGCGGCTGCAGCGATACCGACAGAATCGGCGGAATGCGGCCCACCACGGTGAAGAAGGACACCGGCGCGATGTTGCCGACTCCGGTGGTCGAGGCGGTGCTGATCCAGGCGATGGCGCGGGGCAACACGCTGCCGATGAGAAGTTTGTAACTCGACGTCGCGTCGAGGTTGTCTGCGTCGATGATCATTTCAGGATTCCTTTCCAGAAAGCAGCGCCACTGCGCTGTACCAGACCGGTCCGACGTTGAGCCGGTGCGGATAGAGCCGTGTCATGTAGTCGAAAAACTCTTGGGGACTGGGGCTTCCGGCGATGAGCCGCTGCGCGTCGAGCAGATAGTCGCGGGTCTCGGCGAGGATCGCCGGATCGTCGGGTAGATCCTTGTTCTTGTGTCCGGCGACCACTGCGCGCGGCTGCAGTGCCGTGACCTTGGTGAGCGCCTGCAGCCACGCCTTGATCCCGCCGTGGTCGCTTTCCAGCAGGTACTGATGTACGCCGTTGTAGGCGACGTCGCCGGCCACCACCAGCCCGATCGAGGGCACGTGCAGCACGGTGGTGTCATCGGTGTCGGTGTGGCCGACCTCGACGGCGACGAGGTGCTCGCCCTCCAACTCCAGGCCGGTGGCAGGGATGGGTTGGTACACAACGGGGCTCGGCGGGATTTGGCCGGGGAAGTCGACGTCCCACATCTGAGCGCGGCCGTCGGCAGCCTGCTCGTGCATCTTCGCGATGGTGCCTTCGGTGGCGTAAGCCACCGCCGCGGGGAATCGTTGCAGCAGCAGGTCGGTGCCGAACCAGTGATCCCCGTGACCATGCGTCGCGTAGACGTATTTGAGTGTGCGGCCCGAGTCCTCGATCCAGTCGCCGGTGCGGAACACCTGGTCGCGGGTGAACGGAGGGTCGACCAGTACGGCCTCGTGCTCGCCGAGGATGAGTGTGGACGATACGGGTGAGGACACGATTGGGCTGCCATCGGGCAGTCGCTGTTGGCGATGGCGGGTCAAGCCGTCGTGGACCATCACTTCGTAGCGCAGCTGGGACATGATGTTTCCCTTCACAATTCGGATTGGGCGAGGTGCTCGATGAACCAGTCGCGGGCCGCGCCTGCGGCCTGGTCGAACCGGTCCAGGTACGGGTCGAAATGTCCGCCCGGGACGGTCACCAGCTTCTTGGGCTCCAAGGCGCGTTCGTAGGCCCCCAGCGCGAGATCGGTGACTGTGACCGTGTCCTGCAGGCCGACGACCATCAGCAGCGGGGTAGGCGAGACCCGGTCGATCCAGGTACCGGGTTCGTACATACGGGCCGCCCAGGACGAGCGGACCGTCATGACGTTGTGCCACACGTTGTCTGCAGTTGGTTGGGTGTAGAAGGCGATGGCGTCAGGGGCGCGGTAGGCCGCCGGAACCTTCGGGTCGCTGCTCACCACCGCCTGCACGGTCGGGGGCTCGCCCCGGAACTGGGCCCGGTCGTCGGCGATGAACTGTGCCTGCAGGGCCGCCACCTGATCGGGTGCCACGCGCCGCAGGCTCTGCTGATAACCGCTGATGGTGGGCACCTGGGCGACCACGGCCCGCAGGCGGCGATCGGTGGCACCCAGCACGATGGCGTGCCCACCGGCGTAGCTGCTACCCCACAGGCCGATCCGCTCGGGGTCGACGTCCGGGCGGCTCTCCAGGAACGAGATCGCGCGGCGCCAGTCGGCGATCTGCACCCACGGGTCGATGTCGAACCGCGGCGTGCCGTCGCTGGTGCCGAACCCCCGGTGATCGTGCACCAGCACCACGAACCCGGCTTCGGCGAAAAACCGGGCGAACCGCTCCAGGCCATGCTCTTTCACCCCGGCGAAGCCGTGTGCCATGGTGATCGCGGGATGTGGGCCCGGTCCCTGCGGCCGGAACAACCAGCCGCGCAGTGTCACCGACCCCTCGGCGGGAAACTCGATGTCGTGTCGTTCGGTCATGCCTCCACCTTCGGATCTCCCGAAGTGGCGTGGGAACGCCGCGCTGATCCTGGTATTGGCAGGGACAGGGTCTGGCTCAATACGTCATCTGTTCTCCAGGCTTTCGCCGACGCGGTTCGCGACGTGGGCCCGCTGCGGTAGCGTCATTGGGGGGTGATGGGAGAACCCTATGAAGCTCTGCACCGTCGGTGGACTGGCCGTGATGTTGGCGGCAGGAGGTCTGATTGTCGCGGCACCGCCGGCCAGCGCCGGGTGCCTGTATGGCGGGCCGGTCATCAGTAAGTGCGACGGACCGGTCCAGCCCGACGGCACCTGGCAGCGTTGCACGGCGGTGTACAACTATGTGCCCAGTGGCCTCAGTTCGCACCTGGTGCCCGTCAAGCGCTGCGATCTGATGGGCCCCGGCCACGACTATCCTTTTGATTTCACGTTCACCGACCCGCCGACACATATCGACGACTGATGTGGTGAAGGGCAACGCGCTCGGCGACTATCTGCGTGCGCGGCGTGAGCAGGTCCGCCCGGACGATGTCGGCCTGGTCGCAGGCTCGCGACGACGGGTCGCAGGGCTGCGCCGCGAAGAGCTCGCATTGTTGGCCGGGATCAGCTCCGACTACTACCTGCGGCTGGAGCAGGGACGGGACAAGAATCCGTCGGCTCAGGTACTCGATGCCTTGGCGCGGGCGCTGCAGCTGGACATCAAGGGCACCGAGTATCTGCATCAATTGGCGGGGCAGACCGGAACCCGTTGGGAACAGGGTGATCTGGAGGAGGTGGCCGACGGCCTCGATGAGCTGATCGAGCAGTTTCCGATGCCGGCCATCGTCGCCAACAGGTATCAGGACGTGCTGGCGGCCAATGCCGTCGCGCAGGCACTGGCCCCGGCCTTCCGTCCCGGTGAGAACTTCCTCCGGTGGCGGCTGCTGGATCCGGCGGCCCGGGAGTTCTTCGTCGACTGGGACGACGCGACAGACATCGCCGTGAGCGGGCTGCGGGAAGTCGCAGGCAGTACCCCGGACGATCCCCGGCTGCGTCGGATGATCGACGAATTATCCTCGGCCAGTGAGCGATTCCGGGAACTGTGGGCGCGCGCCGATGTCGGCTATCGACCCGGCGTCACCCATGTGCGCCATCCGCGGGTCGGCGAGATGCGCCTACAGCGCAACCGGTTGCACGTGCCGCACTCGGGCGGTCAGCATCTGATCATCTTCCGCGCCGAACCAGGTAGCGACTCCGCCGCAGCACTGGAGGCGCTCCGCGCGTTGTAGCCGCTCGCCTCATCCGTGGAAGTTCGGATCCGGATGGGGCGGAATCGGGCACCAGAACAAGCCGCAGTTCACCGGCTCCGGCACCGGGGGGTCTTCTCCGTCCCACGCGCTCGAGCCCTGTAGGGTCTGCTGCCCGTTGATGTCGCGGGGAACGTTGCCGTATCCGTACGACACGCGGTACCAGGTATGGCACCCGTTCATGTCCCAAACATATTGAGTGCCATATCTGTTCGGCCCGCTCGGATCGTCCATCGATTGACCCGGGCACCACGTGTAGGGACCGCCGTTGGCGTGGGCGATCCCCGGCGCCAGGCCCAAGCCGACGACTGCGACCGCGCCCGACAGCACTGTGCCGGCAACGGTCCGCAGCAGTCGGTCGGTCATCGGTGATCCACGTGATCGGTGTCGGATGCGCTGCCCTTGGCGTAGTGGGTCAAAAATGCGGTGGCCGCGATGCCGGCAGCGGCCGCGATCACACCCCACAGCACGATCGGGAAAACCAGTGATCCGAAGATGAAGTCGTAGGTGAACGCGAGGTAGAGCGCCCAGATCACCCGGTAGACGGACCAGAACGCCAGCAGGCCGCAGCTGATCCCGATGAGCAGGCTGCGCTGACGATCGACGCGGTTGATCTGTTGCTCGATGCCGGCGGGCAAGATCTTCATGAGCGGTGTTCCTTGTCTGTCGTGCGGCGCCGTCTCGTCGGCGCCGCGATGACAGCAAGCACACTCCGTACCCGCCGGCTACCGATCCCAAGAATCTGGCCCTCGCTCGTTAGCTGAGCGGGGTCGCTGCGGCCGAAAGGTGGCGGAAATATGAATGCCCGATGAACCTGTGGAGTCGCTGAGGGAAGCAACTTGCGTCACGATACGTCCGTGCTGTCACAGCGACGCGAGCCCAAAGCGAATGCGGTACCGTCCCGGGCGCCACACGTCGATACGTGGTCGCGGCCCCCGCATCCGGCCGATGTGGCGCAATCGCGCCTGTTCGAAGAGATGATGCAGGCTGAGATCGCGGAGCTTCGTGCGCTCGCAGTACTCGCCGAACGTGCCTGGCGCGATCGGTCGGAGCGACATACGGCGACGCCCACCCGGCTACCCGAAGCCGTCCTTCGCGTGCATGCCCGCGTGGCGGAGGTCGAGCGGATGCTGACCGCGTTGCGGGGCAGGTTTTCCGGGAACG
Source organism: Mycobacterium dioxanotrophicus (assembly GCF_002157835.1). Taxonomy (NCBI): domain Bacteria; kingdom Bacillati; phylum Actinomycetota; class Actinomycetes; order Mycobacteriales; family Mycobacteriaceae; genus Mycobacterium; species Mycobacterium dioxanotrophicus. The sequence continues at coordinate 6,178,917 of NZ_CP020809.1, read as the reverse complement.
AGATCCGCTCGGCCTGATCGGAATCCGCGGCGTACCCGGTCATGGCGTCCCGCACGGTTTGCCGGGCCATCGGCGGGGTGCCGCGATCGGTCACGATTTCGACGTTTCTTCCATTGTTCCCGACCGACCGCCGGAATCCGTCGAACCCGAGTGGCACGATCCGGTTATGGAGAAGATCTCGCTCACTGCCCTTGCCCGTCAGCAGCTGACCACAGCCCGGTCGGCCAGCAGCGGCCGCAGCGCGCATACCGTTTACGGCGGGCACGAACACACGCTGCGGCAGACCCTCATCGCTCTCACCGCGGGCAGCGCTCTCGACGAGCACGAGAGCCCGGGCGAGGCCACCCTGCAGGTGATCGAGGGCAGGGTGTCGTTGGGGAACTCGGAGGCCAGCTGGGAAGGGTCGCCCGGCGACCACATCGTGATTCCGCGCAGTAGGCACAGTCTGCGTGCGCTCGAGGATTCCGTCGTGCTGTTGACGGTGGTCAAGGCGGTCGGGCCGCACGCGTAGCGCCGTCTGGCCAAAACCCGGTACCGTCGGTACTGTATACCGGGAGTCCGAACTTGGGGTGCTCGGACTCCGACCGGGAGGTGGTCAGATGTCCCAGCCCGCCACGAAGGACGCCGTCGGTACCTGTCCCGTCCATGACACGCTGCATCCACCGCGGTGGGCGCCGACCCCGATTCGCTGGCAGCACACCGACATCGGATACCTCAAGTCATGGTGGTTGGCGCTCAAGGCAATCCGAGCCGGCTACCGGCACACCATCTACGAATACGCGACAGAGCTTCCCGGACAGGACGACATCGTCGTCGCCCGCACCCCGCTGGCGAAGTTCGTCGTGGTGCGCAATCCCGACATCGCACGCCACATCCTCGTCACCAACCAGGACAACTACACCAAGAACGCCGAGTACGACCTGCTGGCGGTCGCGTTCGGCCGCGGCCTGGTGACCGACCTCAACGACGAACTGTGGCAACGTAATCGGCGGCTGGTTCAGCCGATCTTCGCCAAACGTCATGTGGATTCGTTCGCGCCGCAGATGGTGGCCGCGGCGAGCGCGGCAGCCGACCGATGGGAGCGGTACACCGATCCCATCGACATCGCCGCCGAGATGAACTACGTGACGCTGGACATCATCGCCCGCACCATGTTCGGCATCGACCTCGACGGTCGCCTCGCCGAACAGATGCGTACCGATTTCGCGCGTCTGTTAACCCTTTTCGGCTACGGATTCCTGCTCGGCGTGGCCCGGCCGCTGCGGTGGCGCGCCGATCAGTTGTCCAAGCGCGGCCCGCGGTGGCTGGCTGCGCGTGCGCCCCGCATGGCCATCAACGAACTGCGACGCGGTGCTTGGGTGGTCGCTCCACGGGCACGACGTGGACTGGGCCGCATCGAACGATTCATCGATGAGATGATCGCCGACCACCGCAGCGGCAAGATCACGGGCACCGACAACCTGCTGGCCCTCTTGATGTCCGCTGAAGATCCCGAAACCGGTTACCGCTACCGCGATCTCGAGATCCGCGACGAGGTGCTGACCTTCCTGGGCGCCGGGTTCGAGACGACGGCCGCAGCCCTGGCGTGGACGTGGTTCCTGCTCTCCCAACACCCGCAGGCCCGTCGGCGGCTCGGCCAGGAGCTCGACGACGTACTCGGCGGGCGCGAACCCACCGCTGCCGACATCGACGACCTGCCCTGGACCCAGGCGGTGGTGGCCGAGGCCATGCGGGTGTTCCCACCGATCATGGGTGTGGCCCGCACCGCCAAGGCCGACGACGTGCTGGGTGACTATCCGATCAAGGCGGGCACCAGCATTGCCGTCCTGATGCACAGCGTGCACCACAACCGGCGGGTCTGGGAGAACGCCTACGACTTCGACCCGTCCCGGTTCCTCAAAGAGAATCTCGACGGGCCGCAGCGGCGCGCCCACATCCCGTTCGGTGCGGGCAAAAGGATGTGCATCGCATCGGGTTTCGCCAATCAGGAAGCCACGCTGATCATCGCCCGCCTGGCCCAGCGCTACGAACTCGACCTGGTGCCCGGTCAGCGCCTGCGGCGTGAGCTGACGTTCACCGGCGGTCCGGACGGCAAGATGCTGATGACGGTGCGGTGCCGGGTCAAATCGCCGGGCCCAGCAGATCGTCGGCGTCCTTGATGATGTAGCCGTAACCCTGCTCGGCGAGGAACCGCTGCCGGTGCGCGGCGTACTCGGCGTCCAGCGAATCACGCGAGACCACCGAGTAGAACACCGCGCCCCCGCCGTCGGCCTTCGGCCGCAGCAGCCGGCCCAGCCGCTGCGCCTCCTCCTGCCGGGACCCGAAGGTGCCCGAAACCTGAACGGCCACAGACGCTTCGGGCAGATCGATGGAGAAGTTCGCCACCTTGCTGACGACCAGCGTCGAGATGTCGCCGCGGCGGAACGCGTCGAACAGCGCCTCGCGTTCGGAGTTCTTCGTCGAGCCCTGGATCACCGGGGCGTCGAGCTCCTGCCCGAGTTCCTCCAGCTGATCCAGGTAGGCGCCGATCACCAGCGTCTGTTCGTTCGGGTGGCGTTCCAGGATCGAGCGGACCACCGCGATCTTGCTGTGCACCGTCGAGCACAGCTTGTAGCGCTCGTCCGGCTCGGACGTCGCGTAGATCATCCGCTCGTTGTCCGTCATGGTCACCCGGACCTCGATGCACTCGGCAGGGGCGATCCAGCCCTGGGCCTCGATGTCCTTCCACGGGGCGTCGTAGCGCTTCGGCCCGATCAGCGAGAACACGTCACCCTCGCGGCCGTCCTCACGAATCAGGGTCGCGGTCAGCCCGAGCCGGCGCCGGGACTGCAGATCGGCGGTCATCCGGAACACCGGTGCGGGCAGCAGGTGCACCTCGTCGTAGATGATCAGCCCCCAGTCGCGGCTGTCGAACAGCTCCAGATGCTTGTACTCACCCTTGGTGCGGCGGGTGATCACCTGGTAGGTCGCGATGGTGACCGGCCGGATCTCCTTCTTCTCCCCGGAGTACTCGCCGATCTCGTCTTCTGTCAGCGAGGTGCGGGCGACCAGTTCGCGCTTCCACTGCCGGCCCGCCACGGTGTTGGTGACCAGGATGAGCGTCGTCGCACCGGCCTTCGCCATCGCCGCCGCCCCGACGAGCGTCTTACCCGCGCCGCACGGCAGCACCACGACACCGGAACCGCCCGCCCAGAACGAGTCGGCGGCCATCTCCTGGTAGTCCCGCAGCTGCCAGCCGTCCTGCGCCAGTTCGATCGGGTGGGCCTCGCCGTCGACGTAGCCGGCCAGGTCCTCGGCGGGCCAGCCGATCTTGAGCAGCATCTGCTTGACCCGGCCGCGCTCGCTGGCGTGCACGATCACGGTGTCGTCGTCGATGCGCGCCCCCAGCATCGGCGCGATCTTCTTGTTGCGCAGCACTTCCTCGAGCACGGCGCGGTCGAAGCTGACCAGGGTCAACCCGTGCGCCGGATGCTTGACCAACTGCAGCCGGCCATAGCGGGCCATGGTGTCGACGATGTCGACCAGCAGCGGCTGGGGCACCGCGTAGCGGGAGAACGAGACCAGCGCGTCGACCACCTGCTCGGCGTCGTGGCCGGCCGCGCGGGCGTTCCACAACGCCAGCGGCGTGATGCGGTAGGTGTGTACGTGTTCGGGCGCGCGCTCCAGCTCGGCGAACGGAGCGATGGCCGCGCGCGCCGCACCGGCCTGTGCATGGTCGATCTCCAGCAGCACCGTCTTGTCGGACTGCACGATCAGCGGGCCGTCGGTCATTTGTCCCATTATCCAGAGCGCGGCGACAGTGGCGCCTACTGCGGGGCGCGAGCGTGCGGGAACTGCTGCTGAAATGCGGCGTGTCGGGCAACAGACCCGCACGCTCGGCGAGCGGAGAGATCGAGGTGGGTCAGTGGGTGGCGGCCTGCAGCGGGACACCCGCCGGTGCGCGCCCCTGCCCGTCACCGGGCAGCGGCACCTTGGCCACGCCCGGGGTGCCGACCTGGCCGGCCAGCCAGGGCAGCGAGGCTTTGAACACGTCCATCGCGAACGGCCAGTCGTGCTTGCCCGGGCTGGCGACGACGGCGCAGGTGATGCCGTGAGCCCGGCCGAGCCCGCACAGTGAGTTGGCGGCGTCGGTCTGATCACCCGGGTTGCCCGCCGCGTCCTGCCCGCCGAGGCCGACCGCGTTCGGATTGCCGTACCCGCCCTTGCGCTGCTGCGGGGCATCCGAAGAGATCGCGAACCAACCCGAAACGCCCTGGTACGGGCCGTGCTTGTTGATCACGGTGGTGGGGTCGTAGACCGGCCACTGCGAGGCGTCGCCGCCGTAGATCCTCGCGACGGTCTGATCCTTGGTGCCGGCGTTGGGCCCCATATCCCCGGCGATGTCGACGAACGAGCCGAAGAGTTCGGGGTGCATCACCGTCAGGTCGACCGCGCAGGTGCCGCCCATCGACCAGCCGACGACGCCCCAGTTGGCCTGCTGGACGTCGAAGGTGTCGGCGACATAGGGCGGGACGTCCTTGGTGAGGTGATCGGCCACGTTGCCGCGCGGACCGTTGACGCATTCGGTGTCGTTGTTGAACGACCCACCGACGTCGACGAACACGAACACCGGCGCATTGCCGCCGTGCGCGGCGGCGAAGCTGTCGATCGTGGCGATGGCGTTGCCCGTGCGGGGCCAGTCGGACGGGGTGTTGAACTCGCCGGCGATCATCATCACCACCGGCAGCTTCGGCGCACCGGCGGCGAACCAGGCCGGCGGCAGGTAGATGAGCTCGGTGCGGTGCTTGAACCCCGACGCGTCCTGCGGGATGTCCACCGGAACGAGGGCCCCGTGCGTGGGTGCGCCCTTGCCGCGCATGCCCTGGACCGTGGCCAGGTCGGTCTCGTCGGGCAGCGGCCCGGCCGTCAGCTCGTTCCAGGCGGCCGGGACCGTCGGAAAATAGCCGACCCACAAGTTGAGGGCCAGGCCCGCGCTCAGCAGGCACAACGGCACCGCCACCACGGACACGCCGCGGCGCCACCAGCGGCTGCCCCGCCATCCCAGCACCGCGACCGCTGCCGCCAGACCGGTCAGGCCGACCCACACCCACAGCGAGTCCGGCGCGGGATCGCCCGCCAGCCCCTGCGCATCGATGTACCAGTGGGTCCACCCCGCGAGAATCAGGCCGATCACGATCGCCACCGGCAGCCAGACCAACCGCCACCGCCGGTTCCGCCAACCGATCGCCAGCACCAGCACCACGGCGGCCACGGCCCACACCGTCGGCGGCAGCCAGCCATGCAGCAGCGACACGCCGCGCCTTGCCGGAGCCACGGCAGCCTCGCTCAACAGGGTCGTCACGAGAGACATGGTCGTGAACGGTTCTGTGGATGAGCTGTGCCGGAGCTGTTCGCCCGGTTAGTCGCGCTGACCGAGCAGCTCTGGCCCCAACTGTCACAGTGGTACCGGAAAGTGTGTGGCACATGCTGCTCGAAATGCGCCACCACCAGTGGTATCAATTTTTCTGATACCGCGGGTGATGGCATATTTCGAGGTCGGTGTGTGCTCCGAAGCCGCGACACGCCGCCAGTCGCGACACGCCAGCCGCTGACCGCCGATCAGTCGTCGTTGGCCGACACCACGGACGTGACCCGGTGGATCGCGAACTCGCGCACGCGTCCCGCGGCGGGATCGTAAGCGGTCAGCTGGCCTCCGCGGATGTTGATCGGGGCCACCACGCGCTGGGTCGCGACGCCCGCCGGGTCCACATACCCGATGAGCACCGAGGTCTGGGCGATCGCGGCATCCTGCAGTTGGGTGATGGCCACTGCGGGATCCAGTCGGACGTTGGCGAACGGTCCGCTGGACACCTTGCGCAGCACCGCGATGATGGCCGAAAGGGTCTGCGTGGTCGGAGGTGTCGCGGGTCGATGCACCCGGCGCCGGGTGGGGGCGGCGACGCGGTAACCGAGAGCTTGGATGTCGACGATGGTGCCCGACGAGTCCTCGGCGGCCGGGGCGAATCCGGCGTCGCGCAGGCCGGCGAGCACGTCGGAGATCGGGGCCTGTGACACCGCGACGGTGGGGGCCAGCAGGCGCAGCTCGAGGCGCTCGGTGGCCGACGATGCCACCGCCTGCGCCAGCAGCGCGGCGTCCTCACACCGCACGAACGACGACGCCATCCCGACCCGCAGCTGCCCGTGCCTGCGGGCGACGTCGTCGATCAGATACGTCAAGCCTTGCGGTACAGGGGTTTTGGAGTGCTTCTCGAACAGGTTGTGCAGTTCGCCGGCAGTGCGCCCCGCATCCAGTGCGTGCCGCACCGAGGCCTCGGTGATGCGGTACACCATGGCCGCGCCCGCCGATTCCACGGTGGCCACCGTCGCCAACTTCTCGGCCAGGTCACGTTCCAGCGGCCCCGGCACGATCACCGTGAGATCGGCCTGCAACAGGAAGTGGTCGAGCGGCTTGGGCAGCACCTTCGCCATCGTCGCCAGCACGTCGTCGGCCGGGTCGTCGGCCAGCAGCCCGCGTCCGGGCGTGCTGATCGCGCCGCGCCCGGCCAGGCCCACCGCGTGCGCCTCGTCGAGCAGGTTGCCGACCGTGGCCGGCTGCAGGCGCGCCGCCCAGCGGGGCCGGTGCCAGATCATGGCCCGTGACGCCTCGGCCGCGTCGACACCGGTGCCCGGTGGCAGCTCGGCGAGCACGGTGAGCAGGAGCCGGCGATCCAGCGGTGCCGCGGTGGAGAACAGCGAATCGGACAGTGCTGCAAAGGGTTTGCCGTCGGGTCCGCGGGAGCCGATCAATGCGGGGCGGGCCTGCAGGTCCAGCCAGGTCGACGCGATCAGCTGCCAGCGCGCCGCCGTCGGCGATTCCACGAAACGGTCGGCGGTCACCGTCGGCGCCCAGTACGGCCCCGTGCCGTCGCCCGGGTCGGGATCGGGCATGCCGACCGCGATCAGGCCGGCCGTCGCCGCCAGCTCCAGGATCAGTCCCAGCCTCGGTTCGTCGATGCCGGTGGTCTTGGCCAGCCGTTTCACGTCGCGCACGCCGAGGCCACCGTTGCGCAGCTCGGGAACCGGTGTGGCGCTGAGGGTTTCGACCACCAATTCGATCTCGCGCAGCACGTCGATGGCGGCACCGGCGGCGACGGCGTCCACGTCGGCGGTCGTGGTGGTCGTGGACTGCAGAGCGGGCACCGCCAACTCCGTGGGGCCGGGAACCTCGCCCCGTAGCGACTGGGCCACCAACCGCGGCAGGATCACGGTCTCGTCGTCGATCCGGCGCAGCAGCCCGGCATCCAAAAGCCGTGGCACCGGCCGGTCCGGCGGGGTGTCGGGTGCGGCGTCGCGGGTGCGACCCACCGGCGAACCCTCCACCAGGCGGGCCAGAAGTTCCTTCTGGGGGTCGTCGAGATCCGCCAGCTGGTCGGCGATTTCGTCGGCGGTGCGGTCCGACGACTCCAACGCGGCCTGGCCCGGATACCACGGCAGCGACCCGGTCGTCTCGGGCGCCACCCGCACCTCGTCGGCGCCCCACACGAGGGCCCGCTCGCGCAGATCGTCCACCGCGGCACGGATCGCGTCGGGATCGCCGCGGTCACCCAGCAGCTCGATCACCTCGCTGACCGCGACCGCTCCGGAGTCGGCGTGCAACACCAGCAACGCGTCGAGCACCGTCAGGTGCAGGAAGTCCAGGCTGTCAGTGGCTGCCTTGACCGACTGCCGCGACAGGGCCCGAGCAGCCAGCGCTGCCAGGCTGGCAGGAGGCGGCTGGGTCAGGTCCCCCCGCAGCTGCAGAATCCGCAGGAGTCCCTCGTCGGGGAGCTCGGCCAGCCAGGCGCCCAGCGGGATCCCGGCGCTCGGCCGGGGTGCGGCGCTCCTGTCCTCCGAAGGAGTCTTCGCGGTCATATCCTGACCAGCGTAAAGCAGCGCAGTGGTGACATGCCGGTCTCGCCTCCGGATGTCTGGCCTGCCACAATGTGGGGCGTGGCTGACAACAAGAAGAATCAGTACGTCGACAACGGCTGGCCGGTACTGAGCGACGGCGACGATCACGCCGTCAGCGAACTGGCGACCGACCGCACCGGCGCCCTGTCTCCGTTCGGGGACGTGACCTTCCCCGTACCGGCAGACACCCTGCCGTTCATTCAGTCGGTCACCGTCGTCAACCGGTAACGGTGGGCCTGTCGCACCTCGACGAAACCGGGGCGGCGCACATGGTCGACGTCACCGCCAAGGACGTCACCAAGCGCACCGCCGTGGCAGCGGGCTGCCTGCTGACGACCGCCGAGGTGGTCACGCTGATCGCCTCGGGCGGGCTGCCCAAAGGTGATGCGCTCGCCACCGCCCGCGTCGCCGGCATCCTGGCGGCCAAGCGCACTTCCGACCTGATCCCGCTGTGTCATCAATTGGCACTCACCGGCGTCGACGTCGATTTCGGTATCGGCACCGACCGCGTGGACATCACCGCGACCGTGCGCAGCACTGACCGCACGGGTGTGGAGATGGAGGCACTGACCGCCGTCAGCGTCGCAGGCTTGACGCTCTACGACATGATCAAGGCCGTCGATCCGGCGGCTCGCCTCGACCAGATCCGGGTACTGCGCAAAGAGGGCGGTAAAACGGGTCTATGGACTCCAGACACTCCACCGGCGTAACCCGTTCGGCCCGCGTGGTGATCGCCTCGACGCGCGCGGCAGCCGGGGTATATGACGACCGCACCGGCCCCATGATCGTCGGCTGGCTCGCGGACCGCGGCTATGACGTGACCGAGCAGATGGTCGTCGCCGACGGCGCCGCGGTCGGCGCAGCGCTGCGCTCAGCTCTGGCCGAACACATCGATCTGATCATCACATCCGGCGGCACCGGCATCTCGCCGACCGACCGCACGCCCGAAGCCACCATGGCGGTGCTGGACTATCAGGTGGTCGGTCTGGCCGATGCGATCCGGCGCTCGGGCGGGCACAAAGTCCCCACCTCCGTGCTGTCGCGGGGCGTGTGCGGCGTCTCCGGACGCACCCTGATCGTGAACCTGCCGGGCTCTCCTGGCGGGGTGAAGGACGGCCTGGGCGTGCTCGATCATGTGTTGGAGCATGCGTTGGATCAGTTGAGCGGCCGCGACCATGGCCGATGAGCGCTTGCGCGAAGAGGAGACAACAGCGATGAGCGCTTGCGCGAAGAGGAGACAACAGCGATGAGCGCTCGCGCGAAGAGGAGGCAATACCGATGAGCGCTGTCGTCGCTCGGGTCGCACTCACCGAGGACCCCATCGAGCTGACCGAACACGAGGCGCTGGTGGCTCACGAGGCCGCAGGCGCCGTCGTGGGATTCTCCGGTGTGGTTCGCGACCATGACGGTGGCCGGTCGGTGACGCGGCTCGAGTACTCCGCCCATCCGACTGCCCTACAGACGTTGCAGGCCGTTGCCGCCGAAATCGCCGCGGAGAGTGAAGGAGTCCGGGCCATCGCGGTCAGTCACCGCATCGGAGCCCTCAAAATAGGCGACGCCGCCCTGGTGGCCGCTGTGGCAGCGGACCATCGCAGGGCGGCGTTCGAAACCTGTGCCCGCCTCGTGGACACCGTCAAAGAGCGTCTACCGGTGTGGAAGCACCAGCACTTCGCCGACGGCACCGACGAGTGGGTCAACTCGGCCTGAGCGAGCTCAGCCGATGATGACGTTGCCGTGCAGGCCCTGCTTCTCGATGGCCTGCTGGATCTGCTCCGAGTAGGAGACAGGCTGAGCGTCCACGGGAGCGGGCGCTTCGGCCGGGGGAGCTTCGGGGGCCGGAGCCTGCAGCGCGGCATCGGTGACCGGCGCGGCGGGCGGCGGCACATCAGCCGGGGCCGGGGCCTCGGGAGCCGGGGCAGGTCCTGCGGAGCCGGCGGGGAGCGTCGGGGCCGGGGCCGCGGCGGGATCGAACGCGGCGGGCTCGACGGCCGGAGCGGGAGCGTCGGGGGCCGGGGCGTCGGGAGCGTTGACGGCCGGGTTGTCCAGCGGCTGCGGCTGATTGACCACGTTGCGCGGGGTCGAGCCCGACAGGCCGTGGCCGCACACCGGCCAGGCACCCTTGCCCTGGCTCGCCAGAACGCGCTCGGCGACGGCGATCTGCTGATCCTTGGTGGCCATGTTCGCGGCCGGGGCGTACTGGCCGCCACCGTGCGCCGACCAGGTGCTCGGCGAGAACTGCAGCCCGCCCTGGTAGCCGTTGCCGGTGTTGATGGCCCAGTTGCCGCCTGACTCACAACGAGCCACGGTGTCCCATTCGCCGTCGGTTGCGGCCGACGCCTGGCTTGCCAGTGCGAGGCTGCCGCCGGCGAGCGCAACGCCGGTTACCGCGATCTTGGCGACGTTCTTGGCTGATGAAGACGTAGTGGGCTTGCGATGCCGTCCACTCATGAGCGTGAAGGTCCTCTCGTATGCGCCCACGAGGTCAGCTGTCGGGTTCGGGCTGGAGAGGTTGCCCGGCCGGCGACGTCGAAACGGCGACGGCTTCACCCCAAGGGGCCGCAAGCGGCTCCTGGTCCTTGTAGCTCGGTGGACCGGTGGGTCCCCCGCCTCCATCCAAGTTGTGTTCGTCGTGTAACCACTCGCCCGATGGATGGAGCTCGGCGCAATCGGGGTGGCAGGTCATCCGATACGGAGTCAGTTGACTTGGGAATGAAGGTAACGGCTCGCCGCGGTCTCGTCATCTTTTGTCGGGTCGGGCGTTTTCCCGCCCGGCAAAACTTAAAAGAGCATTAAAGGCGCAGGTTGCTGAAGCGTTTCCGCAGGTCGCGGCAGCGATAAACCCGCTCGTAGCCAGCTCGTGACCATTTCGTTATGTGAGGTAAATCACGTTAACCACCGGCGAACGGGGGTAACACATCGAGGGTCTGCGGCGTTGTCACAGCGCTCGATCTGTCGCGCACCGCAATGCCATCGCACAGGTAGGAGCACCGTTTCAGCACTCGCGCGAGCTCCGGGTTGCCCTCACCGAGCCGTCCGACGAGTTCCTCGATGGTCGTTCCCGATTTGAGACCTAACGTTTCGGTCTCGACGCCCGCGGCGGCCGCCGCAGCGGCGAAATACCGGACCGTCACCTCGACCGTCGCTGTCATCGTCAACCCCCGATCGCGCTCATCGGGCGCTGCGGTTGCACGAAGCTCGGATCGTTGATGCCGTGGCCGGCGGGCTTGGCCCACATGGCGCCCCGCCACGCCGCCTCGATCGCAGCGTCGTCCGCGCCGCCGCGCAGCAGCCCCCGCAGATCGGTCTCTTCGGTGGAGAACAGGCAGCTGCGGATCTGGCCGTCGGCGGTCAGTCGGGTGCGGTCGCAGGCCGAGCAGAAGGCGTGCGACACCGAGGCGATGACACCGACCGTCCCGCCAGGATGCGTCGGGCCGGGCCCGACCTGCCACAGTTCGGCCGGTGCCGAGCCGCGCGGTCGGGGATCGGGCTGCAGGTCGAACTGCTGTCGCAGGGTCTGCAGGATCCGGTCGGCGTCGATCACCGCGTCACGCTTCCAGCTGTGCCCGGCATCGAGCGGCATCTGCTCGATGATGCGCAGTTGGTAGCCATGCTCGAGGCAGTACCGCAGCAGGTCGACCGCGTCGTCGAGCCCGGACACCGGGTCGAGCACGGCGTTCACCTTCACCGGGTCCAGTCCGACGGCCTTGGCGGCCGCCAGGCCCGCGAGCACGTCGGCGAGCCGGTCCCGGCGGGTGATCCGGGCGAAATGCGCCGCGTCCACGCTGTCGAGCGAGACGTTGATGCGGTCCAGCCCGGCTCGACGCAGGCCGGCGGCGCGGCGTTGCAGCCCGATGCCGTTGGTGGTCAGGGTGATCTCCGGGCGGGGTGTCAACGCGGCGGCCGCGGCCACTACGTCTTCCAGATGCCGGGTCACCAGCGGTTCGCCGCCGGTGAAGCGCACGCTGGTGACGCCGAGGCTCGTCACCGCGATACGCAGCAGACGGGCCAGCTCGTCCGCGCTGAGCAGGGCCTGGCCCGGCAGCCAGTCCAGGCCTTCGGCGGGCATGCAGTACGTGCAGCGCAGGTTGCACCGGTCGGTGAGCGAGACGCGCAGATCGGTGGCGACCCGCCCGTAGGTGTCGATCAGCGGTCCGCTCGCCGGGGCCGGCTCCGTGGGCCCGCCACGGTTCACGGTGGGCAATCCGAGCGCGGTGACGGTCATGCCGGTGTCCTTACCGAGTCCACCGGCACGATCTCCTTACCGAGCGGCATCAGCGACACCGGGATCAGCTTGAGGTTGGCCAGCGCCAGCGGGATGCCGACGATGGTGATCGCCATCGCGACCGCGCTGACCAGGTGGCCGATGGCCAGCCAGATGCCGCACAACAGAATCCAGATGATGTTGCCGATCAGCGCGCCCGGCCGGGTGCCCGGTTTGTCGACGATGGTGCGGCCGAACGGCCACAGCGCATAGGACGCGATGCGCAGCGAGGCGAACCCGAAGGGGATGGTGATGATCAAGATGAAGCAGATCAACGCTGCCAGCAGGTATCCCAGCGCCAGGTAGAGGCCGCCGAAGATCAACCAGATGACATTGAGTATCAGTCGCATATAGGGCGCATCTCCTCCAGCGGTGGCCCAAGCCTACCGAGTAATGGGGATGAACGAGCGAATCGCCTCAGAGTAGGATCTGCACATCGCGTTCCGGCGCAAACCGGGACGCGAACTTTGTGTGTCTCCAGTAGTGCTACCAACGACGAGCAGGTGAGTCCAGTGCCGACCGGCAGGGTTAAGTGGTACGACGCCGAAAAGGGCTTCGGGTTTTTGTCCCAGGAGGAAGGCGAGGACGTCTACGTCCGGTCTTCCGCGTTGCCTTCGGGCATCGAGGCGCTCAAAGCCGGCCAGCGCGTCGAGTTCGGGGTCGCCGCAGGTCGTCGTGGTCCTCAGGCACTGAGTCTCAAGCTGATTGACCCGCCGCCGAGCCTGAGCAAGGCTCGCCGCGAAGCCGAGCGTCCCGAGCACAAGCACACCCCCGATGAGCTGCACGGCATGGTTTCGGACATGATCACGCTGCTGGAGGACACGGTGCAGCCGGAGCTGCGCAAGGGCCGTTATCCCGATCGCAAGGTCGCCCGGCGGGTGTCCGAGGTGGTCAAGGCCGTCGCCCGGGAACTCGACGCCTGACGCCGCGCGGCGGGGCAGACTGGGTGTATGACCCAGGGCTCATACGTCGCCGACAAGTCCTCGTCCGGAGGCGAATTCAACCGCGACACCAGCTACATCACCACCCGGATCACGTCGCGCACGCGAGGAGCAGAGGGGGGTGCGGCGGGCGGTCATTATCCCGTCGAGGCCGGCCGTTACCGGTTGGTGGTGGCGCGGGCCTGTCCGTGGGCCAACCGGGCGATCATCGTGCGCAGGCTGCTGGGGCTGGAGGACGCACTGTCCATCGGCTTCTGCGGCCCGACGCATGACGCGCGCAGCTGGACCTTCGACCTCGATCCCGACGGCCTCGACCCGGTGCTGAGGATCCCGCGGTTGCAGGACGCCTATTTCGCGCGTGATCCCAACTATCCCAAGGGCATTACGGTGCCGGCCGTCGTCGACGTGCCGACGGGTGCGGTGGTGACCAACGACTTCGCCCAGATGACGCTGGACTTCTCCACCGAGTGGACCGAGTTCCACCGTGACGGTGCTCCGCAGCTGTACCCCGAGCCGTTGCGCGACGAGATCGACACGGTCGCCAGACGCATCTACACCGAGGTCAACAACGGCGTGTACCGGTGCGGTTTCGCCGGCTCACAGGAGGCGTACGACGCTGCCTACGACCGGTTGTTCACCGCACTCGACTGGCTCTCCGAACGGCTGGCGACCCAGCGATATCTGGTGGGCGACACCATCACCGAAGCCGACGTGCGACTGTTCACCACGCTGGCGCGGTTCGACCCCGTGTACCACGGCCACTTCAAGTGCAACCGGTCCAAGCTCGCCGAGATGCCCGTGCTGTGGGCTTATGCCCGTGACCTGTTCCAGACCCCGGGGTTCGGCGACACCATCGATTTCGTGCAGATCAAGCAGCATTACTACATCGTCCACGCCGACATCAATCCGACGCGGATCGTCCCGAAAGGGCCGGAACTGGCCAACTGGCTCACCCCGCACGGCCGGGAGTCATTGGGCGGCAGGCCGTTCGGCGATGGCACCCCGCCCGGGCCGACGCGCGAGTCCGAGCGGGTACCCCCCGGTCACGGCGCCGGCTGAGCCTTGTCCGGCCAGACGGTGCGCACCGACCATTCGGCGTGCGGCAGGTCGAACACGTCGCCGTTCTGATCCTGCACCAACGTGAGCAGCTGCACGGCGATGCCGGTGAGCCGCCCGCGCTGCGGGTCGACCGTCGGAATGGTCACGGCCAGAGTGGTATTCGGGCGGTAGAGCGACAACGTCGTGTCGATCGGGTTTTCGTAAACGCGGAGCAGGCGCCAGGGCGCGCGGGCGATCTCCGCGGGCACCGACAGCTGCACGGGGTGTTCCTTGTTGACGCGCAACTCGCCCTGGCTGCCTGACTGCGTGCAGTCGTTGAGGTTGAGCACCGGGCAGTAACGGAACGGCCCGACGCGCGTCAGATGCCCGTTGCTGTATGCGCTGATCTTCGGCAACTTGTCGTGTCCGTGGCTCAGCTGCGTCACCGCCACGGCCGTGCCCGCGGCCGCCACCACGACGATCACCGCGAGAATGGCCAAGAAACGCCTCATCGCGGCATGTCCGTCGTGCTCGCCATCGCGGGCCCTCCGCCTTCCTGTTGCGCCAGCACCGGGCGGTTGCCGCCGAGGCCGGGGATCAGTGACTCGCCGCGGTAGCTCACGATGGTCTGCGCGAGGCCGAGTATCAGCACGGCGGTGATGGTAGTGAACCCGACCGTGAGGTCGGTGTAGATCAGCACGCCCGTCGCGCCACCGGCCACCCAGGCCAGCTGCAGAACCGATTCGGAGCGGCCGAAGGCCGAGGCACGCGATTCTTCCGGCAGATCGTCCTGCAGCGACGCGTCCAGCGATGCCTTGGCGATCGCGCTGGCAGCCGAGGTCACCAGCGTGGCGCCCGCCGCGACGAAAAGGTTGCCGGTCAGCGCGGTCGCCAGCGCGACCGCGGTGACGGCGACGGAGGCGCGCACGACCAGTTGGGCGGGGTGGCCCAGTTTGAGCCGGGCAGCGGCGATGTTGCCGCCGAAGTTGCCGATGCCCGCGGCCGCCCCGATCAGGCCGAGCATCAGCAGCTGTTGCCAGCCGGTGGCGTCGTGCGATTTGGCCACGAAGGCCGGGTACAGGAACAGGAACCCGACCATCACCTTGATGGTGCAGTTGCCCCACAGCGCGGTGATGGTGTTGCGGCCCATGGGTTGGCGCGCGGCCTTGGCCTTGCCGGGACGCCGCAGATCACCCGGGCCGCCGTGATAGCTCAGCGTCGTCGGCACCTCGCCCTCGGTGACCTCGACCCACTTCGGGATCCGCATGGCCAGCACCGCACCGGCCGCCGAGACGGCGGCGACGACATACAGCGCACCGGGCAGATGCACGACGTTGAGCAGATATTCGGCGCCCGCGGCGATACCGCCGCCCACCACGGTTCCGCCGAGCAGGCCGAAGGTGGTCAGCCGGGAGTTGACCCGGACGAGGTCGATGCTCGGGGGCAGCACGCGGGGCGTGACGGCGCTGCGCAGCACCGAGAACGATTTGGAGAGCACCATCATGCCCAGCGCGCACGGGTAGAGCACCCACGACGGGTAACTGCCCGAATCACCGTCGTAGTTCGCGATCAGGACCACGATGAGCACCGTGCGCAGTGCGAACGACGCGGCCAGCGCCACCCGGCGGCCGTGCTGCAACCGGTCGAGCGCGGGTCCGATCAGCGGCGCGATCACGGCGAACGGGGCAATGGTGATCAGCAGGTACAGCGCCACCTTGCTCTTGGATTCACCGCTGGCGGCGGCGAAGAACAACGTGTTGGCCAGGGCGACGGCCATGGCCGCGTCGACGGCGAAGTTCGCCACCACCGGCCACGTCAGCGCGGTCAGCCCGGATTTGTCGGCGCCGTCGGCGGTGGCCGCGCGGTGCACGAACCCGTACATGCGCGAACCCATCTCGCGGCTGCGTGCGGCCGCGGCACGGGTCACCGTCACCTTCTCACCGGCGGCGGAGCCGCCCCGCGGCTGCGGATCCGAGTGATGGCCGGCGGCCTGTTCGTCGTCCAGCGGCGGCAACCAGCGGTTGGAGCTCGGGCCCGACGGCCGACGGGGACGTCGGGGCGTCTCGTCGCTGGGGTAATTGGCCATGCCGGGATGCTCCGCGCCACGATCGGCCGGCGGCCGCGGCGGGTAGTAGGTCACCCCTCGATTCTCGCCTATCCGCGCCCCGCAGGGCGCACCGGCGACCGGTGTGGCTTTCGACCGAACCGGTCAGGCACTATGGATGGCGATGGAAAGCGTGACCGAACCTGTCGAGCAGGCCGCCGATCGGGTTTCCGAGCCGGCCGAGGTTGCTGAGCAGGCCGAAACCCCTGAGCAGGCCGTGGAATCCGAGCAGGCCCCCGAGGCTGAGCAGGCCCCCGAGGCCGAGACGGCGACGGATGCTGTGCCGGCGCCGGGCCTTGAGGCGTTGCTGATGGGTGCCGTGGAACAGGCGCGCGCGGCGTTGGCCGACTTCAGCGGTCCCGAGACGGTCGGGGAGTACCTCGGTGCCACGTTCGAGGACCCCAGTTCGGCGACTCATCGCTTCCTGGCGAACCTGACCGGCTACCGCGGTTGGCAGTGGGCGGTCGTGATGGCGGCCTACCCGGGCGCCGACCACGCCACCATCAGCGAACTGGTCCTCGTGCCGGGGCCCACGGCGCTGCTGGCGCCGCAGTGGGTGCCGTGGCAGGAGCGGGTCCGGCCTGGCGATCTGGGGCCCGGTGACCTGCTGGCTCCGCCGCCCGAGGATCCCCGGCTGACCCCGGGTTTCATGGCGACGGGCGACGCCCTGATCGACGACACCGCGGTGGAGCTGGGACTCGGCCGCCGCCAGGTGCTCAGCCCCCTCGGGCGCGCCGAGGCCGCGCAGCGCTGGCACGACGGCGACTACGGCCCGGGTTCCGCGATGGCCCGTTCGACCCGCAAGGCGTGTCGCGACTGTGCCTTCTACCTACCGCTCGGCGGCGCACTCGGCCTGATGTTCGGTGTATGTGCCAACGAACTCTCCGCCGATGGCCATGTCGTCGAGGCCAACTACGGCTGCGGAGCCCACTCGGACACCCCGCAACCGCCGGGGACGGGTTCGCCGCTGTACGAGCCCTTCGACGACGGGGTCCTCGACCTCGCCGATTAGCGCTCGGCGGCCGCCTTGATGCGGGCCAGTGACGCGTTCATGCCGTCGACGAGTTCGTCCTCGAAGCTCGGGACCCCGCCCATGAACGCGTTGACCAGCGCGTTGGAGATCGCCGTCGCGCCGTTCTCGGCGTGACGGGTCTCGGTGACCCGGGTGCCCCATTCGGTGGGCTGCAGCTCATAGGACCAGATGGTGTTGTTGAGGTCGACTTTGAAAGCCAGCTTCTGCTGCGGGATGACCTCGGTGATGGTGCTGGTCGTGGGCCAGTAGGTGAACTTGCGCTTGTTGAGGTTGACGGTGCGGGCACCCGGCCGCAGCGGCCCGCGCAGCTTCATCACCCGGCATTGCGGGCTCCATTCCGGCATCCGGCTCAGATCCGAGATCAGCGCCCACACGGTGTCGATCGGTGCATCGATGTCGATCTGGGCCTGTAAGAGTGGGGCAGCCATAGGTTCTCCTCAGGTCAATCCGCGTTGGGCACCGCGCGCTCCGCGGCGCACGGCGTGACGTTGCCACAGGAAGATCGACGTGCCGAGTAGGCCGATGGCCAGCCCTGCCAGCGACAGTGGCCGCCAACTGTGCAGACCCGGCACGGTGAAGGCCAGGACGGTCGCGATCAGCCATCCTGCCGCGATCACCACGATCACCGGCCACGGCTCGAGGAGCGAGGCGGGCAACGGCGGCGGTTGCGGCTCGTCGGTCATCGCTGACCAACGTACTCGAACACCGGCGATCCAGGCACTCAGTACTATTTGCCGTGTGAAAGACCCGAATGCTCGGCTGGCGAGTGACCTGGCCCTGGCCGTCATGCGGTTCACCCGGCAGCTGCGGGTCCGGCGCTCTGACTCGGCGGTGTCGCTGACCCAGCTCTCCGCCCTGTCGACATTGGCCAAAGAGGGTTCCATGACGCCGGGAGAATTAGCTGTACGTGAGCAGGTCCGCCCGCCGTCGATGACCAGGGTGATCGCGGCGCTGGCCGAGCAGGGCCTGGTGGAGCGCACCGCCCATCCGGTCGACGGACGCCAGGTCATGGTCTCGGCCCTGCCCGCCGGCGTCAGCCTGATCGAGGCCGAACGACGGGCCACCCAGGACTGGCTCAAGGATCGGTTGGCTCGGCTCGACCCCGACGAACGCGAAACGCTGGTTGCGGCGGCCGATCTCATTTCGGCGATGGTCGACGACGGCGCGTGAGCGAACTTCAGGTCATCGACATCGAGGATCCCGCTGACCCGCGTATCGACGATTTCCGCGATCTCAACAGTGTGGATCGCCGTCCGGATCTGCCCAGCGGCAAGGGTCTGGTGATTGCCGAGGGAGTGCTGGTGGTGCAGCGCATGCTGGCCTCGCGGTTCGTGCCGCGGGCGCTGCTGGGCACCGACCGGCGGCTCGGGGAACTGGCCGACGACCTCGTCGGTGTGCCGGTGCCGTTCTACCGGGCCAGCGCGGAGGTGATGGCCACTGCCATCGGCTTCCACCTCAACCGCGGCGTGCTGGCCTCGGCGTCGCGGCCACCGGAACTGTCGGTGGCCGACGTGATCTCCGATGCCCGGACCGTGGTGGCGCTCGAGGGCGTCAACGACCACGAGAACCTCGGTTCGATCTTCCGCAACGCGGCAGGGCTCGCGGTGGACGCGGTGGTGTTCGGCGCGGGATGTGCCGACCCGCTGTACCGCCGCGCGGTGCGGGTGTCGATGGGCCACGCCCTGCTGGTGCCGTTTGCCCGGGCCCAGTC
This sequence comes from Mycobacterium dioxanotrophicus, assembly GCF_002157835.1. Taxonomy (NCBI): domain Bacteria; kingdom Bacillati; phylum Actinomycetota; class Actinomycetes; order Mycobacteriales; family Mycobacteriaceae; genus Mycobacterium; species Mycobacterium dioxanotrophicus. The sequence goes on along the minus strand of NZ_CP020809.1, from coordinate 6,159,900 downwards.
CTGGCCGGGGGACCTGAAAATATTGCAGGACAACGGGTTTCGTGTGCTTGCCATGACACCGGATGCGGCCGCGGCGACGTTGCCCGAGGCGATGGCGGATCTGCAGTCCGAGCGGGTGGCGATCCTGGTCGGCGCCGAGGGCCCCGGGCTCACCGAGCACACCATGCGGACCAGCGACGTGCGGGTGCGGATCCCGATGTCGCGCGGCACCGATTCCCTCAATGTCGCCACGGCCGCGGCCCTGGCGTTCTACGAGCGGGCCAGGCTCTCGGAGCCGACGTAGATTGAATCCGTGACCGACGATTCGACACCGTGGGGGACCGGGCTGACCGTCGCCGGATTCGTGGCCGCGGTGCTCGCGGCGGCCATCGTGGTCCTCGGCCTCGGCCTCACCCGGGTGCACCCGCTGCTGGCGATCGGCCTGAACATGGTGGCGGTCGGCGGTCTCGCCCCGACCGTGTGGGGTTGGCGCCACCGGCCCGTGTGGCGGTGGTTCGTCCTCGGCGCCGGGGTGGGAGTCGCCCTCGGTTGGGTGGCCCTGCTGGCGGCCGTGCTGTCGCAGTGAGGCTTCAGGCCGGCGCGGCGGTCAGCGTCGCGGCGGTGTAGTTGGCATCGACGAGCCCGGCCACGGCGTCGTCGCGGCGGAACTCGACGCCGTGGATGGCGAACATCCGCTCTGCCGTGGTGGTTTCGGGCAGCCAGCCGCTGTCCGTCAGGTACTGCGCGACGGCGTTGCGCTCACCGGTGAAGATCAGGTCCGACAGGTCGTCGAGTTCCATGCCCTGTTCCCGCTGATGGTCGGCCAGCGCCCGCACCCGGTCGTTGTCGAGCTGCGACTGTTCGTCGATCCAGTCGGTGGCGATGCGGCTGCCGGCGGCGCTGAGTGTCGTGATGTTGTCGAAGAGCCGGTCCTGGGCGTCGGGCGGCAGGTAGCCGAGCAGCCCTTCGGCGATCCAGGCGGTCGGAGCATGTGGGTCGAAGCCCTGGGCGCGCAGTGCGGCAGGCCAGTCGTGCCGCAGGTCGATGCCGATGGTGCGCAGGTCGGCGGTCGGCGTCGCGCCCAGATCGGCCAACGTGCGGGTCTTGAACTCGACGGCGGCAGGCTGGTCGAGTTCGAACACCGTCATGCCGGCGGGCCACGACAGGCGGTAGGCGCGGGCGTCGAGGCCCGAGGCCAGAATGACGGCCTGGCGGATACCCGCGTCGACCGCGGCCAGCAGGAAGTCGTCGAAATAGCGCGTGCGGATCGCCATGCCGTCGGCGATCACATGGGGATCGAGCGCGTCGGCGTCGTCGGCGTCGAGGCGGCCCTCGGCCAGCCGCATGTAGTAGTCCACCCCCACGGCGTCCACCAGCGGCTGCGCGAAGGGATCGGAGATCAGTGGTTCGGGGACGCGTGACGCCAGGGCTCGCGATGCCGCCACACCGGTGGCGGTGGCGCCCACGCTGCTGGCCAGGTCCCAGGTGTCGTTCTCGGTGCGCGGCATGACCCCTCCAGATGTATAGCTAGACTAGTTATTAGTCACTATAACTAATGGAGAGCGCGTCGTCACGGGGGCCCCGCTCGTCGCGCGTCCGGTCGACCGGACGGCTGAATCGTAGGATCGGGGCTCACGCCGCTCGATGGAGACATCGCGCGGGGGAGCGCGGCAACGGTCTGAGGAGAAGGCGATGCTGATCGACGGTCACAACGATCTCGCCTGGGCCTTGCGTCAGGAGTACGACGCCGACCTGGATGCCGTCGACTTGACCGGGGTGGTGCCGAATCTGCATACCGACCTGAAGCGCCTGGACGCCGGCGGAGTGACCGGGCAGTTCTGGTCGGTCTACGTGTCCCCGGAGCTTTTCGTCGGTCCCGCGGCAGTGACTGCCACGCTGGAGCAGATCGACTTGGTGCGACGTCTCGTCGCCCGTTACCCCGACCGACTGGTGCTGGCGACATCTGCGGACGAAGTGGAGGCGTCCGGCGGCCGGATCGCATCGCTCTTGGGCATGGAGGGGGGCCACTGCATCGACGGATCGCTCGCGGTGCTGCGCATGATGCACGCGTTGGGGGTGCGTTACCTGACCCTGACCCACAACAAGAACGTGCCCTGGGCCGACTCCGCGACCGACGACCCGGTGCTGCACGGGCTGTCGGAGTTCGGTGAAGACGTCGTACGCGAGATGAACCGGCTCGGCATGCTGGTCGACCTCTCGCACGTGTCCGCCGACGTCATGCGGCAGGTACTGCGGGTGACCGCCGCGCCGGCGATCTTCAGCCACTCCTCCGCCCGCGCGATCTGCGACCACGTCCGCAACGTGCCCGACGACGTCTTGACGGCGTTGGCCGAGAATGGCGGCGTGTGCATGGTGACGTTCCTGCCCGCCTTCGTCTCACCGGCGGTCGCCCGGTGGCACGCGGAGGCGAAGGCCGAGGCTCGACGCCGTGGAATCAAGAAGGGCACGCCGGAGTACGACGCGCTGATGACGGGCCTGGAACAGCAGTCGCCGCCGCCGGTCGCCACATTGGCTCAGGTCGTGGCGCACATCGAGCACGTGCGTGAGACCGCCGGCATCGACCATGTCGGTATCGGCGGGGACTATATGGGGGGCGAAGCCATGCCCGAGGGTCTGGAGGACGTTTCGGGGTATCCGCGGCTCTTCGCCGCCCTCGCCGACCGCGGCTGGTCGCGGAGCGACTTGGCCAAGCTCGCCGGCGGGAACGTTCTGCGCGTGCTCCGGGCTTCCGAGGATGTCGCGGAGCTGACGCCCTAGTCCGCACTCCGCGGCAGCACCCCCGGGTGCAAACCCGCAGCGGTTCGAAGTTCACCCACGACTGTTTGCTGTCCTCGTGTGAGCGACGCCAGCTGTGAGCGCTTGGGTCGTCGTCGACTTCGGTACGGCTCGGATATGGCGCGGCCCGCGGCTACCGGCGACGAACAGGTAAGCGGGGCCATTTTTCGTCACTGTGACGGCTCGGGACGGCCCGGTGGGAAGGCTCCTCGTGGCCGAAACTAAGGTGCGCCGACTCGGGCAGTAAGGGTTCGCTCGCTTTGCGCCTACCGGGCACGTTCGCGGTTCTCCCACGGCGGGACAGGCAGCGGGCAGAGGCCACATGCGCGACCCAACATCGCCGACAAATTTGGACTAAGTCCAAACCAAATCACCGAAAAGTCTTGACCAAGTCCAAAAAAGTGAGTGATATTAGTCACGTGCCTGCACCGGATTACCCCGACCGCCTGCGTGCGGCAGACCTCCGGGTGACCCGTCCCCGAGTCGCCGTCCTCGAGGCGGTGCACGCACATCCGCACGCTGATACGGAGTCGATCCTGGCGATCGTGCGAACGAATCTCCCGGACGTCTCCCGGCAGGCCGTCTATGACGTCCTGCAGGCATTGACCAATGCGAGGTTGATCAGACGCATCCAGCCGTCGGGGTCCGTGGCGCGCTACGAGTCTCGGGTGGGGGACAACCACCACCACGTCGTCTGCCGATCCTGCCGTGTCATCACCGATATTGACTGCGCCCGCGGCGAGGCGCCGTGTCTCGACCCGTCCGATCCCGACGGTGCCCTCGATGGTTACGTCCTCGATGAAGCCGAGGTGATCTATTGGGGCCTGTGCCCCACCTGCTCTGCCGTCAGCAGTTCCTGACCACATCCGTGATCGCAGCCCCCTCACGAAAGGCAGTCACGTGTCGTCCGATATCTCCGAAGCTCGGCCACCCCAAGCAGACACCAAAACCCATGCGCCGCTGACCGATACGGGCTGGTGGCCCGCGACGAGGACTCCGTCGCGGCGCCGGCCGCGGTTCTGAACAACGACCGCTTCGCACTCGAGAAGTACCTTCCACACCTTTTTCAGTTGGCTCATGGTTTAGACACATAGTTCAGGGGTGGTCTCGAATGACATATGTCCAAAGACGCTCGACGGGATCCGTTAGTCCGAACCCTGCTGGAGTACAGCAGGCGTGGGAACGCTTCGTGGAGGGACAGGACGACATCCATGGCGTCCGACCCGAAGTGGCGATCTCCTGGCATCGGTGCCGAGACCAGTACCGCGTAGACCCGTTCCTCTCCGAAGCGCCGGTGGCGGCCGCGGAGGTCGACCATCCGCTCGAACACGATGTTGTCTTCGCCGAATTGGGTTTTCGTGCCGCCGCTATCGTGCACGAGGTGGCGAACTGCGGTGGCGTCGTGATCGTCGCCGACGCCACCGGCAGGGTCCTGGCCGAGTGGGGCGACAAGGCCACCCTTTCCGTCGCCGCCGGGATCAGGCTCGCGCCGTCGTTCAGCTGGTCGGAGAGCGCGGTGGGCACGAACGGCATGGGCACCGCTCTGGGGGCGCCGAGCCCCATGCTGATCAGGCGTGAAGAACACTGGTGCCAGGCTTTTCACGACTGGAGCTGCGCGGGCGTCGCGGTCCGCGACGTGGTGACCAAGGAGCCGGTCGCGATCTTGACCGTCTCGTGCTGGCGCAGCGATGTGCCAGCGGGGGCCCGTGGCTGGCTGGCGAGAGCCGCCACGCAGACGCAGACCACGCTGCGCGTGCACGCCCGCGACGGCGGTGCCGAGCTGCTGGCCGCGTATCAGCTTGCGCGGGCCAAGTCGAGTGAGCCGCTCGCCGCCGTCGACACTGCGGGCAAGGTGGTGATCGCCGACGACACCGCCAGCGTGCTCCTCGGCGTGCCGGGCAACAGCCCGGCAATCGATCCTGCGGTCCGCTGGACTCCGCGGTTGCCGGCGTTCATCGGCGCCGCTCAGTTCGCCAGCAAGGAGGCGAGCCACAATCCGGACTGGACGGGTTCCACCCGGATCTTCACCCACCTCTCCGCGGAACCTTCGGCCATCCGGATTCGCCCGGTATTCCTGTACAGCAATCTGGTCGGACACCTCATCTCCTTCGGTAGCTGCACCGACGGTGAGCACTTCGGTACCTGCACCGACGGCGCGCAGTTGCCGCAGACCGAAGCGGACGCACACGTTCAGGCACAATCCGGTCGAGTGGTCGGTGTCCACGAGAACCGGATGATGCTCTTGCGGCTGCCGGAAGTCGTGTTCGCCGAGTCGGCCGGCAACGACGTATGGCTGTCCACGGACGAGGGCAGGCTGCGGGCCGCCTCGTCCGGGCTGGACAAGCTCGAAAATGAGCTGGCCAAAGCGGGATTCCTGCGCGTGCACCGCCAGTATGTCGTGAACCTGAACCGCATTCGCGAGGTCGAACGCCGGGACAAGGGTGAGCTGGTCCTGGTCATGGACGACCGGCAGAAGACGATGTTGCCGGTGTCCAGGCGCAACGTGCGCGCGGTACGCCGTGCGCTGGGGATCTGAAGCTCGGCGGCACCCGGGAGGAAATCCATGCCAGAGAATCCCGACACTCACGCCTATCGCACCTATGACAAGGTCCTGAGCGAAGCGACAGCGGCTCGGCAACGGAGCAATCCTGCCGCGGGCGGCAGTTCGAACGACTTGTGGCCGCAGCGGCTCGATTTGGGGGTGTTGCGGCAGAAGACCGCGGACAGCCCGAGGGGCAAGGACTTCGACTACGCCAAAGAGTTCCTGTCGTTGGATCTCGACGAGCTGGCCCGCGATGTAGACGACGTATTGACGACCTCGCAGGATTGGTGGCCGGCCGATTTCGGTCACTACGGACCGCTCGTGCTGCGGATGGCGTGGCACTGCGCCGGCACCTACCGCGTCGGTGACGGCCGCGGCGGCCCGAGCGGGGGGATGCAGCGCTTTGCGCCGTTGGACAGTTGGCCCGACAACCGCAACCTGGACAAGGCGCGCCGTCTCCTGTGGCCGGTGAAGAAGAAGTACGGACGCAAGATCTCCTGGTCGGACCTGATGATCTTCGCGGGCACCTGCGCGCTGGAGTCGATGGGTTTCAAGACATTCGGGTTCGCAGGCGGCCGGGAGGACGCCTGGGAGCCCGACGATTTGTACTGGGGACCGGAATTCAAGTGGCTGGCCGACGAACGGCACAGCGGTGTCCGGCATCTCGACGAACCGTTGGCGGCCACCGAGATGGGACTGATCTACGTCGACCCCCAGGGCCCCGCCACCAATCCCGATCCGCGGCTCGCCGCCCGGGACATCCGTCAGACCTTCAAGCGGATGGGATTCAACGACGAGGAGACGGTGGCGCTGATCGCCGGAGGTCATACGTTCGGAAAGACGCACGGGCCGGCGCCGGACACCGCCCTCGGCCCGGAACCCGAGGCCGCGCCGCTCACTGCTCAGGGCTTGGGCTGGGCGAACACGTACGGCACCGGTAACGGCCCGGACACCATCACCAGCGGGCTCGAAGGGATGTGGACGCGTACGCCGGTCACGTGGGACCACACGTTCTTGGAGACGCTGTTCGAATACGAGTGGGAAGTCGAGCTCAGCCCGGCGGGGCTGTGGCAGTGGATCCCCAGTGACGGTCAGGGCGAGGGGACCGTGCCGGACCCTTACGACCCGGGCAAGACTCATCACCCGGTCATGCTCACCACGGACCTTGCACTGCAGGAGGACCCCATCTACGAGTCGATCTCGCGGCGGTTCCTGGAGCACCCGGACCAGCTCGAGGACGCCTTCGCGCGGGCGTGGTTCAAGCTCACGCACATAGACATGGGCCCCGTTCAGCGCTACCTGGGAGCGCTGGTTCCCGCCGAGCGGTTGATCTGGCAGGACCCGGTGCCTGACGTTGATCACGAGCTCGTCGACGCCGAGGACATCGCCACGCTCAAGGGCGAGATCCGGCAATCGGGCCTTTCGGTCGCCCAACTCGTTCGCACGGCGTGGGCCTCTGCGTCGACCTTCCGCGACAGCGACAAACGCGGCGGTGCGAACGGGGCGCGGATCCGACTGGAACCCCAGCGGAGCTGGCATGTCAACGAGCCCGAGACGCTCGGTGCCGTGTTGGCCACGCTCGAGGAGATCCGCGACCGGTTCAACGACTCCCAGCGCGCGAACAAGCGGATCTCGCTTGCCGATCTGATCGTGCTCGGTGGCTGCGCCGCGATCGAACACGCCGCCGCTGCTGCCGGTCACGACATCGAAGTCCCGTTCCGGCCGGGACGCACCGACGCGACACAGGAGTGGACCGACCCAGAGTGGTTCGCCGCGCTCGAGCCCAAGGCGGACGCGTTCCGCAACTACGTCGGTATGAACAACGAGCTGCCCCCGGAGCACCAGCTCATCGAACGCGCGAGCCAGCTGACCCTCAGCGCCCGCGAGATGACAGTGCTGATCGGCGGCCTGCGCGTGCTCGGTGCGAACCACCGCGACGCCGCCGTCGGCGTGTTCACCCGAACGCCGGGCTCGCTGACCACCGATTTCTTCGTCAACCTGCTGGACACGGACATCGAGTGGATACCGAGGACGCCCAAGGGTGCACCGCCGGTGTCCTACGAGGGGCGCAACCGGCACACCGGCGAGGTCGCGTGGCTCGCCAGTCGGGCCGACCTCGTCTTCCGGGCCCACTCCGAGCTGCGTGCCCTCTCCGAGGCCTACGCGTGTGAGGGTGCCGAGGAGATGTTCGTCCGCAACTTCGTCGCGGCGTGGGACAAGGTCATGAGCCTGGACCTTTTCGACCCCGCGATGTGACGGCCGGCGCATAAGCGGCGCGGCGCCGCGCATGAACGGCAGTATCCGCCGGACGGGCGGTTATGCGATTTTGCGCGCTTGCCGACCGAATCGATCACGACGCCGCACATCGTGGTGTCAATCTCCGTGGCCGTCTTTGCGTGCCCTCGGCGGACTTTCTTCGCTTTCTCAATACGCCTACGGATATCGGAGAATTACTGCGCCGAACGCCAGTCCTGGCGGAGCGGGAATTGTCGTGAGCTTTTGGTGCGGTATCTGATTTCGGGGCTCGACTTCTTCGATCCCCACAGTGTGACGGCCGGGGTCTGAGCGGTCGGTTGTGGCGGGTGAACGGCAGCCTCTGCCGGCCCGCCGGCTGGCCTGAGGTTCCCGGCGCCCACCGCTGGTGACTGCACCGTGGGCGCGCCTCGCCTCGGTGGTCTTCGTGGTGCTGGAACGAACCATTGCATCGCCTACCTGGCGTTCGTCGACGTTTCGGGGGCGTTCTGGGGCTCCGCGGCAGCGATTGTGAACGACGCCCAGCCACGCGGTGTGGGTCATCCGCGCCGGGCCCGGGGGTGTGATCGGCGTCACGGCGAACGGCACCTTGCGGCGTGTGAACGGCAGCGTGCGGCGGCCCAGCGGTCGTGCCTATTCGTGGGTTTCAATCGGGCCTACGCTTCACCTCGTTAAAGGTTCGAATTGGTCATTTCGGCAACGAAGGGCGCACCGAACCACGCCATTCCGCAATGAGAGGTAGGTGATCAGGCGGGTTATCAACTGTCGACGGTCCGAAGATATGGGCTGAGGCACGTTGAGTTTCCGGATAACGATCACTGAATGCGTCCAGGGCATTACCGAATCGCCGATCCGGGTCAAGAAGAAACGTCATGAACGCCTTTTCGTACAACAACACAACCCACACAAAGTTTCACTCATGAGGAGGTGATGTCCAATGACGACCGTTCAGGAACGAGATGCACTCCTGGCAGAACTCCAGGGACAAAACAAGGCAGCCATAGGTTCCGTACTGGGGACCGGTTCCATCGCCAAAGCGACCGAACGTGCCGACGGCACGATGGAAGCGACCATCAGGATCCCGGAGGATGCGCTCGCATTCGAGCCGGCGATCCTCATCCTGCCGCACGCCGGCACCGTCGAGCTGACGATCATCAACGACGACAAGAACACCCATGCCTGCCTGTTGCCGAGCAACGGCGACAAGCAGTTCATCGGTCTGGTGAACCACTCGAAGGGCCGGGCGACGCTCGAATTGGACGGCCCTGGCTACTACTGGTACGGCTCGCCCGCCGGCAACGACGAGGGTAAGGGTTTGACCGCTGCCATCGTCGTGTCCGGTGACGTGCCGCCGGAGGCCAAACTCGACCGGCCCGCCCAGCCGCGGCCGTAGAAAGGAACCACAATGACGGTTATCCCAGAAGCGCCCGCCCAAGGCGGTGGCGGTGACGCCGGCGGCGGATACATCGACGCCGGTGAGGCTTTCAACCACAGCAAGCTCAGCAACCTGCCGCACAGTGCACCGGATGTGACCAGCGGCATCAACTACGAGCGCATCCTCGATGCGCGGAACGAGTCGCACAACTGGATCACCTACTACGGTGCCTACGACGGCTGGCGGCACAGCCTGTTGGATCAGATCAACGTCGAGAACGTCAAGGACCTGAAGGTCGCCTGGATCCATCAGGCGAGTACGACCGGCATCATCGCCGCCACGTCGACCTACGCGTTCGAAGCCTGTCCGATAGTCGTCGACGGCGTCATGTTCGTCACCGGCTGGGACGGCTGGCTCTGGGCGCTCGACGCGACGACGGGTCAGCAGCTGTGGCGCTACAAGCATGCAGTGCCCTTCGACGTGTCGCTGTGCTGCGCCAACGTCAACCGCGGCTGCGCGGTCGCGAACGGCAAGGTCTACATGGTGACGCAGAACGCCCAACTGCTGGCGATCGACGCCACCAACGGTCAGAAGGTTTGGCAGAAGACCATCGGCGACGTGCGAGCGGGGGAGAGCGCTTCATTGGCCCCGCTGGTCATCAAGGACACGATCATCACCGGTTCCGCCGGTGGCGAGTTCGGCGTCCGCGGTCACATCGACTGCTGGGATCTGGAAACCGGCGAGCACCGGTGGCGGACCTACACCGTCCCGAAGCCGGGTGAGCCCGGCTCGGAAACCTGGCCCGCCGACGGTGAGGCCTGGCAACGCGGCGGCGCGAACCACTGGGTCACCGGAACCTACGACCCGGAGTTGAACCTCTACTACGCGGGCACCGGCAACCCGGCACCTGACTTCGACGGCGGGGTCCGCGAGGGAGACAACCTCTACACCGACAGCGTTGTCGCGCTGGACGTGGACACCGGTGAGATCAAGTGGCACTACCAGTTCACCCCCCACGACCTGTGGGACTACGACTCCACGATGGAGATGACCCTGTTCGAGCGGGACGGCAAGAAGCTGCTCGCCCATTTCGACAAGAACGGGTACATGTTCGTGCTGGACCGCACCAATGGTGAGCTGCAGCACGTCACCCCGTTCGTCGACCGCATCGACTGGGGCGTCATCACCCGCGACGGCAAGGTGACCCCCCGCAAGTACCCGGACAAGGAAGGCGAGCCCTGCCACTTCTTCCCCGGCCCTGCCGGTGCCAAGGAGTGGACGCACGCTGCGTACAACCCGGACACCGACATGTTCTACGTGCCGGTGGCCGACGTGGGTGCCACTGCCACCCGCCGTCGTCGCGAGTTCAAGGAAGGCATGCCCTACTGGGGTGCCGCCGTCGAGGTCGACGTCGACAACATGGCCGGCTCGGTCAGCGCGTTCGACTCGCACGGTGAGGAGAAGTGGCGCTGGCGGCTCGACATGCCCATGGCAGCGTCGGTTATGTCCACCGCCGGCAACCTCGTGTTCTCCGGTACGCCGACGGGTGAGTTCTTCGCGCTCGACGCCCGCACCGGCGATGAGCTGTGGAAATTCCAGTGCGGTAGCGGTCACCACAGCTCTTGCATGACCTACTCGGTCGACGGCAAGCAGTACATCGCTGTGCCGGTCGGCTGGGGTGGCTGGCTCGAGGGCATCATCCCCGGGATGGCCGGCCAGGGCCACGGCGCGGCGCTCATCGCCTTCGCGCTTCCCGGCTGATTCACATCTGTTCCACCAACCCGATCGAACAACAGAGAGGAAGACAACATGATGGAGCGACAGATCTCTGACAGCACTCTGCCGAGGTGGGAGTCTCCCACGGCTACGCAGGTCCGAGTGTCCGCCGAGGTCACCGCATACGTGGCCATCTGGGACGAAGGCCGCTGATCGTGTCCCGACGGGGCGCCGGGTCTGAGGAGATCCGGCGCCCCGTCGCCACTACAACAGAGTGAGTTGTCAATCGTGTGGGTTCATGTGTTGGGGTCAGCAGCCGGCGGAGGCTTTCCGCAGTGGAACTGCACCTGCCCGTCGTGCCGCGCTGTGCGGACCGGCGCGCGACCCTGTGTCCCACGCTCACAGTCGTCGATCGGGGTGAGCGTCGACCGCCGGCAGTGGTTCCTGTTCAACGCGTCACCGGACATCCAGTCCCAGATCGAGTCCTTTCCTGACCTGCATCCCGACGAGGGCAGGGTGGTCCGACTACAGGCAGTGCTCCTCACCGACGCCGAGCTCGACCACACGCTCGGGCTGCTGCTGATGCGCGAGGGATGTGGTCTCGAGGTGCATGCGACCGAATCGGTGCACGAGACCCTCACCACCGGAACCGGAGTGCTCCGGACGCTGGCGGCGTACTGCCCGGTCAAATGGCAGCGGGTGCAGCCCGGTGCCGAGGTGGCGCTCGGCGACGGGCTCACGTACCGCGCGTTCGACGTCCCGACGGACAAGCGCATGCGGTTTCCCGGGGCATCGGAGTACGGCCGGGTCGTGGGCTACCGCGTCACCGACACCCGCAGGGGCAAAAGCCTGATCTACCTGCCGTGCGTACAGCGACTCAGCCCCGAGGTCCTCGAGGAGTTGACCGACTGCTCGTGTCTTCTGATCGACGGGAGCTTCTGGCGCGACGACGAGATGCCCCGCCTGGGACTCGCCGGCAAGACCTCGCGCGAGATGGGACATGTACCGATCGACGGTCCGGGCGGCAGCCTCGAGCTGCTGTCGCCGCTGCCCGTCGACCGCAAGGTCTATCTGCACATCAACAACACCAACCCGATCCTGCTCGAGGATTCGCCGGAACGGCGGATCCTCACCCGGCACGGCATGGAGGTCGCCGTGGACGGGATGGAGCTGGAGATCTGAGGAGCGAAGATGACCTGCGCACGTGAGGAGCGAAGATGACCTGCGCACGTGAGGAGCGAAGATGACCTGCGCACGTGAGGAGCGAAGATGACCTGCGCACGTGAGGAGCGAAGATGACACCGATCACGCAAGTGGCGACGATGGCCCCGCGTGGAGCGACTCTGACTGAGGCGTTGGCGCCCGATGAGTTCGAGGAAGCGCTTCGCGCGCACGTCGGGCAGTACCACCATCAGCATCCCTTCCATCGCCGGATGAACGACGGCAAGTCCAGCCCGGAGGAGATCAGGGGCTGGGTGGCCAATCGCTTCTACTACCAGGCGAACATTCCCCATAAGGACGGGGCGATCCTCAGCAGCTGCCCTGACCGCGAGGTACGGCGGCGTTGGGTCCAGCGCATCATCGACCACGACGGCACCACCGAAGGATCTGGCGGGATCGAGTCGTGGCTGCGTCTGGCCGAGGCCGTCGACCTGACCCGGGAGGAAGTCGAGGACGAACGACACCTGCTCCCCGGCGTGCGGTTCGCCGTGGATGCCTACGTCACGTTCACGCGGACCCGGCCGTGGGTCGAGGCGGTGGCCTCCTCACTGACCGAGCTGTTCGCGCCTGACCTGATGGCTGAGCGGCTCGCCGCATTCGAACGCCATTACACCTGGATCGACCCCGAAGCACTCGCCTACTTCCGGGCCCGCATCACCCAGGCTCCCCGCGACTCCGAGCACGGCCTCGAAATCGTGCGAAAGCACTGCGTCACCGCGGACACGCAGGCGGCCGCGCTGGCGGCGCTGTCCTTCAAGTGCGACGTGCTGTGGGCCATGCTCGACGCCATCGACCGGGCCTATGGCAATGGTTGAGGACACCGCGCGACCCCGACTGGCCCCGCACGTGCGCATGAGGTTCGACGCCGCGCGCGGGCAGCACGCGCTGCTGTCGCCCGAGACCGTCTGGGTCATCAACGACACCGGCGCCGCGATCGTCGAGCTGTGCGACGGCCTGCGGACCGTCGCGGAGATCCAGTCGGAGTTGCAGAGCCGGTACAGCCAGGTCACCGACGACGACGTACGACGCTTCGTGACCGATCTCGTCGCCCATCACAGCATGGAGGTAGACCATGGATAAGCCCTTCGCCCTACTGGCCGAGCTCACCTACGCCTGTCCGCTGCACTGCCCCTACTGCTCCAATCCGCTCGCGCTCGACGACTACCGCGACGAGCTGACGACCGCCCAGTGGCAGCGGGTGCTGACCGAGGCAGCTGAGCTCGGTGTGCTGCAGCTGCATCTCTCGGGCGGCGAGCCGATGCAGCGCCACGACATCGTCGAGCTGGTGCGATGCGCCAACGAGCTGGGCCTGTACACCAATCTGATCACCAGCGGGCTCGGCTTTTCCCACCGGCGCGCCGATCAGCTGCGTGAGGCCGGGCTCGACCATGTCCAGATCAGCATCCAGGCCGACGAGCGAACGCTGTCCGACCGGATTGCCGGCACTGCGTCGTTCGACCGCAAGCTGGTGGTGGCTCGGCTCGTCAAGCAGCTCGGCTGGCCGTTGACCCTCAACGTCGTTCTGCACCGGCAGAACATCGACCGGATCGGCGGCATCCTCGACATGGCGGAGGGGCTCGGCGCCGACCGCATCGAGCTGGCCAACACGCAGTACTACGGCTGGGCCGGAGTCAACCGTGCCGAGCTGTTGCCGAGCAGGGAGCAGCTGGAGCGGGCGCAGGCGGTGGTTCGAGCGAGCAGGGAGCGACTCGCCGACCGCATGGAGATCATCTACGTCATTCCCGACTACTACAGCCAATACCCCAAACCCTGCATGGACGGCTGGGCCCGTCGCCAGCTCACCGTGACGCCCAATGGCGATGCGCTGCCGTGCCCGGTCGCCGGAGAGCTGGTCCGTGGCCTCGACCTGCCTCGGGCCAGCGTGCGCGAGCATGCCCTGGCGTGGATCTGGGCCGAGTCGCCGCTGTTTCAGCAGTTCCGCGGCGAGGAATGGATGCCGGATCCGTGCCGCAGCTGCGAGCGGCGGAGCATCGACTTCGGCGGCTGTCGGTGTCAGGCCTTCGCGCTGACCGGCGATGCCGCCCGCACCGACCCGGTCTGTCACCTCGCCCCTGACCATGAGCTCGTTGCGACAGCAGTGGCGGCGGCCAACGACTCGACACGGCCGCCTGGGTCGTTGGTCCCGCGTCCGCACCCGAGCCGCGCCGGTGTGCTGGCGACCGCGGCGACGCCGGAGGCGCGCCGCTGAGCTCGCTGCTTTCCCCAGCCCTGACCGTCCTGAAAGGGAACACATGATTGGACTGATCGCTCTCGGATTCGCCTTGAGCCTCGACAACCTTCGGACGGCGATCGCGCTCGGGGGGCTCAAGCCGAATTTGCGCACGTCGGTCAAGACGTCCCTGATCTTCGGCCTGTGGGATGGCGTCGCACCTGCGATCGGGATACTCATCGGCGGCTATGTCAGTACCCAGATCTCCGACACGGCCGAGATCGTGGCGACCGTGGGCCTCGTTGCCTACGGTCTGTGGGTCATCATCAAGGCGATTCGATCACCTGAGCCGGCGGATCCGGACATGAAGGTGGCGAGGCGCTGGCTGCCTGTGCCGTTGAGCGTCGACAATTTGGCGGCGGGGGCGGCTCTCGGCATCGCGGGCTACTCGGTGTGGCTGGCACCCCCTCTCTTCGCGTTCTGCACGTTTGTGGTGGCGGTCGCCGGACACCAGATCGGCCGCACGGTGGCCAACTTCATCCCTCGTCTCCGTACGGATCTGGTGACCGGAGTTGCGTTCGTGCTGATGGCAGGCATGGTGGTGGCCGGTGTGGGGGACTTCTGAGGACGGACACCGTCGGCGGCTGGGGTCCATGTCGGGAACGGAGGTGACGCGATGAGTGATGCGGCAACCGGTGAGCAGGACGACGTCGCGCGTCCGCTGTGCTACCACTGCCGAGAGCCCTACCGAGCGGAGGATGCCGGTCGGCACACCGAGCCGATCAACTGCGATGTCTGCTACCGCTGCAAGGGGATGCCTGCGTGCTACACGTGCGGGCACATGTACTGCACCTGCGAGGTGCACAAATACCGATAGGGCCGCGAGCGGCGGGCGTCCCTGTCACTGATCGATGAGGATCTGGGCCAGTCGGGTACGCCACGCCGCCAGGTCGTCGACGCCCAGGATCCTCAGGACCACCTGGTCGGCCCCGGCCGCCTGGTACTGGGCGATGCGCTCCGCGATGCGCCCGGGTGCACCCCAGGCCGCGATGCCGTCGAGCAACCGGTCACTGACGGTGTCGATGTCAGCCGTGGTGAACCCCTGGCGCAGCAGGTTGCGGCGGTAGCCGCCCTGTGCGGTCAGGAACTCCAGCGGTCCGGCCGCCGCCCCTCGGGCCGTCTCGCGGTCGGTGACCGGGATGACCATCAGCAGGACCGCCAGCGTCCGGTCGGCGCCCACCACAGACCGGGCGTCGGCGACATAGGACGGCGTCACCAGGAACGGGTATGCGCCCCGGGCCCGGTCCCGCGCCAGGGACAGCATGTTCGGACCCAGCGCGGCCAGCACGCGGTTGTCGATGCCGACGGCGTCCAGCTCGTCGAGATAGGCGTTGAGCGTAGCGATCGGATGCGGTCCGTGCGCGCCGCCCAAGCCGACGACGAAGCGGCCGGGGTTGGTGTCTTCGAGGCCGGTGTGCACGGCGATGACCTCGGCAGCAGGCACCCGAACCACCGGGATGATGCCCGTGGCCACCGTGATGGTGCTGGTCGCGCGCACCGCCACCGGGACCATCGGCAGGTTTCCGGAACGCCACAGCGTGGCGTACCCGAGGTGTTCGGCATGTCGCGCTTCGTCGGCCACGAGGGCCGGGTCGTCGGTGAACGGAGTGCTGGTCGCCAAGCCGATCGAGGTCATGCGCCGACGCTATGACCTCAAGAACGGTTCAGGTCAACCTCAGCGCTGGCCGCCGGACGAGCGCACACCCAGCAGCACGTCTTCCCAGGCCGGCACGGCCGGGCGGGCCTTGCGCGACCGAGCGGGCTTCGGCGGCGTGGGCTCGGCAGCCACGGGCTCGGGTTCCTGTGGCGGCGCGGCAACCGGCTCGGGTACGCGTGCGGGTGCTGGCGCATCGAAGTCGAGCTGCGGCAGCGACGCCACGGGACGCAACGGCCGGTTGAAGTCCGGATTGATCAGTTCGTGGGCGGTGTCGTCGGATGCGGTGACGGTTCCGCCGTGCGCGCCCGGAGTGAACCGGAAGTGCGCGACGTTGTCGGAGCGTCCGGCCTTCCAGGACAACTGCACGGTCCACCGGCTGTCCTCGTTGCGCCAGGCGTCCCAGCTGGTGGCGTCCGGGTCGAGCCCGCGAGCGACCAGGGCCGTGGTCACCGTCTCCAGCAGGGTCAGCACCGCGGGCCCGTCGGCGAGCACGGGATGCGCGGCGGTGGCCAGCTCCGCTGCCCGGGCCCGCTCCAGCAGCACCGGGTGAGCGAACCGTTCCACGCGTTCGATCGGCACGCCGGCGGCGGCCGCCAGCTGCTCCACCGAGGCGCCGGCGCGGATCTTGGCTTGAATCTCCTTGGGACGCAGCACGCTGTGCACCTCTAGATCCATCTGGGTTTGATTCGAGGCGACTCGGTCACCACGCGCCGCAGCACGCAGCCGGTCATCTACGCGCACACTGAACAACTCCGAGGAGTCGTCGGTTTCGCAGATGATGCGCTTGCCGTCGACATCGAGCCCGACGACTTTGAGTTCTCGCATTACCGACCTCCTTGGCGCACCATACTGCGTTATCAGCTCGTAACCGTGCTGACACGCGGTAGCGGCGTCAGAGGCGTTCGACGACCCAGTCCACGCAGCGGGTCAGCGCGCTGACATCGTCAGGGTCGACCGCCGGGAACATGCCGACGCGCAGCTGGTTGCGGCCCAGCTTGCGGTACGGCTCGGTGTCGACGATGCCGTTGGCCCGCAACGCCTTCGCCACGGCGGCAGCGTCCACGGAGTCGTCGAAGTCGATGGTGCCGACCACCTGCGAGCGCAGCGCCGGATCGGTGACGAACGGGGTGGCGAACGAGGCGCCCTCCGCCCACGAGTACAGCCGCTGAGACGAATCGGCGGTACGCTTGACGGCCCAGTCCAGCCCGCCGTTGCCGTTGAGCCAGTCGATCTGCTCGGCCAGCAGCACGAGGGTGGCGATGGCCGGGGTGTTGTAGGTCTGGTTCTTGACGCTGTTGTCGACCGCGATCGGCAGGGACAGGAAGTCGGGCACCCAGCGGTCCGTGGCGGCGATGGCCTCGATGCGGGCCAGTGCGGCGGGGGAGAGCACCGCGATCCACAGGCCGCCGTCGCTGGCGAAGTTCTTCTGCGGGGCGAAGTAGTAGGCGTCCACGTCGGTGATGTCCACCGGCAGTCCGCCGGCCGCCGACGTGGCGTCGATGAGGACGAGCGCGTCGCCGTCGGGACGCTGGACCGGCACTGCGACACCGGTCGAGGTC
This sequence comes from Mycobacterium dioxanotrophicus, assembly GCF_002157835.1. Classification (NCBI taxonomy): domain Bacteria; kingdom Bacillati; phylum Actinomycetota; class Actinomycetes; order Mycobacteriales; family Mycobacteriaceae; genus Mycobacterium; species Mycobacterium dioxanotrophicus. The sequence goes on along the minus strand of NZ_CP020809.1, from coordinate 6,142,572 downwards.
TCGTTGTGCGCCCACGCGACGACGTCGACCGACGGGTCTGAGGTCGGTGCGGGCGCGCTGCCCGGATCGGCCTTGAGGATGATCGGGTCGCCGACGAACGGGTTCTTCGCGACGCACGAGGCGAACTTCGAGCTGAACTCGCCGTAGGTGAGGTGCAGCGACCGCTTGTCGACCAGGCCGAACGCCGCGGCGTCCCAGAACGCCGTCGAGCCGCCGTTGCCCAGCACCACCTCATAGCCGTCGGGCAAGGAGAACAGCTGACGCAGCCCGTCGCGCACCCGGCCGACCAGATTCTTCACCGGCGCCTGCCGGTGGCTGGTGCCGAACAGGTCCCCGGCCGCGACCAGCGCGGTCAGCTGCTCGGGGCGCACCTTGGACGGTCCACAGCCGAAACGGCCGTCGCGGGGCTTGAGATCGGCGGGAATCGTCAGTTCAGCCATGGGACCAGCTTAAAGTGTCAGAATCTGCGCTCCATCGGGGGTGACGGCGACGGTGTGCTCGCTGTGGGCGGCGCGCGCCCCGTTCGCGGTGCGCAGGGTCCAGCCGTCGGAGTCGTGCACGTAGTCGTCGGTGCCGTCGGCGATCAGCATCGGCTCGATGGCGATCACCAGGCCGGACCGGAGTTTGAAGCCCTTGCCGCGCCGGCCTTCGTTGGGCACGTGCGGGGCCTCGTGCATGGTGCGGCCGATGCCGTGACCACCGTGATCGGCCAGCAGGCCGTAGCCGGCCCGACGTGCCACGGCCGAGATGGCGTGGCCGACATCACCGAGAGTATTGCCGGGCCGGACTGCGGCGATGCCCGCCGCGAGGGCCGCGTCGGTGGCCTTGATCAGCGCGGTGTCGGCGGGCCGGGGCGTGCCGACGACGAAGCTGCGGGCGGCGTCGCCGCACCAGCCGTTCAAGATTGCCCCGAAGTCCACCGACACCAGGTCTCCGTCGGCGAGCACGGTGTCGTTGGGCACACCGTGGACGACGGCGTCGTTGACACTCACACACAGCACCGCGGGGAACGGGCTGGGAGCCCAGCGGGGGTGGTAGTTCAGGAAGGGCGAGGTGGCCCCGTGGGCCGCCAGCACCTCGGCGGCGACGCGGTCCAGATCGGCTGTCGTACGCCCCGGAGTGGCCTCGGCCACCACCGCCCGCAATGCTTCTGCAACGACGGATCCGGCGGCCGCCATGGCTGTGATCTCGGATGGCGTCTTCAGTTCGACCACGTCATGCACCCTCTCGGCAAACTTCTGAAATCCGACGTAGACATTTAGTCGATACCTGCGGTACCGTTATACACAAGGCAGGTAGATGTAAACCTCATAGGAGAGGGAGAGGTCTGCAACATGGCTCGGACCAAGATGATCAGGCGCTGGCGCAAGAACATGGACGTCACCGACGACACCGAGTACGTCGACATGCTCACCACACTGTCCGAGGGGTCGGTGCGGCGCAACTTCAATCCCTATGTCGACATCGAGTGGGATTCGCCGGAGTTTGCTGTCACACCCAACGATTCCCGCTGGGTACTGCCGGCGACCGACCCGATCGGTGGCCACCCGTGGTACCAGGCTCAGCCGTTGCAGCGGCAGATCGAGATCGGCATGTGGCGCCAGGCCAACGTCGCCAAGGTGGGCCTGCACTTCGAGAACATCCTGATCCGCGGCCTCATGGAGTACTCGTTCTGGGTGCCCAACGGCTCGCCGGAGTACCGGTACTGCTTGCACGAATCCGTCGAGGAGTGCAACCACACCCTGATGTTCCAGGAGATGGTGAACCGCATCGGCAAGGACGTGCCGGGCATGCCGCGGCTGCTCAAGTGGCTGCAGCCGCTGATCCCGCTCGCCGCGGGCCCGCTGCCCATCCCGTTCTTCTTCGGCGTGCTCGCCGGCGAGGAGCCCATCGACCACACGCAGAAGAACGTGCTGCGCGAGGGCAAGGAACTGCACCCGATCATGGAGCGGGTGATGGCGATCCACGTCGCCGAGGAGGCCCGCCACATTTCGTTCGCGCATCAGTACCTGCACAAGCGGGTGCCGCACCTGCGCCGTCGTCAGCGCTGGCTGCTGTCGCTGTTCGTGCCGCTGACCATGCGCATCCTGTGCTCGGCCATCATCGTGCCGCCGCGTGCGTTCTGGAAGGAATTCGACATCCCGCGCTCGGTGCGCAAGGACCTGTTCTTCGATGCGCCGGAGTCCCGCAAGATGCTGCGCGACATGTTCGGTGACGTGCGCATGCTGTGCACCGACACGGGGCTGATGAACCCGATCGCCAAGCTCATGTGGAAGATCTGCAAGATCGACGGGCCGCCGAGCCGCTACCGTAGCGAGCCGCAGCGCGAGCACCTCGTCGCCGTCGCGTAACCGACGAGAGCCTCACTGTGCCCCATGTGATCACCCAGTCGTGTTGCAGCGACGGATCCTGTGTCTACGCGTGCCCGGTCAACTGCATCCATCCCTCACCGGATGAGCCGGGCTTCGCGACCGCCGAGATGCTCTACATCGATCCCGATGCGTGCGTCGACTGCGGTGCGTGCGTCAGCGCGTGCCCGGTCGGCGCCATCGCGGCGGACACCCGGCTGACCGACAAGCAGCTGCCGTTCATCGAACTCAATGCCGCGTTCTATCCCAAACGGGAAGGCAAGCTGCCGCCGACGTCGAAGTTGGCGCCGGTCCTCGAGGCGCCGAAGATCGACCGGCGCTCCGGTGGCCCGCTGACCGTGGCCATCGTGGGTTCAGGGCCGGCGGCGATGTATGCGGCCGACGAGCTGCTGACGCAAAAAGGCGTGCGGGTCAACGTCTTCGAGAAGCTGCCGACGCCCTACGGTCTGGTGCGGGCCGGTGTCGCGCCCGATCACCAGAGCACCAAACGGGTGACCAAGCTGTTCGACACCATCGGCAAGCAGCGCAACTTCCGGTTCTTCCTCAACGTCGAGGTCGGCAACCACCTGACCCACGCCGAGCTGCTGGAACACCATCACGCCGTGCTGTACGCCGTCGGCGCACCCAACGACCGGCGCCTGACCATCGACGGCATGGACCGCCCGGGTACCGGAACCGCCACCGAGATGGTGGCCTGGATCAACGGCCATCCCGAGTTCACCGATCTGCCGGTGGATCTGACGCACGAGCGGGTGGTGATCGTCGGCAACGGCAACGTCGCGTTCGATGTCGCCCGCATCCTGACCACCGACCCGGATGTGTTGGCGCGCACCGATATTTCCGATCATGCACTGGCCGCCCTGCGTGGCTCGCGCGTGCAGGAGGTGGTGATCGCCGCCCGCCGTGGCCCGGCGTTCTCGGCGTTCACCCTGCCCGAGCTGATCGGGCTGACCTCCACCTGCCAGGTGGTGCTCAGCGCTGCTGATCACGACCTCGTGATGCGGGACCTGGCCGTCGAAACCGACCCGCTCACCCGCGGCAAGCTCGAGATCCTCGCCAAGCTGGGCGATGCGTCCGCGCCGATCACCACGCCGCGGATCCGGTTGGCCTACCAGCTGACGCCGCAGCGGGTGCTCGGCGATGGGCGGGTATCGGGTGTCGAGTTCGGGCTGACCGGGACCGACCAGGCGTACACCATCGACGCCGGGCTGGTGCTGACCTCGATCGGCTACCGCGGCAAGGCCATTGACGCGTTGCCGTTCGACGACGACGCTGCTGTCGTGCCGAACGACGGCGGCCGTGTCCGTGGCGCCTCCGGTGCCTACGTGGCGGGCTGGATCAAGCGCGGCCCCACCGGTTTCATCGGCACCAACAAGTCGTGTGCCGCGGAGACCGTGCGCAACCTGGTCGCCGACTACAACGACGGTGTCCTGACCGCCCCGGTGCGCAAGCCGGGGGAGCTGGAGAAGCTCGTGCACAGCCGGCAGCCCGACGTGGTGGACGCTGCCGGGTGGCACGCCATCGACGCGGCGGAGATCGCGCGTGGTGGCGACGAGCGCCCCCGCGACAAGTTCACCACCGTCGAGGCCATGCTGGCCGCTGCCGCGGCAGCACCGAAACCGACTGTGCGGCAACGTCTTGTCGCGAGCCTGCAGGCGCACTGAGCGACGGCGCTTTCACACTCGCCACACTGGTCACGCCAGCATCGGTGAGCTGTTGGCACCCGACCTGGAAAGGTGATACCGCGGGCGGTACCAGGTTTTGTGATACCGCCGGCGGTGGCGTATTTCGAAGTCCACCAACGCCTGCAGACCCGGTACGGCTGTGACAGCTGTGACCAATGCCCGCGTCACGATCACTCGAAGCCCGGACCGTGCAGCGGTTCGCCGAAGCTCATCGCGAGGTTCAGCAACGGGTCGACGGTGCGCACGGCGAGGTCGACACGCTCGGCCAACGATCCCGTCAAGAGCACCCACGAGTGTCCGGCGGCGGTGAGCGCATCGGCGAACCAGTCGGTCATCGCCGCCCGGATCTCCAGGTCGCCCTCGCGCATCCCGTCGTCGTGCCACGGCACGTCGGCGTGGTCGGTGAGCAGATAGACCGCGCGCCGCGGTACCTGCTTCCACACCTGATCGCCGCGTGCGGCCGTTCCGAGATAACGCCGCTCCCACACCGCGGTGGCGAACGCGTCGGTGTCGCACAGCAGGATCGGTGAACCGGCGCGGGCCGCGGCCTCCTCCCGGCGCTTCTGTTCGATCCCGATGGCATCGAAATCGGCGTGGTCCCACGCTAATTCGGTGATCGCGCGGTCCGGTTGCCGCTGCCACACCACCGCGGTGTGGTCCCGGCCGTATTCCTCGACGTTGTGCGTGGTGGCCCAGACCCCGCCGCGTGCCGCGTAGTGCTGCTGCAGCCGGGTGGCTACGGTCGTCGTCCCGGTCGACTCGGCGCCGAGCACGACGACGCGCGTGGTGAGCCCGGCACGGGTGGCCGGGGCCAGCTCGAGCCAGCCTCCCGCCAGGTCGCGGCGGACGGCCGAGGCACTGACCGCGCTCCGGGGGATCCGCACGCACGCGGCGTCGAACCAGCGCGCCAGCTCGTCGCCGTAGTCGTCCCCGCAGAACACCGCGTCGACCTCGGGTGGGCAGCCCGCCGCCCGCAACCCGGCTCGCATGGCCGCTACCTGCGCCGCCCACACGCGTTGGTCGGTGACGTCCAGCGGTGCGTCGCAAGGGATTCCGGTAACGGTGACGTTGCGCTGGGCGCTGTGGGTGTCGCGCAGCCAGGCCACCCGGTCGGCCAGCGGTACGGTCTCCGGCGCGGCCGCCATCACCAGCACGCTCACCCGGTCACAGCGCGCGGCGGCGGCCTCGATCACCGCGTGGTGTCCGCGGTGCGGCGGATAGAACTTGCCGATGAACAGGCCGTGACCGAACTCGCTCACGACACCCGCACCTTGCGCCAGGACTGCAGCCCGGACAGGCACAGGGCCAGGAACACGAGATAGATCGCCGCGGTCAGGTTGAGGTCGCGGCTCAGGTAGAGCGGGACGTAGATGCAATCCGCGGCGATCCAGAAATACCAGGTCTGCAGATACTTGCCGTTGAGCAGCCACTGCGCGACCAGCGACAGGCACGTGGTGAGCGCGTCGAGAAACGGGGCCGAATCGTGTGCGGCCCGCAGGATGACCGTCAGCAATGCCGTCCCCGCCACGACAACGGCCACGCACCAACCGATCTGGTCCGGCCGGGCCCGGGTGACCACCAGCGGTGTGCGGCCCGTGTTGCCGTACCGCCACTGCCACCACCCAGCGAACCCCAGGGCGATGTAGAGCACTTGCAGGCCGGCGTCGGCCCACAGCCGGGCCGAGGCGAACAGCACCAGGAAGAACAGGCAATTGGCGATGCCGACCGGGAAATTGGCGATGTGGCGGCGCACGGTCAGCGCCACACACAGCCCGCCGGTGACGAACCCCAGCAGCTCGGCCCAACTGACGGCGTCACCGCCCAACACGAACAGCGTGGCATTGAGCGGCTGCACCAACTGCGCCAGCCAGTCCAGCATCGACTCTCCCCCCGGTTCTCGCGTCGAGACTAACCGGGCTTGCTGGGACGGCCGATGCTGGTGAGGCGGAAGCGTCCTACTGCTGGTTCTGCATGGCCGCGGCGATCTCCTCGGGGCTCACTTCGCGCACCGGCTGACCCAGCGACCACTGGTGGCCGAACGGGTCACGCACCATGCCGTAACGGTCGCCCCAGAACTGGTCCTCCAGTGGCATGACGACCTCGGCGCCGGCCTCGACCGCCTGCTCGAATTTGGACTCGACGTCGGTGACGGTCAGATGGATGGTGACGGGTGTGCCGCCGAGGGCCTTCGGCGTCGTCGACTTGCCGTCGTTGAACTCGGGGAAATCGTCGTTGAGCATCACGGTGGAGCCGTTGATGGTGAGTGCGGCGTGGATGAGCTTGCCGCCGGGACCGGGCACCCGTCCCAACTCGGTGGCGCCGAATGCCTTGACGTAGAAGTCGATAGCGGCTGCGGCGTCGTCGACGACGAGGTGCGGCAACACTGCGGGAGTTACTTCGATGGCCATAGTGCGGACTCCTGTCTCATTGTGGGCGGACCCCAATGCAGACCCGCCGGGCGGACGGATCTCATCGCGGCTATCCCTATGCAAGCACGGGAGTCTGACATTCAGGTGACGGAGAACGAGTGCGGTAGCGGGGCCCGGCCGGTCAACGCCCGCAGCACCGTGTCGCCCTCGCCCAGCGCCACCGAGACACGGGTGGCCAACACCGCGGCCGCCTCCAGCGCCTCGGGCGGCAGGTCTATCGTCACCCCGGCTGCCGCGGCGATGTCGAGGCTGTGCACGGTCAGCTCGAAGACACGGGTTTGCAGGTAGTCGCTCAACCGGATGCCCAGACCGCCGATCACCGCGATCAAGGGGTCACCTGCGCCGTCGACATCGTCGAGGGCGCGGGTCAACAAGGGCTCGATGGCGGCCACCGGGTCGTCGCCCAGATCCCGGCCCGCCTGCCTGCCCCGCTCCACGATGGCCGCGGCGCCGCTGTCGGACATGTAGTCGCGGATCTTCACGTAGTAGTCGACCGCGCTGGACACATCCTCGCGGGTGGCGGGCGTGCGCAGGTATGTGCTGACCGTGATCAATGACCGTGAGGTGTGGCCGATCAGGGCCCGCATGTCCCACTCGCCAAGGCCCGGCCCGTCCCATGCGGAGGCCGGGAGCGATTGCACCAACCGCGTGAAAGCCCGTGCTGCCGAAGCGAAGACGTCCGCGGTCACACCGAGGCCGCTCGCGCCTCGGCCAGCTCGTCCCACCCCGGGACGTCCTGCACACTGCGCGGATCGGGGCCGACGTAGATCGCCGCGGGCCGCACCAACTTGCCGAGGCGTTTCTGCTCGAGGATGTGCGCACACCAGCCTGCGGTCCGGCCGCAGGTGAACATCGCGGGCATCATCTTCGCCGGCACCCGGGCGAAGTCCAGGATCACCGCGGCCCAGAATTCGACATTGGTCTCGATGGCCCGGTCGGGCCTGCGTTCGCGCAACTCGGCCAGCGCGGCCTGTTCGAGCGCGGCGGCCACCTCGAAGCGCGGCGCCTCCAGCCGCTTGGCGGTGGCCCGCAGCACCCGGGCCCGCGGGTCCTCGGCGCGGTACACCCGGTGGCCGAAGCCCATCAGCTTGCCGCCGCTGTCCAGGATCGACTTGACCACCGCGCGGGCGTCGCCGGTGCGCTCGACCTCCTCGATCATCGGCAGCACGCGGGCCGGCGCACCACCGTGCAGCGGGCCGCTCATCGCGCCGACCGCACCGGACAGCGCCGCGGCCACGTCGGCCCCGGTCGAGGCGATCACGCGGGCGGTGAACGTCGAGGCGTTCATGCCGTGCTCGGCCGCGGTCACCCAGTAGGCGTCGATGGCCTCGACGTGGCGGGGATCCGGCTCGCCCTGCCAGCGGGTCATGAAACGTGCTGTGACCGTGGCGCATTCATCGATCAGCCGCTGTGGCACGGCGGGTTGGTAGATGCCCCTGGCGGATTGTGCGACGTAGGAAAGCGCCATCACCGATGCGCGTGCCAGCTGATCACGCGCGATCTGATCGTCGATGTCGAGCAGCGGTGCGTAGCCCCAGATCGGGGCCAGCATCGCCAGCCCGGCCTGGACGTCGACCCGCACGTCGCCGCTGTGGATGGGTAGCGGGAACGGCTCGGCGGGCGGCAGGCCCGTGCCGAAGCGGCCGTCGACCAGCAGTCCCCACACGTCGCCGAAGGTGACCTGTCGGCTGACGAGCTCTTCGATGTCCACGCCGCGGTAGCGCAGCGCACCACCGTCCTTGTCCGGTTCGGCGATCTCGGTGGTGAAGGCGACGACGCCTTCCAAGCCGGCGACGAACTCTTCCGGTACGGCTGCCATGGCCCGATTCTCGCACTAGGGCGGGCGTAGCGTGGGCGCGGTGGCAACTCCGGACAATCATGATCTGGCGGCGATGCGTGTCGAGTATGTGGAGAAGGACGGCTGCGGCGATCTCGACGCCGATTGGCTCGGCGACGATCCCGCGACGGGCTGGTTGACGCTTCTGCGCACCTGGCTGGGCGATGCCCAGCGGGCCGGGCTGGCCGAGCCGAACGCCATGGTGGTCGGCACCGTCGACGAACAGGGAAGGCCCGTGACCCGCACGGTGTTGTGCAAGGGCGTGGACGAATCCGGTATCACCTTCTTCACCAACTACGACTCCGCCAAGGGCGTACAGCTGGCCGCCAACCCCTATGCGTCGGCCACCTTCCCGTGGTTCGGCCTGGGCAGGCAGGTGCATGTGCGCGGTCCGGTGAGCAAGGTGTCGGCCGACGCGACCGCCGAGTACTGGTCCAAGCGGCCCCGCGGATCGCAGCTCGGCGCCTGGGCGTCGCACCAGTCTTTCCCCATCGGTTCGCGCGCCGTGCTCATGGACCAACTGGCCGCGGTCACCGAGCGCTTCGCCGACCTCGACGCGGTTCCGGTGCCGCCGAACTGGGGTGGTTACCTGATCAGCCCGGACGTGGTCGAGTTCTGGCAGGGCCGGGAGAACCGGGTGCACAACCGGATTCGCGTGGTGGGCGGCCGCGCGGAACGTCTTCAGCCCTGACCCACGGTGAGAAAGTTCTTCGCCGACACCACCCCGCTGCGCAACCCCGACTTCCGGCGCCTGTGGGTGGCAGGCATCCCGACCGTCATCGGCGCCAACCTGACGATCTTCGCGGTGCCGGTGCAGCTCTACGTACTCACCCAGAACTCGGCGTACGTCGGGCTGGCCGGGTTGTTCGCACTGGTGCCGCTGGTGGTGTTCGGGCTGTGGGGCGGTGCCTGGGCCGACGCGATGGACCGCAGGCTGCTGCTCATCATCGCCTCGGTCGGATTGGCCGTCGCGTCGGTGCTGCTGTGGGCGCAGGCCGCGCTGGCCCTGAACAACGTGTGGGTGGTGCTCGGCCTGCTGTCGGTGCAGCAGGCGTTCTTCGCGATCAACAGTCCGACCCGCTCGGCGGCGATCCCGCGGATGCTGCCCGGCGAGCAACTGCCGGCCGCGAACTCACTGAACATGACGGTGTTCCAGTTCGGTGCGATCGTGGGTCCGCTGCTGGCCGGGCTGCTGCTGAGCTGGGTCGACCTGTCCACGCTGTACCTCATCGATGCACTGACCTGTCTTGCGCCGATCTGGGCCACGTTCCGGCTCGCGCCGATGCCGGCCACCAGCACTGAACAGGGTTCGGCGCGCTGGGGATTCGCGGCCGTGCTGGACGGTTTGAGGTATCTGGCGGGCAACCGGGTCGTGCTGATGTCGTTCGTCGTCGACCTCATCGCGATGATCTTCGGCATGCCGCGGGCGTTGTTCCCGCAGATGGCACATGAGAGCTTCGGCGGACCGGTCGAGGGTGGCACCGTGATGGCCTTGTTGGCCGCCGCGATGTCCGCCGGTGCGGTGCTCGGCGGCGTGTTCTCCGGTTGGCTGCCGCGGATCCGCAGGCAGGGTCTGGCAGTCGTGTGGTCGATCGTGGGTTGGGGCCTGGCGATGGTCGGTTTCGGCGTGGCCGGTGGGATGGCCCACGGCCACGCCGGTGCGCTGTTGTGGATTGCGTTGGTGTTCTTGGCCATTGGTGGAGCGGCGGACATGGTGTCGGCGGCGTTCCGATCGACGATTCTTCAGCAGGCGGCGTCCGACGATGTGCGGGGACGGTTGCAGGGCGTCTTCACGGTCGTGGTCGCCGGTGGCCCGCGGCTCGCTGACGCGGCGCACGGTGGGGTCGCGGCGATGGTCGGTACCACGGTGGCCGCGGCGGGCGGCGGAGCGCTCGTCGTTGTCGGCGTCGTCGTCGCTGCATTGGCCGTTCCCGCGTTCGTGCGGTACCGGGTGGCACCCGTGTGGGCGCCCGACGACCTGCGAGATCCCGACAAGGTGTGAACAGTCGGCAGCGGTTGTCATTTATTTGCGAAATCATCGACTTCGGGGCGATAACATGCCGGACGTGGCGGAACTGGTCGGGACGGCCTATGTCGGTTTACGTGAACGTAAGAAGCAGCGCACCAGGTCGACATTGATCGACGCGGCGATCGAGTTGTGTCACCGGCAGGGGTTCGAGGCGACCACCGTCGACCAGATCGCTGCCGCGGCCGATGTTTCGCCCCGGACGTTCAGTCGGTACTTCGCGACCAAGGACGCGGTGATGCTGGCGTTCATCGACGAGGTGGTCGAGATGATCGCGGTCGAACTGGCAGGGCAGCCCGACGGGATCAGCGACATCGAGGCGCTGTACCGGGCGCACGTGAAGGCGTTCGCGGACACCAAGACCGCGCCACCGAACCGGCTCACAGCTGACCGGCTGCTGGCCTCGGCGCGCATCCTCACGTCGTCGGCCGCGTTGATGCACGCCGCATCCCAGTTCCGGTTCGACGCGGTCAACGCGGAGCTGGCCAAGCGCATGGGTGTGGCGCGTGACGACCAACGGTTGATGCTGACGGCGGCGGTGTGGACGTCGATCATCATGTCCGGGCTGGCGCGGCTCGGCGCGACAGTCGATTGGGACACGGTCACAGTCGACGACGTCATCGGGGCCGTGCATTCCACGTATGCCGAGTTTCTTGAGGTGACGGCGGGCGTGCAGCGTCCGGCGTGACTGGTTGGTAGCCCCCCGCGGGCAACGCCGACCGAATGCGACTACCTTTTGGTAGAGCAGTCGTAGGTTCGCAACGACTTCCCAAACGAGGACGAAGGGAATCCCGTGGCCGAAAACCCGTCGAGTGGGCAGGAGCACGCCACCCTCAGTTACCCCGGTGGCGAGCTTGATCTGGAAATCGTCAAGGCCACCGAGGGGTCGGATGGCATCGCGTTGGGGCCTTTGCTGTCGAAGACTGGGTACACCACCTTCGACGGGGGCTTCGTCAACACCGCTTCCACCAAATCGGCCATCACCTACATCGATGGTGACGCCGGCATCCTGCGGTACCGGGGTATCCCGATCGAGCAGTTGGCGGAGAAGTCGAACTTCATCGAGGTCAGCTATCTGTTGATCTACGGCGAGCTGCCGACCGCTGAGGAGTTGGAGCAGTTCACCAATCGGATCCAGCGGCACACGCTGCTGCACGAGGATCTCAAGCGGTTCTTCGACGGGTTCCCGCGCAACGCGCACCCGATGCCGGTGCTGTCCAGTGCGGTCAACGCGCTGAGCGCCTACTACCAGGATTCGTTGGATCCGCTCGACAAGAAGCAGGTCGAGCTGTCCACGATCCGGCTGCTGGCGAAGTTGCCGACCATTGCCGCCTACGCGTACAAGAAGTCCGAGGGGCAGCCGTTCCTCTACCCGGACAACTCGCTGAGCCTGGTGGAGAACTTTCTGCGGATGACGTTCGGCTTCCCGGCCGAGCCGTATGAGGTGGATCCCGAGCTTGTCCGCGCGTTGGACATGCTGTTGATCCTGCACGCCGATCATGAGCAGAACTGTTCGACATCGACTGTGCGCCTGGTCGGCTCGTCGCAGGCCAACCTGTTCACGTCGATCTCCGGTGGCATCAATGCGTTGTGGGGCCCGCTGCACGGCGGCGCCAACCAGGCCGTGCTGGAGATGCTGGAGAAGATCCGCACCGAGCACGGTGACGTCCGGGACTTCGTCAAGAAGGTCAAGAACCGCGAGGACGGCGTGAAGCTGATGGGCTTCGGTCACCGCGTGTACAAGAACTACGATCCGCGGGCGCGCATCGTCAAGGAGCAGGCCGACAAGATCCTCGGCAAGCTCGGCGGCGACGACGAGCTGCTGGCCATCGCGAAGGCGCTCGAAGAGGTCGCGCTCACCGACGACTTCTTCATCGAGCGCAAGCTCTACCCGAACGTCGACTTCTACACCGGCGTGATCTACCGGGCTATGGGTTTTCCGACGCGCATGTTCACCGTGTTGTTCGCGCTCGGCCGGCTGCCGGGCTGGATCGCGCACTGGCGGGAGATGCACAGCGAGCCCAACAAGATCGGCCGTCCGCGTCAGGTCTACACCGGCTACACCGAGCGCGATTACCTCGACATCGGCACCCGCTGACTTCCTTCGCCGAGCAGACACTCGGGTACGCCAAACGCGGCGTGTCGCGAACTTTGACGTCTGTTCGCGCAAGGTCGGTCAGCGCACGGGCAGCGCGACACCTCCGGTGAGCGCCAGCAACTGCGGATAGGTCAGCGGCATCACCGAGTCGGCGGTGCCCGCGGCGGTCCACACGACCGGGTAGCCGGCCAGCGTTTCGTCGACGACTGTCCGGAGCTGGATCGGGTGTCCGGTGGGGGCGACGCCCCCGATCACCTGACCGGTCGCCGTGAGCACGAGTTTCGGGTTCGCCTTGCTGATGGTCGTGGCGCCCAGGTGGCGCGCCAGCACGTCGGTGTCCACCCTGGCCGCACCGCTGGCCATGACCAGCAGCGGCTCGCCGTCGCAGTCGAACACCAGGCTGTTGGCGATCGCGCCCACCTCGCAGCCCAGCTGCTCGGCCGCGGCGGCCGCGGTCTTGGCGTCGGCGGCCAGGATTCGGATGGCGGGTTCGATACCGGCGGCGCAGACAGCCTCGGCGACTCGGATATTCCGTTCGTTCACGGTGACGATTGTCTCTGACACGGGACTTGCCCGCGAGACAGTTGTAGTTTCACAATGGTTGTGTGAATACAACCATTGGCGTCCTCAGCGCCCGGCGCAAGGCGATCATCCTGATCTCCTGCTGCCTCAGCCTGCTGATCGTGTCGATGGACGTCACCATCGTCAACGTCGCCATTCCGAGCATCCGGTCCAGTTTCGACGCCTCACCCTCGCAGCTGCAATGGGTGATCGACGTGTACACGCTGGTGCTGGCCTCGCTGCTACTGCTGGCCGGGGCGATGGCCGACCGGTTCGGCCGGCGACGCACCTTTCAGGTGGGACTGGCCGTCTTCGCGCTGGCCTCTCTGCTGTGCAGCCTGGCGCCCAACATCGAATTGCTCATCGCGGCCCGGTTCCTGCAGGCCATCGGCGGCTCGATGCTCAACCCGGTCGCCATGTCGATCATCACGCAGGTGTTCACCGGCCGCGTCGAACGCGCCCGCGCCATCGGCGTGTGGGGCGGCGTGGTCGGCATCGCGATGGCACTGGGCCCCATCGTCGGCGGCGTCCTGATCGATTACGTCGGCTGGCGCTCGGTGTTCTGGATCAACGTGCCCATCTGCGCCCTGGCCATCCTGCTGACCGCGATCTTCGTGCCGGAGTCGAAATCCTCGACGATGCGCGACGTCGACCCGATCGGTCAGGCGCTGGGCGTGGCGTTCCTGTTCGGCGTCGTCTTCGTGCTGATCGAGGGCCCGGGCTTCGGCTGGACCGACCCCCGCACGCTCGGTGTGGCCGCGGCCGCCCTGATCGCCTTCGCCGGCTTCCTGCGGTACGAGGCGCGCCGCCGCGACCCGTTCATCGATCTGCGGTTCTTCCGCAGCGTCCCGTTCGCGTCGGCCACCCTGGTCGCGGTGTGCTCGTTCGCCGCATACGGCGCCTTCCTGTTCATGATGTCGCTGTATCTGCAGGAGGAGCGGGGCTATTCGGCCGTGCACACCGGCCTGATCTATCTCCCGGTCGCCGTTGGTGCGCTGATCTTTTCGCCCCTGTCGGGGCGTCTGGTGGGTCGGTTCGGCAGCCGGCCGTCGCTGCTGTTGGCCGGCACGACGCTCACCGTGGCGACGCTCATGCTGGCTCGGCTGACGGCCCACACCCCGCTGTGGCAGCTGCTGGTCGTCTTCGCGGTGTTCGGCGTCGGCTTCGCCGTGGTCAACGCCCCGATCACCACGGCGGCGGTCAGCGGCATGCCGCTGGACCGGGCAGGCGCTGCGTCTGCGGTTGCCTCCACCAGCCGCCAGGTCGGTGTCAGCGTCGGTGTGGCGCTGTGCGGTTCGGTGGCGGGAACGGCACTGGCGACCCCCGGAGCCGATTTCGCGGTCGCGGCCCGGCCGCTGTGGTTCGTCTGCGCCGCACTGAGTTTGGTGATCGTGGTGCTCGGTATCGTGTCGACCTCGCCGCGGGCATTGCGGTCGGCCGACAGACTCGCCCCACTGATCGGTGAACATCACCGTCCGTCGGAGGTGGCCCATGTCGGCTGAACAGCTGCCGATGCCCGGCGCGCAGACCGCCGCCGATGAGGTGTGGCGGGCGTTGACCGCCTTGGTGTTCGACAACCGCGACAGTTGGAAGCGTGCGGTGATCGAACGCAGCGGCCTGCCGTTCAGCCGCATCCGGATCCTGCGGCGGTTGGCCCGTCAACCGATGACGGTCAAACAGGTCGCCCACGCCGCGACCGTCGATGCGCCGGCAGCGACCGTCGCGGTCAACGATCTCGAAGAACGCGGCCTGGTGGTCCGCACCGTCGACCCGGCCAACCGGCGCTGCAAGACGGTGTCACTGACCGACGCGGGCCGCGAAGTACTGGAACAGATCGAGGCAGTCGACGACCCGGCACCGGACGTGTTGGCCGGCCTCGACGCCGACGATCTCGATGCCCTGCTGACCATCCTGGCGAAGCTCACGCCGCGCTGACGCTGCCGCGTCAGGACTCCAGCACGGCCATCGCCGCGTTGTGCCCGCCGATGCCCGATACCGCACCGCCGCGGTGGGATCCGGAGCCGCACAGCAGGATTCGATCGTGGGCGGTCGCCACACCCCAGCGGCGGGCCGGGGTGTCCAGTGGCTCGTCCTCCTCGGCGAACGGCCACCGCAACGCGCCGTGGAAGATGTTGCCCGCCGTCATGCCCAGCGCCGCATCCAGATCCACCGTCGTCTTGGCCTCGATGCACAACCGGCCCGCGGAGTCCTCCATCAGGACATCCTGAATCGGTTCGGCCAGAACGGAATTCAGTGAATTCAAGACAGCCGAGGTGAGCCTGTCCCGCATCCGGTCGGGATCGCCGGAGGCCAGCGCATGCGGGGTGTGCAGGCCGAACACCGTCAACGTCTGAGCGCCTGCGGCACGCAGCTGTTCGGACAGGATCGTCGGATCGGTCAGCGAATGACAGTAGATCTCACACGGCAGGGGATCGGGCACGGAGCCGTCGGCGGCCGTCTTGTAGGCGCTGCCCAGCTGGCTGTAGGTCTCGTTGATGTGGAAGGTGCCGCCGAACGCCTGCTGCGGCGTCACGCTGTCGTCGCGCAGCCGCGGCAACCGGTGCAGCATCAGGTTCACCTTCACCTGAGCCCCCGGCGCGGCCGCGGGCGCCGGTTCGCCCAGCAGCCCGGCCAGCACGGTGGGCGTCACGTTGGCCAGCACCACGTCGGCCTCGACCCGTTGCGCGGCCCCATCCTTGCGGTACCGCACCTCGCCATCCGGGTTGACCGCGTAAACGTCTGCACCGGTGACGATTTCGGCGCCGAAACCGGCCGCGGCGGCGGCCAGCGCCCCGGTCACCGCACCCATGCCGCCGATCGGCACGTCCCAGTCGCCGGTGCCGCCGCCGACCAGGTGGTAGAGGAAGCAGATGTTCTGGATCAGAGACGGATCGTCCACGTCGGCGAACGTGCCGATGAGGGCGTCGGTGGCCAGCACGCCGCGCACCAGATCGTTGTCGACGGCGTCGGTGATGGCTGTGCCGATCGGCCGGTCGACCAGCGCCTCCCAGGCCGCCTCGGCGTCGCTGTCCTGGCCGGTCAGCACCTGGCTGCGCAGCTCGGCCCGGGTGCACAGCGGCTGCAGCAGGGTGGGCCAGATCCGCTTGGTGATGAGGGACGCGCGGCGGTAGAAGTCGTCGAAGCCGGCGGCGTCGGCCTGGGCGCCGATCGCGGCGAAGGTCGAGTTGGGGCCGACGAGCAGACCCGTGCGGCCGCCGGTGGCCGGATCGGGCGTGTACGACGAGTAACTGCGCCGGGCCAGCCGGATGCGGGCGCCCAGATCGTCGATGATGCGCTGCGGCAACAGGCTGACGAGATACGAATAGCGCGACAACCGGGCGTCGACCCCGTCGAACGCGTGGGCGGACACCGCCGCCCCGCCCACATGGTCGAGGCGTTCGAGCACCTGGACCCGACGTCCGGCACGGGCCAGGTACGCCGCGGCCACCAAGCCGTTGTGCCCACCGCCGACCACGACGGCGTCGAATCGTTTCTCACTCATCGCACTCGCCTTGTCAGCCTCGGTAGCCTTCGACCTCGTCGGCCGGACGCACTCTGGCCTCGCCAGGGTCCTGCCCGGTCTCCCGCAACGCGCGGCGCTGCCGCAGCAGATCCCAGCATTGGTCGAGGGCTACCTCCAGCGACTGCAGCCGCTGGCGCTCCTCGGTCTCGTCGATCTCTCTGCGCTGCAGCTTGCCCCGCAGCTCCTGCTCCTCGGCGACGAGTCGGTGAACTTCGGCGAGGATGTCCTGATCTTTGGCCACCTGGCCAGTCTGCCCGACTACGGTTGGTCCGGTGAGTACAAAACCTGAGATCGAATTTCCGGACGGCCCGGCCCCCGCCGAACTTGTGATCACCGACCTGGTGGTCGGCGACGGTGCCGAGGCGGTGCCCGGCGGAAACGTCGAGGTGCACTATGTCGGCGTCGAGTACGACACCGGCGAGGAATTCGACAGCTCGTGGAATCGTGGCGAGTCGATCGAGTTCCCGCTGCGCGGGCTGATCCAGGGCTGGCAGGACGGCATCCCGGGCATGCGGGTCGGCGGACGTCGCAAGCTGGTGATCCCGCCGGCGCAGGCATACGGCCCGGCCGGCTCCGGGCACCGGCTGTCGGGTAAGACGCTCATCTTCGTCATCGATTTGCTCGCCGTTCGCTGACCGTGCCCGCGCAGGGCTAGTGCGGCCCCGGCAGACGCAGTACCAGCCGGGCGCCGCCCAGCGGGCTCATCTCCAAAGCGGCTGTCCCGCCGTGCAGTTCGGCCTGTTGGGCCACCAGCGCCAGGCCGAGGCCCGAGCCCGAGCGCGACGCTGTCGACCCTCGCGAGAACCGGTCGAACACCACGGTTCGTTCTTCCTCGGGTACCCCCACACCGTCGTCGTCGACGGCGATCTGGACCCCGGCGCGTGAGCTGACGGCGGACAGCTGCACCCGGGTCGCCCCGCCGTGTTTGACCGCGTTGGCGATGGCGTTGTCCACGGCGAGCCGCAGGCCGGTCGGCAGGCCCACGATGATCACCGTCGGCGTCGGGGCTTGGGACACATCGAGTTCCGGGTACACCCGCCTGGCGTCGTGGGCCGCCCGGTCGAGCAGCTCGGTGATGTCGACGGTGACGTGGTCGTCGGTGGTGGTGAGCTCGCCCTGCGCCAACCGTTCCAGCGCGCCCAGCGTCGCCTCGATCCGCGACTGGGTGCGGATGACGTCGTTCACCACTTCCTTGCGCTGCTCGTCGGGTAGGTCGAGGGTGGCCAGTACTTCCAGATTGGTGCGCATCGCGGTGAGTGGTGTGCGCAGCTCGTGGGCGGACACCGCCGCGAAGTCGCGTGCCGAGGCCAGCGCGGCCTTGGTGCGGTCCTGCTCGGACCAGATGCGCTGGAGCATGCCGTTGACGGCGTCGGCGATCTCGACGGCTTCGGTGGCTCCGCGGACCTCGACGTCGGGTGCCTCGTCGCCTGCGTCGATCTGCCGGGTCTGCTGGGCCAGCCGTTTGAGCGGCCGCACCGCGAAAGCGGCCAGCACCCAACCCAGTACGGTCGCCGCGCTGATGGCGAACACACAGATCACGATGACCCGGCGGTGCAGGTTGTTGGTGTCGGCGATGGTGGCGTCGTACGTCGCGCCGACCGCGACCCACATGGGCCCGGGGGCGGGGATCTGCACCGTGCGCACGCGCCAGCGCACGCCGTCGATTTCGGTGTCGGCGTAGCCCGCCGGGAGCTCGGGCAGGATCACCGACGAGTTCGAGGTGACGGCGCCGGCCTGCCGGACGGTGATGACGGCGTCCTGTTCGCTGGGGGAGCGCGGGATTTCGTGCAGGCCGCGCGGGAGGAACGGCACGGCGAATCCGGCTGCCTCGTCGAGGCGACGGTCCAGCCGCTCCTTGCGGTCGTTGGTGATACCGACCCACACGATGGTGCCGACGATGATGACGACGATGGCCGCGCCAATCGCCGTCGCGAACGCCACCCGGGTCCGCAGCGACGGGGTGCGGCGGAAGATCCGGGTGAGCAGACTCATGGCTGTCGATTCCTCGCGCAAGCGCTCGTCATGGCTATCTACTGGGTCCTCAGCACGAAGCCCACGCCGCGCACGGTGTGCAGCAGCCTCGGCGCGCCACCGGCCTCCAGCTTGCGGCGCAGATATCCGATGAAGACGTCGACCACGTTGGTGTCGGCGGCGAAGTCGTAGCCCCACACCAGTTCCAGCAGCTGGGCGCGCGACAGCACTGCGGTCTTGTGTTCGGCGAGCACCGCGAGCAGGTCGAATTCCCGCTTGGTCAGGTCCACGTCGACCCCGTTGACCCGCGCGCGCCTACCGGGGATGTCCACTTCGAGCGGACCGACCTGGATGGTCTCCGACGAGAACGTCGCCGACGAGCCGCGCCGGCGCAGCAGGGCCTTGACCCGGGCGACCAACTCGGCCAGCACGAACGGCTTCACGAGGTAGTCGTCCGCGCCCGCCTCGAGTCCGGCGACGCGGTCGTCGACGCTGCTGCGCGCCGAAAGTACGCACACCGGAACGTCGTTGTCCATGGCGCGCAGGGCCGTCACCACGCTCACGCCGTCGAGCACAGGCATGTTGATGTCGAGCACGATGGCGTCGGGCCGGGTTTCGGTGGCGCTGCGCAGTGCTTCGGCGCCGTCGACTGCCGTCGACACGTCGAACCCGGACAGCCGCAATCCACGCTCCAACGAGGCGAGAACGTCGGGGTCGTCATCCACCACGAGCACTCGGGGGGAGCCCCCACCGGCAGAACTGTCCATGCCCGCCATCTTGCCCGATGACGTACTCCGATTGGCGCAGGCACGTCTGGCAGACACCATTGGGTGCTAGCATCCGGCCCTTATGCTGCCTGTGTCGCCGC
The DNA here is from genome assembly GCF_002157835.1 of Mycobacterium dioxanotrophicus. NCBI lineage: Bacteria > Bacillati > Actinomycetota > Actinomycetes > Mycobacteriales > Mycobacteriaceae > Mycobacterium > Mycobacterium dioxanotrophicus. Next base: position 6,123,205 of record NZ_CP020809.1, on the reverse strand, counting down.
GGGTCATCGTCCAACCCGATGACGGTGTGCAACCGGTCCTGGACTTCGTCTCCTCCGCGCAGAACTCTCTGCTCATAAAACAGTTCACGTTCACCGAGCCGTCGTTGGTGGCCGCGGTGATCGACCGGCACCGGGCGGGGGTTGCCGTGCGGGTGATGCTGAACCCGCAGCGCTCGGGTGGGGACCGTGCGAATGACGAGACGTTCGAACAACTCTCCGCTGCCGGGGTGAACGTCCAGTGGTCCAATCCGACGTTCTATGTGACGCACGAGAAGTCGATCGTGGTCGACGAGCAGGCCGCTCTGGTGGCCACTTTCAACTTGTGCGAGAAGTACTTCAGCCTCACCCGCGACTACGGCGTCATCACCACCGACAGCGTGCAGGTGGCACAGATCATCGAGGTGTTCGACGCGGACTGGTCCCATACGGAATGGGAGCCCACGGTGTATCGCGGATTGTTGTGGAGCAACTCGAATTCGCGCTATCACATGGCGAAGTTCATCGACACCGCCGAGCAGCGGCTGCGCATCCAGCACCCCAAGTACGTCGATGCGGTGATCCTCGACCATATCGCCGCGGCGGTGGGCCGCGGCGTCAACGTCCATGTGCTGTGCGGCGGCAGGCACGGCATCAGCGACTGGGACATCCTCGACACCTTCGCCTCACTGCGGACGTTGCGCCGCTTCGGGGTGAAGGTGCGCAAGCAGAAGAACCTGCGGGTGCACGCCAAACTGGTCATCGTCGACGACCATCAGGCCCTGGTGGGTTCGATGAACATCGACCGCAGCGCCTTCGATCTGCGTCGCGAGCTGGGCATCACGGTCGAGGATCCGACGGTCGTCGGGCAACTGAGCGAGGTCTTCGACGCCGACTGGGAAACGTCGCACCATTACGAGCCGCCGGATCCGCTCGACCCCTCGCAGCATCACGAGGACGACTTTCCGCACGACCCGGACCTGGTCCATGAGTGAGCAGCTCGACGCTGGAGTGCAGCGGGTGTCGCTGTTCGAGCTGGCGTGGACGTTCAACCACATCGCGTTGGCCTCGTTCGGCGGCGGGCTCTCGGCCTGGTCGCGCGAGGTGCTGGTGGTCGAGAAGGGCTGGCTCGGCGAGGCCGAGTTCCTCTCGGCGATGACGATGTGCCGCATCCTGCCCGGCGCCAACCAGGTCAACATGGCCGTGTTCGCCGGCACCAAGATGCGCGGTATGGCCGGGGCCGTTGCCGCCGTCGTCGGTTTGTGCGCCATGCCGCTCGTGATCGTGCTGGTGTTGTCGTTCGCGTACTTCCGCTTCAAGGAGGTGCCCGCGGTCAAAGGTGTGCTGCACGGTGCGTCGGCCGCCGCGGTGGCCCTGACCCTGACGATGGTGATCAAGACCGGGCAGAAGTGCTTGACGGGCGTGGTGCCGGTGTTGCTGTTCGCCGGGGCGTTCGTGCTCAACGGCGTGCTGCGGTTCCCGTTGCTGGGGACGCTGGCGATCCTGGCGCCGATCAGCTTGATCTGGGCGTGGCCGCGGGGCGTTCGCGAGAAGCCGGCGGCGTGAACAGCCACTCGCTGGCGACCTATGTGCAGCTCATCGGGCTGTTCGGCATGCTGTCGCTGTTGTCGATCGGCGGCGGCAACGTGGTCCTGCCGGAAATGCACATGCACGCCGTCAACGGCAGGCACTGGCTGACCAACAGCCAGTTCGCCGACCTCTTCTCGATCTCCCAGACCGCGCCCGGCCCGAGCATCCTGATCGTGTCGATGGTCGGCTACGGGGCGGGTCTGCAGGCGGGCGGTATAGCCGCGGCGATCATCGGCGGCGTGGTCTCGATGATCGCGATGGTCCTACCGGCTGCGACCTTCGTGTACGTCGTCACGTTGTTCTGGCAGAAGGCCGAGCGGTCCAAGCTGCGCCGGGCCGTCGAGAAGGGGTTCGCGCCGCTGACCGTCGGCCTGATCCTGGCGACCTCGCTCGTGATGAGCCGCGCCGCCGACCATGACTGGCGGGCGTACACCGTCACCGCGATCTGTACTGCGATCTTCCTGCTCACCAAGACAAACCCGCTGATCGTGGTGGCCGCGGCGGGGGTGATCGGCTACTTCGGTTTCATCTGAGCCACACCCGGGAAGTCGTTGACCTCATCAATTGTTGAGGTTCTACGGTGAGGCACATGAGTATGGAATCGGTGGCGCGGCAGACGCTGTACCGGCAGGCGCATGCCCGCGGTGGCGGGGACCTGCGCGCACTGGCGGACAAACGGCTGTTGGCGCGTATCTGGCGGTTCGCCGCACGTCACCACCGCAGGCTGGGGTGGTTCGTCGCGATCAGTGTGGTCAGTGCGTTGCTGACGGTGACGACGCCGGTGCTGGCCGGGCGCGTGGTCGACGCGATCACCCGCGGCGGCCCGTCGTCTGCGGTGGTCCTGTTGGCCGTGGTGATCGCGGCGGTGGCGTTGGCCGAGGCGGTGGTGTCGCTGGTGACGCGGTGGCTGTCGTCGAACATCGGGGAGGGCCTGATCCTGGATCTGCGCACGGCGGTGTTCGACCACGTGCAGCGCATGCCTGTGGCGTTCTTCACCCGCACGCGCACCGGGGCGCTGGTGAGCCGATTGGGCAACGACGTGATCGGCGCGCAGCGGGCGTTCTCGGACACGCTGTCGGGCATCGTCGCCAACGTGGTCACCCTGACCCTGACGCTGGCGGTGATGCTGAGCATCTCGTGGCAGATCACGTTGCTGTCGCTGGCGCTGCTGCCGTTGTTCGTGGTGCCTGCCCGCCGCATCGGCAGCCGCATGGCGGGGCTGTCGCGCGAGGCCGCCGCACACAACGCGACGATGAATACCCAGATGACAGAACGCTTCTCGGCTCCCGGCGCGACACTGGTGAAGCTGTTCGGCGATCCGGACCGCGAGTCCGACGAGTTCGCGGCGCGCGCCGACCGGGTGCGCGACATCGGGGTGCGCACGGCCATGCTGCAGTCGACGTTCATGAACTCGTTGACCCTCATGTCGGCGCTCGCCCTGGCCGTGGTCTACGGGCTGGGCGGGGTGCTGGCCATCGGCGGGCACCTGCAGGCCGGCGCCGTCGTGTCGCTGGCGCTGCTGCTCACCCGGCTGTATGCGCCACTGACCGCGCTCGCGAACGCGCGGGTCGAAATCGCCAGTGCGCTGGTGTCTTTCGAGCGGGTTTTCGAGGTGCTCGACCTGGTGCCGCTGATCGCCGAGAAGCCGCATGCCGTTTCGGTGCCCGACGGCCCTGTCGCGGTCGAGTTCGACGACGTCCGGTTCTCCTATCCATCGGCGGACAAAGTGTCGCTGGCATCGCTCGAGGAGGTTGCGACGCTCGATGACCGCGGCGGCGACGAAGTGCTGCACGGCATTTCGTTCAGCGCGGCGCCCGGGCAGATGGTGGCGCTGGTCGGTTCGTCAGGCGCGGGCAAGTCGACCATCGCGTCGCTGCTGGGCCGGCTCTACGACGTCGACAGCGGCTCGATCACCCTCAACGGTGTCGACGTCCGTGACGTGACGTTCGCGTCGCTCAAGGACACCGTCGGCATGGTGACCCAGGACGGGCATCTGTTTCACGAGTCGATCCGGTCCAACCTGAAGTTGGCCGCCCCGCACGCGTCCGACGAACAGCTCTGGGAGGCCCTGCGCCGGGCCCGGCTCGACGATGTCGTCGCGGCGATGCCCGACGGGTTGGACACAGTTGTCGGTGAGCGGGGATACCGTCTGTCAGGAGGACAGCGGCAGCGGTTGACCATCGCACGCCTGCTGTTGGGGCGATCACGGGTGGTGGTACTGGATGAGGCGACGGCATCGCTGGACACCGCCTCGGAGGCCGCCGTGCAGCACGCTCTGGCCGAGGCGCTCGACGGCCGCACCTCACTGGTCATCGCCCACCGATTGTCGACGGTGCGGGCCGCCGATCTCATCCTCGTCGTCGAGGACGGACGCATCGTCGAACGCGGCACCCACGAACAGCTGCTGGCCCGCGACGGTCGGTACGCCGAGTTGTACTACACGCAGTTCGCCGATGACGCTGTAACGGCCGCGTGAAGTAAATCGATTGCAACAGATGGGAAAATTGGGAACTGGTGACTGAATCCGCGACAGATGCTCTTCGATCCGCGCCCGCGATAGCTCCGCGCCGGGCGCGAGTTCGTGGCAGCTCGGATCTGTGGCGGCTGCTGCCGTATCTCCTGCCGTACCGCACGCGCTGGGTCTGGATGCTCGTGGTCGCGGTGGTCAGCCTGGGCGCCACGGTGGCGATTCCGCTGATGACCAAGGCTGTGATCGACGGTCCGGTACGCCATCAGGATCAGCACGGGCTGTGGCTGCTCGGCGCGGCCGCGATGGGTATCGGCATCTCCGAGGCAGTGCTGTGGTTCATCCGGCGCTGGCTGGTGGCGCGGGCCACCATGGGCGTCGAAGCCGACATCCGCAAGGACCTCTACGCGCGGCTGCAGGTGCTGCCGATGAGTTTCCACGGTCGCTGGCAGTCCGGGCAGCTGTTGTCGCGGGTCATGAACGATCTGTCCACCATCCGCCGGTTCCTGTCGTTCGGGCTGGTGTTCCTGATCCTCAACGCCCTGCAGATAGTCGTGGTGACCTCGATCCTGCTGGCCATGTACTGGCCGCTCGGGGTCGTGGTGGTGGTGTCCATCGTGCCGATCGCGGCCACCGTGCTGCATTTCGAACGCGAGTACACCCGGCTGTCGCGGCTGGCGCAGGACCAGACCGGCCATGTCGCAACACATGTCGAGGAATCCGCATTGGGCATGCGGGTGGTTAAGTCCTTCGGCCGCGAGGACTACACCTACGACCGGTTCGACCAACAGGCCACCCGGCTGCACGACACTCAGGTCGACCGGGTGACGGTGTCGGCGAACTTCTGGACCCTGCTCGAGGTCATCCCCAACCTGACGCTCATCGTCGTGCTCGGTCTCGGCGCGTATGCCGCCGGCCACGGCTACGTCACCATGGGCACGCTGGTCGCGTTCATCACGATGATGCTGTCGCTGGTGTGGCCCATCGCGTCGCTGGGTTTCCTGCTGTCGATGACCCAGGAATCGTTCACCGCGGCCAACCGCATCGCCGAGATCTTCGATGCGCCACGGGAGATCACCGACGGTCCGCATGACGTGGCACTGCACGGTGGCCGGCTCGAGCTGCGTGACGTCGGTTTCCGGTTCCCCGACAGCGACGCGTGGGTGCTGCGGCACGTCGACCTGACCGTCGAGCCGGGTGAGACCGTGGCGCTGGTCGGTGCGACGGGTTCGGGCAAGTCGGTGCTGGCCGCGTTGTTCTCCCGGCTCTACGACGTCACCGAGGGGCAGATCCTCATCGACGGCAAGGACATCCGCGAGCTGAGCCTGCCTGCGCTGCGCGCGACGGTGGCCACCGCATTCGAGGATCCGACGCTGTTCTCCATGTCGGTGGCCGAGAACCTGCGGCTGGGACGCCCACGCGCGACCGACGAGGAACTCGCGCAGGCCATCGACGTCGCGGCCGCGCAGTTCGTCTACGATCTGCCGTTCGGCCTCGACACCCGCATCGGCGAGCAGGGCATGAGCCTGTCTGGTGGTCAGCGGCAACGGCTTTCGCTGGCCCGCGCGATCCTGGCCGGGCCGAAGATCCTGGTGCTCGACGACACGCTGTCGGCGCTCGACGTGCACACCGAGGCGGCCGTGACCGAGGCGCTCGGCCGCATCCTGCGCGACGTCACCGGCATCGTGGTCGCCCACCGGGCGTCGACGGTGTTGCTGGCGGACAGGGTCGCCCTGTTACAGCAGGGCACCATCACGCACGTCGGCACGCATGCCGACCTGCTGGCCGAGGTGCCGCAGTACCGGTACCTGCTGGCCGCCGACGACGATGCGGTGACCGTGGGAGGTGGCAGCCGATGACCGCGGTCGAGACCGAAAGCTGGCGCGGGCGCGTCAAGGACGACGCCGACGACGATCTGCCCATCGACGAGAGTGTGCCGCGGCGCCGCGAGGCGCGGGCCCTGCTCGGCTCGCTGTTGCGGCCGTACCGGTGGACCGTTGCCGTGCTGGCGCTGGTCGTCGTGGTGGAAAACGCTGCGCGCCTGGCTGTCCCGCTGCTCGTGCAGCGCGGCATCGACCGCGGCATACCGCCCATCGTCGCGGGCGGCCCGGCGCACGAGCTGATGGTCATCGTCGGTGTGCTGTGCGCGGTGGTCGTGGTGCAGGCGATCAGCCGGATGTTCTTCCTGCGCCGCTCCGGCCGGATCGGGCAGAAGGTGCTACTGGAACTGCGCCGCCGCGTGTTCCGGCATTTCCAGCGTCTCGATGTCGCCTTCCACGACCGCTACACGTCAGGCCGGGTGGTCAGCCGCTCGACCAACGACGTCGAGGCCATCCAGGACATGCTGGAGACCGGTTTCGACAGCCTGATCACCGCGGTGTTGACGCTCTTCGGCACGGCGGTGCTGCTGGTGGCACTGGACTGGCGGCTGGGCCTGATGTGCCTGGCGGCCTTTCCGATCCTGGTGGCCCTGGTGTGGTGGTTCCGCAACGAGTCGGCCAAGACCTACCGGCTCGTGCGGGAAAGCGCCGCACTGGTGATCGTGCAGTTCGTCGAGACCATGACGGGCATCAAGGCCGTGCAGGCCTACCGCCGGGAGCCGCGCAACCAGGAGATCTTCTCCGACATCGCCGACGGCTACCGCGCGATCAACGAGAAGACGTTCAAGCTGCTGGCCGTCTTTATGCCGGGCGTCAAACTCGTCGGCAACATCACCACGGGTGTGGTGCTGCTCTACGGCGGTTACCGGGTGCTGCACGGGCAGATGACGGTCGGCACACTCGCCGCGTTCCTGCTGTACCTGCGGATGTTCTTCGAGCCGATGCAGGAGATCTCGCAGTTCTTCAACACCTTCCAGTCGGCGTCGTCGGCCTTGGAGAAGCTGGCAGGCGTGCTGGCCGAGCGGCCCGGCATCGCCGACCCGCGCCGGCCGGTGAAGCTGGCGAATGTCAAGGGCGACATCGAGTTCCGCGACGTGACCTTCGCCTACGCGCCGGGCCGAACCGTGCTGCCCGGGCTCGAGCTGCGGGTGCCTGCGGGGCAGACGGTTGCCTTGGTGGGCACCACCGGGGCGGGTAAGACCACCATCGCCAAGCTGATCGCCCGGTTCTACGATCCGACCTCGGGTGCGGTGACGCTCGACGGCGTGGACCTGCGTGACCTCTCGCAGTCCGAGCTGCGCAGGCACATCGTGATGGTCACGCAGGAGAACTTCATGTTCGAGGGCACGGTGGCCGACAACATCCGGTTCGGGCGCCCCGATGCCACCGACGCGCAGGTGCGGGCCGCCGCCACCGCGGTGGGTGCCGACCGGTTCATCGACGCGTTGCCCGACGGATATGACACCGATGTCGCCAAGCGCGGCGGCCGGCTCTCGGCGGGGCAACGCCAGCTGGTGGCGTTCGCCCGGGCGTTCCTGGCCGACCCGGCCGTGCTGATCCTCGACGAGGCCACCTCGTCACTGGATGTCCCCAGCGAGCGAATGGTGCAGCGCGCGTTGGAAACCGTGCTGGCCGACCGCACCGCACTCGTGATCGCTCACCGGTTGTCCACGGTGCAGATCGCCGACCGCGTGCTGGTGCTCGAACACGGCCGCATCGTCGAGGACGGTCCACCGGCCGAGCTGATCGGCCGTGACGGCCACTACGCCAAGCTGCACCGCGCCTGGGTGGACTCGCTCGCCTGAGAGCGGGCCCGCTCAGGGCACTTCGGCAGGGGAGCGGCCGGTGCGCAGCCACACCACGCCGAAGAACACCACGGTGAGCGTCAGCGGTATCAGCCCGACCGCCCAGCTCAGCGGCAGCGGCGGCCCCGGTTGCTTGAGCACGTCGACGGCCAGCTCGCCGGTGCCCTGGCCCTGCGGCCCGTCGATCGTGAATCGCAGCGTCCAGGTGCCCGACGCATCCAGCGACCGCACGTCGAGGCCCCACACGTCACGGTTGCGCGGATGCCGGGCCAGCCGGTCGGTCTCGTCTCGCCCGTCGGGCGCGATCTCGGTGAGCGTGCCCGATTTCCCGGCGATACCGCCTTCGGGTTCGAACGTGAAATCCAGTGACTGCATGGCCCGCAACGGCCAGACGGTGAAGCCGACCGTCACCGGATACGGCCCGACCTGGACATGCTCGGAATGCACCACGAAGTCCAGGGGATCGGCCGCTGCGGTCGGGGCGGCACCGAACCACAGGGCGACCACAGCGCCGACCACGGCGGCGACTTTGCGCGCTCTCACGCCGCGACCACCGCATCGCCGCGCGCGACGGCCGCGGTATTGGCGGCCCGCAACGCCCGCCCCAGCCGCAGAGTAGCGGCGCCCAGGATCGCGGCGATGGCAGCCGAAGCGGCACAGGTGAACACGATGCTGTCACCCGGCGCGTGCCGCATGCCGGATTCGAGCCACCAGGTGATGGCCGCCGCGCCGACGGCGCCGTAACCGGCCAATGCCCATGCGCTGCAACCCTTCCAGCGCAGCAGGCCTTCCACGACGACGCTGAACACCAGCACCGCAGCGGGTATCAGCACCCGCTCGATGGGGAAGCCCAACTCGACGTAGTCACGCAGCGCCAGATCCTGAACATTCGCATACCAGCCGACCGCCCACTGCGCGTACGACCATGTCGCGAGGTTGACCACCAGCGTGAGCACGCCGGTGCCCAGTGCCCCGCCGCGCGGCAGCACCTGCGAACCGAGGAGCACGCATACGACGGGGATCGCGACCCAGGTGACGACGAACCAGTCGATGCTGGTGCCCATGTTGACATCGGCCAGCGCGGTACTGGTGATCGACGCATACGATCCGAACGCTGCTACGGCGGTCATGAAACCCCAACGCCCCCAGCGGTGTTCGCGGGCGGCGGCAAACACGATCGCCGTGCCGATCATCGTGACGCAGATCGAGGTGAGCCAACCCTGGTGCGGTGGGGACGCGATGGTGACGTCGAATCCGTAGAGGCCGTGCCACCATTCGTCCCACAGCCCGTACAGCAAAAACGATGCGGCGGCGACGCCTCCGACGAGATATCCGATCGGGGCGGCGAACACGCCGAGTACCTTGACGGCCCGGCCGCCGACCGTTGGATCGGGAGCCTGGCCGTTGCGCTGCGCGGAGGTGGCGCGCAGCACCATGGTCAGGCTGGTCAGCCCGGCGATCGCGCCGCCGGAGTAGACGAACAGGTGGGGCAGGGTGAAGAAACTGTCCGGTCCGACATCGCCGTGCCACCCGATGTCCCAGGTGAGTCCGCTCAGCGAGATCAGGGTTCCGGCCAGCATCACGAACGCCGCAAACCGTCCCGCTGAATCCGTTTTCGTCATGGGGCGCTTCCTATCCGGTGGTGGTCACGTTGAGTACCGCGTCGTAGTGGTCTTTGCCGTCGGAAATCCGCACGGTGATCTCCCACTGCCCGGGCATGCTGAGATTCACGTCGCCGCGGTAACGTTCGGTGCCCTCGGGGTGGGCCACCACAGGCGTTGTGGCGTGACCCATCTGGGGCATCGCGGGTTCGAATGTCACCGATTCCGGCGTCGGCGACTCGCCCGCGCTGCCGGTGATCTCGACCACCAACGCGTTGATCCCGACCTTCGGTGGCGTGCCGGTGATACGCACCAGATACGGGCCCGCGGTGGCCTCGGCGACGAGCGGCGGCGCGGGTTTGGGCCACAGCAGCCACAATCCGGCGGCCGCGGCGACCCCGGCGATCACGGCGACGACGATGAGGCGTTGACGGCTCATGCTGCGGGAACCTCGACTTCGGTTGGCGCGGTGAGGATGGCGTAGTCGCGTTCGCTCTGCACCCACACCTTGTACCGACCCGGCAGGGCGAAGGTGTAGGTGAAGTCGATCTCCGGTCCATAGCGGGCCACCGATTCGTCGGGTTGGCCGCCGGCGGCGCCCGGGGCTGGCGGTACCATAGCGTGGGCATGGGCCCAAACCGGCGCTGTCAGTGCGATTTTGCCGATGTCGGTGCTGTTGGTGTCCAGCGGGCCGATCACCATCATGTGGCCGGTCATGCCGAGCCATGGCTGCAGGTCGGCGGTGTCGCCGAACCGCGCCCGGACGGTGCTCGGCGTACCGGCGGGGGAGACCGTGGTGGTGATCCGGGCCGGGGACGGACCGGGTGTCTTGGGTGCCTGGCCCTGGTTGCGGCCCGCGACCGAGCCGCGCAGCAACTGGATGCCCCCGCCTCGGCGGGCGATCTCGGCCGCGACGGCGTAGGTGCCGTGCTCGGCCGGATCGAACTGCACCTGGTAGCGACCCGGGGCCACCCGCACCGGATGCAGATGCGACATCGCCCCTGAGGGGGAGACGACGATGAGGTGGATCAGCGCGCCATGGTGGATGAGCAGGTCGTCGACGGCGCGCCCGGTCGCCGAATCGATCAGGTTGAGCTCCAGCGCCTGGCCCTGCATCGCCAGCGCCAAGTTGACCGGCGGTCGTGAATAGTCCACGGGGGTCAGGGAATTCGCTGCCACCCGGGCGTAGGGGTCGCGGATGTTCTCCACGGTGGGGTCCATGTCGCGGCCGGGCTGCGGTGGCGGTGGGGACGACGCCGACAGCACGGCCCCGGTGACTCCGACGGTCAACGCGACCACCATCGCGGTCGCAGGGATCAGCGTGACCGCGCCCCGTCGCGACCGGAGTGCCACGCCGAGCGAGACGATCAGCAGAACCCCGGCGGCGAAAAACCCGTAGTCGCTGGCCTTCTTCCACGGCGGGGTGATCTGCGCGGGGACCAGGAATGGGATGCGGGCCACGGTGTGTCCGTCGTCGACCAGAAGTTCCCACGGTCCGGGCCGGTCGACGTCGAGTGTCGTGGTGTAGATGCCCGGTGCGCCGAGCTGCACGTGGCCGGAGCTGCCCGCGGTCCCCGCGGTGGTCGCCATGAGCTGCAGGGTCCCGGGTGCATCGCCGGCGTGGGTGACCACATCCACCTGGAGCGGGCCGAGCACCGGGCCGACCCGCCGGATCACCACCGTCAGCTCACGGCCGCCCAGGGACTGCGCGATGTGCACGTCGGTGTCGGACCCGCCGCCGTCGGCGTGCACAGTCGGGGACCCCAGGAGCAGCGTCATCACCATCAGCATGCCGACCGTGAGCGCCCATGTCAGTAGGGTTTTCCCCCAACGGGGTGCGACGTTCACCTAGCCAGTATTAACAGATCCTCAGAGCAGACGGGCAGGCATGTTTGCTGTCACACCTTTTCGAGGTCGGGCAACTGCCAGGTCTTGTCGAACAGGGCGGGCTTGGGTCCGTAGAGCCGGAACAGCACCTCGAACCGGCCGCCGGGTGTGGTGGGAATCCAATTGGCCTCGTTGCGCTCTGACGAGCGCTCGCGCGAGGAGCCATGAGGGGTGCAGACGGTCCGATGTATATGTCGACGGAGCCGTCGGGATTGCTGATCAGGTCGGGTCGATGTGACGCGCGGCTGGCGTACGGCAGATCCCGGATCAGCGCATGCGTGGCACGGTCGTACACGGTGGCCGACCAGTAGAGCGACACCGGGGGGTCGGCCGGGACCCGTAGCCGGTAGGTCTGGTCACCGTCGAGCGGCTTGCCGTCCCTGTCCGCGATGGTCATCACGTAGAACTGGCCCTGGCCAAGGTGTTTGGCGCTGAAGTAGATGAAGGAGTACAGCAGCCCGCGATCGTCGACGGGATAACTGCCGACATCGGCGAAACCGGTCTGCATGCCCCGCACCACCTCGGGTGAGGCAGGGACGGCCCAGTGCGTGCCCTCGAAATACGGCGGGGTGAAGAACCGCGGATAATTGGCTTCGAGCCAGTCGTGTGCCGCCGCCGCGGCAGAGTTCAGCACTGCGGTGAGCTCTGCGTCGGGCGAGAACGGCGTGCCCTTCTCGATGCCGATCGACTTGAGGATCGAGATCATCACCCGGTCGCGCTGCAGCCAGAGTTCGCGTTGCACGAACCGGTCGAGCAGTTCGAAGAACCGGAGGTCGTACGGAATGGTGCTGTCGTACAACGCATCAGCCGCATCGACGAATGTGGTCGGGGTGTCGGCATGTCCCAGCGGATAGAACTTGACCCGCTTGCCGTACTCAACCGCAGCGGCAACGTCGGCGTCATCGCTCGAGGCGATGTTGGACCGCAACGCCCCGAATCCGGTGTAGGTCGCCGAGTTCAGCGCGATGTGCCCGGCGGGTATCTGTCCGTCGTAGTCGGGCGGCAGGATCAGGTACGTGCCGCCCGCACCCTTGTCGACGCCGGCGGGCCCGACGTCCTCCAGCGCCTCCTGCCAGCCGTTGTCGATGGATCCGGTGATGGAACCGCCTTCGGCAGGAGGGATTTCGAGCACCATCGGCCCGGCCTGCGTGTCGTAGAACGGGAAGACGTACACGGTATCGGGATTGGGTGTGAGCGTCTGGTTCTTCCAGTCCGGCAGTTTCGACCAGAACACCACCTGATTGTCGGTGGCACCCACACCGGCGGCGGCCTCGCGCAACAGCTCGAAGTTGACGGCGGGCATGCCCCAGATGACGGCTTGGATTGCCCGGGAACGCACCAGTTCATCCATGGCACTCACGCTAGCCGGTCCCGTTTTCCCCGCGAGCACTTCTCCCGCGAACAGACACTGCGGTACGCGACACGCCGCATTTCGCGGACTTTCATGTCTGCTCGCGCGGGGAAACTCAGCGCACGGAAACTCAGCGAACGGTGGCGAAGAACGTCTTCACGTCCTCGACGAACAACTCCGGTTGCTCGAAGGCCGCGAAATGCCCGCCGCGCGGCATGGTCGTGTAATGGGTGACGTTGTAGCCGGTTTCGCACCAGGCGCGGGGTGCCCGCAGGATCTCCAACGGGAACGACGCGATGCCGGTGGGCACGCTCACGTATCCGCCGCCGCCCCAGGTGTCGTGGCTTTCCCAGTACAGCCGGGCCGACGACGCTGCCGACGCGGTGAGCCAGTACAGCATGACGTTGTCGAGCATTTCGTCTTTGGAGACCACGTTCTCGGGATTGCCGTCGCAGTCCATCCACGACCAGAACTTCTCCACGATCCACGCGAGTTGGCCGACGGGGGAGTCCACCAGTCCGTAGCCGACGGTCTGCGGCCGCGTGGACTGCTGCTTCATGTAGCCCGAATCCCATTTGCGGTAGTAGTCGATGCGGGCCAGCGCCTTCTGCAGGTCCTCGGTCATCTCACCGATGCCCTCGGCGGGCGGTTGGGCGATCGGCATGTTGACGTGAATGCCCACGCACGAGCCCACATTGCGGCCGATCTGCGTCGTCACCGCGGCACCCCAGTCGCCGCCCTGCGCGCCGTAGCGGTCATACCCCAAACGCACCATCAGCTCGTCCCATGCCTCGGCGATCTTCGCGACACCCCAGCCGGTGGACGTCGGTTTGCCGGAAAAGCCGTAGCCCGGTAGCGACGGGCACACCACGTGGAACCCGGCCTCCGTCAGCGGCTCGATCACCTTGTGGAACTCCACGATCGATCCGGGCCAGCCGTGCGTGATCAGCAGCGGGAACGCGTCCCGGTGTGGCGAGCGCTGATGGATGAAATGGAGGTCCAGGCCGTCGATTTCGGTGGTGTAGTGGTCGAAGCGGTTGAGTGCGGCCTCCCGGGCTCGCCAGTCGTAGGAGTTCGCCCAGTAGTCGGCGAGTTCGCGCGTGTAGCTCAGCGGTATGCCCTGGCTCCAGTCTTCCACGCATTCGGCTTCGGGCCATCGGGTCCGCGCCAGCCGGTCCTTGAGGTCGGCGAGCTCGGTGTCGGGGACGGCGATCCGGAACGGTCTGATGGAAGACATGTGAGCCATCCTGTCGCATCACCTCAGCGGTAGACCAGCCCGCTGAGTCGCCACGCCAGTTGGTGGCGTACCACGGGAAGGTGCGACGCCAACCCCATCAGCACATTGCGGATGGGACGCAGCAGCGGTGGCAGCGTGGCCACCCGGGTCAGCTGCCCGGTGAGTGCCAGCACCTGCTGGGCGATCGGTCGGCGCGCCGCGCTGTAGTCGTCGAGCACGCTTTCCGGGGCACCGCTGAGCACGGCGGCGAGCGCCTCGGCCAGTGCCACCGCGTCTTGGATGCCCAGGTTCATGCCCTGCCCGCCTGCCGGGCTGTGTACGTGGGCGGCGTCGCCGGCGAGTAGCAGCCGACCAGCGCGGTAGGTGTCGGCCACGCGGTGCTGGATCCGGAACCGCGAACCCCAGATGACCTCTGTGACAACGGTTTTACCCGGCCCGAAACCGCGTTGGTCGAGCAGGCGCTGGACGTAGGACACGGTCGGGCATTCCGGTGCGTCCGCGGTGGGAGCAACGATGCGGAATACCTTGTCGGGCAATGGCGCGACGACGGTGAGGCCCGATTTTGCGTAGAACAGGATCACACCCTCGTCGTCCAGCGGTGCTGCCAGCCGGACATCGGCAAGGGCGAACGACTCCGGATACTCGCCGCCGCTGAACCCGATGCCGGCTTGGTCCCGCACCCGGCTGTGGATGCCGTCCGCGCCGACGACGTAGCGCGCCCGCATCGCGGTGCCGTCGTCGAAGGTCGCGGTGACGCCGTCGCCGTCCTGGTCGAGTCGTTCGAGCCCGAGCGGTCGGATCACCGTGCCGCCGAGTTCGGTGAGCCGCTGCACCAGGATCCGCTCAGTGTCGGCCTGGGACAGCATGAGCGTGAACGGGTAGGCGGTCGGCAGTCGGCTGAAGTCGACGGGGATCAGCACGCGCTCACCGTCGCGCATCGTGAAGTGGGGTGTGACCAGCCCTTCGGCGATCATGCGGCGGGACACGTCGAGCTCCTCGAGGACTTCGAGCGTGCGGGCGGCCACGGCGGCGGCGCGCGAGGTGTTGGCGCCCTCCGCCAGTTTGTCGACGACGGTCACGTCGACCCCGCGGCGGCGCAGGTCGGCGGCGAGGGTGAGGCCGGTCGGGCCGGCTCCGACACCAGGACGTCGGTGGATTTCATGGTGAGCTCCTCTGCCTGTCGAGTAGGTCAACGCTTGTTGACATACCCATGATGAACCCGGTCCGGCGCTGATGTCAACAGTTGTTGACCTATGCTGTCGGTCATGAAGCGTTCAGCCGATCGGACCAGGGAGGCGATCCTCGCCGCCGCCCGCGAGCAATTCGCCGCGACGGGCTACCAGGGCACGACCATCAGGGCGGTCGCCGCGGCGGCAGGCATCGACCCGGCCCTGGTGATCCGGTATTTCGGCAACAAGGACAAACTGTTCGCGACCGCATCGGAGTTCGATCTGCGATTCCCCGACCTCACGGCGGTCGACCCGGCCACGGTGGGGCGCCACCTCGTCACGCATTTCCTCAACCGCTGGGAGGGCGACGAGGCACTCACCGTCCTGCTGCGTTCGGCCACCACCAATGCCGAAGCGGCCCAACGTATGCGGGAGATCTTCGGGGCCCAGCTGGTGCCGGTGGTCGCGAAGCTGGCGCCGGCGGGTGAGGCCGAGCGGCGCGCCGGCCTGGTCGGCGCTCAGATGATGGGCCTGGCCCTGTGCCGGTTCGTGCTCGCGGTGCCGCCGGTGGCGGATATGACGCGGGAGGAGATCATCTCGTCGATCGGCCCGACGATTCAGCGTTATCTGTCAGGGGATCTGACGTAGCCTGCGGGCTTTGGACACCGCCTCGTGCCGGGTCCGCGCCCCGAGTTTGGCTGTGGCGCTGCGCAGATAACTCTTCACCGTCTCGGGCTTCAGTGAAAGGCGTTGCGCGGCTTCGGAATTGGTGCATCCCATCGCCACCTGGGCCAACACGTCGACCTCCCGGGCGGTCAGCGGCGCGCTGGCCGGGGCGTCGCCGCGCAGCGCGCCCGCCAGGCGGTCGGCCAGTTCACGCAGCGGGCCGGCCAGCGCGGGAGTGTCAGCGGCCAGACGGCGCAGATCGGCGTACACCGAACGGATCTGCTCGGTGTCGGCGGGTTGATCGCCGAAATTCGCCAACTGCGCCTCACGCAGCCGCAGCCTGCGGTCCACCTCGTCGCGGATCCGGAGCTCGTCACTGAGCCGGCGCGCCGAGGTCAGCATGGCCGCCGCGGTGCGGTCGCCGATCGGCGCGCTACTGCGGTGCGCGCCGTACAGCACGGCCCGCGCGGTGCCGTCCACCACCACCGGCACCGCCAGGATCGACCGGATGCCCTCGGTCAGCACCGGCTCGTCGTAGTCGTGGGTGATGGTCGCCGACCGCCGGTAGTCGGGCACCGCGATGGGCCGCCGTGCCACCATCGACGCGCCGCCGAGCCCCGCACTCGGCCGGACCGCCAGCCCGCGCATGGCTCCCGTGCGGGTGCCGATGAATTCGCTGAGCAACAGCGCGTCGCCATGCACCTCCCCGCCGAATGCCAGCGGCAAACCGGTGTCAACGGCCATGCGGCGCAGTTCGGCGCGCACCGCATCGGCGTCGCGCGGCCGCAGCAGCGAGGGGCGCATGGGCGGATACCCACTTTCGGGGGTAGCGGACAGATAACTGTGACGTAGAGCATAGCTGTCATGGTCAGTAACACCGATCGCTACCGCACCGCCCGTGACCAGCTTGTCGCGGCCATCGCCGACTACGACAAGGCCGTCGAGACCTTCTCCTGGCCGCAGATCACCGGCACCTTCAACTGGGCCACCGACTGGTTCGACGTGATTGCGCGAGGCAACGAGCGGACCGCGTTGTGGATCGTCGAGGAGGACGGCAGCGAGCAGCAGATCAGTTTTGCCGAGATGGCCGAGCGCTCCGACCGGGTCGCCGGCTGGTTGCACAGCCTGGGGATCGGCAAGGGCGACCGGGTCCTGGTGATGCTCGGCAATCAGGCCGAGCTGTGGGAGTCCATGCTGGCCATCGCCAAGCTCGGCGCGATCATCATGCCGACCACCGGGGCGCTGGGCCCGGCCGATCTGGCCGACCGGATCACGCGGGGCGGCGCGCGCTTCGTCATCGCCAATGCCGCCGACGCGGACAAGTTCACCGAGGTCGACGGCGACTACGTACGCATCGCGGTGGGTGAGCCGGTCGCCGGCTGGCACGCCTACGCCGACGCCGCGGACGCCGAGCCGATCCGCTGGGCGGGGACGACGACGGCCGAGGACCCGTTGCTGATCTACTTCACCTCGGGCACCACCAGCAAGCCCAAACTGGTTGAGCATTCCCAGGTCTCGTACCCGGTCGGTCATCTGACGACGATGGCGTGGATCGGGGTGCGTCCCGGCGACGTCCACCTGGCGATCAGCTCACCGGGCTGGGCCAAACACGCCTGGAGTTGCTTCTTCGCGCCGTGGATCGCCGAGGCCACCATCTTCGTGTACAACTACCGGCGGTTCGACGCCGCCGGGCTGCTGCACCAGATCCGCCGAGCCGGGGTCAACACCTTCTGTGCCCCGCCGACCGTGTGGCGCATGCTGATCCAGGCCGACCTCGGCGCCAAACCCGAAGGGCTGCGCGAGATCCTGGGCGCCGGCGAACCGCTCAACCCCGACGTCATCGCACGGGTCGAGAACGCCTGGGGCCTGACCATCCGCGACGGCTTCGGCCAGACCGAGACGACGTTGCAGGTCGGCAACACGCCGGGGCAGCCGGTCAAGCCCGGTTCGATGGGCAGGCCGATGCCGGGGGTCCCGGTGGTGCTGGTGGATCCCATCAGCGGCGAACTCGCCGACGAGGGTGAGCTGTGCCTGGATCTCAGCGCCCACCCGGTCAACCTCATGACCGGTTATCTCGGTGACCCGCAACGCAATGCGGCGGTGATGGCGGGGGGCTACTACCACACCGGCGATGTCGCGGCGCGCGACGCCGACGGCTACATCACCTACATCGGCCGTACCGACGACGTGTTCAAGTCCAGCGACTACAAGGTGTCGCCGTTCGAGCTGGAAAGTGTGCTGATCGAGCATCCGGCGGTGGTGGAGGCCGCGGTCGTGCCGCAGCCCGACGAGACCCGGCTGGCGGTGCCGAAGGCGTACGTCGCCCTCGCCGACGGCTGGGAAGCCAACGCCGACACCGCAAAAGCCGTGATGTCCTACGCCCGTGACCACCTCGCGCCGTATCTGAAGGTGCGGCGCGTGGAGTTCTTCGAGCTGCCAAAGACCATCTCCGGCAAGATCCGCCGGGTCGAGCTACGCAGGCGCGAGGACGAGGCGTACCAATCGGGGACGCCGATCGACAGTGAATACCGCTACGAGGATCTGGTGGATTGATGCACAGTTACGACGCGGGACCGACCGACACCCCCATCCTGGAGGAGACGATCGGCGCGAACTTCGAGCGGACCGCGGCGACGCATCCCGGCATCGAGGCGCTGGTCGACGTGGCCCAGGGCCTCCGGTACACCTACGCCGAGTTGAACGACGAGATCGACGTGGTCGCACGGGGTTTGATCGGCATGGGAATCGACAAGGGCGACCGTGTCGGCATCTGGTCCCCGAACTGCGCCCAGTGGACCATCGTGCAGTACGCCACCGCCAAGATCGGTGCGATCCTGGTCAACATCAACCCGGCCTACCGCGCCCATGAACTGGCCTATGTGCTCAACCAGGCGCAGGTGCGGCTGCTGGTCTCCGCGACGGCGTTCAAGACCTCGGACTACGTGTCGATGGTGGCGCAGGTGCGTCCGCAGGCTCCGGAGCTGGCCGACGTGGTGTTCCTGGGCACCGGCGACTGGGATCGCCTGCGCGAGCGCGCCGTGGGACCCGAGGCCCTGGCGGCCCGCGCCGCGACGCTCGCCAACACCGACCCCATCAACATTCAGTACACCTCGGGCACAACAGGTTTCCCCAAAGGGGCGACGCTGAGCCACCGCAACATCCTCAACAACGGGTTCTTCGTCACCGAGGGCATCAAGCTCATGCCGGGAGAGCGGTTGTGCATCCCGGTGCCGTTCTATCACTGCTTCGGTATGGTGATGGGCAACCTCGGGTGCACCACCCACGGCGTCACCATGGTGATCCCGGCACCCGGATTCGACCCGGAAGCCACCTTGGATGCCATCGAAACCGAAAGGTGCACCGGCGTTTACGGGGTGCCGACGATGTTCATCGCGATGCAGAACCACCCGAGTTTCGCCGGCCGGGACCTGTCGTCGCTGCGCACCGGGATCATGGCCGGTTCGGTGTGTCCGGTCGAGGTGATGAAGCGCTGCGTCAACGACATGCACATGTCGGAAGTCGCGATCTGCTACGGCATGACCGAGACGTCGCCGGTGTCGTGCCAGACCCTCATCGACGACGATCTGGAGCGGCGTACCTCGTCGATCGGCCGGGTGCACCCGCACCTGGAGGTCAAGATCGTCGATCCCGAGACCGGTGCGCTCGTGGAACGTGGTGCCCCGGGCGAACTCTGCACCCGCGGCTATTCGGTGATGCTGGGGTATTGGAACGACCCGGAAAAAAGTGCAGAGGCGGTCGACGCCGACGGTTGGATGCACACCGGCGATCTCGCGGTGATGCGGGAGGACGGCTACTGCAACGTGGTCGGCCGTATCAAGGACATGGTGATCCGCGGCGGTGAGAACGTCTATCCCCGTGAGATCGAGGAGTTCCTGTACACCCATCCCGATGTCGAGGACGCCCAGGTGGTCGGGGTGCCCGACGAGCGCTACGGCGAGGAGATCTGCGCATGGATCCGGCTCAAGCCCGGCAGTGCCCCGCTGGATGCCGCTGCGGTCCGGGCGTACGCCTCGGGCAAGCTGGCGCACTACAAGATCCCGCGCTACGTGGTGGTGGTCGAGGAGTTCCCGATGACCGTCACCGGGAAGGTCCGCAAGGTCGAGATGCGGGCCGAAAGCGTCCGGATCCTCGGGCTGGGTTAGCGTTTCGCCATCGAGCGCAGGGCGAACTTCTGGATCTTGCCCGTCGACGTCTTCGGCAGGGCGTCGACGAAGTCCACTGTGTCGGGCACCTTGTAACCGGCAAGGTGGGCGCGGACGTGCCGGCGCAGATCGTCCTCGGACGCCGTCTGCCCGGCCCGCAGCACGACGTAGGCCTTGGGCCGCTCACCCCAGTGCTCGTCCGGTACGCCCACCACCCCGACCTCGAGCACCGCGGGATGCGACGCCAGCGCCGCCTCCACCTCGATGGTCGAGATGTTCTCGCCACCGGAGATGATGATGTCCTTCGCGCGGTCGCGTAGCTCGAGGTAGCCGTCCGGATGCATGACGCCGAGGTCGCCCGAGTGAAACCAGCCGCCCCGGAACGCCTCTGCCGTCGCCTCGGGGTTGTCGAAGTACCCGGTCATCACGTTGTTGCCGCGCATCACCACCTCACCCATGGTGGCGCCGTCCCGCGGTACGTCGTTCATGTGCTCGTCGACCACCCGGACGCCGTCGGTCACCACGAATCCGACCCCTTGCCGCGCCATCAGCTTGGCGACCTCGTCCGAAGGCGCGGTGGCCCAGGTGCTCTGCCGCTCGCACACGGTGTACGGGCCGTAGGTTTCGGTCAGCCCGTAGACGTGCACGATCGTGGCGCCCAGCCGTTCGACGGTCGCGATCATCGTTGGGCTCGGGGGAGCGGCCGCCGTCGTCACGATCAGTCCGTGTGGAAGATGGTGCGCCCGCGGTGAATTCGCCACGGCGATGAGGACGGTCGGGGCCCCGTTGAAGTGGGTGACACCCTCGGTGTCGATCAGCCGCCAGATCTCGTCGGCGTCGACGGCACGCAGGCAGACGTGGGTGCCGCCGAGCGCGGTGACACCCCAGGTGGTGCACCAGCCGTTGCAGTGGAACATCGGCAGGGTCCACAGATAGACCGACTCGGTGGTGTGCCGGGAGTGGATCAACTCGCCGAGCGCGTTGAGATAGGCCCCGCGATGGTGGTACACAACACCTTTCGGCTTGCCGGTGGTCCCGGACGTGTAGTTGATCGAGATCGGCCCGCGTTCGTCCGGCACGGTGAACGGCAGCGGGTCGTCGCTGCCGCGGGACAGGAAGTGTGCGTAGTCCGGGCCGCTGACGTCGGGGCTGGGCTGTGCTCCGGAAGCCGGGTCCACCACGGTGACGATCTCGCGGACTGTGGTGAACTGCGATACCACGGGTTCGACGGTCGGGTGCAGACCCGCGTCGACGACGAGCAGCGTCGCGCCGGAGTGGTTACAGATGTACAGCACTTCTTCCGGCGCCAGCCGGGTGTTGACGGCGACCAGGACCGCGCCCGCCAAGCCGACACCGAAATGTGCGATGAGCATCTCCGGAATGTTCGGCATCAGG
The DNA here is from genome assembly GCF_002157835.1 of Mycobacterium dioxanotrophicus. Lineage (NCBI taxonomy): Bacteria > Bacillati > Actinomycetota > Actinomycetes > Mycobacteriales > Mycobacteriaceae > Mycobacterium > Mycobacterium dioxanotrophicus. The sequence goes on along the minus strand of NZ_CP020809.1, from coordinate 6,102,018 downwards.
TACGCAACCCGGTCTCCGGGCCGGATGCCGCTGGCCCGCAGGGCATTACCCAGCCGTGTCGCCTCGCGGGCGAACTCGCGATACGTGATCCGCCGGTCGTTGTAGACGATCGCGGTCTTGTCGGGAAACACCTGGGCCGCCCGTTGCAGGAACACCAATGGGGTGAGCTCGGTGAACGACGCCGTCGTGGTCATGCAGGTCTCCTGTCCTCACGCCAGCAGCGGGCGCAGCCGCTCCGCACACTCTTGCAGCACCGGGACCTGCCGGCTCAGCAGTTCGGTCTGATCGGATCGTCCCGACATCGCCACCGCGGCCACCAACGCACCGGTGGCCGAGCGCACCGGTACCGCCACGCAGGCCGACTCGTCGCGCAGCTCGCCGGTCTGAGTGGCGACGTCGTTCTGGCGCACGGTCTGTAGTTGTTCGGCAAGAACGGCTTTCGACGTCACGGTGCGCGCGGTCAACGCGCCCAGCTGCGTGCCGAGCAGCGCATCGGCGTCGCTCTTCTCGGCCAGCAGCAGCTTGCCCACCGCGCACGCATGCAGGTGATGGTTCAGCACCGACTCGTCGGCCGGCGGGGGATACTCCCCGTCGGGATCGGCGATGCGCACCGAGGTGTTGGTGAAGTAGAACAGGTGCACGCCGAACCGCACCGACAGCCGCATCTCGCCGAGCACCTCCCGCGCGGCCGTACACACCGTCGGCGACACCGCGGCGTCGATCAGCACCCCCATCCGCGGGCCGAGCGAGAAACCCGAAAGGTCCGGCAGCCGCACGATGTAGCCGTCGGCGACAAGGAGATTCAGCAGCCGGTAGGTGGTCGCCGAGGGCATGTTCAGGCGGTCGGCGATTTCCTTCGCGGTCACTCCCACACCCGCGTGCGCGACGGCCTCCAGCACCTGCAGCGCACTCTGCACCGCCTTGGGCTGGCGGCCCGACAGTGCTCCGTCGGCGGGGCTCATCGACGTACCTCCCACGGGTTGTAGTCGGCGAAGATGTCACCGGCCACGGTCTCGTCGAAGACACCGACCCGCTCGGCCAGGTCGGGCACCGAGCGACGGCGAAGGGCGAAGGCCCCGAGACCGATTGCCAGCAGGGCGGCGAACACCGCGGTGGCGACCCACACCGGCGATTCGACGGTCAGCACCGCCCAGCCGATGATCGCGACCATCATGGCCGCGGTGGTCAGGCCGACGGTGAGCGGCGCCCAGGTGAGCTCGCCGATGCGGCGCAGAAATGTCGGCGCGGCCAGGCATGCCAGCAGGTAGGCGCCGATGTAGCCGTGCGCGGATATCGCCAGTAGGCCGATCAGCACCTCGCGGCTGGAGCCGACGATCAGCAGATAGCCCACCGGCACGGCGACGATCACCGGGATGGCCACGTAGAGCGCGATGTGCGGGGTGCGGTGACGCGGGTGCGCATCGCCGACGGCCGACGGCAGCACGCCTTCGCGGCCCATCGCGAACAGGGTGCGCGACAACGCCGTCGTCGAGCCGATCACGCAGGCGAACCAGGATGCGGTGATGCCCAGTTCCATCACGATGGACAGCGCCACCGATGCGGTTCCCGCGGTGTCGGGCAGGCTGAGCACGATGGGCACCGCACCGATGCCGGCCTGGATGGTGCCTGCGGACTGCATCGCGGCGGCGAACGTGTAGAGCACGCCGAGCGCGACCGGCGTCCACCGGATCGCGCGGGTGACGGTGACGAAGGGCCGCTGTGCCTCGCGCGCGACGGTCGACGCGCTCTCGAATCCCTCATAGGACGTGATGGCCAGCAGCAGTGCGAAGCCCAGGGCTGAATGCGTTTGTACGGCAGGTGCTTCCGGTGGATCGTGACCTCCGGTGACCGCTCCGGTGAAGGCGATCACGAGCACCACCGCAGCCGCGACGATCGCGAAAACCTCGACGGTGAGCGAGATTCGCGCCGACAGCCGAATGCCGCGCACCATGAGGGTCAAGGCGACGATGCCGACCACCACGGCAAGCGCCGCGATGGTGGGCTCACCGCCGGGCACCCCGAGCCGGCCCAGCAGGGCGGTGAGATAGCTTGCGGCGCCCAAGGTGCTGGCCATCGCTGCCGCCGCATAGCCGATCACCACCGACCATCCCGCCGCGATACCCGGCACCGGCCCGAGCCCCTTGACCGTATAGCTGTACAGGCCGCTGACCGCGACCATCCGCGTGGAGAACTGAGTCACGCAGTAGCCGACGGCGGCCATCAGTACCGCCGTCACGATGAACACGGGAAGCGTCGCGGAGCCCGCAGCCGGGATCACCAGCGCGGGCAGGGTGACCATGACGGCCGACGGAGCCACCGCCGACACCGACTGCCCCAGCACCTGGGTGAAGGACAGCTGAGCGCGCCGGAGCCCTGAGACCGGCGAGCTGCTCTTCATGGCACGTCTGCCGCTCACTCGTCGCAAGGTAGCCCATCGCGGGACTCCGCCACAGCCCAATTCGAGGAAAATTTTCAAATGAGAATCCGGCCGCCCACGGCCCCGCGGTCCGGCCCGTCTCGTTCTAACCGGACACCGTCAACTGGCCTTTCCCAGGAGCCCGAATGAGAATTGCCGGAATTTCTCAAATGAGAATCGCAATGCGCTGAATATCCATTTGAAATAAGTGGTGACGCGCACCACATCGCGGCGTAAACATGATTCCCATGACAGCCTTGCTCAGCACAGATCTGGACCCGCGCACGCTCGATTTCATCTCGTCTCCCCGCCGGATGTACATCGACGGGCAGTGGGTCGATGCGATGTCCGGGCGGCGGTTCGACACTGTCGACCCGGCCACCGAGCAGGTCATCACCACCGTCCCGCACAGTGGGCCGGAGGATGTCGAACGTGCCGTCACCGCGGCCCGCCGCGCCTTCGAGGACGGCCCGTGGCCGGCCATGACCCCGGCCGAACGGCAGAAGGTGCTGTGGCGCATCGCCGAGGGCATCTCCGCCCGCGCGGACCAGTTCGCCCAGTTGGAGAGCATCGACAACGGCAAGTCCGTGGCCGTCGCCAAGGCCGTCGACGTCACCTGGGCCGCGGAGATCTTCTATTACTACGCGGGTTGGGCCACCAAGATCGAGGGCCGCACCATCCCGGTGTCGGTGCCGTGGGCGCCCGGCGGCCGGTTCCACGCGTTCACGCTGCGTGAACCGGTCGGCGTATGCGCCCAGATCACCCCCTGGAATTTCCCGCTGGTGATGGCTGCGTTCAAGGTGGCGCCAGCGCTGACCTGCGGCAACACCGTCATCCTCAAGCCGGCCGAGCAGACCCCGCTGACCGCGCTGTTGCTGGCGGAGGTGATCGCCGAGGCCGGCGTCCCGGCCGGGGTGTTCAACCTGCTGACCGGCTTCGGTGACGTCGGAGCCGCGCTGTCGGCGCACGACGGCGTCGACAAGGTCGCCTTCACCGGGTCCACCGAGGTCGGCAAGTTGATCGTGAATGCCGCGTCGGGCAACCTCAAGAAGGTCTCGTTGGAGCTGGGCGGCAAGAGCCCGCAGGTGGTCTTCGCCGATGCCGATCTTGAGGCCGCGATCCCCGGCGTGGCAGGCGGGTTCCTGTTCAACCACGGCCAGACCTGCACGGCGGGCACCCGGCTGCTGGTCGAGGACGCCATCTTCGAGGAGTTCACGCAGGGCGTCGCCGAGCACGCCGCGGGTCTGCGCATCGGCCCCGGCCTCGACCCCATCAACGACATCGGCCCGCTGGTCTCGCGGGAGCAGCTCACCAAGGTCACCGGCTACCTCGACGCCGGGATCGCGCAGGGTGCCCGTGCACTGGCCGGCGGTGGTCGCCACGGGGACACCGGTTTCTATGTGCAGCCGACGCTGTTGGTCGACGTCGACCGCGAGTTCAGCGTCTACCAGGAGGAGATCTTCGGGCCGGTGGCCGTGGCCGTGCCGTTCAACCGGGACCGCGGCGTCAGGGAGGCGGCCAACGACACGCCCTACGGGCTGGCGGCCAGCGTGTGGACCCGCGACGTGTCGACCGCGCATCGGGTGGCCGCCCAGATCAAGGCGGGCACCGTGTGGGTCAACTGCCACAACGCGTTCGACACCGCATTGCCGTTCGGGGGATACAAACAATCGGGCTGGGGCCGCGAACTCGGTGAGGGCGCGATCGCCGAATATACCCAGACCAAAGCTGTGAATATCGCGCTCTAGATTCCGCAGCCGTCAAATGAGAATTCGGGGCCACCGCAATTCTCATTTGGACCCGCCCCGTCCAATTCCACCGAAAGAAATGCCATGTCAACTGACGCAGTTCTGACTCCCAGCGTCACCGCTGGGCATCAGGCCCACCGACTGGCGGGCAAGCTCGGCCCTACCGCCATCGTGTTCATGGTCGTCGCGGCCGCCGCGCCGCTGACCGTGGTCGCAGGCACCTTCCCCATCGGCATCGCCGCGGGTAACGGGGCCGCGTTCCCGGCGTCGTACGGCGTATGCACCGTGGTGCTGCTGTTGTTCGCCGTCGGTTTCACCGCGATGGCCCGCCACATCCCCGGTGCCGGCGCCTTCTACACCTACATCGCGCACGGGTTCGGTCGTCACGCCGGTCTCGGCGCGGCGTTCCTGGCGCTGCTGTCCTACACCGCCGTGCAGGGCGGGGTGTACGGCTACATCGGCGCATCGCTGAACGAACTGGTCACGAGCCACGGCGGCCCGTCGGTGCCGTGGTATGTCTACGCCCTGGTGATGATGGGCATCACCGGATTCCTGGGCTACCGGCACATCGAACTGTCCGGCAAGGTGCTGGGTGTCCTGCTGGTCTGCGAGGTCGGCATCGTCCTGGTGATCAACGTGGCGGTGATCGGCCACGGCGGCGCGTCGGGGCTGTCGACCGCAGTGCTGCACCCTGGCAACTTCTTCTCGGGCGCCCCGGGCATCGCGCTGATCTTCGCGCTGGCGGGCTACATCGGATTCGAGGCCACGGCGGTGTTCCGTGACGAGGCCCGTGATCCGGCCCGCACGATCCCGCGGGCCACCTATGTGGCGCTGTTGGTCATCGGCGGGTTCTACGCGCTGTCCAGCTGGGCACTGGTCTCTGCGTGGGGCGACGCGGATGTGGTCGGCGAGGCGACCAACAATCCGGCCACCATGCTGACCGATACCGCGACCCGCTACGTCGGGTCCGTGGCCGGCGACCTGGTCCAGATCTTCCTCATCACAAGCCTTTTCGCTGCCCTGCTGTCCTTCCACAACGTGCTGGCCCGCTACATCTTCTCGCTGGGCAACACCCGGGCGCTGCCCGAGCGGTGCGGTCGCTCGCATCTGCGCCACGATTCCCCGCACATCGCCTCGGCCGTGCAGACGGTGTCGGCCCTGGTGCTGGTCGTCGCCTCGGTCGTGGCGGGCCTGGATCCGGTGACGCAGGTGTTCACTTGGTTCGTCGGCGCCGCGTCGGTGGGCATCGTGGTGCTGATGACGGTCACCTCGGCAGCCGTCGTCGTGTACTTCCGCCGCACCCGGTTGGACACCCGGCCGTGGAACACCCTGATCGCCCCCCTGCTCGGATTCGCCGGGCTGGCAGTGCTGTCGGTGATGACCGCGGTGAATCTGCCCCTGCTGGTCGGTGGATCCGACACTTTGGCCGCCATCATCGGCGTCCTGCTGGTCGGCGCCTTCCTCGGCGGCATCGTGGTCGCGGTCATGCGCCCACACGCCGGAACGCAACAAGACGAAAACCCTGATATCGCAAAGGAGATCGCACGATGACCGCCACTATTGAGCCCCAGGTGACCACGGTCCCCGATCACCCGCTGACCCCGCTGAGCGCCGACGAGATCCGCGCGGCGCGCCGCATCGTCGACGAGGCCGGGCTGCTGGGCGAGAGTGTCCGCTTCGTGTTCGTCGCGCTGGAGGAACCGCACAAGCGTGACGTGCTGTCCTTCCACCCCGGCGACCACCTGGACCGCAAGGCCCGCGTACTGCTGCTGGACCGGGCCACCGGTCTGGGCTTCGACCTGGTGGTGTCGGTGACCGAAGGCCGCGTGGTCAGCCGGCTTTCGATCGACAGCACCGCCGACGGCCACGTGCCGATCCTCGACCAGGAGTTCGAGGACATCGAATCCTTCCTGCTCGACTGCCCCGAATGGATCGAGGCCATGACCAAGCGCAAGCTCAATCCCACTGACGTGCGGGCGGTTCCGCTGTCGGCCGGGGTGTTCGGCCACGAGGACGAGGTGGGTCGCCGCATCGTGCGAGTGCTGGCGTTCTACCAGTACGACAAGGCCGACCTGCCCTGGGCGCACCCGATCGACGGCGTGGTCGCCTACGTCGACCTCACCGGGCGCAAGGTCGTGAAGGTGATCGATGAGGTCGAGTTGCCGCTGCCCACCGAGCGCGGGGAGTGGGACGCGGCACCGCACGCCGTGCCGGCGCGGACCGATCTCAAGCCCATCGAGATCACCCAGCCCGAGGGCGCCAGCTTCAGCGTCGACGGCAACCAGATCACCTGGGCCGACTGGTCTTTCCGGTTCGGCTTCGACGTCCGTGAGGGACTGACCCTGCACCAGCTGTCGATCGACGGGCGCCCGGTGGTATACCGCGCCTCGATCGCCGAGATGGTGGTGCCCTACGCCGACCCGTCCCCGGTGCGGTACTGGCAGAACTACTTCGACCAGGGCGAGTACCTGTTCGGCCGGTACACCAATTCCCTTGAGCTGGGCTGTGACTGCCTCGGCGAGATCAAGTACTTCGACGTCACCATTGCCGACGAGGACGGCAATCCCAAGGTGATGAAGAACGCGATCTGCCTGCACGAGGAGGACTTCGGCGTGCTCTGGAAGCACACCGACATGTTCAACGGTATGGCGGAGGTCCGCCGGTCCCGCCGTCTGGTGATCTCCTTCTTCCTCACCATCGGCAACTACGACTACGGCTTCTACTGGTACCTGTACCTCGACGGCACCATCCAGCTGGAAGCCAAGGCCACCGGCATCGTGTTCGCGTCGGCCTACCGCGGCCCGGACGGTTTCTCCACCGAGATGGCCCCCGGCCTGGGCGCGCCGTTCCACCAGCACATGTTCTCCGCACGGCTGGACATGGCGGTCGACGGGCTCACCAACACGGTCGAGGAAGTCGACGCCGTCCCGGTGCCGATGGGCCCGGACAACCCGTGGGGCAACGCTTTCCGTCCACAGAAGACCAAGCTGACCCACGAGCTGGAGGGCATGCGCACCGCCGACAACCTCAAGGCCCGGGTGTGGCACATCACCAACCCGACCAAGCAGAATCGGCTGGGCCAGAACGTCGGCTACGCCCTGCATCCCGAGGGGCAGCCCACCCTGCTGGCCGACCCGTCGAGCTCGATCGCCAAGCGCGCCGCATTCGCCACCAAGCACCTGTGGGTGACGAAATACGATCCGGCCGAACGGTATCCGGCAGGCCAGTTCGTCAACCAGCACCCCGGGGATGCCGGCCTGCCGACCTACGTCGCGCAGGACCGCAACATCGACGCCGAGGACATCGTGGTGTGGCACACCTTCGGGCTCACCCACTTCCCGCGGCCCGAGGACTGGCCGGTCATGCCGGTGGACTACGCCGGGTTCAAGTTGAAGCCGGTCAGCTTCTTCGACCAGAACCCGGCCCTAAATGTTCCGGTCGTTCCGTCGTCTCGATCGTCGCACTGCTGCGAGGATTAGGTCATGTCCATCGGTCGCACGCCCGCTGTCCTCGGACGGCGGGCGTGCGCCGTGCTGGCCGCCTGCTCGGCGGCCCTGCACGGCGTGCTGCTGGGCCATGCGGCCAACCCCGCGATGATGGCCGCCATGGTCGCCATGATGATCGCGTGCCTGTTCTGCGCGCGGGATCTGTGGCGCCGCGGATCTCTAGGGGTCTGGTGCGCGGTGGCCCTGATGAACCTCGCGATGATCGCGCTGCACATGCCCATGCCGACCCATCATCACGGTCTGGGCGTCGCATCGGCACCATCCGCCGCCGTGGACCCCATGACGATGGCGACCATGTTGGCGCTGGTCGAGGTCGTCATCGCGGCCGCGGTGCTGGCGTACCGCACTCGGCACCGCTCGCTCGACGCGGTCACGCTGGATAATCGGAATACGTGGGGATCCCGGCACTCGTCCTGATCGCTGTCGCAACGCTGCTCGCCTGTGTGCTCGTGGGCGGCGGCCTCTACGAAACGCTGGTCATCGATCCGGCGTGGCCGCGGCGACCCGGCATCATCCAGGCCCGCAACGGCGGCATCTCGCGGCGACGGTTCTGGATCCCGGCCCACAGCCTCTTCGAACTGGTCCTCATCGCCGCGATCGTCGCCGCGTGGGGCGACGCCGGGGTCCGGACCGCGCTGTTGATCGCACTGGTGAGTCACGCGGTGATGCGGATCTGGACGCTGCTCTACTTCGTGCCCACGGCGGTCGCCTTCGAGAAGGCCGATCCGGTCGAGGTCGACGAGTCCGCGGCGCGGCGCTGGACCCGACGCAGCCTGCTGCGGCTACCGCTGGATCTGATCACCGCGGTGTCCTTGCTCACGGCGCTGGCGCTGGCCTGAGGACCCTCACGCTTCCAGTTCGCCCGCGATGCCACGCTCGATGGCCGCCCGCGCAGTGGCGGGTAGCACGAACAACCCGTCGAGTTCGCGGCGCGCCTTGCTGTAGGCGTTCTGCCGCTCCTGGGGTGTGGCCGCCGTATCGGAGGCGAGCCTGAGCAGCTGCTGGGCGCGGGCCAGCCGTTCCTGGTCTTCGGGGGAGAAGTCGCTGCGCCGCCGCCGAATGGCCTCGGCCTCGGCCACGTCGAACGCCGAGGCGTATTCGTGCACGGCGTCGCGATACTCCAACTGCGCCTCCCGGTCGCCGAGCATGTCCTCGAGCTTGTCGGGACGCAGCCACTCCGCACGGCTGCGGGCCTTGTGGAACGCGATGGTCAGCGGCTCGCGCATATCCGTCATCAGCGGGAAATCCAGCAGCTTGGCGATGTCCATCTCGTAGTCGAGCCACCGGGCGTTGGTGCTGTCGTGCTGTTCGAGCAGCTTCTTGAGTTCGCGGTGCGCGGCGGCGTCGGTCATCTTCGCGCTGCCTGCCGCGCGGGCCAGTTCGATCTTGGTCTGCTGCTTGATCCGGTAGCGCTCGAGCCGACGCTCGGCGCGGCGTTCGTTGGCCGCGGCGACCGCCTTGATCCCGCCACCGATCGCGCCGCCGAGCGGAAAGATCAGCCACCAGAAGTTCCCGGCGAACTGCAGCATCGGCTCCACCACCCCAGGATGCCATCGGGAATCGCCACGGGCTCCTGAGTGCGTGACGCCATGGCGGAAGATCCGCGGAAATCCCTCCACCGCGCTACGAACGCGAACCTCGGCCTCAGGTTCGACATGCCCTGCGGAGACTGTGACGAGTGTGTAGGTTCCGGTGGCGACAGGCCAAAAACGCCGCGACAAGCTGCACGCTCGTCACAGCGGCCGGCACAGCACATCACCGACACCTCGCGGCCTACAGCTCGCGTTGGCTCGACCGAACGCGAACGTCAGCCGGGCAGCCCGATCCGTCGGTAGCGGTGCAGCCGCATGCCGATGCGTTCGGCGTCGGGCACTGTGCGTAGCCGGTGCAGTTCGCCGGCGATGCTCGCCGACAAGCGCGCGGTGAACTCCTCGGGTTCGTCGGCGGCGTCGGGCTGCTCGGCCACGATGGCGTCGACGATGCCGTTGCGCAGCAGATCGGCGGCCCGAATGCCTTGTGCGGCAGACAGTTCCGGGGCGTGTTGGGTATCGCGGAAGACGATGGCGCTGGCTCCCTCCGGTGGTAGTGGAGCCAGCCAGCCGTTGGCGGCGGCCAGCACGCGGTCGGCGGGCACCATGGCCAGCGCCGGGCCGCCACTGCCCTGGCCGAGCAGCACCGACACGGTCGGCACGTCCAACGTCACGAGTTCGGCCAGGCAGCGGGCGATCTCGCCGGCCAGGCCGCCCTGTTCGGCCTCGGCCGACAATGCCGGGCCCGCGGTGTCGATCATCGACACCAGCGGCAGGCGCAGGTCGGCGGCCAGCGCCATGCCGCGGCGCGCCTCACGCAGCGCCGCTGGGCCGACCATGCCGATGCGCTGCTGGCCGAGCACGACGGCGGGCTGCCCGCCGAACCGGGCCAGTGCCAGCAGCATCTGCCCCGAACCGCCCCCGGTTCCCGACAGCAGCACGCGGTCGGTGGCACCGTGCTTCAGCACGTACTCGGCACCGGGGCGGTCGGACCGTCGTGACGCGGTGACGGAATCCCAGGCAGGCACGTCGCGCGGCGCGGCCGGCGGTGGTTCGGGGGGCGGGGCTGCGGGGGAGTCACACATCACCGTCAGCGTGCGGTGCAGCACCGAACGCAGCGCGTCGACCGGCACGACGCCGTCGATGACGCCGTGCTGGAACAGGTTCTCCGCGGTCTGCACACCCGCCGGGAACTTTTCGCCGTAGAGCTGCTCGTAGACGCGGGGACCGAGGAATCCGATGAGCGCGCCCGGCTCGGCGGCGGTGACGTGGCCCAGCGACCCCCACGACGCGAACACCCCGCCGGTGGTGGGGTGGCGCAGATAGACGATGTAGGGCAGGTGGGCCCGCTTGTGCAGCTCGACCGCGGCGGCGATCTTGACCATCTGCAGGAACGCGACGGTGCCCTCCTGCATGCGGGTGCCACCCGAACTCGGCGAGGCCAGCAACGGCAGCCCCTCGGCGGTCGCGCGGGCGACCGCTGCGGTGATGCGTTCGGCGGCGGCCACCCCGATCGACCCGGCGAGGAAGTCGAACTCGCAGGCCACGACCGCGACGCGGCGGCCGAACACGGTGCCTTCGCCGGTGATCACCGACTCGTCGAGGCCGCTGCGGGCGGCCGCGGCGTCCAGTTCGGATCGGTACGACTCCGATGTGGCTACCTGCAGCGGAGGGCCGTCCCAGCTGCGGAACGACCCGGTGTCCAGGACAGCGTCACGTAGTGCCACGGCACGACTCACACGGTGAGCGTATATAGGCTGGCGACATGATTGGTGTCACCCGGGACGGCAATGTCCTGACCTTGGAACTGCAGCGCCCGGAGCGGCGCAACGCGCTGAACTGCGAACTCGTCGACAGCCTGCGCGAAGCGGTGGAGAAGGCCGCCACCGAGGATGTCCGTGCGATCGTGTTGACCGGCGCGGGGCACGTGTTCAGCTCGGGCGCAGACCTCACCGATGCGACGGGTATGGCCGAGAAGCTGCCGGACAAGGCGTTGGCGTTGAACCTCGCGATCGACAAGACTCCGGTGCCCGTCATCGGCGCCATCAACGGCCCGGCGATCGGCGCGGGGGTCATCCTGTCCATGATCTGCGATCTGCGCGTGGTCGACGCGAACGCGTACTTCCAGTTTCCTGTCGCCAAATATGGCCTGGCCCTTGATAACTGGAGTATCCGTCGGCTGACGTCGCTGGTCGGCTACGGCCGGGCCCGCGGCATGCTGCTCACCGCCGAGAAGCTGACCGCCGAAACCGCACTGCAGACCGGGATGGCCAACCGCATCGGCACGCTGGCCGACGCGCAGGCCTGGGCCGCCGAGATCGCCGGGTTCGCGCCGCTGGCCCTCCAGCACGCCAAGCGGGTGCTCAACGACGACGGTGCCTATGAAGACCAGTGGCCCGAGCACAAGGAACTGTTCGACAAGGCGTGGTCCAGCAATGACGTCATCGAGGCGCAGGTGGCCCGGCTGCAGAAGCGGCCGCCGAACTTCACCGGGGCCTGAGGTGCTGCGCGCTGCGCTGCGGTTCGGGGTCCGGTCGGCCTCGCTGCTCGCCGGGGGCTGGCTGGTGCGTGCACTCAGCGGCACCTCGGCGGCCGTGGGCGCGGGCGCCCGGGCGATCCGGCCGGTCGCCCAGCGGTCGCCGCAGTACACCGGCGGCGCGTTCGTCAACATCGAGTCGGCGTCCCCGGGCATCAGCATGGGCCGCGAGGAGCGTCGGCTGCTGTTGCGGGAGATGATCGGATCTCGCGGCGCGAGCTGGCCCGGCGGCCCGATCCCGCTGGCCGACCCGGCCGACGGCCCCGCGGGAGAGTGCGCGGTGTCGTGGTACGGCCACTCCAGCGTGCTCGTCGAGATCGACGGGTACCGGGTGCTGGCCGATCCGATCTGGAGCCAACGCTGCTCACCGTCGCGGGTCGTCGGTCCGCAGCGGCTGCACGAACCGCCCCTGGCCCTGGATGAACTGCCCGCGATCGACGCGGTGCTCATCAGCCATGACCACTACGACCATCTCGACATCGACACCGTCATCGGGTTGGCCCGCACGCAGCGCGCACCGTTCGTGGTGCCGCTCGGCATCGGCGCGCACCTGCGCAAGTGGGGCATCCCAGAGGCGCGCATCGTCGAACTGGACTGGAACGAAAGCCACCGCATCGGTGATCTCACGCTGGTGTGCACACCTGCCCGGCACTTCTCGGGCCGCACGCTGCGCCGCAACACCACGCTGTGGGCGTCCTGGGTGATCGCCGGGCCCCGCCACCGCGCGTTCTTCGGCGGTGATACCGGCTACACCAAGAGCTTCGCCGAGATCGGTTCGGACCATGGGCCTTTCGATGTCACCCTGCTGCCGATCGGGGCCTATCACCCGGCCTGGCCGGACATCCACATGAACCCGGAAGAGGCGGTGCGCGCGCACCTGGACATCACGGAGTCCGGCCTGCTGGTGCCGGTCCACTGGGCCACGTTCCGGCTGGCGCCGCATCCGTGGGCCGAGCCGGTGCAGCGGTTGCTGGCCGCCACCGATCCGGCCGGGGTCCACGTGGCGGTGCCGCGGCCGGGCCAGCGGGTCGACCACCAGTCGCCCGCGCTGGACCCGTGGTGGCAGCTGTAACGCCATTGCCCCGAATGCCCGCAGATTTGCGGGCATACTCGCGTGCTGTGAACACCTTTCGCGCGTTCGCCGGCCTCGCATTCGGCCTGGCGCTGATCACCGGCTGCACCGGATCGACGCCGCCGGCCCAACACCTCAGCGATGTGCCGCCACCGCTGGTGCCGGCGTTGCCGCTGCCCGGCGACGCCGTCACCAAGGCGGTGGACAAACTCGACGGCATCGCCGACGACCTCATGCGCTCATCGGGTATACCCGGGCTCGCCGTGGCTGTGGTGCACGGAGGAAAGACGGTGTACGCCAAGGGCTTCGGCAAGCGGGATGTGCGTAAAGGTGACGGCCCGGACAACCGGGTCGACGCCGACACGGTGTTCCAACTGGCGTCGCTGTCCAAATCACTGTCTGCCACGGTCGTCGCGCACCAGGTCGGGGTCGGCGCGATCAGCTGGGACACCCCGATCGTCTCGAAGCTCCCGTGGTTCGCGCTGTCGGATCCGACCACGACCCGCCTGGTCACCGTCGGCGACATGTTCGCCCACCGCTCCGGGCTGCCAGATCACGCCGGAGACCGACTCGAAGACCTGGGTTATGACCGCCGCGCGGTACTCGACAAGCTGCGCCTGCTGCCGTTGGCGCCGTTTCGGACGTCCTACGCCTACACCAACTTCGGTTTGACCGCCGGTGCCGAAGCGGTCGCCACCGGCGCGGGCAAGAGCTGGGAGGACCTGTCAGAAGACGTGCTGTACCGCCCGCTGGGGATGAACGCGACGAGCTCACGGTTCGCCGATTACGCGGCCCGACCGGACCGCGCCGTCGGGCACATCCGCATCGGGGACCGCTACGAGCCCGACTATGTGCGGGACGCCGACGCGCAGTCCCCGGCCGGTGGAGCCAGCTCATCGGTCAACGACATGGCCCGCTGGCTGACGATGGTGCTGGCCAACGGCAGCTTCGAGGGACATCAGATCGTGGACCCGAAGGCGCTGTTGCCCGCCGTCACGCCGCAGGCCGTGTCCGCTCCGGCCACCGAAGCGGCCATGCGGTCCGGCTTCTACGGCTTCGGATTCAACGTCAACTCGACCTCGGCGGCCCGCATGCAGCTCAGCCATTCCGGCGGGTTCGACCTCGGGGCGGCCACCAACTTCCTCATCATCCCGTCCGCGGACGTCGCCATCGTCGCGCTGACCAACTCCACCCCGGTGGGTATCCCGGAGACACTGACCGCCGAGTTCGCCGACCTCGTGCAGTTCGGTGAGGTCCGCGAGGACTGGCGCAAGCTCTACGCCAACGCGTTCGCACCGATGGACGCCCCGGAGGGCGCTCTCGTGGGCAACCAGCCACCGGCCAATCCGGCTCCCGCCAAACCACTTTCGGCCTACACCGGCGTCTACCGCAACGACTACTGGGGTCCGGCCACCGTCACCGAAGCCGACGGCAAGCTGATGTTGGCGCTCGGGTCGAAACTGTGGGTGCCACTGGACCATTGGGACGGTGACGTCTTCACCTTCATGTTCGTCACCGAGAACGCCCCGCCCGGAACGGTTTCCAAGGCGACGTTCGCCGGTGACAAGCTGACGCTTGAATATTATGACGAGGACAGGACGGGGACGTTTTTCCGATGAGCCGCTTGCGCGAAGAGAGACAGCACCGATGAGCCGCTTGCGCGAAGAGATCGAGCCGCGATGACGACGATGACAGCCACCGGGCTGACCGATGCCGAAGTCGCCCAGCGGGTCGCCGAAGGCAAGACCAACGATGTGCCGACCCGCGCCGCGCGCAGCGTCTCGGAGATCGTGCGGGGCAACGTCTTCACCCGCATCAACGCCATCCTCGGTGTGCTGTTCCTCATCGTGTTGTCCACCGGCTCGGTGATCAACGGCGCGTTCGGGTTGCTGATCATCGCCAACAGCGCCATCGGCATCATCCAGGAGCTGCGGGCCAAGCAGACCCTGGACAAGCTGGCCATCGTCGGGCAGGCGAAACCCAAGGTGCGCAGGCAATCCGGGAGCAAGCCACTCGCGCCCAGCGAGGTCGTGCTCGACGACATCATCGAGCTGGGGCCGGGCGACCAGATCGTCGTCGACGGCGAGGTGCTCGAGGAGGCCAATCTCGAGGTCGACGAGTCGCTGCTCACCGGCGAGGCCGACCCGATCGTCAAGCGGGTCGGTGACACGGTGATGTCGGGCAGCTTCGTGGTGGCCGGAAGCGGTGCCTACCGGGCCACCAAGGTCGGGCGCGAGGCCTATGCCGCCAAGCTCGCCGAAGAGGCGTCCAAATTCACCCTGGTCAAATCAGAACTGCGCAACGGCATCAACAAGATCCTGCAGTTCATCACGTATCTGCTGGTGCCCGCCGGGCTGTTGACCATTTACACGCAGCTGTTCACCACCCGGGCCGATTGGCACGATGCGATCCTGCGCATGGTCGGTGCCTTGGTGCCGATGGTTCCGGAAGGCCTGGTCCTCATGACCTCGATCGCGTTCGCGGTCGGCGTGGTGCGGTTGGGTCAGCGACAGTGTCTGGTCAACGAACTGCCCGCGATCGAGGGGCTGGCGCGGGTCGACGTGGTGTGTGCCGACAAGACCGGGACCCTGACCGAGAACGGTATGCGGGTCAGCGATCTGAAGACGCTCGAGCGTTCAGACGTGGCGGAGGTGCTGGCCCAACTCGCAGCCGACGATGCCCGGCCCAATGCCAGCATGGCCGCCATCGGCGAGGCGTACCGGATGCCGCCGGGGTGGACGGCCACCGCGACGGCACCCTTCAAGTCGGCCACCAAATGGAGCGGTTCGTCCTACGGCGAGCACGGCAACTGGGTCATCGGCGCACCGGATGTCTTGCTGGACCCGGCTTCTCCGGTCGCTGAGGAGGCTGAGCAGATCGGCGCGCAGGGCCTGCGGGTGCTGCTGCTCGGGTCCTCCGATCTGCCGGTGGACGATGCCCGCGCCCCGGGGACCGTCACCCCGGCCGCGCTTGTGGTGTTGGAGCAGCGGGTGCGGCCCGACGCCCGAGACACCTTGGAATACTTTGCTTCCCAACACGTCGCGGTCAAGGTGATCTCCGGGGACAATGCGGTGTCGGTGGGCGCGGTGGCCGCCACGCTGGGCCTGCACGGCGAAACCATGGATGCCCGCAGGCTTCCCGACGAACCCGAGCAGCTGGCCGAAACGCTCGAGGAGTACACGACGTTCGGCCGGGTGCGGCCGGATCAGAAGCGCGCGATGGTGCATGCCCTGCAGTCGCGCGGTCACAACGTCGCGATGACCGGTGACGGCGTCAACGACGTGCTCGCGCTCAAGGATGCCGACATCGGCGTCGCGATGGGCTCCGGCAGCTCGGCGTCGCGGGCCGTGGCGCAGATCGTGCTGTTGGACAACAAGTTCGCGACGCTGCCGTATGTGGTCGGTGAGGGCCGCCGGGTGATCGGCAACATCGAGCGGGTGTCGAACCTCTTCTTGACCAAGACCGTCTACTCGGTGCTGCTGGCCATTCTGGTGGCGTGCGCCGGGTTGTCGTCGCGGTTCTTCGGCACCGATCCGCTGTTGTTCCCGTTCCAGCCCATCCACGTCACCATCGCCGCGTGGTTCACCATCGGCATCCCGGCGTTCATCCTGTCGCTGGCGCCCAACACCGAGCGGGCGCACCCCGGTTTCGTGCGCCGCGTGATGACGGCGGCCCTGCCGTCGGGGCTCGTGGTGGGCATTGCCACCTTCGTCTCGTATCTGATCGCCTACCAGGGCCGCGAGGCCGGCGAAACCGAGCAGATGCAGGCCTCCACCGCCGCCCTGATCACGTTGCTGGTGTCCTCGCTGTGGGTGCTCTCGGTCGTGGCCCGGCCGTATGAGTGGTGGCGGATCGCTCTGGTGGCGGTCTCGGGCCTGGCCTACGTGGTGATCTTCTCGTTGCCGCTGGCCCAGCGCCTGTTCATGCTGGATCCGTCCAACCTTGGGGTCACCTCAGTGGCGCTCGGGATCGGTCTGATCGGCGCCCTGCTCATCGAGCTGCTGTGGTGGGTACAGGGCGCTGTGCTGGGCGAACGGCGTCGCTTGTGGAGATAGCTGAGACGCGGCAGACTGGCAGCGAAATGCGTGCCGCGTTTCAGCCGAATCTCAAGCGATAGGGTGGGCACATGAGTTTCCTGGACAAGGCCAAGGATCTGCTGGCGCAGAACGCCGACAAGGTGGAATCCGCGATCGACAAGGCAGGCGACATGGTCGACGAGAAGACCGAGGGCAAGTTTTCTGGCGTTGTGGACAAGGCACAGGATGCCGCCAAGAACGCCATCCACAAGGACGAACCGACGCAGTAACCTATGGCGAAACTTTCTGTCTCCATTGATGTTCCACTCCCGCCCGAGAAGGCATGGGAGTACGCCTCCGACCTGTCCCGGTACGACGAGTGGTTGAGCATTCACCGGGCGTGGCGGTCGAAGCTGCCGGAAACTCTGGAAAAGGGCACGGTCATCGACTCGATCGTCGAGGTCAAGGGCATGTTGAACCGCGTCAAGTGGACGCTCGTCAATTACAAGCCACCGCAGTCGCTGACCCTTAACGGTGACGGCCGGGGCGGGGTCAAGGTCAAGCTGATCGGAAAGATCAAGCCGGCGACGGTCGACGGCGGCACCGGCGCCAGCGTCACGTTCGACGTGCACCTCGGTGGTCCGGCGTTGTTCGGGCCCATCGGCATGGTGGTGGCGGCGGCCCTCAAGGGGGACATTCAGGAGTCCCTGAACAAGTTCAAGGCCCTCTACGCCCCGTAAGTTCCCCGCCGAGCAGACACATAGGTCCGCGACACGCCGCTGTTGCGGGACTTACGTGTCTGCTCGCGCTATGTCGTGAGCACGATCCACAGCGCCGCGAGCGACCCCAAAGCCGCTGCGCCGTAACAACACACCGCAATGACAGCGTCGAACCGGCCCAGCTGCAGCCCGTGCTCGACGGTGAAGCGGAACCGGTGCGCCGCGTGGAACAGTGCCAGCACGAAGACGCCGGCCAGGACGATCCTGGTCACCGGATTGCGCACCACGGCCTCCAGATGTGCGGGGTCCACATGGACCACGCCGAGCGGAACCAACACGCCGAACAGCAGCACCAGGATCGGCAGCGTCAACGCGGCCACCATGCCGCCTGCGGAGAACAGCAGCCAGAAGTACGGCTCGGGCGTGCGGCGCGCGGAGGTCCTCATGCCAGCACCACCCAGACGATCACGGCCGACACCACCAGCCACGCGCCGTAATGACCGGCCAGCACCGTGCTCGACGGCACCCGGCGTCCGCCCAGATGGACCACCATCGCGCGTGGGGCCAGTGCGAACCAGGTGACGGCGTGCAGCAGCAGAAAAGCCAGCGCGACGATGTTCAGCAGTACCACCACCGGGCGCCCGGAGAAATCCAGGAAACCCTGGACATCGCCGCCGGCGATGGCTGCCACCCCGGCCAGCAGGAACACGACCGTCCACGCGACGGCCACGCAGCTGAGCTCCCGGAGCATGAACAGCAGATAGGACCGGCGTTTCACCCACCAGAATCGGGGCACCGGTTGGCGGTAGGCACTTGCGGTCATCGGGCACCCCGCGGCAGGACCAGGTCTCTCACGGAATGTGTTGCCGCGGTGAGCTTGTACCGCTGGATGGCGCCCGCCGGATCGACCCCTTTCGGGCACGCCGTCGAACATTCACCGACGTACGTGCAGGCCCAGGCGCCGTCGGCGGCGGCCAGCACGTCGGCGCGATCCGCTGCTCCCTCATCGCGGGAGTCGAGGTTGTAGCGCTGGCCGAGCGCGATGGCCGCCGGCCCGAGAAACGCAGGCTCGAGCGCGTACACCGGACACGCCGAGTAGCACAGCATGCAGTTGATGCACATGCTGAATTGCTTGTACTCCGCCATTTCGGTTGGTGTCTGCAGGTATTCACTGTCCGGAGGCTGTTCGTCGTCGCGGATGATCCAGGGTTTGACTTTGGGTAGTTTGGTCATGAAATCGCTGATGTCGACGACGAGATCGCGGATCACCGGGAAGTTGCGCATGGGTTCCACCCGCACCGGGCCCGGCAGGTAGTCGACGAGAAAGGTCGCGCACGCCAGCTTGGGGTCGCCATTGATGGTCATCCCGCAGCTGCCGCAGATCCCCATCCGACACGACCAGCGGAAGCTCAGCGTCCCGTCGAGCCGGTCCTTGATGTAGTTGAGGCCGTCCAGTACGGCCCATTCCCGGGTGACCGGCACCTCGTAGGACTGGTACACCGGTTCGGTGTCGGTGCCCGGTCGATACCGGGCCACTTCCATGACAATTCGGTCGGTTGCTGTCTCGGCCATGTCGTCTCACCTCCCGTACACGCGCTCGCCCGGTGGCCAGCGCGTGATCGTGACCGGCAGCAGGTCGACGCGTGTCGAGCCATCCGGCTTCCGGTGAATCAGGCTGTGCGCCAGGAACTCTTCGTCGTTGCGGCCGGGGAAGTCCGTGCGTTGGTGTGCGCCGCGGGATTCGGTGCGCTGCAGCGCCGATTCGATGATGGTCTGCGCAATATCGAGCATTCCGTGCAGTTCGAGTAGTCCGGTCAGCTCGGTGTTGAAGGTCAGGCTGTGGTCATCGAGGCCGGCGACCGCGAACCGCTCCTGCAGGGCCCGGATCTGTTCGGCGGCTTTGGCCAGGGTCGGCCCGTCGCGGTAGATGCCTGCGGCCGTTTCGAGAATGGTTTGCATCTCGGTTCGGATGTCGGCGATCCGGTCGGTGCCGTCGCTGTGGCGCTGTAGTTCCCGCTGCAGGCGTTGTTCTTCGGTGCGGGCCTGCGTCGCTACCGCCGAGGAGCCGGACGGCTTGCCTGCCACGTACTCGGCGGCGGCGTGACCGGCCCGCGCGCCGAACACCAACAGTTCGGGCAGGGAATTGGAGCCGAGCCGGTTGGCGCCGTTGATGCTGACGCACGCGGTCTCGCCGGCGGCGTACAGGCCGGAAACCGGTGTGCCACCATGGATGTCGGTGTGCACACCGCCCATCATGTAGTGCACCACCGGGCGCACCGGCACCAATTCGGTGACGGGGTCGACGTGCTGGTAGTCGCGGCACAGTTCCCGTACGAACGGCAGCTTGGTGTCGATGAGCTCCGCGCCGAGATGCCGCAGGTCGAGATAGACGACGGGGCCGTATGGGGTTTCGACGGTACGTCCCTTGTCGAGCTCATGGACGAAGGCTTGGGACAACCGGTCCCGCGGCCCGAGCTCCATGCTGCGCAACTTGGGGGTGGGCGTCGGGGTTCCCAGGTCGTAGTCCTGCAGGTACCGGTAGCCATCCTTGTTCAGCAGCCAACCGCCCTCGGCGCGAGCTGCTTCGGTGATGAGGATCCCGGTGAACGGCAGCCCGGTCGGGTGGTACTGGACGAATTCCATGTCTTTCAGCGGTGCGCCGGCCCGAAACGCCAGTGCCATACCGTCTCCGGTCTTGATGTTGGCGTTCGTAGTGAACGGGAACACCCGTCCGCAGCCTCCGGTGCAGATGATGACCGCATCGGCGAGGATGGTTTCGATTCTGCCGGTTGCCAATTTGATGGCGACGAGGCCGCGCACCACACCGTCGTCGACCAGCAGGGTGGTGGCGAACCACTCGTCGTAGCGGACGATGTCCGGATAACTCAGCACTCTCTGAAAGAGGGTGTGCAACAGGTGAAATCCGGTCTTGTCGGCGGCAAACCAGGTGCGCAGCTTCTTCATGCCGCCGAACGCCCGCACGGCGATGTGCCCGTCGTCGGTGCGGCTCCACGGGCAGCCCCAGTGTTCGAGCTGCAGCAGCTCGCGCGGGGCTTCGGCGACGAACGCCTCCACCGCATCCTGATCGCACAGCCAGTCGCCCCCGGAGATGGTGTCGTAAGCGTGCTCGTCAAGCGTGTCGTCTGCGCCGACGACGGCTGCTGCGCCACCTTCCGCCGAGACGGTGTGGCTGCGCATCGGGTACACCTTCGACACGATCGCTATCGACAGCTTCGGGTCCGTTTCGGCGATGGCGATCGCGGCGCGCAGACCGGCGCCGCCCCCGCCGATCACCACGATGTTGTACGAGGCCGTCATTGCAGCGCCTCACTGCAGACGCTCACACTTCGAAAGCCTCGTGTTCGGTGGAGCGCTCGTCGCGCAGAACTTTGCCGTCGTGGCGGACGGTCCGCACGTGTATGCAACCGTCGTGGTAGGTGTGACGGGTTTCGCGGCAGCCGCAGGAGAACCTGACATCGTCGAAGCTCAGACCGTCGTCATCGCTCTCGATGTGGTGATCGCCCGCTGCCGCGCGCCCGCACGGAGCCTTCTGGCTGGGGAAATGTGTGGTCGTTGCGGCCATTGCCCCGCCTCCTCAGGTGTGAGGCATGTGATGCAGGTCACATAATGGTATTCCCGTGAAGACCCAGGCGCCATCCCCTAGGTGAGCCGGGAGCGCAACTCTCGCTTGAGCACCTTGCCGTAGCTGTTCTTGGGTAGCGCGTCGACGAATTCGTACCGTTTCGGCCGTTTGAACCGCGCGATGCGCTCGAGCAGATGCGCGTCGAGTGCGCCCGCGTCAGCGTCCCCGACCACGAAGGCCACCACGATCTCGCCCCAGTCGGGGTCGGGGGCTCCCACGACGCACGCCTCGACGACGCCGGGATGAGTCAGCAACACCTCTTCCACCTCTCGCGGATAGATGTTGCTACCGCCGCTGATCACCACGTCCTTCGACCGGTCGCGCAAGGTGAGGTAGCCGCGCTCGTCGAACGAACCCATGTCACCGGTGTAGAGCCAGCCGCCCCTTAGGGTCGAGGCGCTGGCCGCCGGATTGTTCCAATAACCAGACATGACGGCGTCGCCGCGACAAACGATTTCGCCGATCTCGCCGATGCCGGCATGGCTGCCGTCGTTGCGCAGCACCGCGACGTGCATTCCCGAGCGGGCGTAGCCGACCGAGCCCAGCACGGAGTCGTCCGCATCGACGTGGTCGGCGCGGCGCAACCCGGTTATGGTCATGGGTGATTCACCCTGGCCGTAGATCTGGGCGAACACCGGACCGAACGCGTCCAGCGCCTTGCGCATGCTGTCGACATACATGGGACCGCCGCCGTAGACGATGGTGCGTAGGGATTGCGGTGCGGGACGGCCGGTCTCGACGAGCCGCTGGACCATGGTCGGCGCCAGGAACGCCGACGCACCCGGGTGGTGGTCGCACAATTCCAGGAACTCGGCCGGGTCGAACGAGCCGGATTCCGGGACCACTTGCCGGGCCCCGCGCAGCATGTAGGGCGCGACATAAAGGCCTGACCCGTGCGACATCGGGGCACCGTGGATGAGACTGCAGTTCTCGTCCGGGTCGTCGATGTCGGCGAGGTGGGCAACGGTCATCGCCATCAGGTTGCGATGGGACAACATGGCGCCCTTGGACTTTCCGGTGGTTCCGCTGGTGTAGAACAGCCAGGCCAGCTGCTCCGGGTCGGTATCGGGCAGCGTGGCCGGATCGGTGCCAAAGCGCGCGGTGTAGGTGTCTGCGCCGATCACCTCGACCGGTGGTGTCTGGCCCGCTCGCGCCCGGTCCAGGGCCGGGTCCAGCCCGGCTGCGATCGTGGCCGACGCGAAGACGTGTGACGCCCCGGAGTCGCCGACGATGTCGGCCATCTCGCGCGGATGCAGTTTGTAGTTGATCGGGACGAAGACGCACTCGGCGGCCCAGATGGCGAACATGAGTTCCACGATTTCCGGCCGGTTTTCACTGGCCACCGCGATTCTGCTGCCGCGCTCCGCATGGTGCCGCAGCGACGCCGCGAGCCGCAGCACCCGGTCGCGCAATTGCGACCATGTGCACAGTTGACGCCTCCCGCAGAACACCGCGCCCCGGTCACCGAACCGGGCCGCCGCTTGGTCCAGGACGTCGAAAAGATTCACCGCACAACCCATTCTGAGGTCAACGCATGTTCGGACAGGTACTTGGTCGAGCTCCAGCCGCCATCGACGACGATGGTCTGCCCGTTGATGAAGCTGCCTCCGTCCGAGCACAGGAAAGCCACCGTCGCCGCGATGTCTTCGACCCGGCCGAGCCGCTGATGCGGAGTCATCTCGGTGTTGATCTTGCGGAATCTCTCGTCTTCGAGCCGGGTGGCCACCATGGGGGTCACGGTAACGCCGGGAGCGACGGCGTTGCACCGAATTCCCTGCGCGCCGTACTGACAGGCGATATGCGTGGTCAACGCCGTCAATCCGCCCTTGGCTGCCGAGTAGGCCCCGCCGCGCAGCCCGCCCACCACCGCGAACGTCGAGGTGATGTTGATGATCGCCGACCCGGGCATCAGGTGCGGTATCGCCTCGCGCGCCAGCCGGAACGGTGCCCGCAGCATCACACCGAGGAAATAGTCCAGGGTTTCGTCGTCGGTCTCGTGCAGCGGTTTGGGGCTGCCGACCCCGGCGTTGTTGACGAGCACGTCGATGCGCGCCCACCGCGACAACGCGGTGTCGACGATGCGACGCGGTGCGTCGTCGTCGGTCAGATCCACCGACAGCGTCGCGACCCGGTCGGGGTCGCCGACGGCCGCGGCCAACTCGGCCAGCCGTGCTTCGTCGCGCCCGGTCCCCAGTACTGCCATGCCGGCCTCGGCCAGGGTGACGGCGCAGCCGAAGCCGATGCCGCTGCTGGCCCCGGTGACGATCGCTACCCGCATCTCAGTCGTTCCTCCCTGCCAGCAGCGCCGTCCGGATCTGGTGCTTCAACACCTTGCCCGCGGCGTTCTTGGGCAGCGCCTGCCAGATCTCCACGCGTTCGGGAGTTTTGAACTTCGCCAGACCGCGCTCGGCGAGCAGGCGCCCTACCGCGGCGACATCCGGGCCGGGACCCGACGCCGGCACGATGACGGCGCAGGCGCGTTCCCCGGTGCGCTCGTCGGGCAGTCCCACGATCGCGATCTCGGCGATGTCCAATTCGCCCACCAGGACGTCCTCCACCTCCTTGGGGGAGATGTTCTCGCCGTTGCGGATGATGAGATCTTTGGCTCGTCCGGTCACCACGAGGTAGTCGCCGTCCAGCCACTGGCCGAGGTCTCCGGTGCGGAAGAAGCCGTCGGCGTCGAATGCCGCGGCGGTGTCCTCGGGGTGGAGGTAGCCGAGCAGCATCTGCGGGCCGCGGGCCCGGATCTCGCCGCGCACCAGCCTGATCTCGGCGGCACCGGCGCGTCCGTCGGTCTCGGCGGCGTGGTCGATGTCCCCGGGGCGCAGTGAACCGACGGTGGTCACCGGCACTTCGGTCGAGCCGTACACCCGGGTTACCACGGCGTTGCCGAAATAGCGTGTGGCGCGGTGGATCAACGAGGGGGGCACCGACGCCCCGCCGCAGATGAACACCTTCAGATCGGGCAGCCGGGTGCCTGCATGGTCGGCGGCGGCCAGCAGTTGCTCGAGAAACGGTGTCGCGCCGGCCATGTGGGTGCACCTGTGGTCGGTCATCAATCGGACTCCGCGATCGGCGTCCCACCGGTCCATGAGCACCGCGGTGCTGCCCAACAGCAGCGGACATTCGAACGCGTAGATGGATCCGCCGATGTGGGCGATGGGGGAGGGGACCAGGAACGTGTCGCCGGGTTCCACCATCCAGTGCACGCGCAGTTGCCCGATCAGCGCGGCAATCGAATCATGGCTGTGCAGCACCCCTTTGGGACGGCCGGTGGTGCCCGAGGTGTAGAGGATCATGCGCACCGCGGCGGGGTCGAGGCTCGGCAGTGGTACGGGTCGTCCGGTCGGCAGTTCGGCGTGGTCGCGGACCACGACAATGTCGGGTGGCGAGGTCAGCTCGGTGCTCACCCGGGTCAGCATTGCCGCGTAGTCGTGTCCGCCGAACTGCCCTGGAATGAAGATCATTCGGCTGTCCGCGTCGTCGAGGATGTACCGCAGTTCCCGGTCCCGCAGCGACGGCAGGATCGGGTTGACCACCATGCCGGCCAGCGTGGCGGCCAGGTAGATGACGGCGGCCTCGTGCCAGTTCGGCAGCATGAACGAGACGACGCTGCCGGACGGCATCCGGTGTGCCATGTGATACGCCAAGCCGGTTGCCCGCGAATGTAATTGGTCGCAGGTGAGCTGCACGTCGCCGTCGATCAGCAGTACCCGGTCCGGGGTGTCGCGGGCCGCTTCGGTCAGAGCGTCGGCCAGGGTTCTCACGGCTGCCCTTTGACCCGCCGCATGGTCATGGAGTGCCGGAACCGATCCGACGGGTGGGTGTTCACGGTCACCTGCGCGACCTCACCGTCGGAGGTGGTGTAGGTGCGGAGCATCCGCAGCGCGGCGCTGGCCGGGGCAACGTTCAGCGCCGCCGCCAGGCCCGGAGTCACCAGCACGGCAGAGATCTCCTGGTGCACCTCGGTGATGCTCACCCCGAACAGGTCCTCGATGAGCGGGAAGATCGGTCCACTGTGTCGCTGCAGCAGCCTGCCGACCGCGGCGAATGTCCGGTTGATGTAGTACTCGGTGCAGCACACGGGTGCGCCGTCGATCTGGCGGTAGCCGCGGACCGCCAGGCATTGTTCACCGACCGCCAGGCCGGTGTGCTCGGCCATGTCGTCGTCGATGGTCACCATGGCGTTGGATTCGATGGTGAACTGCGCCCCGGTGGCGAATGCCAGCAGATCGTTGATCGACATCACGTCCTGGGCATAGGAATTCGTCGCCGCGCGCGGGACCACCAGCGTGCCGGCGCGCGGTCGCGAGGACACCAGGTTGTCGTCGCGCAGCCGCCGCAACGCCTCCCGGATGGTGTAGCGACTCACCTCGAAGCGTTCGCACAGTTCGTGTTCGGTTGGGAGCTGGGAGCCGACCGGGTACACGCCGTCCACGATCTCTTTGCGCAGGGTGCGTGCCACCTGCAGGTAGCGGTGCTCGGTGGGGCTGATTGTCATGCGCGATCCGCTTCGCTTCTCGCTGGCTCCGTCATTGACGCGATCCGCTTCGCTTCTCGCTGGCTCCGTCATGACGCGGTCCGCTTCGCTTCTCGCTGGCTCCGTCATGACGCGGTCCGCTTCGCTTCTCGCTGGCTCGGTCATGACGCGATCCCGCTACGGCGCAGCGCCAGCACGCTGCCGTCGCCGTCGGCCGAAACATACAGCGTCCCATCGGCTCCGGCGGTGATCCCGGCGAACGGGCCCTGCGGCCCGGAAAACGGCGGCATGCCCTTGAGCGGTTTGGGCACCACGCCCGGTGGCGGGCCCACGGGTAACCCGGTGGCGATGGTGCGGCGGTGCGCGGTGCCAAGGTCGTACTCGATGAGTTCCTTGGCGCCGGCGTCGACGATGTAGAGCGCCTGGTCGTGAACCAGAATCCCCTGTGGCGTGTCCAGCCCGTCGACCAGTGGTGCGACGGTCGAGCCGGCCACCCGGACCACGGCCCCGGCGACCGACACCAGCGGTGCGCCGTCGGGCCCGAAGGCCACCCCGACAGGGTGGTCGAGACCGTCGGCCAACACGTCCACCGCGCCGGCGCGGATCGCCAGCAGGCGCCCGGCGCCCTGCTCGACCACCACCGGCGTTCCGTCCGGTGCCAGCGCCACGCCGTAGGGCTGATCCACGCCGGCGACGATGACGTCGCTCTCGGCCGCGCCCGGGTGGTACCGGGCCACCGTATCGGCCGCCGTGGTGACCACGAATTCTCCTGGACCACAAGCAGTTACGCCGCGCAGAAAGCCCGGGTACCCCGCGGTGAACAGCATTCCGGCGGTCTGCAGTTCACCGTCGGCACCCACTCGGTAGAAGTAGGTACCGTCGGCGACGTAGAGGTCGCCGTCGCTGTCGACCGTCAGATCCAGCGGCCAGTTCAGTCCGCCCGGCAGCAGCGTCGACGTGCCCGAGGGCGTGACTTCGGTGATCTCCCCGGTGAAGTGGGACACGAACAGCCGACCGTCGACGAAGGTCAGGTTGTCCAGGCCGGGAGAAAGCTGGGCCAGCACGCTCTGATCGCCGGTGCGCGGGTCGATGCGCACCACCTGGCCGCTGGCCACCTGCGTCGACACGATGAATCCGTGCGCGTCGAATTTGACCGCGTCCGGGACGCCGAGACCCGCGGCGACCACCTGCGGTTGGCCCCCGGCCGGGTCGATGCGCCAGATCTCGTTGGCGCCCATCACCGGGAAGTACAACATCCCGTCCGGGCCGACCTCCATCGCGTTGGGCGACGGCACGTTCTCCAGCAGTACCCGGGGAGCGCCGCCATCCAGATCGAACTCCATCAGACGGCCGCCGGCGCGGCATTCCCCGACGAACAGCCGGCCGCGGTCGAACGTGATGCCATTGGCCGACGGCACATCGTCGCGCAGCACCCGGGTGGTGCCCGTGCGTTCGCGCACGCTGACCCGGCCGTCCATGACCTCGGTGGCGTACAGGTTCCCGTCCGTGTCGAACGCCACGTCGTCGGGCGCGATGATGTCGCCGCCCTTGGCGCTGACGGTTTCCACGCGTCCGGTGTCGACATCGACCGCGCTGATCTGGCTGCCCGTCACCTGCGCGACATAGATGCGGCCGTCAGGCCCGGTGCGCAGGCCGTTCGCGCCGAACAACCGACTCGGTGCGGTGATGCGCTGCAAGTGCCAGCCCGCGTCCGTTGACGGGGTCGACGGGTACCGCGCATCCGGGCTCATGATGTCGGACGTTAGCAAGCGGTTGTAGTCCAGACAATAGGCCGACTTCTCCTTGATCGGGCCCTTGACGGGTGAATAATCCCTGCGGAATAGTATTCTCTCATATGAAGAGCAACATATGTTGTCCGGACAAATAGGCCGATTGTGGACAGTTCGCTGAGTTTGGCCGGCCGTGTCGTGGTGGTGTCGGGTGCTGGTGGCGGTGGCATCGGCACCAGCGTCACGCGGGTGGCTGCCGAGGCGGGCGCCACCGTCATCGCGGTCAGCCGATCGCGGGACAACCTCGACGCCCATGTCGGGCCCTTGGCCGACCAGGGCCTGGCCGTGCTGCCGGTGGTTGCCGACGCCGCGACCGACGCCGGCATCGCCATCGTGCTCGACGAGGCGCGCCGTGCCGGAGGGCCGCTGTACGGCCTCGTGAATGTCGCCGGTGGCGCCGCGCCGTCGACGTGGATGCCGGCAACACGGGTCGCCCGGGCCGACTGGCGGGAATTGTTCACGGCAAACCTCGAAACCATGTTCTTCATGAGCCAGGCCGTCGCGGCGGAGATCCGGACGCAGGGCAACGCAGGCTCGATTGTCTCGGTGTCATCGATCAGCGGCATGAACACCGCGCCGTACCACATCGCTTACGGCACCGCGAAGGCCGCGATCGTCGCAGCCACCCGGACCATGGCCGCCGAACTCGCCGCCGACGGTATCCGCGTCAACGCCGTCGCACCCGGCGTCACCGAAACAGCCGCCTCGGCAACGTATGTCGACACCGATCCGGAGCGCGACCGCCGCGCCATCGCCATGGGACGGCGCGGCACACCCGAGGAACAGGCAGGCGCGATCCTGTTCCTGCTGTCGGATCTGTCGAGTTACATCACGGGCCAGACCCTGCTGGTCGACGGCGGGCTCAACCTGCGGTGGACGCATCTCGGTGCGGACAACACCTCAGTGTTCCTGAAAGACGACGACTTTCGCGCCGCCATGAGGAGGCACCAGTGACCGAAGAGCTATCCACGCCCATGACCATCGGCGTGGACGCCTACACCTCACCGGACTACGCGCGCGCCGAACGAGACCGGTTGTGGCGCAAGGTGTGGCAGCAGGTCGGCCGCGTCGAGGACCTGCCCGAAGTCGGCAGCTACCTCACCTACGACATTCTCGACGACTCGATCATCGTCGTGCGTACCGGCGCCGACGACTTCGCCGCCCACCACAACGTGTGCATGCACCGCGGTCGACGGTTGATCGACACCCCGAAGGGCGCCAAGAACGCCTGTGCCCGCACCCGCAAGTCGTTCGTCTGTGGATTCCACGGCTGGACCTACGACCTGGCCGGGGCCTGCACGCACATCCGCGAACAGGACGACTGGCAGGGTGCGCTGACGCGGGAGAACACCCGGCTCGGCCGTGTCCATGTGGACACCTGGGGCGGCTGGCTGTTCATCAACATGGACCCTGACCCGGAACCATTGGCGGACTTCCTCTTTCCCGCTGCCAAGATCCTCGACCCGTTCGGACTGGGGACCATGCGCTACAAGTGGCGCAAATGGTTGAACTTCGACTGCAACTGGAAAGTCGCGATGGAGGCCTTCAACGAGACCTACCACGTGTTCACCACGCATCCGGAGTTCAACAAGTTCGGCGAGTTCAAGGGCTGGGCGAAAGCGCAGGGCCGGCACTCCAACATCGGCTACGACGCCCCGGACGATCTGGAGGAGACCAAGTCCAAGATCCGGCTCGGCACCGGGGATCCGCGGATCTCGACGGCGGAGATGCAGGTCTACACCATGGAAGAGACCAACGCGACCACCACGCAGACCTTGGTCAACGCCGCCAAGCGACTGGTCGACGAACTGCCCGAGGGCACCCCGGCCGACAAGGTGCTCGAGCATTGGCTGATCTCCGCCCGGCGCGATGACGAGGCGCGCGGCGTGATCTGGCCGACCATCCCGCCCGACATCCTGGGCCAGAGTGGCACCGCGTGGCAGCTCTTCCCGAACTTCCAGATCGGACAGGGACTCACCAGCGCCCTGTGCTACAGCGCCCGCCCCGATCCGAGCTACGACCCCGACAAGTGCATCTTCGAGGTGTCAGTCTTCGAGCTGTACCCGAAAGGCCAAGAACCCCAGACCGAATGGGTGTACACCCCGGCCGACAGCCCCGACTGGCTGTCGGTGCTACCCCAGGATTTCTCCAACATGGCCGCCGTCCAACGGGGCATGAAATCGGCCGGTTTCCCCGGAACCAAACCCAACCCCTACCGCGAACGCAGCACCGTCAACCTGCACTACCAACTGTCGAAGTACATGGGCGTCGGAGCACCCCAGGACATCCAGTGAGGAGAGAACATGAAGGTCAACCTCGGTACCGGGGCCCAGAACTCCCACGATTGGGAGCGCGTGCTCGCCGGCGACTTCGCCAGCCCGCCCGTCACACCCGACTACAAGTGCGTGCAGGCGGCGCTGGCCCTCGGCGATCTCGCCGAACCACTGGGCTTTGACGGGATCTGGTTCCCCGAGCACCATGGCACGCCATATGGCATGACACCCAACCCGATTCAGGCGCTCACCTACTTCGCCGGGCGCACCGAGCGGGTCAGCCTCGGCACCTTCGTCGCCGTGGTGCCGTGGTGGAACCCGATCCGGCTCGCCACCCAGATCGCCTACCTCGACATCGTCTCCAATGGCCGCTACACCACCATCGGGTTGGGTCGTGGCGTGTCCAAGGCCGAGTTCGCCGCCGTCGGCGTTCCGCGCGAGGAGAGCCGCGACCGATTCAACGAGACGCTGGACATCCTCAAGCTCGCGTTCTCCGGTGAGCGGTTCTCCTACGACGGCAAGATCTTCTCGTTCCCGGAGATGTCGTTGCGCCCCGAACCGATCAGCGCGGATCTGTTCGACCGCATCTACAGCTCGTCCTCCACCGCGGAATCGCTGGAGATCCTGTCCCGACGCGGCATGGTGCCGCTGTTCGTCGGCAACAAGCCGATCAGCGATGCCGGCGAGGAGGTCCGCAAGGTCAACACCTTCCGTGCCGAGGAGGGCCTGGGCCCGTGTCAGCCGAAGAACGTGATGTTCATGTATTGCGTGGGCTCCGAAGACGAGGTGGCTCAAACCGAAGAGTGGATCTGGACCGCCAACCGGGATGTGAACGTCCACTACGGCTTTGCCGACGCGTCGAATTTCCAGGGCGTCAAGGGGTATGAGGCCTACGCCGCACGTGAGGCCAGCGCCACCGCTCTGCTGGCGTCGGAGGTCGGCAATCAGAAGAAGGGCGGCCCACCCGGATACCACGCCTCCAACCTGCTGATCGGCACGCCGCAGACCGTGTTCGACAAGCTCAAGGCCGCGCAGGAGGCGTGCTCGTTCTGCGAGGTCACCATCGTCCCGCAGTTCGGCACCATGCCGTACGAGAAGGCCTTTGACAGCGTCCGGCTGTTCGCCGAAGAGGTGCTGCCCGCCGTTCATGAGATGGACGCCCCGCTGCACCCCGCTGCGCTGCCGGAGAAGGCCAACGTATGACCAACGACTGCGGGCCCACCGATACCCCCACCGACATCGACATCGCGGCGCTGCGGGAGAAGTACCGCGCCGAACGTGAGAAGCGGTTGCGCACAGAGGGTTCCCGGCAGTATCTGCAGACCGGAGAGCAGTTCTCCGCATTCGGCGAGGTCGACCCACACACCCCGTATGTCGAGCGGGACTCGATCGACGTCGACATCGACGTGGCCGTGCTCGGTGGTGGTTTCGCCGGTCTGCTCACCGGTGCCTACTTGAAGAAGGCCGGCGTCGAGGACGTGCACATCATCGAGATGGGCGGAGACTTCGGTGGGGTCTGGTATTGGAACCGCTATCCGGGTATCCAGTGCGACAACGAGTCCTACTGCTACATACCCCTTCTGGAAGAGCTCGACTTCATGCCGAGCAAGAAGTTCGCCGACGGGGCGGAGATCTGGCAGCACTGCCGCAACATCGGCAAGCACTACGGGCTCTACGACGGCGCCATCTTCTCCACCCAGGTCAAGGACTTGCGGTGGGAGGACGACATCCAGCGGTGGCGGATCAGCACCAACCGTGGCGACGACATCCGGGCCCGGTTCGTGGTGATGGGCTCAGGATCCTTCAACCGGCCCAAGCTGCCCGGTATCCCCGGTATCAAAGATTTCGAGGGACATATGTTCCACTCGTCGCGGTGGGACTATGACTACACCGGCGGCGACAGCTCCGGCGGACTCCACAAGCTGGCCGACAAGAAGGTCGCCTTGATCGGTACCGGCGCCACGGGTGTGCAGCTGGTCCCGTACTTGGGGCGAGATGCTCAGCACCTGTACGTGTTTCAACGCACTCCGTCCACGGTCGACGAACGCAACAACATCGCGACCGACCCCGAGTGGGTCAAAACGCTGCAGCCCGGCTGGCAGAAGGAACGTCAACGCAACTTCCACGCCTGGACCTTCGAGGGCATGGCACTGGGCCAGCCGGATCTGGTGTGCGACTTCTGGACCGAGCTGGGGCGCAACACCGCAGCCCGGGTACTGGCCTTGCCGGATCCGACGGCGATGACGCCCGAGCAGTTCATGGGTCTGCGCGAAGAAGAGGACTACAAGGTCATGGAGCGGCTGCGTCGTCGAATCGAGGCGCTGGTCGAAGATCCCGACACGGCCGAGGCGCTCAAGCCGTACTACCGGTTCCTGTGCAAGCGGCCATGTTCCAACGACGACTATCTGCCGACCTTCAACCGGCCCAACGTCACCCTGGTGGACGTGTCCGAAGCCAAAGGCGTGGAACGCATCACCGCCACAGGCATCGTCGCCAACGGCCGGGAATACGACGTCGACTGCATCATCTTCGCCAGCGGATTCGAGATCACCACCGAGATCAGCAGGCGCTACTCGATCGACACCATCAAAGGCCGTGACGGTCTGTCGCTGTATGACGCGTGGGCCGACGGCTACAAGACGCTGCACGGCATGACCAGTCGTGGATTTCCCAACCAGTTCTTCACCGGCTTCACCCAGGTCGGCATCTCGGCCAACATCGCGGCGAACTACGAACTGCAGGGCGAACACATCGCCTACGTGATCGCCGAGGCGCTCAGCCGCGGCATCACCACGGTCGAACCCAGCCGGCAGGCACAGGACGGCTGGTGCCAGACCATCAAGGAGTCCTACATCGACACCTCGGCGTTCGACGCCGAATGCACACCGGGCTACTACAACAACGAAGGTGGCGGAGGCGGCGAGGGCATCCGTTCACACCTCGGTGAGCCGTACGGCCCCGGCTTCTACGCGTTCGGGGATCTGCTCAAGCGGTGGCGGGACAAGGGCGATCTCGAAGGCCTGGAAACCACGTGAACCTGCGCTTCGACGATCGGGTCGCCGTCATCACCGGAGCCGGCCGCGGCTTGGGCCGCGAGTACGCGCTGCTGCTGGCATCGCTCGGGGCCAAGGTGGTCGTCAACGATCCCGGCGGCAGCCTCACCGGAGACGGCAACGATCCCGGCCCCGCGCACGCGGTGGTCGACGAAATCCGCGCGGCCGGTGGACCCGCCGTCGCCAACACCGACACGGTCGGCACGGCCGCCGGTGGCGAGGCCATCGTCGGTACCGCACTCGAGACCTACGGCCGCATCGACATCCTGATCCACAATGCCGGCATCGTGCGGCGGGCGTCGCTCAAGGACATGAGCTACGACGACTTCGATGCGGTGCTCGACGTTCACCTGCGGGGCGCATTTCATGTTGTGCGGCCGGCTTTTCCGCTCATGTGTGCCGCCGGTTACGGCAGGATCGTGCTGACAAGCTCGATCGGTGGCCTCTACGGAAATCACGGAGTCGCCAACTATGCGGCGGCCAAGGCCGGCATCCTCGGGCTGTGCAACGTCGTCGCACTCGAGGGCGCCGCTGAGGGCGTGACGTGCAACGCCATCGTGCCCGGTGCCGTCACGCGCATGGCCGAGGGCCTCGACACGTCGGCCTATCCACCGATGGGGGCTGATCTCGTGGCACCTGTGGTGGGCTGGCTTGCGCACGAAACCTGCAGTGTCACCGGGGAAGTGTTCGTCGCGATCGCCGGGCGGGTGGCTCGTGCCGTTGTCGCGGAATCACCGGGGGTCTACCGGCCGGAGTGGACGGTCGAGGAGGTCGCCGGCGACATCGACGCCATCCGGGACCTGAGCACACCGGTGACCTTTCCGGTGGTCCCCGAGGGTCATGCCGAACACATCCGCTACAGCTTCGGGGCCGCGGACACGCAGAGCAGCGATGGGCGCGCCCATGTCTAGTGGACCTTTGCGCGGCGTACGGGTGGTCGATCTCACCGCCATGGTGATGGGCCCGTATTGCACGCAGATCATGGCCGACATGGGCGCTGAGGTGATCAAAGTCGAACCGCCCCAAGGCGACAACACGCGTTACATCTCGGTCGGCCCGGCACCGGGCATGAGCGGCGTGTTCGCCAACGTCAACCGTGGCAAGCGGGGGATCGTGCTGGATCTGCAGACCGAGGCGGGCCGGGAGTCGTTGCGGGCGTTGGTCACCACCGCCGACGTGTTCATTCATTCGATGCGGTCCAAGGCGATCGTCAAACTCGGCTTCGGTTACGACGACGTCGCGGCGATCAAACCGACGATCGTTTACACCAACTGCTACGGCTACGGCCGGCGGGGGCCGGACGCCGATCGCCCTGCCTACGACGACACCATCCAGGCCGAATGCGGATTGCCCGCCGTGCAACAGCAATTGACGGGCGAGGCCGGCTACGTCGGCACCATCATGGCCGACAAGGTCGCGGGCCTGACCGCGCTGTACGCCACGATGATGGCGCTGTTCCACCGCGAGCGTACGGGTGTGGGCCAGGAGGTCGAGGTCAGCATGTTCGAGACCATGGCCTCGTTCATGCTCGTCGAGCACGCCAACGGCGCCATGTTCGATCCGCCGTTGAGCTCCGCGGTCTACCCGCGCGCGGTCGCACCGAACCGCAAGCCCTACGAGACCAAGGACGGTCAGCTCGCGGCGCTGATCTACAACGACAAGCACTGGAATGCGTTCATCGAGCGCGTGCAGCCGCCGTGGAACGGACCGCAATTCGCGACGCTCGAGCAGCGGGCCCACCAGATCGACACCGTGTACGGCCTGCTGGCGCAGACGCTGAAGGAACGCACCACAGACGAATGGCTGCAACTGTTCCGGGACTTGGAGATTCCCGCTGCCGCGGTGCACACGCCGGACGCGTTGTTCGACAATGAACACCTCAACGCGGTCGGCCTGTTCGAGACCGTCGACAGCCCGTACGGGCCGGTGCGGTTCCCGGGCGTGCCCACCTGGTTCTCCCAAACCCCCGGCCGCATCCAGGGATTCGCACCGGAGCTGGGTGCCCACACCGCCGCGATACTGGCTGAACTCGAGCACAAGACCGGTTAGGACCATCAATGGACTTCGATCTGGGTGAAGCGGCCACCGCGCTGCGCGGCGAACTACGCGGGCTGATCGCCGAACAGATACCGGCCGACTTCCTGGGCGCGTTCACCGACGATCCAGCCGACCTCGATGTGGCGCAGAGGTTCTGCCGAACCCTGGCGCAGCGGCATCTGCTGTGCATGTCGTGGCCCGGGGAATTCGGCGGCGGTGACTCCTCGGTGTGGGAGCAGACCGTCGTACGCGAGGAGATGTGGGCCCATCACGAACCCCGCGGCGCGCAGTACATGGGAGTCAACTGGGTGGGCCCCATCATCATGCGGCACGGCACGCCGGAGCAGCAGCGCACCCACCTGCCACCCATCGCCACCGGCGAAGTGATCTGGTGCCAAGGCTTTTCCGAACCGGAGGCCGGGTCGGACCTGGCATCGCTGCGGACCTCGGCGCGCCGAGAAGGCGACGGCTGGCGCATCAACGGGCAGAAGATCTGGACGTCGTACGCCACCGTGGCGCAGTGGTGCTTCCTGTTGGCCCGCACCTCCAAAGGTGAGAAGAAACAACACGGCCTGACGATCTTCCTGGTGCCCATGTCGGATCCGGCCATCACCGTGCGGCCCATCCGCACCATGATGGGCCCGCACCATCTCAACGAGGTGTTCTTCGACGAGCTCAAGGTGACCACAGCCGATGTTCTCGGCACGGTCGACAAGGGCTGGTCGATCGTGCAGGACGTGATGTCGTTCGAACGGGTCGGTATCGCGCGCTACGCCAGGTGCGAAAAGCTGCTGCAGGCCGCGCCCGCGGTGCTCGGCGACGCATGGGACGACCTGCCGGCCGAACTGCGCGGACGTTGGGCCCGCATGCTCACGCACTGCAGAAGAGCCCGGCTCATGGCCTACCGCGTGGTGTCGCTGCAGAACACCGGGCGTGTCAAACCCGGTGACACGGCGGCCTATCGGATCGCCGTGACCAAGCTGGATCAGGACAGTGCGGAGGTACTCATGGAGATCGTGGCGGCGCTGCCACGCGGCGAGTGCGAATACTTCCGTCAAGAAGTCGAGGACCACTGGCGCTACGCACAGGCCTCCACGGTGTCCTCGGGCAGCATCGAGATGCAACGCATCCTGTTGTCCCGGGCCATGCTGGCGGAGGCCCGAACGTGATTCTCGATCTCAGCGAGGACGCCAAAGAATTTGGCCGCCAGGCTCTTCGGGCTTTCGAAGCAGCGGGCGGGGATCAGCTGCTGCAGCAGGCGGAGGCGAAACCCGACACCCGCGAAGCGCTGGTGGCGTCGGTGCTGGACGGGCTCGGCGCGTGGGAGCTCGAACCTCGCAGCGATCCCGATGCACTGGAGGCGGCCGCGGCGTTGTGCCGCAGCGCCGGATATTGGGCATTGCCCTACCCGGTGGCCGAACGGCTGGCCGGCGTAGTCGTCGTCTCCGACAGCGCGCCCGAAGCGCCGCTGGCCGGTCTCGATACCGGTTGGCCCGCGGCCGCATTGGACGGTCGGCGCAGCCGCGTCGCCCGCCTCGGCGCGGGCGGACCGGCCTTCACCACGGCGTTGGAGTTGACGGCCAACGACGGAGTCGCCGACGTCGCACTGGGTTTGGTGCTGCCGTGCTGGACCCTGCTCGGCATGCTCGACCGCGCCATCGACGTGACCGTCGCACATGTGAGCCTGCGCAGGCAGTTCGGGCAGACGCTGTCATCGTTCCAGGGTGTCCAGTTCCAGCTGACCGACGCCGAGGTCGAGCGCAGCGGTGCCGACATCCTGGCCAAGTACGCGCTGTGGAGTCTGGCCACCTCCGACACCGAAACCGCGATCAACGATGCGCTGGCGCTGCGGCTCGCTGCGATCGAAGCTGCCGAGGTGGTCTTCCGGGTATGCCACCAACTGCACGGCGCGGTCGGCTTCTGCGATGAGACCACGCTGTCCTGGCTGTCGCGCTACAGTCAGCCGTTGCGCCGCTTGCCGTTCGGAGTGTCCCGGACCCGCGACATCCTCACCCGACGTCTCGGCCGTCGCGGGCTCACCGGGCTGTTCTCATGACCGAACTCGACGCATTCCGGACGTCGGTCCGGGACTGGTGCGATCAACGCGTCCCCACCGACTGGCGCACGGCCCAAACCGGGATCAGCGACGAGGAATTCGTGGCTTTCCAGAAGTCCTGGTTCGCCGAGCTGCACAGCGCCGGCTACGCCGTGCCGCATTGGCCCGCCGAATGGGGCGGCGGACTGCGGACGCGAGGAGCACAAGGGCCGATGAGTGTGCCCCAGCAGATCGTGCTGTACCAGGAACTCGCCGCGCACGACGCTCCGCGCCTGGTACTGGCGTTCGTCGGTATCCACCACGCCGCGTCGACCCTGCTCGCCGCAGGAACCGATGAGCAACAACGCCGGCACCTGCCCGCGATCCTCGACGGCGAGATCTGGGTTCAGGGCTTCTCCGAACCCGAGGCCGGCTCCGACCTGGCGGCGCTGCGGACGAGCGCGAGACGCGACGGCGACACGTTCGTGGTCAACGGGCAGAAGCTCTGGGCCAGCGGCGCGCTGCACGCGGACTGGTGCCTGCTGCTGGCCCGCACCGACCCGGATGCGCCGAAACGGCAAGGCATCTCGTACTTCCTGATGGACATGACCACACCGGGCATCGAGGTCAGGCCGATCC
The DNA here is from genome assembly GCF_002157835.1 of Mycobacterium dioxanotrophicus. Classification (NCBI taxonomy): domain Bacteria; kingdom Bacillati; phylum Actinomycetota; class Actinomycetes; order Mycobacteriales; family Mycobacteriaceae; genus Mycobacterium; species Mycobacterium dioxanotrophicus. Next base: position 6,064,526 of record NZ_CP020809.1, on the reverse strand, counting down.
GCAATGCCGTCGGCGATTCGCACTTCTGCGAGATCTTCCTCAACGATGTCGCGATCCCCGAGGCCAACCTGGTCGGTGCCGTCAACGAAGGCTGGCAGGTCGCCCAGGCCACCCTGGGAACCGAGCGGGGCATGACGATGCTGGAGTTGGCCGAGCGGCTGAGCAATGCGGGATTCCGGTGGCTCGTGCAGGCGTGTACCCCGGTCGAGGACAGCTGGGTCGCGGATCGCCTGGCGCAGTTCGAGATCGAACTCGCCGGCCTGCGTGGGCTGTGCCGCGATCTCGTGGAACGCAGCGAGACGGGGCAGACCGGCCCGGCCGATGCGTCTATCGTCAAGCTCTACTACAGCGAACTGCTGCAGCGGATGACCGGATTCGGCGCCGAGATCGGCGGTCTGCCCGCACAGGCCGTTCTGACCAAACCGGCATCCAGCGGCTGGGAATCCGGCAACTGGATGCTCGACTTCATCGGATCCTGGGAATGGACCATCCCGGGTGGGGCCAGCGAGATCCAGCGCACCATCATCGGTGAGCGGGGATTGGGATTGCCCCGATGAGTTTCACAGAACTGCATGACGAACTGCGCTCGGTGGCACAGGATCTCCTGGCCAAAGACACCGATTGGCCGCTGCTCGTGCAGGCCGGCTGGGTCGGTGTGGACGCGCCTGACGAGTTCGGCGGTTCCGGTGCCACGTTCGCCGAGGTCGCGGTGATCTGTGAGGAAATCGGTCGGGCCGCGGCGTCCACCGCCTATCTGGGCGGTGCGGTGCTCGGTATCGGCGCACTGCTCGCCGCGCAGTCGAGCGAGTTCCGCGACCAACTACTGCGGGATGCGACGACGGGCGATACCAGAGTCGCGCTCGCCTTGCCCGCCGAGGAATGCCCGCGGGAATTCGAACTCGCCACCACCCGGCTCGGCTGGCGCATTCACGGGCACGCCACGTTTGTACCGGATGCGGCTGTCGCACAACGTCTTCTGCTGCCCTCGAGCGACTCGAACGGAGAGCCGGTGCTCGTCGACGTCGCGTCGGCTGCCGTCGGTCTACGCATCGAGGAACAGCCGGTGCTCGACGAGACTCGCCGGCTGTCCACCGTGACCGCCGACGGGGTCGAGGTCGACGCCGCCGCGGTGTGGCGGTTCGATGGAGATCCGCACGCGCGGCTGCAGGTTTTGCGGGACCGCGCAGCCGTGGCCGTGGCCTGCGACAGCCTGGGACTCGCACAAGCGATGCTCGACGCCACGGTGTCCTATGTCGGCGTGCGCCACCAGTTCGGTCAACCGATCGGTGCGTTCCAAGCGGTCAAGCATGCTTGTGCCGACATGCTGGTGCGGATTTCGGTGGCGCGGCAGCTGGTGACGTCCGCGGTCAACGACCCCAACGAGATGACGGCAGCCATGGCCAAGGCCTACGCATGCGATACCGCGGTTGAGGTCGCGGGCAAGGCCATGCAACTGCACGGCGGCATCGGCTACACGTGGGAGAGCGGCGTCCACGTCTACCTCAAACGGGCCGCGCTCAACCGCTCGCTGTTCGGCTCCTCTGCAGCCCATCGGGCCCGGCTCGCGAAGCGGTACCAGTAGGGTGCCGCTGTGCAGAAGCGACACCCGGGATTCGCGACCAAGGTCACCCGTGAGTTGGCCGAAGCCATCCTGCCCGACGTCGAGACGCTGATCGATCGGCTGCTGTCGGCGATCTTCACCGACAACCCCGAATGGACCGATTACGCCAGCGTGCCCCGCGACGACCTGCGTGACGGCTGCCGGGACTACCTCACCCGCGTGCTGGAGCTGCTGAGCGGCCGGGTCGGTGAACTCGACCATGCCGACGAGGTGGTGGGGGCGATCGCCCGACACCGCGCCGAACAGGGCGTGCCGCTGGAGGTGATGCTGCGGACCTTCCGGCTCGGCGGCCGGATCGTCTGGCAGGCGCTGCTGGAGCGCGCCGAGGACACCGGTGTCGCACCCAACGACGTGCTCGATGCCGGCACCGCGACGTGGACGGTGATCGACGAGCTGTCCTCGGCACTGTCGACGTCCTACCGGGACAGCGAGCAGGAGCGGGTGCGTCACGACGAGCAGCGCCGCAATGCCCTGATCGAGGATCTGCTCGGCCGGCGTGCCGGCGACGCGGGCTTCGCCGCGCGGGTGGCGCGGGAGCTGGAGCTGCCTGCCAAGGGCGGCTACCTGGTGATAGTGGCCGATGTCCGGCCGGATGGCAGCCCTGCGCTGGTGAGCCCGCGGACCGCGCTCGACGCGCTCGGCTTCCGGTCGGTGTGGCAGACCAAGGTCGACACCCGCATCGGTGTGGTGGCGCTGGAGCAGCGCGACGCCGACGGCGTGATCGCCCGGCTGCGGCCGCTGGCCCGGGGACGGGCCGCGGTCTCGCCCGCGGTGTCGGGGCTCGCCGAGGCCGGCTCCGCCTACGCCCTCGCGCTGATCGCCTTGAGCATGGTGGCGTCGAATGCCACGGAGTTGGTGTCGTTCGGCGACCACTATCCCGAGGCCCTTCTCGTGCGGTCGCCTGACCTCGCCCAGCGACTCGTCGCTCGCAATCTCGGCGGTGTCCTGGACCGGCCGGCCCGCGAACGCGACGTTCTGCTCGAGACGCTGGTCGTCTGGCTGGAAGAGGACCGGTCAACGGCCAACGCGGCCGTGCGGTTGCACTGTCACCGCAACACGGTGCTCAACCGACTGAACCGGATCACCGAACTGATCGGCAGGCCGCTGCACGGCAGGGCGGCCTACGTCGAACTCTCCCTCGCGCTGTCCGCGCTCGATCTACCCCAGATTGGGCAGTCTGCCCAATCTGGGTGATCCAACGCTGGGCCGACGCGCATGGTGGCGGCGCTCACACCGCAGCAGACTCAACTGCGTGCGTGAGTTCGATCTTCTGGTGATCGGTGGCGGGCCCGGCGGCTACGTCGCGGCGATCCGTGCGGCCCAACACGGGCTCTCGGTGGGCTTGGTGGAAAAAGAGCGCCCCGGCGGCGTGTGCCTCAACTGGGGCTGCATCCCCACCAAGGCCATGTTGCGCTCGGCCGAGGTGCTGCAGACCGTGCGTGACGCCGCAGAGTACGGAATACGTGCCGACAACGTCGGTTTCGACTATGCCGCGGTGCGACGACGCATGACCGAGGTCGTCACCGGGCTGACCGACGGCGTGGCCGGACTGCTGAAAGCCAACGGCGTCACCGTGATCGAGGGCCACGCCCGATTCACCGGGCCCACCACCGTGGAGATCTGTGACGTCCCCGCCGGCGACGGTCCCCGGTACGCGGCGACCCCGGCCGAGGTCGTCGACCGGGCCACCGCGCGCGACGTCATCATCGCGACCGGATCCACCCCCATTCCGCTGCCCATCCCGGGCGCCGACCTACCCGGGGTGATCACCTCCGACGGCGCGTTCGGTCTCACCGAGGTGCCCGAGCGGATCGTCATCGTCGGCGGCAGCGCTGTCGGCGCCGAATGGGCCAGCCTCTTTGCCGCGTTCGGCTCGACCGTCACGGTCGTCGAGATGCGTGACACGCTCGTGCCCGCCGAGGACGCCGATATCGGTGCGGCCCTGGGCCGTTCGTTCAAGCAGCGCGGCATCACGGTGCTCACCGGCTCGACCGTCAGCGCGATCGCCCAGACAGATGCACTGCGGGTGACGGTCGATGGCCCGAAGCCGCAGGAAATCGCTGCCGACGTCGTGCTTTTCGGCGTCGGACGCAAAGCCAACACTGCCGAACTCGGCCTCGAAACCACCGGCGTGAACGCCGACGCCCGCGGTTTCATCGAGGTCGACGAGCAACTGCGGACCAGCGTCGAGGGCGTCTATGCCATCGGCGATGTCACCGGCAAGGCGTTGCTGGCCCACGTCGCGTCGCATCAGGGGCTGACCGCCGCCGACGTGCTGGCCGGACACGACAAGCGAATCGACTACAACGTCGTGCCCGCGGCCACGTTCACCCATCCCGAGATCGCCAGCGTCGGGCTCACCGAGGCGCAGGCCGCGGCGGCCGGGCACGATCCCGTGACCGCGAAGTTCCCGTTCGCCGCACTCGGCCGGGCCCGAACCTTCGGCGACACAGAAGGTTTCGTGAAGATCGTGGCCGGACGTAAGTACGGCGAGGTGCTCGGCATGCACATCATCGGGCCCGCGGCCAGTGATCTGATCACCGAGGGCGCGCTGGCGATGGCGCTTGAGGCAACGCTCGACGAACTCGCCGACACCATCCACGCGCACCCGACACTCGGCGAGATCGGTATGGAAGCCGCGCTCGCTGCGCTGGGTCTGCCCGTACACATCACGCCACCGAAGCGCTGAGGAGTTCTGCATGACGGACACGATCGACCGGCCCGCCCTCGCCGGAGAAGACCTCAACACCCTGTGCGCCTACTACCGCCAGATGGTGTTGATCCGCCGCTTCGAGGAGCGGGCCGCGCAGGGCTACACCCAGGCCAAGGTGGGTGGGTACTGCCACCTGAACCTCGGTGAGGAAGCCACCGTGGTGGGCCTCATGGCGGCGCTGCGGCCCACCGACTATCTGTTCACCAACTACCGCGAACACGGCTACGCGATCGCCAAGGGCATCGACCCCAAGCGGGTGATGGCCGAACTGTACGGCCGCAGCACCGGCACCTCCAAGGGCTGGGGCGGGTCGATGCACATGTACGACACCGAGACTCGCCTGCTCGGTGGTTACGGCATTGTGGGAGGCCAACTTCCGCTGGCGGTCGGCGCGGCGCTGGCGATCGACTACCGTGGCGGCGACGACGTGGTGATGTGCCAGATGGGTGACGGCACCACGAACATCGGCGCCTTCCACGAGTCGCTCAACATCGCAGCGCTGTGGCGGCTGCCCGTGGTGTTCGTGGTGATCAACAACAATCTCGGCATGGGCACCACGGTCGAGCGCTCGTCGGCCGAACCCGAGCTGTACAAGCGCGCCGCGGCGTACCGCATGGTCGGGGAGCGCGTCGACGGCACCGATGTGCTCGCGGTACGCGACACCGCGCGCCGGCTGGTCGAGGCGGCCCGCACGGAAGGCAAACCCGCTCTGCTGGAAGCGGTCAGCCATCGGTTGCGTGGGCACTCGGTCGTCGACCCCGCGAAGTACCGCAGTGAAACCGATGTCGCCGCAGCGCAAGACGCGGATCCGCTGGCACTGTTCAAGGCGACCCTGCTGCGGGTGGGCGCACTGGACGAGGACGGCGCAGCGGCATTGGAGCGCTCGGCCCAGGAAGAGGCCGACGCCGCCGTGGAATTCGCCGACGCGAGCCCGCACCCCGAGGTGTCCACGCTCTTCGACTACACCTACGCGACCCCGGTCTCGGGGGAGTCGCGCCGACTGCCCGCAGACCCGCTGTTCTGAGCCGCATTCTCCGCAAGAAGGGAAATCCTGGTGCCTGTCATCAGTTATCGTGAAGCGCTGCGCGAAACTCTGCGTGAGGAGATGCAGCGCGACGACTCGGTCTTCCTGATCGGTGAGGAGATCGGGGTTTTCGAGGGCTCCTACAAGATCACCGCGGGGCTGCTCGACGAATTCGGTGAGAAGCGGGTGCGCGACACTCCCATCGCCGAAGAGGGTTTCGTCGGCGCCGCAGTGGGCGCGGCCATGCTCGGGCTGCGGCCCGTTGTCGAGATCATGACGATCAACTTCTCGCTGCTGGCGCTCGACCAGATCGTCAACCACGCCGCCAAGATCTACGGCATGTTCGGCGGCCAGACCAGCGTGCCCATGGTGATCCGCACCCCCGGCGGCGGTGGGCAACAGCTCGGCGCAACGCATTCGCAGAACATCGAGCTCTACTACGCGTTCGTGCCGGGACTCAAGGTTGTCGCACCGAGCACCCCGGCCGACGCCCGTGCGCTCATGCGTGCCGCGATCCGCGATGACGATCCCGTGCTGTTCCTGGAGAACCTCGCGCTCTACAACACCAAGGGTGAAGTGCCGACCGACCTGGAGCCCGCCGAGATCGGCAAGGCCGCGGTCCGGCGGGAAGGTACTGACATCACCCTCATCGGCTATTCCCGCATGGCCGCTGTCGCAACGCAGGTCGCGCGACGGCTGCATGATGACGACGGAATCGACGCCGAGGTCATCGATCTGCGCAGCCTGCGTCCGCTCGACCGCGAAACCCTGGTGGAGTCGGTCCGCAAGACCGGATGCGCCGTCATCGCCGAAGACGACTGGCTCACCTACGGCATCGGCGCCGAGGTTGCCGCGTCCATCTCGGACGGCGCCTTCGACTACCTCGACGCCCCTGTGCGCCGCGTCGCCGCCGCCGAAGTTCCGCTGCCCTACGCCAAACCGCTCGAGCAGGCGGCCTTGCCCTCGGCCGAATCGCTCTACACCGCAGCCCGCGAAACGCTCGCCGCCGTCGGCCGGCTCTGACCACAACCGAGGACCACACGTGCCTGAAATCACCATGCCCCGCCTCTCCGACACCATGGAGGACGGCGTAATCATCGCGTGGCACAAGAAGATCGGTGATCGAGTCGAGCGCGGAGAAGTCCTCGCCGAGATCGAGACCGACAAAGCCATCATGGAGCTGGAGGCCTACGACGCGGGCATCCTCGAGCACATGCTCGCAGGCGAGGGCGACCGGGTGCCGATCGGTGTCCCGATCGCGGTGATCGGCGACGGCAGCGGCACATCGGCGGTCCCGCAGGCGGCGCCACCCGCCGCACCCAAACCCGAACCTGTTGCGGCGCCGAAGCCTTCCGCGCCGGCCGTGCGGTCCGATCGCCCCAAAGCGTCACCGCTGGCCCGCAAGGTCGCCGACGCCAACGGGGTCGACCTGGGCACCGTCGCCGGCAGTGGCCCCGGTGGCCGCATCATCCGCAAGGACGTTGACGCCGCCGCGCTACGTGACGAAACCCCTTCTACCCCAGCGCTTCCCGCGAACAGCGACACCGATGAGGTGCCGCTGACCACACTGCAGCGCGTCGCGGCCAAGCGCCTGACCGAAAGCAAGCAGAACGCCCCGCACTTCTATCTGACCGCAGCCGTTGACGTCACGGCCCTGCTGGGCTTCCGTAAAACCGTCAACGACAGCCTGGATGCGGGTGGCGGTCCCAAGGTCAGTGTCAACGACTTCATCGTCCGCGCTGTCGCGTCGGCGCTTCGCAGCAACCCCGGCGTCAACGTGTCGTTCGGCGGCGACACCCTGGTGCGCCATCACGGGGTGCACATCGGCGTCGCGGTCGCCGTCGACGCGGGCCTGGTGGTTCCGGTGGTACGCGACGCCGACCGCAAGTCCGTGTCGCAGATCGCCACCGAGACCAAGGAGATGGCCGGGCGGGCCCGCATCGGAAAGCTGCGCGCCGACGAGATGTCCGGTGGCACTTTCACGATCTCCAATCTCGGGATGTACGGCATCGAGCAGTTCGCCGCGGTGATCAACCCGCCGGAGGCCGCAATCCTCGCGGTGGGGGCGGCGGCCGACGAGCTGCGCCTCATCGACGGTGAGGTGGTGGCCCGCAAGATTCTGCGGCTGACGCTGTCGGCTGATCACCGGGCGATCGACGGCGCGACCGGTGCGATCTTCCTGCGTGATCTGACGGCGCTCCTGGAGAACCCGCTGCGCATCGTGACCTGATGCTCTCGTGCGCGGCAGCGCTCGATGAGTTCCTGGGAGACGGGCAGTCTGTACCGGTGACCGTTTCATCACCCTGAAGGAGACATCATCGTGGCTACCCGTGAGCGTGCGCCGCTGGGCGCGCCCATCTGGATCGACCTGACCACCTCCGACGTCGAGCGCGCGCAGCAGTTCTACGGCGCGGTGTTCGGCTGGACGTTCCAAACCGCAGGCCCCGAGTACGGCGGCTACGTGAACGCTGCTCTCGGGAGCCGGCCGGTCGCCGGACTCATGCGCAACGATCCGCAGTGGAACGCGCCGGACGCGTGGACCACCTACCTGCACACCGCCGACGCCGACGCCACCGTCGCGGCGGCCACGTCGGCCGGCGGCCAGAGTTGTGTCGCGACGATGGATATCCCGGACAAGGGCCGGATGGCGTTGCTCACTGACCCCGGCCGTGGGTTCTTCGGGCTGTGGCAACCGGCGGGCCACGACGGCTACGAGACCGCCGACGAGGCCGGCGCGCCTGCCTACTTCCAGTTGACCACCCGCGACTACGCAGGCTCGCTCGAGTTCTACCGCACAGTGTTCGGCTGGAGCACCGAGACAGTGTCCGACACCGACGAATTCCGGTACAGCACAGCCTCGTTCAACGGGGTGCCGGCGCTGGGGGTGATGGACGGCAGCGCGTTCCTACCCGAAGGTGTGCCCGCGACGTGGACGGTGTTCTTCGGTTCCGACGACGTGGACAAGACCATCGAATTGATCGTCGAGAACGGTGGCTCGGTGGTACGACCGGCTGAGGACACGCCCTATGGGCGCTTGGCCGCCGTGACGGACCCGACCGGTGCCGCGTTCAATCTGACGTCTCTGCCGGACTGAGCGCGAAGTCGGCGAAGTCGAATCCTGGCACCACCACACAACTGACCAGGGCCGGTTGGTCATCGAGCGGCCGCGCCCGCTGCCAGTAGCCCGGCGGGACCAGCAACTGCGGATGCTGCCCAGCCGCGATGTCGGGGCCGAGCACCTGCGCGGCCGCGTCGTCCTGCTCGGCGCCGATCTCCAGCTCCAGCGGGCTGCCGCGGTGATGGAACCACAGCTCGGCACTGCGCACCGTGTGCCAGGCCGATTGCTGCCCGGGCATGAGCAGGAACAGGATCGCGGTACCCGCGTTGCGCGGGCCGGTATAGCCCAGGGGTAGCGCGGCTTCGCTCACGGTCAGGTCACTGCGCCAGGTCTCGCGGTACCAACCGCCCTCGGGGTGCGGGGACAGATCGAGCTCGCGGGCCCAGTCCGGTAGCAACGTCACACCCGATAGTCTCGTCGCTATGGTGCGTCTGCGTCCAGGTTGGCTGGTGGCTCTGTGCGCGGCCGTCCTGGTGGTGGTCGCGTGGCTGCCGTGGTTGACCACGAGCGCCAACGGCGGTGGACGGGCCAATGCGATCGGTGGAGCGGTCGGCAGCATCGTGCTGCACCAGGGCTTCGGCGCCGGGCAGTTGATCGTGTTGCTCGGCTCGACGCTGATCGTGGCGGGTGCGATGGCTGGGCGTGGGCTCTCCGAGCGGATGGCATCGGCTGCGGCGCTGCTGGTTTCGCTGATGCTGATCGGGTTGATGGTGTGGTACTACACCCTCAACGTCAAGCCGCCCGTGGCCGCGGGTTACGGCCTGTACGTCGGAGGGGGACTGGCTGTGGGTGCCGCGGTGTGTTCGGTGTGGGCATTGGTGTCGACGTTGGGGCGGTCATGAGCGAATTCGTCAAGCCCGTGGAACTGACCGGTCAGCGGTGGGTGCGGCTGGAACCGCTCACCCGCGCGCATATCCCCGAGATCGACGCCGCAGCCGCCGACGGTGAGCTGGGCACCCTCTGGTACACCATGACCCCGGCACCCGGTGGGGCCGAGCAGTGGGTCGAGCGCATGCTCGAATTGCGGGCCGCTGACCACGGCGTGAGTTTCGTGGTCCGCAGCCTCGACGGCAGGCTCGTGGGTTCTTCGAGCTATCTGCATGTGGACGGGCCCAACCGCAGGCTCGAGATCGGCCACACCTGGTACGTGGGGGAGGCACGGCGCACGGGCGTCAATGCCGAGACGAAACTGCTGATGCTCGGCCACGCGTTTGACGAGTTGGACTGCGTGGCAGTGGAATTCCGCACCCACTTCTTCAACTTCGCCAGCCGGGCGGCGATCGAGCGGTTGGGCGCCAAGCTGGACGGCGTGCTGCGCAGCCACCAGATCGCGTCCGACGGCTCGCGGCGCGACACCGTGGTGTATTCGATCCTCGACATCGAGTGGTCGGCGGCGCGCAACAACCTGAAGTTCCGGCTCGATCAGCTCGCGGGCTGACCGACCCCGATAGCACCCACCCGCAACGGTTCTCCGCACTGGTCGCACGTCAACGCGGCGGTGAATCCGGCGCCGCAGCTGGTGTGGGTCAACAACACTGCCGGGCCCTCGGGCGTGGTGTACCACCGCTGCGCCCAGTCCAGTGCGGTGAGCAGGATCGGCAGTACCGCCCGGCCCTTCTCGGTGAGGCGGTAGCGGCCGTCGCCGGCCTCCAGCACGCCGTAGGAGGTGAGGATCTGCAGCCGATCGGTCAGTGATCCCGGTGGCGCGCCGAGCAACTCTTGGTAGGTGCTGAATCGGCTGGTGCCGACGAAGCTCGCGACCAGGATGGCGAACGACCACCGGTTGCCCAGGATGCTCATCGTCTGGGGGAACAGGTCGGGCTGACCGGAGGCCCGGTCGGTATGGGTGCGCCGGCGGGTGGATTCGACCGGCATGGATCGCTGCCAGGATCCGCTCGGACCCCAGTGCGCGGTAAGGGTTTTCTCGTTCGTCGTCGCGCCGCAGCCCCGGCAGGTCAGCACGGGGGAACACGCGGCGCCGCAGCCACGGTGATACATGGCAGGCAGCGGCTCGGTGTGCTCGGGCACCCACCGGCGTTCCCACTCCCAGATGGACACCAGCACCGGCCACAGCGACCAGCCGCGCTTGGTGAGCCGGTACTCGAAGCGTGACGGATTCTGTTGGTATTCGCGACGTTCGAGCAGGCCCTCACGGGTCATCGTGGCCAGGCGACGCGTCAGAACCGAGTTGGAGATCGGCAGCCGCGCCATGAACTCGGTGTAGCGGGTGGCTCCGAGCAGAGCCTGCTGCGCGACCAGCAGGGTCCATTCGTCACCGAGCAGGCCGAGCATGCGGCCGACGGTATTGGGCTGCACCTAGATCCGCCACCGGCGCAGCTCGGCACCCGATGCCCACGTGCAGTGGGTACCGCTGGAAACGCGTTCCGGCAGAGCCAGTTTGCACACCGGCCCGTCGGCGACCCGGGCCGCGTCGAACACCAGACAGTAGGACGCGTCGGCGTTCATGTCGGTGGTGATCGTCACCAGGTAGCCGTCCTCTTCGGCGGTCCCGCCGGCTCGCGGGGCCATCGCCGTCTCGCTGCCGTACACGCCGTCCTCGAAGGCGAACCGTTCCTCGGATCCCGTGTGCAGGTCGTGGCGGACGAGCCCGTCGAACAGGAACCAGCCCGGCTTGCCGGTGGCCGCGTACGTGTAGCGGTAGTCGCGCCCGGCGTATTCGGGGTTGATCATGCCGAATTCGGTCAGGCTGTGGGACAGTTGCTCTTCGCGGGTGGTGCCGGTGACCAGGTTGAACCGCCACCGGTGCAGGCGGGTCTGCATCCCGTCGAGGGACAGGTATCGGAAGAACCGCTGCCAGCGTGGGCTCATCCCGTGATCGATCCCGTCGTCGGCGGGCTCGGGCGAGCCCTGGAAGAACCCGTCGAGCACGATCTCGTCGCCGTCCTCGAAGGCGTTGGTGAAGTGCAGGACGTAGGTGGGGTCGGCCTCGAACCACTTGATCTCGCCGGGCTGGCCTCGGCGCGGCAGGATCGCGAACCGCGACGGCAGGTCCCGGTGCAGACGCGGGACGTGCGCGTTGAGCTTGAGTAGCCCGGCATCCCAGAACAGCGGAAAGTCGTTGAGAATCACATAGTTCTCGGTGAATGCCATGTCGTGCGGCAGGCGCGGGCCGGGCAGTTCGACGTCGACGTAGTGCACCAGCCGGTTGGTGTCATCGACCACGCCGTAGTGCATGTACGGCGCCTGTTTGCCGTAGTTGAAGAACAGCAGTTCGCCGGTGCGGTCATCGGACTTGGGGTGCGCCGACACGCCGAGATCTTTCGGGAAGTCACCGGCCCAGTCTTCTTTTCCGAGCATGTCGCCTGTGCACGGGTCGACGCGATAGAGGTCCCCGCACTGGTAGAAGCTGCTCAGGGCGACGCCGCGATGCACGGTGACGTCGGTACTCGATGCGTCTTTCATCAATGTGCGTGCGCCCCAGCCGTAGTCGCGTTGCGCGAGGTTGACGGGTTCGGCGATGCCCGGCCACAGCGGGCCACCCGCATCGTTTTCGGCCTGGAATGCGTCGGTGCGGATGAACCTGTTGCGGTAGAACGCCTTTCCGTCGCGGAATCCGACGATGTGCAGCATGCCGTCACCGTCGAACGGGTGATACACCTTGAATGCGGGGTGCAGTGGATTCTCGGTGTTGCGCAGATATACACCGTCGAGGTCGGCAGGGATCTCACCGTCGATGACCTGCAGGTCGTCGGCATTCCACTCGGTGGTCTGCGGCCGCCACGGCCCGGTGCGGTACGGATGGTCGTCGTCCTCGGGCAGGGTGGACAGGTACTTGGCGACGACTTCGGGATGCACGGTCACGCGGCCGTGCCCCCTGCGACGACGAAGCTGACCGTGGTTGCGGTACTGCCGCCGAAGTTCAACGTGCCGAACGTGTTTGCGCCTTCCACCTGATAGCCACCCGCCCTTCCGCTGACCTGCTTGGCGGCGTCCAGCAACATGCGGACCCCGGAAGCCCCGACCGGGTGCCCGCCGCCGATCAAACCGCCGCTCGGGTTGATCGGCAACCGCCCACCGATTTCGATCTCCCCGTTCTCGATGGCCTTCCACGACTCGCCCGGGCCGGTGAGTCCGATGTGGTCGATGGCCAGGTACTCGCTGGGGGTGAAACAGTCGTGCACTTCGAATCCGTCGACGTCGTCGAGTGTGACGTGCGCCCGGTCGAACGCGTCCTGCACAGCGTTGCGGACGTGCGGCAGCAGGTAGGGGCCACTGTCGGAATCGTCGGTGCGGTCGAATTTCTGCTGCAGACCCAGCCCGACGGTGCGATGGCCCCAGCCGGCGATACGTGCGAGCGGCCGGGCCCGTGGATGCTCGCGCAGGAAACTGTCGGTGCCCAGCACCACACCGGCTCCGCCGTCGGTCATCTGGCTGCAGTCGAAGCGTCGAATCCGGCCCTCCACAAGCGGATTGGTGAGCTCGTCGTCGGCGGTCAGATCAGGCACCGTCCAGTTGCGCGTCTGGGCATTCGGATTGGCCCGGGCGTTGCCGAAGTTCAGGGTGGCGATGGCATCCAGGTGGGCGGTGAGCAGGCCATAGCGACGGTCATACTCGTCGGCCACCCTGGAGAACATCGATGGCCAGAGGAATGTCGGCTCGGCGCCTTCATGGTCGGTCCAGGCGGCTGTGCCGAGATGCCGTGCGGCCACATCGCCCGGCACGGTCTTCTCCAGTTCCACACCGATCACCAGCGCACTCTGGTACGCCCCTGAACGCAGATCGGCGATGGCGGCCAGGGCGGCCACGCTGCCCGACGCGCAGGCCGCTTCGTGGCGTGACGCCGGGGTGGACCACAGCCCGTCGTGCACGGTGGCGGGCATCGCTCCGAGGTGGGCTTGCCGAGCAAACAACTCACCGAATGCGTTCGCGACATGCACGACGCCGATGTCAGCTGCCGTGATCTTCGCCGCAGCCAGGGTGTTGTCGACGACTTCGCAAGTCAGGTCCGCGAAGTCGAGCTCCTCGCGGGTGAGATTACGGGCAAAGTCGGTCTGGTATCCGCCCAGAATCCAGACGTTTTCCATGCCGCGAGGTTACTACAACTAAGAGAGTGACTGGGCCGATTTGACCGGAGGTTGTTTGTGCAACCTCCGGTTGAATCGACTCAGTCGTCCCAGCCGTGACCGTGGCCGTGGCCACGCCAGCGTGGCCCGTCATCCCACCGGCCCCAGCCGGGAGTGTCGACACAGGCGTAGGCGTAGCCGAACGGCCCGCTCACGCACACGTCCGGTCCGGCCGAAGCCGGTGCCGCACCCGCAACGGAGATGCCAACCGGCACCACCAGTGCGCCCAGCCCGATCACAGCGGCCCGCGTCAGTTTCGAAATCATTCCCCACCTCCGGGTTCGTATTGCCTGTACGAGCTCAAGACCCCCGTCTGTGAAGAACCTTAGTACACCTCAAGAAATTCCTCACCAGCGGGTTTGATGAAGTGCGGCAATGACTTTGCTCTCACAGGAAATTCACTAGTTATTCCTCTGGCAACGTTTGCGGCGCGAATGCGCGTTGCGCGTGGCGCGATAGAGGCGGTCAGGGGTGGTGTTCGTCGTCGAACTTGATGTCGTCGAGTTCGCCGGCCTTGGCCTGGAGGCGCTCACTGACGAAGGTGTCGGCAGCAACCAGCCGTTCGGCGTTCCAGCGGATGTCTTCGGCGTACACGCGGGACGCGGTGTGGCGGGCGGCCATGTTGGAGAGGTCGGCGCGCCGGGTGTCACGCACCGAGAGGTCGTCGTTGACCTTGAAGCCGTCGGCCTCGGCCTCGGCGATTGCTTCGAGGACCTTTTGTTGGGCCGCGTGGATGTCGACCATGCCGTTCTCGGCGATGTCGGCGGCCTCCACGATGACGTCGGCGTGATTGCGGACCACCGCCGCGTCAGCGGTGACTCGGTCGAGCGCGGCGTCCTTGGCTGCGCCTTCCCACTCGCCACCCGCCGGCGTCGCGACGTTCAGCCGGTGCTGGGCGAACAGCGTGTCGGACTCGCTGGCAGAGGTACGCCACCGGTTTGCTGCCGCCTCTAGATGCGACGTGTCCCAGTTCTCGATCTGCGAACGGGAGGGGAGAACCGGTTCCGGAGAAGCGGCCGGGCTCATACCGTCCTGGCAATCGCACCGGCACCTTCATCGTCGGTGTCGGCGTAGCGGACCGCTGCTGTGCGCATTGCTGTGTGGTGGGTGCTCATGCGGGCCGATTGACGGATTCGGACCGATGCGACGGCTGCGCCGAACGCGGACACCCCTGCATGGCTGGGCTGGCCACCCGGACGGGAGCTGCCTTCCACGCTTGCGGCAAGTCTGTCCGCGATGTCTGCACTGCTTGCCGCGCCCGCGTTCAAGCCCGCGCCGTCGACTATAAGACCTGCCATTTAGTGCCCCTCGCCACACACAACAGATAGGCGGACGCTACCACTGCCGAAAATGGCTGATCGGTGGGGCGGGGGTGGTTCCCGGCGTCGTGTCGTCGCGGTCGATCGGCGTTACGCCTGGTAGCCCGTATGTGAAGCATATGTCCCGTACTTGGGAAGCGCTTTCGGGCCGTCCCGCGTGTCGGTACACGCGGGCTAAATGGGGTTATCCACAGGCACTATCCACACTGGGGATGAATTACACACGTGTGATTCGATTGCGCCGGACACTGGGCTACCGAGGCCTACGCCGTCGCCCACGAGCCAGTTGACCTCAGCGGCGCTGTCCCGCGCCCGATCGATGACCTCGGCATCGGAATCGATGCCGGTGACATCGGGAATCGTGGCGCGCAGGGGCGCGGCCAACAGCCCGTCCCCGGTGCCTACGTCGAGCGCGGTTCTGGCGCCGGGTGGGACTGCTGACAGCACCATGCCGTAGTGCGTGTTGTGGTTCCAGCGATGCTGTCGCTCCTGCACCAGTTCATGTGCCCTTCACGTTGAGTACCTGGCGCAGTTGGTGTTCCACCTCCACGAGGTCGGCTGCGTCGGCCATCACCTGGTCGATGTCCTTGTAGGCATCGGGGATCTCGTCGACCCACTCGGCGCCGTGGCGGTATTCGATGCCCTGCATCCGCGCGGCGAGATCGTCGGCGGTGAAGCGCCGGCGCGCCTCGGTACGGGAGAACCTGCGGCCCGCGCCGTGCGGCGCCGAGCACAGACCTGCGGCATTTCCCTTGCCGCGCACGATGTATGAGCGGGTGCCCATCGAACCTGGGATGATCGCCCGGACTCCCTCATGGGCGTCGACGGCACCCTTGCGGGTCAGCCACACATCCCGGCCGCCATGCTGCTCCTTCTGGGTATAGTTATGGTGGCAATTCACACGATCGACCTCGATGTCGGCAGCGCCGTTCGCGTCGACGCCCATCCACGCAGCGAACACCGTACGGAACCGATCCATCATCTCGGCGCGATTCTGCAGCGCGAACCGCTGCGCCCAATGCAATTCCCTGATGTAGCAGGAGAATTCGGGCGTCGACTGCGGCAGGTACGCCAGGTCCGGGTTCGGTAGCTCGATCCACCAGCTCTTGCACAGCCGCTGCGCAATCTTGATGTGCTTCTGCGCGATCTTGTTGCCGACACCCCGCGACCCGGAATGCAGGAACATCCACACGCGCTGCTGCTCGTCGAGGCACAGTTCGATGAAATGGTTACCGCCACCGAGTGATCCGAGCTGCTCGCGCCACTTCGGTGAGTGCGACAGGTCGATGTTCTCGGCACGGGCGCTCGCTTCGAGGTCGGCCAGCCGATCGCGGGTGAATTCGAAGCGGTCGATGTTGGCGTTGTAGTTGCCCGGGGACAACGGGATGGCGCGCTCGATCTCCTCACGCAGATCCGCGAGGTTGCGTCCCGCCAAATCGGATTCGGTGTAGACCGTGCGGGCGGCGATCATGCCGCATCCGATGTCGACACCGACCGCGGCCGGGATGACGGCATCGATGGTCGGGATGACGGTGCCCACGGCCGAACCCTTGCCGCTGTGCGCGTCGGGCATCAGCGCGACGTGTGGATGCACAAACGGCATCGCCGCAGTCTCTTTCGCCTGCTCGATGGTGTTGTCATCGATGTGCGAGGCGAAGTTGAGCAGCTTGTGGCCGCCGATCTGATGCATGGCTTCGATTGTCCCGTACCTGTCGACCGAAATTCGCGCCAATTTCTCTAGGGTCATACCTTGGTGCTCGGCCCAGTCACGATGACCGCGAAACGCCTGGACCACAACATCATTCATCAAGGAAATGGGCACGATCAAAGGGTTCGCGGTATCCGGCTCTTCCTCCACTCATGCGTCGACCGACCATGCGCGCCATGCCCGGCTGGACCCGCATTTCGCCCGGCCGGTCCACGCGCGGCTCGACCCGCGCATTTCAAGCCGCAGCCGATCACAACTCCCGGTGCGTAGCCGATCTCAACCCGGGCGTGTCGCCAATCTCGAAGCACACGCCGACCCGAAAATGCGCCACCGCCGGTGATATCAAAAAATCTGATACCACCCGCGGTAGCGGGTTTCTAGGGCACATGCCCAAAGGTTTTCAGTGGCCTGTGTGACAGATGTGGCTGAAGCTGCTCACGGTCTGCGCAGAAGTGCCCCCGGCAGGATTCGAACCTGCGACACCGGCTTTAGGAGAGCCGTGCTCTATCCCCTGAGCTACGGGGGCCGAGACCTACCGGGGTAGGCGCCAACCAGAGGAACGCCTCATGCTAGTCGGCCGGCCCTGGATCAGTGGAATCGGGTGACACTGATCCGGGGCCGGCGGACGACCAGCGCTCGTCACCTCGTGCAGAACGGGGGTGTGCACGCAGGTGCCCGTGGGGCCGGGGCCTGACGGGGCTCCGGAGCAGAGCGCGGAGGCGGCGGTGGCGGCGCCTCATGCACCGGCGGCGCTTCACGGACCGGTGGGGCCTGTTGGACGGGCGGTGCCTCACGGACCGGTGGTGCCTGTTGGACGGGCGGTGCCTCACGGACCGGCGGGGCCTGCCAGACAGGCCGCTGTGGAGCGGGGGCTTCCTCCACAGGCGCTTGCTGAACCGGCTTCTGCTCGGCCGGGGCCTCGGGAACAGGCGCCTGGTGAACGGGCTTCTGCCGGACCGGCGCCTCGGGAGCCGGAGTCGGCGCCTGCCACTCGGGAGCCGGGGCTTCATGCTGCACTGGCGGTTCCGGTGCGGCCTGCTGCTGTTGTGGCTCCTGCGGGACGGGCGCTACCGGGTGCGCCGGAGCGGCCGGTACAGGCGCTTCTGATGGCGGGGCTTGTGGCACAGGAATCGCCTGGTTGTCGGGGACCCGAACTGCGGGTGGGTTCTCCGGTTTCGGCTCATCTGGCCGCACCGCAGCAGGGTTCAGCGAGTCCGGATTCGGTGAACCGGCCTTCGGTGGGATGGCCACCAGCCCAGGGTCTGTTCCCGGTGCCACGTTGGCCGGCGTCGGCTTTGCTTGCGGTTTGACCGTCGGCGGCGTGAAGGCAGGCACCGGCGCAAGCTTTGGTGCGGTGAACCCGGGTGCCACCTTCGACGGCGGCGCTGCCGGCGCAGGTGCGGTCAATGCCGGTGGTGCGAAGGATGTTTGGTGGTTGGCCGTGGGGGTGGCGAGTAGCTTTTCCGCCGTCGACGGGGGCAGCGATGTGACCGAGGTGTTGATCCGCGGGCTGAGTTCTTTGGTGAAGTCGCGAGCCGATTTGTTCGCCAGGTCCTTCATCAGCGTCCCGGACGTGGTCGTCACCTTGTCATTGGAGATGAACTGTGTCAGTGAGGCATTCAGGTTGACGACAGGTGCGGACGCGTGGATGTTGACGTTGGTGACGGAGTTGACGGCATTGATCACGGGGGCGGTCGGCGCCCAGTCGCGGTTGCGCGGATTGTGCCAGTCCCGGTTCATGTTCCAGTTCTGGTACAGGTACGGGTTGAATCCGTGTTCCTGGTCCCACTGAGTGCGGTGGTACACGGGGTCGTCGTGGCGGAACCGCCACTGGTAGTACTGCGCGTACGGGTGGTGACGGTTGTACCAGTCCACATCGCGCGGATCACCGGGGTGGCCGCGGTGTTGCCCCCATTCGTTGCAGCCGTCGCGGTCCCAGCCGTCGCGGTCGTACCCGCCCCAGTTGTAGCCGGCCCAGTTGTACCCCCACCGGTCATATCCCCAGCGGTCGTAGCCCCAGCGGTCGTAGCCCCACCGGTCGAAACCGAGGAAGTCGTAGCCGTACTGGTTATAGCCGCCGAGGTTGTAGTTGTACCAATCGGTGGGGTCGTAGCCGTAGAGCGGTCCCCACGACTGGTCGTAGTAACCCAGGTCCTGAAGGTTCGGGGTGAGCGGAGGGGCGTAAGGCTGTGGCCAGTCGGCTGCGGGGGCGTCCGGGACGCCGAGCGGCGGCGGGCCGTAGTCGTCGGGCGCGACGCTGCCTGACTGATCGGTGATCGGGTAGCCCCAGGTCGGCGCGGACGCGCCGGTCAGTGCAACATCGGCCGACTGCGGCAGACTGCCCGGATCGGCTGCGGCCTGAGGTGCCGCAGGAGGGGCGGGGAGCGGGGGCAGTTGTTGCGCCGAGTCGGGCGTGTACTGCAGAAGTTGTTGCGTCAGTTGCAAATAGAGGTTTTGCAGGTTGGTCCGCTGCGGTGATGGCGACAGATAGTCCAAGTCCTGCTTGGCCTGATTCAGATACGTCCGGGCCTGGGTCAGCTGATCGGGTGTGGGCTGCTGTCCGCTGCCGAGAATGTCCTGGGCATTCTTGAGATCGTTCACGACGGCGGTGAGGGCAACGTCCTGCGCGTGCCCGGGAAAAATCGTCTTCTCGACACCCCACAACGTTCCACCGGGTGACGTCTCGTAGCTCGCGCCCAGCAGGCCTGCGACGAGCAGCACGGACACCCCGCCGGCCACGGCGGTTTTGCCTCTCCGCGAGCGGGGGACCAGTCTGCGCCACCGCGGTGTCGGCTCGGCCGGTGGTAGGGCATCCTCCCGCAGTGGCAGGGGACTGAGAGTCGACATGTCGACCTCCTCAACTACGGCCAAATGGCCGCATCGCGTCGCTCCCGACCGCGCGATTTCCTATTTTGAAATGGCTGTTGATTTGCGGCGGGGACATGGGGCCCGCTGCAAGTACTAAGCGCAACTAAAATTCTACGACGAGCGGTTCCCTGCGCCAGTTCCGGGGGAACTTTCTCATAAATCCACAGCCGGCACATAGGTACGCACAGCAAGTCGCTCGATGACGTCGCGGATGGCCGGAAGTGCCGGTGCCACTTGCTGTTCGATGCGGGCAAACGCGCATCGCCGGAGCACCGGCCATGACCGCTCAGCTGCGATTCGTCCGTCCGTTGTCGGCGAGGTCCTCGAGTTCACGATCCCACCCGGCGTAGCGGCGCCGGTTGACCCGGCTGTGCACCACGACCAACACGGCCGCGCCGGCTCCCGCGACCGCGATCCATGACGCGATCGCAATGCTGACGGCGTCAATGGCGGCATCACGGTCGGTGAGGGGTGCGACGGTCCGATTACCTGCGGCGTCGACCCAAACGGGCTTGTGGTCGCCCGGTTTCAACCGCACCGGGGTCCGGATGGTGTCGATGTGCTGCTTGCCCGCGAACTGCCACTGGACCGGGGTCACGAACGCGTCTTGGTAGCGCATCTTGCTCGGTGAGCTGCCGTCCGTGGTGATCGCGTCGACGCGGTGGCTGGTGAGTCGTTGTGCGGCGTACTCGTGCGCGCGAGTGTCATAGGCCGTCGTGCCCAGCGCGCCCGCGACGGGCACGGCGAACAGCACCAAGATCAGGACAAGCAGCGCGACAGCGGCCTCGATTCGATCGCTCGTGCGGACCAACGGGCCGTGGGTCGCGAGCCGGCGGATCCAGGTCCCGGCGTTGAGCGTGAAGGTCTCCATGATCCCTCCTCGTATACCCAGTCGGCAGCCACCCGACACAGTCCACACTGCCCCAATCGGGGCCGGGACCACAGAGTCGAAAGTCCCATCTTCCGGGACAGCGGCCATCGCGACGCTTGTCCCCACTGTGCCAGAGCGGCTCTGCGGCAGGCGATCTCGTTACATGTGACAAGCCTGGTTGTGCGCATATCGGCATGGACCACGACGCCGGTGGTTAGTGTGGGGGCACTGGGCGTCGGTTCGGGTGCCCAGCCGGATGGGTTGAGTGGCAAACGGGCAACGGCGATGACAGATGACATGGCTAGGACAGATGACATCCTGACCGACGCGCAGATCGCCGAGATGACGGCGGCGCAGCGGCGCGAGCTGATTCAACGCCTCGAACGTCCTCTCGAGGAGCTCCAACCCCACGGATTGCCGGCCAGGCTCAAACAAGCGCATCTGGGCCTGATGACCGGCGGCGCGATCTTCATGATCCCGTGGATCGTCTACCTGTCGGTGACATTGCCCGAGAACTACACGGTGCGGGATTGGCCGCTGACGTGGGTGGGATTCGACAGCGTGCTGGTCTTCTTCATGGCGGCGACCGCTGTCTTGACCTGGATGCACCGTCAAGTGCTGGTTTTTCCGGCCTTCACCACGGGCATCCTGCTGCTGTGCGACGCCTGGTTCGACGTCACGACGGCGGGTCCCGGCGACATGTTCGCGTCGGTGGTGACGGCGGTGCTGGGCGGTGCCTTGGCCTTCGTGCTCATCGCCGGATCCGTGAGCTTGGTGCGGGTGAATGCTCGGCGGCTGTGGATGCTCGACCACGGGCAACCTCTCTGGCGGCTCCCGCTGTTCTCCTGAGGGGTGTATAGACGTGTCCATGAATGGCTCCGTACACGTCCGGATCGTGAATGTCCGATAGGTCCAAGCCCGCAACCGCGGGGCTGCGCCGGCAGCTGGGCGTGTTCGACGCGGTGACGATCGGGCTCGGCTCGATGATCGGGGCCGGTATCTTCGTCGCGTTGGCTCCCGCCGCACGGGCGGCCGGGGCGGCATTGTTGGTCGGGCTCGCGGTCGCCGCGGTGGTCGCGTACTGCAATGCCACATCGTCGGCACGCCTGGCCGCGCTGTATCCGGCCTCGGGAGGCACGTACGTCTACGGACGGCAGCGTCTCGGCCCGTTCTGGGGTTATCTGGCCGGCTGGGGGTTTGTCGTCGGCAAGACCGCATCGTGCGCCGCGATGGCGCTGACGGTGGGGTTCTATGCCTGGCCCGCTCACGCGCATGCGGTGGCGGTCGCCGCCGTGGTGGCGCTGACCGCGGTGAACTACCTGGGCGTGCAGAAATCGGCATGGCTGACGCGCGCGATAGTGGCCGTGGTCTTGGCGGTACTCGCGGCGGTGGTGGTAGCCGCCTTCGGCAGCAAGCACTTCGAGGTATCCGGGATGGCGCCCTCGACCGGCTCGGTGGCCGGCATCCTGCAGGCGGCGGGGCTGCTGTTCTTCGCGTTCGCCGGCTATGCCCGCATCGCGACGCTGGGTGAGGAGGTACGCGACCCGGCCCGCACCATCCCGCGGGCCATCCCGACCGCGTTGGGCATCACGCTGGTGGTCTACGCACTCGTCGCGGTCGCCGCGCTGGGTGTGCTGGGGCCGCACCGGCTGGCGCAGTCGGCCGCGCCGCTGGCCGAGATCGTGCACGTCGCCGGTGCCGGGTGGCTGACGCCGGTGGTTCGGGTCGGGGCGGTGGTGGCGGCCGTGGGGTCGCTGCTCGCGCTGATCCTGGGGGTGTCGCGCACGACGTTGGCGATGGCCCGCGACCGTCATCTGCCCGGTGCCCTCGCGGCCGTGCATCCCCGGTTCGGGGTACCGCACCGGGCCGAACTGGCCGTCGGCGTGGTGGTTGCGGTCCTGGCCGCCGCGGTCGACATCCGCGGCGCGATCGGATTTTCGTCGTTCGCCGTGCTGGTCTACTACGCCGTGGCCAATGCCTCCGCGTGGACGCTCACACGAACAGAGGGACGGCCGCCACGGCTCATTCCGGTCGTCGGCCTGCTCGGCTGCGTCGTCATCGCGTTCGCCTTGCCGCTGGTGTCCGTCGTGGCCGGGCTCGCGGTCCTGGCCGTCGGCGCACTGGCGTACGGCATCCGCCGGCGACTCACCTCAGCTCAGGGATGACCTTCGCGAACTGTTCGGCGTGAGCGGCCTGCACGATGAAGTAGCTGATGCCGTAGGTTTCGCGCAGCTCCCGTAACCGGTCGGCGATCGCGCTGATCGACCCCGACAGCACGCCGGGATGGCGCAGCAACTGCTCGTCGGTGAGGTCGGGCAGGAAGCGGCGGGGCATGCTCAGGTCGGGCAGTTCGGATCCCGCCGCGGGCATCGCGGTGATGGCGATGTTGAGCTCTAAGTCGTCGAAGCGTGACCCAGCTGCGTTCCGCACGAAGTCGATTCGTTCCTTGAGCGGGTCTCCGTCGACGTGCGAGCCGCCCGTGAGGCCGACGATGTCGGCGGTTTCGGCGGCCACCGTCAGCAGCCGATCACCGTTGCCCGCGATCAGGATGGGCACGTCGGGCACGCGCTCGGCGACGTACGTCGTCATGTGCCGCAGGTAGTCGATCCGTTCTCGCGCACTGGGGAACGGCAATTCGGCGGCCTCGAACTCCTCACGCACATAACCGGCCCCGAGTCCGGCGTCGAACCGTCCTCCGGACAGGTCGCGCAGCGCCTCGATGTCGCGGGCCAGTAGCGCCGGCTTGTAGAAGCACGCGTTGAACACGAAGGTCCCCACCCGCAGCGTGCTGGTCGCGTTGGCGGCGGTCATCAAGCTGGGGAACGGGGCTGGTGCGCCGAGGTGGTCGGGCACGTGAAGGATGTCGAAGCCCTGATCCTCGGCGCGGTGGGCGGATTCGGCGACCTGGCTGTGAGTCTTGGCGGTGCGCAGGCTGACGCCGAAGCGGAAGTTGCGGGTCACTCGCCCGAGGGTAACCGCCAAATCCGCGCTGCGGCGGACAGGCCGTCGATGAGTGCAGCCGTCACCGGCGAGATCCCGTCGTCGGCAGGCAAGGGACTGCGCGGGCTCAGGCCCCGCACCCGCGGCGGCAGCTCCAGCTGCACGCCCCGCACCCGGTTCACCGGATTGTCCGGATGCAGGCCACGCAGTTCGCGAGGGATGGCCGCCAAGTCGGTGATCACCTGGTAGCCGGGGATGACGATGTGCCCGGCCACGTGGCGGGCGAGAACTCGGTCCGAACCGCCGGCGAGCAACTGGGTGCTGCGCCCGATCCGGCCGTAGCCGTGCAGTGAGACTACTGCCTCCACGTGCTCGAGAAAGGCTGTGAGACATGCAGATTCAGTCGCGAGATAGTGCGCAGAAGGCAGGTGGTGCGGATAGCCGTCAGGGTGGCGCACCACATACACCGACGCCGAGGACGCGGCCGCGGCGCGCTCGGCGATCACATCGGTCATCTGCTCCAGCCCGCCGCCGTGGATGGCCAGGAAACCGAAGCGCGAGCGCAGCTCACTGCGCTCGTCGACTCCGGGAACCTCGAGGAGTGACGAGAGCGAGTGTGGCTCAGGGATATTCGTCAAAGACGTGGGCTGAGGCCAGCCTGCCGGATCCCAGCGTCGCAAGAACTTGATCCAGTGCGCCGGGAGCTCGTGGTGGATGGCACCGGCGATGATGCGCTCCAGGTATCCGGGCCGTGGCGGGCCGGGGTTGACGCGGTGGTCGATGTAGACCCACGCCGACGTGGGTCCGTCGACGGTGTGCACCGTCAGCCGGTCCCGCCGATAGCGCACGGGCACGCCCTCGGCGCTGTCCAACACGGCCAGATCATGGTCTGTCACATGCCACAGCACGCCGTGCACCGCGGATCCGTCGAATGGTTCCACTGTGGCGACGCCGCGTTCGTTGATCAGCCAGTCGTGACCGTCGAGGCGCGCCGGCCGTGGGCTGAGCGCACCCGGGCAGCGGGCAGCCATCTGTGACACGCACAGATTGGAGCCGTAGGCGAAGTACAGGTGCCGCATTCAGCCCGTGACGGTCAGATAAATCAGAACCACGTTCAGCACGGTAATGGTTGCCGCGACCGTCCAGCCCAGCATGGTGGTCACTCGGTGGTTGGTGTCGTCGCCCATCAGGGCTTTGTCGCTGGTGAAGCGGACCAGCGGGATCAGCGCGAACGGTATGCCGAACGACAGGACCACCTGCGAGAGCACCAACGCGCGGCTGGGGTCGACGCCGATGGCCAGCACGGCCAGTGCGGGAACGAGGGTGATCAACCGTCGCAGCAGCAAGGGGTAGTGCCGCCGCAGCAGACCCTGCATGATCATCGCGCCGGCATACGCGCCGACCGAGGTGGAGGCGAGCCCCGAGGCGAGCAGTCCGATCGCGAACAACAACGCGACCGTCGGGCCCAGGGCATCCTGAACGGCGGCGTGGGCGCCCTCGATCGAATCGGTGTCGTTGCGTCCCTGCAGGTTGGTGGCGGCGACCAGCAGCATGGCGAGATTCACCGCGCCGGCCACCACCATGGCCAACCCGACGTCGAAGCGGGTCATGCGCAGCAGCAGGCGTCGGCGTTCACCGGCCTCCGGGTGGCCGTGGCGGTCGCGGGCCAACCCGGAGTGCAGATAGACGGCGTGCGGCATGACCGTCGCGCCCAGCATCGCGGTGGCCAGCAGCAGGCTCTCGACGCCGTGGAAGCGCGGGATCAGGCCCTCGGCGACCGCCCCAGGCGGTGGGGTCTCGACGAACAGGCTGGTCAAGAATCCGATGGCGATGACCAGCAGCATGCCGGTGATGACCCGCTCGAACATCCCCTGCCCGCGCCGGTCCTGCACCGCCAGTAGCAGCAGCGACACGCTGCCGGTGATCACTCCGCCCATCAGAAGAGGCAGCTTGAACAGCAGTTGCAGGGCGATCGCGCCACCCACGACCTCGGCGATATCGGTCGCCACGGCGACCAGTTCGGCCTGCAGCCAGTACGCGATGCGCCCACGGTTCTGCGTGTGGTCGGCGACGGTCTCGGGCAGCGAGCGGCCCGTCACCAGCCCGAGTTTGGCCGACAGGTACTGCACCAGGCCGGCCATGACATTGGCCAGAACAATCACCCACACCAGCAGGTAGCCGAACTGCGAGCCGGCACTGATGTTGGCGGCGACATTGCCGGGGTCCACATAGGCGATCGCGGCGACGAACGCCGGGCCGAGCAGCAACCAACTCGACCGCTTGCGTGCCGTGACGTCCTGCAGCAACTGACCCCAGCTTCCAATCCGGTGTGGCGAATAGGAAAGTTAGGTTAACCGAAACTTTTGGTTTTAAACCAGTGGATCGCTGTGGTTGTTGTCCACGTCACCAGACGATCGAGAACCCGCCCAGCCCGACACCCCAACCCCACCCCGGCGAGAAGTTCGTCGCCGGCGGTGTGGTGACGATCTGGGTGCTGCCGTTGGTTTGGCACTGCGTGGTGGTCGGGGTGGTGTTGATGCACTTGGGAACCGCCCCGGCCGGCGCGGCGGCAAGCATCGCCACCCCTACGCCCGCGGTTGCCAGAAGGGCTCCGAGATACCGCGCATACCCACTCATGACCTGCTCCGATCGGTGAGTCAAGCGTACGCCGAGGAACCCCTCGGGAGACTCACAGAAAGTGAAACACGTCGTGCCACGGAAACATGCCCGGCAGCGGTTCACCCGGCGGCGTATAGCCCTTTGCCTGTCACCAATGGCAAATCCAGCGTCGTGCGGATTCCCGGTGCTGCCGCGACGACCGCCGGGATGGCGTTCACGACGCGGGCGGCCGTGGCCACCAGGCCCGCGTGGTTGTGGTCGCCGTTGGGACTGCTCAGGCACAGGTCCAGGGCGTACGAGGGCTCACCGGTCAGCTCGACGCGGTACGAGCCGCCCGCCTGTGCGGGCTGCGGCCAGCTCGGGCACAGGTCGTCACGCAGCCGCGTGACGTGTTCGAGCACCACGGCGGCGCGACCGTCGACCATGCCGCGGACCTCGAACCGCATCGCGGCCGTCGTACCTTTCGGGATGTGACCGGACGCGATGTCGAAATCCTCTGGCGCTGGTTCACGTACGTGGGTCTCGGTCACTTCGTCGAGCTCGATTCCCAACCCGGCGGCCAGCTGGCGCACCACCGAGCCCCAAGCCAGGCTCAGGACACCCGGCTGCAGCAGCATTGGCGTCTCGTCCAGCGGCTTGCCGAAACCCATCACGTCGAACATCACGGTCGCGCTGTCATAGGTGGCGTAGTCGACGATCTCCATGCAGCGGATCTGCTCGATACGTTGGCACGTCCCGGCAAGGGCAAGGGGCAGAAGGTCATTGGCGAAGCCCGGGTCGATGCCGTTGATAAAGAGGGAGGAACGACCCTCTTGCGCGGCCTGCTCGAGGGGCTCGACCAGTTCGGCGGGCAGCACCTGCCACGGGTATTGCAGGAACACCGCCGAGCTGCCCACGACATTGACCCCGGCGGCCAGGATGCGTCGGTAATCCTCCAGCGCCTCTGGCAGGCGGTTGTCGGCCATCGCGGTGTACACGGCGCATTCCGGTTTGGTGGCCAGCACCTCGTCGAGATCGGTGGTGGCCACGACGCCCGTCGAAACATCCAGTCCCGCAAGCTCTCCGGCGTCCTTGCCGGCCTTGTTCGGCGAGGACACCCAGACCGCGGTGAGTTCGTAGTCCGGATTGGTGATCAACTGGGACAGGGCGTGGCGGCCGACGTTGCCGGTGCCGATCGCTGCGACGCGAATGCTCACGGTGCTCCTTACAGGTCGGGGATGGGCAGATCGAGGTTCGGGTAGGTGATGCCGCCGTCGACCTCAAGGATCTTTCCGGTCAGGTAGCTGCCCGCGGGCGAGGCCAAATAGACTGCGGCGGCGGCGATGTCCTCCGGATCGCCGAGCCGGCGCATCGGCGTGACTTTCTCCATCGGCTCGCGCAGCGCGTCGTTGCTCGCGACGATGTCCAGGGCCGAGGTGAGGATCGAGCCGGGCGCGATGGCGTTGACCCGGATGCGCGGGCACAGGTCGAGCGCCGCCAACCGGGTGTAGTGCGCCAGGGCGGCCTTGGCGGTCCCGTACGCGACGAAGCCGCGCCCGGCCAGCCGTCCCATGGTCGAGGTGATGTTGATGATGCTGCCGCCGCCCGAGTGTTCGAGCATCAGCGGCACCGCGGCCGCGGTGAGTGCGTGCGCGGTCGAAACATTGAACGTGAACGCGTCGCGCAGGGCCTGGGTCGATGTGTTGACGAGCGGTGCGGGCATGGTGCCGCCGACGTTGTTGACGACGATGTCTAGTTTCCCGAACGCACTCGTTGCGGCCCCCGCGAGTTCGGCGGTGGCCTCCGGGTGCGCGAGGTCGGCGGCCACCACGTGGGCCTTGCGGCCGATGCCTCGAATCTGCTCGGCCACGTCCTCGAGTTGGGATTGTGTGCGGGACGCGATGACCACGTCGGCGCCTGCTTCAGCGAAGGCCACGGCGATGGCCGCGCCCAGGCCGCGGCCAGCTCCGGTGACGATCGCAACCTTGTCGTCGAGTCGGAATCTGTCCAGAATCACACTGCGCTCCTGTTCGTCTACCGGCGTCACCGTAGCAGTGTCGAATGGCCCGCAGGGCAGCTTTCTGTAACACGTTCTAATCGGCTCTCGACGGGGCGCGCAGTGCCCCGCGCGGATGCGCGTGTTGTACGCTGGCGCCGGCGCCCGGTCGCGCCCAACCTCCGGCAACCCGCCCCAGCAGGGTTACCTCAGGAGGCAAAGGGAGGTCCACCCTCTCGGCTGGGACAACCGACATCTACCGTCCGGCCGTCGCATCGGTCGCTGGGGGCCCGACCGGCGGCCGCGGGAGATGCCATGACCAAGCAAGGTGACTTCAAGCGGCGCGTCCGCGCGCGGATGAGCAAGACCGGCGAGTCCTATGTGAGTGCGCGTAATGCGTTGCTCGCCAAGACCTCCGATGAAACCGCGCCACTGCTGAGCGCTGCGGGGATGGCCGACGCGTTGCATGTGAGCAACGGGGATGCCACCGATCTGGCGGGTACCGGGCTTGCGCGCCGCATCCTGTACTGGCGCGATGTCCTGCACGAGGGTCCCGTCCCGGCCGTTGCAACCGACGAGCTGAGCCAGATCCGAGCCGCGTTCCTGGCCGGCGCCCTCGACGAAGACCGCGCTGCCATCGCTTCGACATTCGTCGAGCGCGACACCGTGCTGGCGGCCAACCGCGACGGCCAGTACGTGCTGTGGTTCGAGGCCGATCTCGTCGATCAGTTACAGATCATCCAGACCTTGGACCGGTTGACGCAGCTGCAAGTGGACGCCGAGCGGATCACCCTGATCTGCATCGGTGAACACGCCGGAATCGCCCGCTTCGGCGGGCTCGGGGAATTGGGCGCCGAGCAGTTGCGCGTGCTGCCGGGCACCAATGCCTGTGCGCGGTTGACCGATTCGGCGCTGCAGCTGGCCACTCGGGCATGGGCGGCGTTTCGGGCGCCGACGCCGGTCGCGCTGGGCGGGATCGCTGAAACACGTTCGGGTGAACTGCGTTTCCTCGGCGAGGCGTTCGAAAGGCTCAGCCGCGAGTACCCGTCGACGCGCGACGGGCTGTCGCTCACCGAACGCCGCCTGCTGGCCGCGATCGCCGAAGATGCATCCGATGCGGCAACCGCGTTTGTGCGGGCCAATGCGCGGGAGACGCGCCGGTTCCTCGGCGATTGCTGGGGCTACGCGGCGATCCAGCGGCTGGCCACCGCGCCGGTCCCGCTGGTGGACGTGGACTCCGTTCCCGTCAAAAGTGATACGGCAGTACACATCACCGATGCCGGAAGGCGGGTGCTGGCCGGCGAGGACGACCACGTCGCGCTCAACGGCGTCGACCGGTGGATCGGCGGTGTGCATCTCTCCGGACACAACGTGGCTTGGCGGTGGGACGAGGGCACCGAATCGATTGTGGGAAGCGGCATTCGGACAGACGGGTAGCGTCGATCTGCCGAGAGCTCGAGTCAGTAGCAGGGTGTACAATCGAACGTATGTTCGAGGAACTCGGCGACGCGGGACTTGTCGCGGAGATCGAGCGGGAAACCCGGGCAGCGGCCGCGTCGGATTCCCGCCGGCTGCGGTTGATCGCCGAGTTGGTCAATCGCCGAGTCGTCGAGCAGGACGACGAACTGTTGCACTGGGCGTGCGACTACTGGGATGCCGCGGCCGCCGAGATCGCAGCAGCGATGGGCGTGGCCCACCGCGTCGCGTCGAAGGAGATGCGCATAGCGGTTGCGCTCGGCGACCGGTTTCCCCGGATGGCCGCCCTGTTCGACGAGGGCCGGGTCAGCTCCCGGCTGATCGCGACCATCACCTGGCGCACGCTGTTGGTACTGGACGATGAGGCCCTGCGGCTGATCGACGAGGAGTTGGTGCAGCGCGTCACCGAGTGGGGTCCGATGTCGGTCGACAAACTTGAACAAGCCATCGACACCCTGATCGAACGGTACGACCCGGGCGCACTCCGGCGACTGCGCGAAGCCGTCCGTGCCCGCGATGTGTGCCTGGGCAAGCCTGATGATGTCAGCGGCACCGTGTCGCTGTGGGGTCGGTTGTTGGCCGCCGACGGCGCGGCACTGAAGAAGCGCATGGCGTATGTGCTCAGTGGCGTGTGCGCGGACGATCCGCGGACCGCCGGCCAACTCCGGTCCGACGCGATGGGCGTGATCGCTGTCCTCGGGGACAGGCTGCGCTGTCAGTGCGGCAATACTGACTGTCCGGCCAGTGCACCTGACGCCCGTGGCGCCAACACTGTCGTCTACGTGTTGGCCGACAAGGCGGCGTTAGAGGCTGAGCCTGATCCCTACCTGTCCGGGGATCACGACACCATTCCGATCCCGCGCGAGCAGGTGACCGTGGAGCCCGAGCCTGCTCCCGATGCGTCCGGGCATGATGCTATTGAGCCGAGCCCGCCACAACAGGTGGAGGACGAGAAGCCCAAGAAGAAACCGACAGCGGTCCTACTCGACGGTGGCGTGGTGCCCACGCCATTGCTGGCAGAACTGATCGCCAACGGGGCGAAAGTTCGCGAACTCATTCCACCGTGTGACGAGCCTGAGCCGCGGTATCGGCCGTCGGCAAAGCTGGCGGCGTTCGTGCGTATGAGGGATATGACGTGCATGTTCCCGGGGTGTGGGCGTCCTGCCGAGTTCTGCGATATCGACCACACCGAGCCCTATCCCAGCGGATCAACCCACGCGTCAAACACCAAGTGTCTGTGCAGAATTCATCACCTCTTGAAGACTTTCTGGATCGGCTGGTCTGACCGTCAGCAACCCGACGGCACCGTCGTGTGGACGACACCGAGTGGTCTGACCTATGTGACGCGGCCGGGCAGTCGGTTGTTCTTCCCGCACTGGAATACCACGACTGCGGAGTTGCCGCCGGCCGCCGCCGCATCGGCCACCACCGATCGCGGGGTCATGATGCCCCGCCGAAAACGCACGCGAGCCGCCCAATGGGCCCGCCAGATCCGGGCCGAACGCGCGCGCAATGACGCGTACCTCGCCGAGCGCGCCAAACCGCCGCCCGGCTGACGATTCGGGCGCACAATTGAGGCGTCCGTCCGATACGGGAGGCGCTATGAACGATCAGCCCTATGACCTTTTCGGCGATGTCTTCCGGCGGTACTTCACCCGCGCGGTCGACGTGTACCCGCACGTGGGTAGACGGCTCGTGCACCAGTTGCTGGCCTCCAGCGACGACGTCCAGGACCGGGTTGCCGAGGCGCGCCACGCCGCGTTGGTGTGGAGCAGGGCTGAATCCTCCGGCACCGGTATGACCTCGGAGTGCTTCGTGATCACCCAGTGCGGCCTGATGTACGCCGCGAATTTTGACGATGCGACTCATCGGCTGCACTACCTGGCCACGCCGGCGGGGTTGTTCGACGCGTTCATCGATCGGGTCGAAGACACCCCGCTGCAATCAGGTGAAATCGTGGCAGTGGACCGGCGGTGTAGCCACGATCTGGAATCCGCGCACCCGATGGATGCCGCGTTGCGCCGGATCCTCGACGAGTTCGAGACCCTGCGCGTGGACGTGCGCGCCGCCTAACGGGAGATCACTCGCCCACCCGCGCCAGGTCGGCCTGCTTCGACCGCGAATCGTGTTGGTGGCTGCGCACGTTGGCCCTGGCCACCCGGTAGAGGAAGGTCGGGTGGAACAAGCGGGTGGGCGCATCCACCAAACCGGTGACCTTGAAGAATTGCGCGTGCACCTCGGCGTCGGTCTCGCAGGCGGTCAGCACCCGTTGCACGAACCGGTTGGCCGCCCGCATCGACGGTGTGCGGTGCCCCTCGACCTCCGGAAACGCCAGATCTGAACCCGCAGCCAGGCTCCACGCCACGCCGATCGATTTCGCCGCGGCCCGGAAGTAGCGCCGCGATAGGTCGGCGGTGCCGCCATGCAACGCGTCGCGCAGTGCCACCGCGTCCATCGCGGCCACCGACATGCCCTGCCCGTAGATGGGGTTGAAGCTGCACATCGCGTCGCCGCACACGAGCAGACCCGCCGGGAATCGCTGCATCCTGTCATAGCGCCGCCACTGGCTGGACGGCAGCCGATGCTGCACCACCGGGGCGATCGGCTCACCGGCCCGCACGGCAGCCACGAGCCGCGGGGGAGCGAACTCGTCGGCGTAGGCCAGCATGCCGGGCAGGTCGCGGGGTGGCTCGCGTCCGACCATCCCGAACACCGTGAAGATCCACACGTCCTTCTCGTAACGGAACAGGAACATCCCGCTGGGCCGGCCCGGCACGGGACCGATGATGACCAGCATCTCCTCGAGAGTGCCCGGCGGGATCCTCAGTGTCTGGCTGACGTAGGTGGTGTGCATGACGATGCGGTCCTCGGCCGGGCGCCCGTAGCCGAGCCGCTCCAGACAGGCCGGGGTGGGTGCGCCGCGGCCTCGGGCGTCGACGACGAAATCGGCGGTCACCTGCTGTTCGTCTCCACCGTCGTGGGCCGCGATCCTGGCACCGGTGATCCGAGACCGATCCGCTGTGGCGGTCAGTTCGGCGACATCGTGGCCGTCGCGGATCGTCACATTACCCATGGCCTGCAGCCGACGACGGACATGGCATTCCAGCAGCGGCCTGCTCGGCTGGTACAGCGCCAGTTCTTTGTAGTCGGCCGGCGTCCCCGGGGCCTGGCCGATGCGCCGCATCAGGTGCCCGCCGTAGGAAATGTAGAAGCGCGACAGATCGCCGTCGTCCCACACCGGCGCGCCCGCGGCCGCGAGCTCGTCGAGGATGCCCGGAAAGAACTCGCCGACGGTCTGGGCGCCGCGGGCCAGCAGGGCGTGGACATGCCGGCCCTGCGGAACGCCTCGACGGTTGTTCGGTGTCTCCGACAGCTCGTCGCGTTCGACGACGGTGACCGTGTCGTAGAAATCCGACAGCACCCTGGCGGCCAGCAGACCGCTGATGCTGCCACCGAGGACCAGTGCGTGCTCGCCGAGCTTTGCCATGGCTGGCATTGTCGGGTCGTGCCGAAGGGCAGGCCTAGGGTAGGCGGCTACCCTACTTACTTCTTCGGGGCGGCCTTCTTGGCCGGAGCCTTTTTGGCGGCGGCCTTTTTCGCCGGTGCTTTCCTGGCGGGTTTGGCCTCATCCTCGGAGTCCTTGTCGGAGTCCTTGTCCGACTTGGCCGCACCGCCACCCTTGCGGGCCTTCACCGAGGCCTCGAGCTTGGCGAGCAGGTCGGAGACGTCCTCGGTCTCGTCGAGGTCGGCCGGTTGCTCCTCGACCGAGAATGCTTCGCCGCCTTCGAGTTTGGCCTGCACCAGCTCATAGAGCTGGGCCTGGTAGTCGTCGCGGAACTGATCGGGGTGGAAGTCGTCGGTCATCGACTCCACCACTTGGCCTGCCATCTTCAGTTCGGCCGGCTTGATCTCGACTTCCTTGTCCAGCACCGGGAAATCGGGGTCGCGGATCTCGTCGGGCCACAGCAGGGTGTGGATCACCATGACATTGCGCTTGGAAAAATCCTTGACCCGCAACGCCGCGAGCCGGGTCTTGTTGCGCAGCGAGAAGTGCACGATCGCCACCCGCTCGGTCTCGGCAAGGGTCTTGGCCAGCAGCACGTACGACTTGGAC
Organism: Mycobacterium dioxanotrophicus; assembly: GCF_002157835.1. Classification (NCBI taxonomy): domain Bacteria; kingdom Bacillati; phylum Actinomycetota; class Actinomycetes; order Mycobacteriales; family Mycobacteriaceae; genus Mycobacterium; species Mycobacterium dioxanotrophicus. Next base: position 6,031,076 of record NZ_CP020809.1, on the reverse strand, counting down.
GACTTGGAATCGGGCTCCAGGAAATAGCTCTTGTCGTACATCAGCGGATCGAGCTGATCGGCCGGGATGAACTCGACCACTTCGATCTCGCGGCTGCGTTCCTCGGGCAGGGTGGCGATGTCCTCGTCGGTGATCACCACCATCTGCCCGTCGTCGGACTCATAGGCCTTGTTGATGTCCCGGAATTCAACGACCTCGCCACACACCTCGCATACCCGCTTGTATCGGATGCGCCCGTTGTCCTTGGCGTGCACCTGATGAAACTTGATGTCGTGGTCCTCGGTCGCGCTGTAGACCTTGACCGGTACGTTCACCAGGCCGAAGGCGATCGAACCCTTCCAGATGGATCGCATTTGCCCAGTATGGCCGGTGATGAGCGCCTGCGCGAAGAACCAACGGCCTGTGCCTCTAGCCGGGATGGCTCAACGCGTCGCGATCGGGCAGGTCGGCACCCGCCCGGGCGACCGTCCAAGCCGACGCCCGCGAGGCCCGCAGGACGGCGTCTTCGAGCGCATCGGAGCTGATGGCGCGCAGGTCGCGGCGCTTGTCGGCGCCCAACAGACCCTGCTCCCACACGGCGTCGATCAACCCGGCCATGAACGCGTCGCCGGCTCCCACGGTGTCCACCACCTCGACCGGTCGGGCGGGCACCCGCACCATTCCGGCTTCGCACAACGCGAACGCGCCCTCTGAGCCCACGGTCACTGCGACGATCGAGGGGCCCATCGACAGCCACGTGCGGGCGATCTTCTCCGGGGAGCTCCGCTTGTCGATCCACCGCAGGTCCTCATCGCTGACCTTGACGATGTCGGAGTGTTCCACGAGGCGTTCGATCCGGCCACGGGCCGCGTCGTCGTCGGTGATCAACACCGGGCGCACGTTCGGATCGAACGTGATGGTGGCCGACAGGTGGTAGGCGTCGAGGAGTGCGGCCACTGCCCGGCACCCGGGCTCCAGCACCGCGGCGATGGAACCGGTATGCGCCACCAGCGGTGGGCCCACCTCGGCCGTGCCGGAGAGTTGCCAGTCCAGGTCGAACGTGTAGCTCGGCGAGCCGTTCTTGAGCGTGACCTGCGCGGTGGGGGTGCGTTTCGCGGACATGCTGCCCGAAACAAGGTCAACCCCAACGGCTTTGGCGTACTCGGCGATGCGCCGGCCGTGAGGGTCGTCGGCGATGTGGGTGAGGAAGTCGACGTCGCGGCCCAGCCGGGCCAGCCCGAGTGCCACGTTGAGTGGGCTGCCGCCGACATGCTCGCTGGTGATCGCGCCGCCTCGCTTGACGATGTCCACCAGTGCCTCACCGATGACCAGAGCTCGGTTCATGATCGCAGTGCCTCCAGAGTGGCCCGGGCGCCGACGCGGTGCAGGGAATCCAGCGCCCAGAGATAGGCCTCGACGAACCGGGGCTCGGTCGCGAGGTCGCCGAACAAGGGGGTGTACTCGATGAAGGCTGTCGGGTTCTCGCGCTGAGACTGGGCCAGCGGCACGAGCGTCTCCGCCAGCGCGTCCTCGACCTTGATCGGTTCGCCTTGCTCGTCGACGCCCTCGGCGTAGCGGGCCCAGCTGGCCACCACGGCCGCCGACAGCCGAATCGGCGCACCGGTCCGCAGATTCTCCCGGATGACCGGCAACAGCCACTTCGGGATGCGGTCGGACGAGCCGAAGCACAACCGCACGATGGTGTCGCGCACGCCCGGGTTGGCGAAACGCTCGATCAACGTGCGCTTGTAGTCGTCGAGATCGATGCCCGGGACGGGCTCGAGTGTCGGGGTGCCTTCGGAATCCATGTAGTCCAGCAGGAATTCGGCGAACAACGGGTCGGCCGCGGCGTCGTGCACCAGGCGATAGCCGGCGAGATACCCGAAGTAGCAGAGCGCTTGGTGACCGGCATTGAGCAGCCGCAGCTTCATCAGCTCGTAGGGCGTTACGTCGTCGACCATCAGCACGCCGGCCTCCTCGAACGGAGGACGGCCATCGGAGAACGAATCCTCCAGTACCCACGACGTGAACGGTTCGGCCACCACCGGCCACTGGTCGGTGATGCCGAACTCCGAGTGCACGGTCTCGATCACCTCCGGCGTGGTGACCGGGGTGATGCGGTCCACCATCGAATTGGGGAATCGGGTGTGGGTGCCGATCCACTCGCCGAGGCCCGGATGGACCCGTTCGGCGTAGGTGGTGAACGTGTGCCGCGCCATGTTGCCGTTGCCCTCGATGTTGTCGCAGGACACGATGGTCGGTGCGGGAACGCCACGGTCGCGCCGCAGCGCCAACGCGTCGGTCACCAGTCCGAACACGTTGACCTCGTCGGGGGACACGGAGTCCAGATTGTAGCCACCCTCGGTGATGGTCAACGAGATGATCCGGGTCGACGGGCTGGCGAGGAGCTCGACGACGCCTTCGGGATCGTCGGGGGCGTACCGGTAGTCGACGATGGATCCGATCACGCGGGCCTCGCGGGTGCCGTCGGGGTGAACCAGCATCAGGGTGTAGAGCCCGTCCTGTGCGGCCATGACGTTGGCCATCTTCCGATCCGACGGCAGCACCCCGACACCGCAGATGCCCCATTCGGTGGCCAGGCCCTTCTGCAGCAACCGGTCGATGTACATCGCCTGATGCGCGCGATGGAACCCGCCGACGCCGAAGTGCACGATGCCGACCTGTACCTGGTCGCGGGGGTAGTTGGGGCGCGCCGCGGTGGGCTTTTGCGTAGCGGATGTTGTGTGCGTCACATCTGTCATGTTAGCGTGATGAGCATCTACTCGCACCCATGAGCATTTGCTCACTGTATCGGGAAGTGGGGTCCAGTGTCCGCACCGACACCAGAGGATCTGCGACTCGCTCTGCGTGCGGCCTCGCTGTATTACCTCGACGGCCTCACCCAGGCCGAGATCGCGGCACGGCTCGGGGTCTCCCGTCCGACCGCAGGGCGCCTCGTCGCCAAGGCGAAGGCCAACGGCCTTGTGCGCGTGGAGGTGGTGATTCCTCCCGGCATGAGCGAAGATCTGCACGCCGACGAGGAACGGGAACTCGAACGGCGCTTCGGGCTCACCGAGGCGGTCGTGGCGGCCAACGCCGAACGTGCCGGCGCCGCGCTGCTGATGCGGCGCATCGCCGCCGACGACGTACTCGGTTTCACCTGGGGCCCAGAGCAGGTCAGTGTCGCGACCGCACTGGTGCCCGGCGTGGCGAGTTGCCGTGCGGTGGTCCAGCTCGACGGCGCCATGTCCACCGCCGCGTATCAGACCGGCATCGAGCAGATCCTGACGCGGTGCGCGGACACTTTGCGCGCCGAGACCTTCCGGCTGCCCGCCCCGCTCTACGCCGACCCCGCGACCGTGGTCTCGATGCGCGGGGATTCGGTCATCTCGCGCACGCTGGACGCCGGCCGCAGCGCCGACACCATGCTGTTCGGGGTGGGCGCGGTGTCGACCTCCACAACGCTGTTCGAAGGCAGCTTCCTGGACATCCGGATGCTCGACGAACTCGTCTCCCAGGGCGCCGTCGGCGAGATCGGCGGTCGTTTCTTCAACGCTCACGGTGAGCCCGTTCACCACGAACTGCAGCAGCGGGCGATGTCGGTGCCGCTCGAAGACATCCGTACGTGCGAGAAAACCATCCTGGTATCCGGCGGCGCCGGTAAGTACCAGGCCATCCTCGGTGCCCTGCGCGGCAAGCTGGCCCGGCTATTGGTATGCGATATCGATTGCGCCCGTTGGTTGTTGGCGCAGAAATGAGGTTGCCATGAGATTCGCAAGGAAGTTGGCCGCGGTCGTCGCGGCGGCCGGCCTGGCCCTGACGGCCGGTTGCGCCGGGGCGGGCTCGCTCGGTGCCACCGATCAGACCGTGACGATCGCGATGGTGTCGAACTCGCAGATGACCGACGCCCGCTCGCTGGCCAATCGGTTCGAGGCCGCCAACCCCGACATCAAGCTCAGGTTCGTCACGCTGTCGGAGAACCAGGCCCGGGCCAAGATCACCGCGTCGACGGCGATGGGCGGCGGCGAGTTCGACGTCGTGATGATCAGCAACTACGAGGCCCCGCAATGGGCCGAAAATGGCTGGCTGGTCAACCTTTCCGACTATGCACGCAACACGCCGGGCTATGACGAGAACGATTTCATCCCGTCGCTGCGTGAATCACTGTCCTACCAGGGCAACATGTACGCGGTGCCGTTCTACGGCGAATCCTCGTTCCTGATGTACCGCAAGGACCTGTTCGAGCAGGCCGGAATCGAGATGCCGCACAACCCGACCTGGCAGCAGGTGGCCGATGCCGCGGCCAAGCTCGACAGCCAGGACATGGTCGGCATCTGCCTGCGCGGCAAGCCCGGCTGGGGTGAGGTGCTGGCCCCGCTGGACACCGTGATCAACACCTTCGGCGGGCGCTGGTACGACGAGAAATGGAACGCCCAGCTCACCAGCCCCGAAGTGGAGAAGGCCGTCAACTTCTACGTCGACCTGGTCCGCAACCACGGCGAACCCGGCGCGGCGACAAGCGGTTTCGGTGAATGCGCGACACAGTTCGCCCAGGGCCGGGCGGCCATGTGGTACGACGCCACCTCGGCGGTGTCGGTGCTGGAGGATCCCGCGTCGTCGAAGGTGGTCGGCAAGGTCGGCTACGCGATGGCGCCGACGGTCGAGAAGCCGAATTCCGGATGGCTCTACACCTGGGCGCTGGGAATTCCCAAGAGCAGCGACAAGCCCGACGCCGCATGGAAATTCATCTCCTGGATGACCGACCAGAACTACATCAAGCTGGTCGGCGAGCAGCTCGGGTGGGCGCGGGTACCACCGGGCAGCCGGCTCTCGACGTATCAGATTCCCCAATATAAAGAAGCGGCAAAGGCGTTCGGTCAGGTGACACTCGATTCGATCGAGGGTGCCACACCCGCCAAGCCGACCGTGCAACCGGTGCCCTACACCGGCGTGCAGTTCCTGGCCATCCCGGAATTCCAGGACCTCGGAACCCGGGTGAGTCAGCAGATCAGCGCGGCGATCGCCGGGCAGAAGTCCGTCGCCGACGCGCTCGAACAGTCACAGAAGTACGCAGAAGTCGTCGGCAAGACCTATCAGGAGAAGCCATGACAACCAGTCAGTTACCGGCCGAAGCCGATGCGCTGACCGAGGCCGAGCACGTCGCACGAATCAAAGAGAAGCAGGACCCGGGTGTATCGCGGGCCGAAGGCTGGCGCCGCCGCGGCCCCCTGCTGCCGGCGCTGATCTTCATGATCATCGTCACCCAGATCCCGTTCCTGTTCACGCTGTACTACTCGACGCTGTCCTGGAACCTGGTTCGTCCGGGCTCGCGGCACTTCGTCGGGCTGCAGAACTACCTCGACGTCGTCAGGGACGGCACCTTCTGGCAGGTCGCGATCAACACGGTGGTCATCATCGTCCTGACCGTGCTGCTGTCGGTGATCATCGGGTTGCTTCTGGCACTGCTGCTGGATCGGGTGTTCCTCGGCCGCGGTATCGTCCGCACCCTGCTCATCACCCCGTTCCTCGTGACACCTGTTGCGGGAGCCCTGATGTGGAAGACGGCGATGCTCGACCCGGTGTTCGGCATCATCAACTGGGTGCTGTCCCCGCTGGGTCTCAAACACGTCGACTGGGTCAGCCAGTTCCCGCTGACCTCGATCATCATCGCCCTGGTGTGGCAGTGGACCCCGTTCATGATGCTGCTGATCCTGGCGGGCCTGCAGTCCATGCCGCGCGACATCCTGGAAGCCGGCCGGGTCGACGGGGCGGGTGCGTTCCAGCTGTTCCGTGAGCTGACCCTGCCGCACCTGCGCCGGTTCATCGAACTGGGCACGGTGCTCGGGGCGATCTACCTGGTCAACACCTTCGACGCCATCTACATGATGACCCAGGGCGGGCCGGGTACCGCGAGCGCGAACCTGCCGTTCTACATCTACCAGCGCGCGTTCCTGGGCTTCGACATCGGCCAGGCCGCCGCGATGGGCGTGATCGTCGTGATCTTCACGATGATCATCGCGAGCTTCGCACTGCGATTGATCTTCAAATCGTTCACGGGCAAGGAGGAGGCGGCCTGATGAGTACCGTCACGACGAGCGCGACGCCGGAAACAGCGGACAACAACGGAAAAGTCAAGCGGCGCAAGTTCGATCCGTGGGGCGTGGTGGCCTGGATCGTCGGCCTGGGATTCTTCTTCCCGGTGTTCTGGATGGTGCTGACCGCCTTCAAACAGGAGGTCGACGCCTACACCACGACGCCGAAGATCTTCTTCGTGCCGACCCTCGACGAATTCAAGGCGGTGTTCGCCAACGGCGTCGGGACCAGCCTGCTGAACTCGCTCTACGCCACCACCGTGTCCACGGTCCTGGTGCTGGCCCTGGGGATCCCGGCCGCCTTCGCGCTCTCCCTCAAACCGGTGCGCAAGACCCAGGACGCGCTGTTCTTCTTCATGAGCACCAAGATGCTGCCGATCGTCGCGGCGATCATCCCGCTGTACGTGATCGTGTCGAACATCGGCCTGCTGGACAACATCTGGGCCCTGATCATCCTGTACACCTCGATGAACCTGCCGATCGCGGTGTGGATGATGCGGTCCTTCTTCCTGGAGGTGCCGGGTGAGCTCTTGGAGGCCGCGAGCCTCGACGGCGCCAGCACCTGGCGTTCTGTGCGGGAGGTGATCCTGCCGCTCGTGTCACCCGGGATCGCGGCCACGGCGCTGATCTGCGTGATCTTCGCCTGGAACGAATTCTTCTTCGCGGTGAATCTCACTGCGGTGCAAGCCCAGACCATGCCGGTGTTCCTGGTCGGCTTCATCGCGGGTGAGGGCCTGTACTGGGCCAAGCTGTGCGCGGCGGCGACGATGGCCGCGCTTCCGGTGGTTCTCGCGGGCTGGGTCGCGCAGAACAAGCTGGTTCGTGGTCTGTCCTTCGGCGCCATCAAGTAGGGAGTTAAAAGAAATGGCTGCAATCACTTACCGCAACGCCTCGTGCATCTACGAGGGCTCGGACAAGCTCGCGGTCGACTCGCTCAACCTCGACATCGCCGATGGTGAATTCGTGGTGCTGGTCGGCCCGTCCGGATCCGGGAAGAGCACCGCGCTGCGGATGCTGGCCGGTCTGGAGGACATCGACGAGGGCGCCATCGAGATCGGCGGCAAGGACATGACGGGGGTGCCGTCCAAGGACCGCGACATCGCGATGGTGTTCCAGAACTACGCGCTGTACCCGACCAAGACCGTCGCCGAGAACATGGGCTTCGCCCTCAAACTGCGTGGTGTGCCGGCCGACGAGCGGCGCCGCAAGGTCGAGGAAGCCGCCAAACTCCTTGACCTGGAGCCGTTCCTGGATCGCAAGCCCGCCAAGCTGTCCGGTGGTCAGCGTCAGCGCGTCGCCATGGGACGGGCGATCGTGCGCGAGCCGCAGGTGTTCTGCATGGACGAGCCGCTCTCGAACCTGGATGCCAAGCTGCGCGTGCAGACCCGTACCCAGATCGCCGCGCTGCAGCGCCGGTTGGGCACCACCACCGTCTACGTCACCCACGACCAGGTGGAGGCGATGACAATGGGGGACCGGGTTGCGGTGCTGCGCAACGGCAAACTGCAGCAGTTCGCCTCACCGTCGGAGCTCTACGACAAGCCGGTCAACGAATTCGTCGCCGGATTCATCGGATCGCCTGCCATGAACCTGGTCAAACTGCCCGTCGTCGCCGACGGTGTGCAGGTGAGCGAGAACTCGACGCTCGATCTCGAGCGGGAGCAGCTCACCCGGTTGAACGGCCTGTCCGAGGTCACCATCGGTATCCGGCCCGAACAACTGGAGATCGTGGACTCCGGCGGAATCGAGGTGGTGGTCGACCTGGTCGAGGACCTCGGCAGCGAGGCCTACGTTTACACGCACGCGGGCTCGGGCTCCGGTGTGGAGCTGGTCGCCCGGTGCAATCCGCGCACCGCGCCAAAACTGGCCCAGACCGTACGGTTGCGCAAGCACCCCGACGGCGTCGTGCACCTGTTCCACCCGCAGACGGGCGCGCGCATCTAGCCTGGGGTGATGGAGCGCTACGAACGGGTTCGGCTGACGAACCCCGACAAGGTGCTCTATCCCGCCACCGGCACCACCAAAGCCGAGGTGTTCGACTACTACCTCAGCATCGCCGAGGTCATGCTGCCGCACATGGCAGGCCGGCCGGTCACCCGTAAGCGCTGGCCCAACGGAGTGGACGAGCCGTCGTTCTTCGAGAAGCAACTCGCATCGTCGGCCCCGGATTGGCTGGCGCGCGGCACCATCGTGCACAAGTCCGGGACGACGACCTACCCGGTGATCGACACCCGTGAGGGGCTGGCCTGGATCGCTCAGCAGGCCGCATTGGAAGTGCATGTCCCGCAATGGCGATTCGACCACGGTGAGGTGGGTCCCGCGACGAGGATCGTGTTCGACCTCGACCCCGGCGAGGGGGTCACCATGCCGCAGCTGTGCGAGGTGGCCCAGGCGGTGCGTGAGCTGATGGGCGACATCGGCCTGACGACGTACCCGTTGACCAGCGGCAGCAAGGGCCTGCATCTGTATGTGCCGCTGGCTGATCCGGTCAGCTCCCAGGGGGCGTCGGTGCTCGCGCGGCGGGTGGCCCAGCAGCTGGAGCACGCCATGCCGCAACAGGTGACGGCCACCATGACCAAGAGCCTGCGGGCAGGCAAGGTGTTCCTGGACTGGAGTCAGAACAACGCCGCCAAGACCACCATCGCGCCGTATTCCCTGCGCGGGCGGGAGTTTCCGACTGTCGCCGCGCCCCGCACCTGGGACGAGATCGGGGACCCGGATTTGCGTCATCTGCGGTTCGACGAAGTGCTGCACCGGGTTTCGCGGGATGGTGACCTGCTGGTCGGGCTCGACGACGATGCGCCGGTGGCCGACAGGCTCACCACCTACCGCAGCATGCGCGACGCGGCGAAGACACCGGAGCCCGTACCCAAAAGCGTTGTCCCGACGGGTAACAACGACCGGTTCGTGATCCAGGAGCACCACGCCCGCCGCCTGCACTACGACCTGCGGCTGGAACGCGACGGCGTGCTGGTGAGCTGGGCCGTGCCCAAGAACCTGCCCGAAACCACCTCCGTGAATCACCTTGCGGTGCACACCGAGGACCATCCCATCGAGTATCTGGACTTCCACGGCGCAATCCCGAAAGGGGAGTACGGCGCCGGGAAGATGATCATCTGGGACACCGGAAGCTACGAGGCGGAGAAGTTCCGGGTCACCGACGACCCGGATGCCAAGAACGGCGAGGTCATCTTCACATTGCGCGGCAGCCGCCTCGACGGCCGGTACGCCCTCATCCAGACCGAGGGCAAGAACTGGCTCGCGCACCGGATGAAGGATCAGCCCCGGGTGCAACTGCAGGACTTCGCGCCGATGCTGGCCACCGAAGGGTCCGTCGCCAAACTCAAGGAATCCCAATGGGCATTCGAAGGTAAGTGGGACGGCTACCGGCTGCTGGTCGATGCCGACCACGGTCAGCTGCAGCTGCGCTCACGCAGCGGACGCGATGTCACCGGCGAGTATCCGCAGCTGCAGGCGTTGGCCGCCGATCTCGCCGACCACCACGTGATACTCGACGGCGAGGTCGTCGCGCTCGACGAGGCGGGCGTACCGAGTTTCGGTGAGATGCAGAACCGGGCGCGGTCCACCCGGGTCGAGTTCTGGGCGTTCGACATTCTGCTGCTCGACGGGCGGTCGTTGTTGCGGGCCAAGTACACCGATCGCCGTCGGCTGCTGGAGGCGCTGGCAGCCGGTGGTGGGCTGATCGTGCCGCCGCTGCTGCCCGGTGACGGACCCGAGGCCATGGACCACTCCCGCGAGCAGCGGTTCGAAGGCGTCGTCGCCAAGAAGCGGGACGCCACCTATCAACCCGGCCGGCGGTCGGCGTCGTGGATCAAGGACAAGTTCTGGAACACCCAAGAGGTGGTGATCGGCGGCTGGCGCCAAGGCGAGGGCGGTCGCAGCAGCGGTATCGGCGCGCTGATGCTCGGAATCCCGGCCGAGGGCGGGCTGCACTTCGCCGGCCGCGTGGGTACCGGCTTCACGGAGAAGGAGTTGAGCAAGCTCAAGAAACTGCTTGCCCCGCTGCACATCGACGAATCACCGTTCAACGCACCACTTCCCACGCTCGACGCGCGAGGGGTGACCTTCGTGCGGCCAGAGTTGGTCGGCGAGGTGCGCTACAGCGAACGCACGTCCGACAATCGGCTGCGCCAGCCGAGCTGGCGGGGTCTGCGCCCGGACAAGACGCCCGACGATGTGGTGTGGGAGTAGTTGCGTCTCCGTCCGGTCAGTCGTGATTCGCCTCGTAGCGCAGCAGGACCACACCTCCCGGGAAGGTGCGGTTCTCCAACAGTCGCAGCGAGATCCATGACGGCAGGGTAGGGAAGAACGGCGTGCCGCCGCCGACGGCGGTGGGGGCGATGACGATCCGGTATTCGTCCACCAGCCCGGCCTGCACGATCGGTGCGGCCAGCGTCGCGCCCGCGACCTCCAAACTGCCGTCGGTTTCGGCTTTCAGCTTCCGTACCACCTCGACCGGGTCGCCGCGTTCCAGGCGGGAGTTCCAGTCGACCGACTCCAAGGTGCGCGAGAACACGACCTTGGGCATGGCGCGCCAGATGCGGGCGAAGTCGACGATCATTGGCGTGGCGTCCGGGGCCTCGTCGGCGGTCGGCCAGTACGCGGACATCAGTTCGTAGAGCCGCCTGCCATAGAACGAGCACGCGGTCTGCCGCTCGAAGTCGTTCCAGTACTGGTGCAGTTCGTCGCTCGGTTCGCTCCAGTCGATGTTGCCTTGCGCGTCGGCGATGTACCCGTCCACCGACACGTTGAAGCCATAGATGAGTTTGCCCACGCAGATCAGACTGCACCCGAGGGCAAAAGTCATCGCGACGAGGTGATCCCGGTGTCGAGTCACCGAGACTCACGTCAGGGACAAATTCCGCGACTCAGTTGTCCCTGGTGTGAGTTTCGGCGCGTACCACAGACCGTCAGCGGACGGCGGCCAGGGCCACGGCATCCTGCAGTCCGCGAGTCGCCAACTGGTCGGCCAATTCGTTGTCGGCGATACCCGCGTGGCCTTTCACCCAGAACCACTCGACCTGGTGCCGTGCACAGGCTGCCTGGAGCCGCTGCCACAGGTCGACGTTCTTCACCGGGAGCTTCGCGGCGGTCAGCCAGCCGTTGCGTTCCCAGCCGAGCACCCACTTGGTGATGCCGTTGCGGACGTAGGTGCTGTCGGTGTAGAGATGCACGACCACGGGTCTGGTGAGCGCCTCGAGCGCCATGATCGGTGCTGTCAGTTCCATCCGGTTGTTACTGGTGAGCCCCGGATCCCCACCACACATTTCGCGGACGTGTTCCCGGTGCCGCAGCACGGCGCCCCAGCCGCCGGGGCCCGGATTCGGTCGGCACCCGCCGTCGGTGTGGATGACGACGATGTTGTCGCTCATCGATTCTCCAGGGCCTCACGCAGCAGCCGCACGGCTCTCGGGCCTACGCCGTGCAGGGCGAGCAGCCCGTCGAGATCTCCGGGCAGATCGGCAAGGCCGCGGTACCCGGCATCGATGAGCGCGCCCGTCGCGGGCCTGCCGATCCGGATGCCGTCGAAGGCCGGGCCACGGTCGGCAGGTGCGGTCATGGCCTGAGGATAGGCATTCCGACAGCTACCGCTTCACGGACGCGCCGAGATCACCGCCGTCCGCACCGATATCCCGAGGTCTCGATGCCGCAGCGTGGTGATGCGGCGCCCGGGCTGGACGGCGTCTTTCACGGGGCCGGTGAGGTCGCCGAAGAATGCGGCGGTCGCATCGATGTCGGCCACGGCGTAGGTGATGCCCCACAGTGTCGAGGGACCGTCGGTCGCGGTCTCCGGGGAACCGACCACCTCGATGATCACCTCTCCGAACCGGAAGAAAATCTGCCGGATAGCTCGTCCGCCGAGTTCGCCGTCGCGTTCCCGGCGCGGGTGCACGCCGGCGGCAGCCAGTGATGCGACGGTCCGGCCCAGGTCGGCCGACAGCAGCACGACGTGGTCGATGCCGGTGACTCCGTTCGGGTGCGTGGCAGGACGGGCGGTGGCGGCGGTCGATGGCCTCGTCGGGATGCCGTCGAGGTCATCGGGAAATTCCGGGGGCAGGCCGCGCAACGACCACCCGACGATGCCGGTGGCCCGGGCGGGCCCCATGAGTCGGATGCGCACGCCGCCGACGCGACAAACGGAATCGGCGTCGACGCTGAAGCCGGCGCGCGCCCAGGCGTCCGGGGGATCGGCTATCTGCAATTCGTCGACGGTGATGCTCATGGCCGAACTCAGCCTACGTCGCGGCGCCGCCGGTCACTTGCGCGGCGGCTGCAGGACTTTCATCGCCAAGCGCATGACCGGTTCCGGCACGCGGTCCTTGGACGACAGGGCGGCATTGGCTGCGCGGGTCCGCAGCGGGGTACCCCGACCGAACCACCGGTTCAACGGCCCACCCGAGGGTTCCAGATCGACGTGCAGCGGCGGCTTGCCGTCGGCGGCGCCGAGCGCGTGCGAGATGACGACGCGTTGGATCTCGCTGGTGCCCTCAAAGATGGTGTACAGCTTGGCATCCCGATACCACTTCTCGACCGGGTGATCGGTGATGTAACCCCAGCCGCCCATGGTCTGGATCGCCCGCTCGGTGGCCCGCACCGCCACCTCGCTGGCAGCCAGTTTCGACATCGATCCCTCGCCGCGGTCGAACGGCACCCCGGTGGCCGCCATCCAGGACGCCCGCCAGGTGAGCAACCGGGCGGCGTCGATCTGCGTGGCCAGGTCGGCGAGCGGAAACGCGATGCCCTGGTTGTCGATGATGGGTGCACCGAACGCTTCCCGGCGGTTCGCATATTCGGTGGCGTATTCCAATGTGGCCCTGGCGATTCCGAGTGCCTGCGCGGCCACCATCGGCCGCGTCTGCTCGAACGTGCCCAGCGTCGCCGAGCCGGAATGCCGCGCGCCCTCGACGGCTTCGCGCGCTCGGGCCAGCTTGTGCTCCAGCTTCTCCTGGCCGCCGAGCAGATTCTCGGCGGGGACCCGGACGTCGTTGAACCTCAGCTCGGCGGTGTGTGAGGCGCGGCAGCCGAGCTTGTCTAGTTTGCGCACCATCTCCAACCCCGGTGTGCCTCCTTCCACGATGAACAGCGCCTGTCCCTTGTGGCCGAGCTCCTTGTCGACCACGGCGTTGACCACATGAACGTTGGCGATGCCACCGTTGCCGATCCACATCTTGTGACCGTTGATGATCCAGTCAGCGTCAGGTCCCGGGCCGCTGCGGACGGCATGGGTGCGGAGATTGCGCACATCGCTGCCGCCTTCGGGTTCGGAGATCGCCAGCGCCGCCAGCTTCAGATCGCCCGGGCTGCCGAAACATTCGGGAGCCCATTTCAGCATCTGCTCTGGCGAAGCGGCCTGGCCGATCGCAGACAGCGCCAGTGCGGGCATGACGATGGCGAGGCCGATGCCCGCGCAGCCCCAGAACAGCTCTTCCATGAACATCGGCAGGGACAGTCCGGTCGGGTCGCCGATCAGGTCACGGTAGAACAGCGGGCTGTAAAAGCCTTGGGCCGCTGCTTCTTCCAATACCGGCCACGGAAATTCCTGCCGTTGGTCGTAGTCGGCGGCGACCGGGCGCACGACCTGCTCGGCGAATTCGTGGGTCCGGCGGGCCAGGTCGTGCTGGGCCGCGGTCGGGGTGAGGTCGAATGCCACGGCGTGGGGGTACCCCGTCGTTGCGGAAAAAATGCGGGGCGGCCGGAACTATATGCCCGGCTCACGCGTCGTCGACACTCACCCGGAGCCGCGGTTTGGGCTCGCCGCCCGGTGTGGCGACGCGTTCCCAGATCGCATCGACCATCGGTTGCAGCAGCAGCTCGCCCATCTGCCGGACCAGCACGGTGACCACCTGGGCGGATTCGCGGCGTTCGACCGATGCCCGCCCGGAGGTGCGCAGCTTGCTGACCTCCTGCTGGGTGAGTTCGACGAGTACGTCGAGCAGGTGCAGCCGCTCGGCCGACGGGTCGAGAAGGGCGCGGCGCACGTAGTTCACCACCGGAGGGTTGTCGCGCAGCATCTGGCGAACGGCCTCGTCGCGGACCGCCACGGTGGCGTTCGCCGGCGCCTGCGCCAGGGTGGACGCGAAGTGGTCGGCCACCAGCTGGTCGACGGCATCGCGCAGGCCGGCCTTGGTCTTGAAGTGGTGCTGCACCAGACCGAGGGTGGCACCGGCCTCGGCGGCGATGGTGCGCAACGCGATTCGGTCCTCGCCGTGCTGTGCGAAGAGTTCCAGCGCGGTATTGCGAATTCGGGCCTTGGCGGTCAGGTCCTCGTCGTTCATCTGTCCACCCCGATACATTCGACCAGTAAACGATACAAGTGTATCGTCTGCGGCATGTCGGAACTGTTTCCTGGCTACCGCGCCACCTGGGAAAGCGATCACCACCGTGAGCTCCGCCGGCATGCCGCGGAGTTTCTGCGCAAGGAGGCGACGCCCAATCAGGACCGCTGGGCCCGCAATCATCAGGTGGACCGGGAGTTCTGGACCAAGCTCGGTGACGCCGGGCTCCTCGGCCTGGACCTGCCGGAGGAATACGGGGGCACCGGCGGTGACTTCGGGTACTCGGCGATCGTGGCCGAAGAGCTTGCCCTTGCCCATGACTCGGCCTCGGGTTGGTCGGTGCACTCGCCGATCGTCGCGCACTATCTCAACACCTACGGCAACGACGAACAGAAGCGGCGCTGGCTCCCCAAGGTCATCAGCGGCGAGTTGGTGCTCGCGATCGCCATGACCGAGCCGGGTACCGGGTCCGACCTGCAAGCGGTGCGCACGACCGCCGTCCGCGACGGCGACGATTATGTCATCAACGGGTCGAAGACGTTCATCTCCAACGGTTCTCACTGCGATCTGCTGGTGATCGTCGCCAAGACCGACCCGAGCGCGGGTGCGGCGGGCGTGTCGCTGATCGTCGCCGAAACCAACGATGCTCTACAGGGTTTCGAGCGTGGGCGAGTGTTGGAGAAGGTCGGGCAGCACGGTCAGGACACTCGGGAGCTGTTCTTCACCGACATGCGTGTGCCGACCGCGAATCTGCTCGGCGCCCAGGAAGGGCTGGGGTTCTATCAATTGATGGAGCAGCTTGCGCGCGAGCGGCTGGTGATCGCGTCGATCTGCGCGGGCATGGCCGAAGCCGCTGTGCTGGAGGCCATCAAGTACACCAAGCAGCGCGAAGCATTCGGCCGCGAGCTGATCAAGTTCCAGCACACCCGGTTCGAGCTCGCCGAACTGAAGGCCGAGGTGCTGTCCATCAAGACCACCGTCGACTACTGCGTGCAGCAGCTCATCGACGGCACCATCGACCCCGCGCTGGCTTCGATGGCCAAGCTGGTGGCCGCCGACAAGGGGGTCGCCGTCGTCGATCGCTGTGTGCAGTTCTTCGGCGGGTACGGCTACATGATGGAGTACCCCATCGCCCGGGCCTATGCAGCTGCGCGGGTCAACAAGATCTACGGCGGTACGAGCGAGATCATGAAGGAGATCATCAGCCGGGCGCTGTAACGCCCACGGCGGGCACACGCGAATTGTGACATCGTTTGAACATGAGCAACCGTGACAACGCCGCTGATGAATACAGCGTCGATGACGACGACCAGTTGACTCAGGAGGACGCCCTCATCGACCGAGGCGTCGACGATCTGCTCGACGAGGGCTACACGCCTCCGGATCGCTGGCGGGAACCGCGCGACCACGAGACCCTCGATGAGCTGCTCGCCGAGGAGGAGCCCGATCCGGCGATGCAGCTCGACGATCCCGACTATCCCGACGAACAGGCCGGCGAGGACGAGGTCGGAGACCGCCGTTCGGGCCGACTGGTGGCGCCCAATGCGGGATTCGGCGAAGACGACGAGGACGAACTGCTCGGGTATGAGGTCGGCATCGACGGGGGCGCGGCCTCTGCTGAAGAGGCCGCGGTCCACATCATCCCCGAATCATTCCCGGATGGCGGGCTGTCGTTCTGACGCCACCGACACCGTGAGCACCAGTAGACCGCCGACCGCGAGCAGCGCACCTGCAGCAGCGGGCGCTGTGTAGCCGTAGCCCGCCGCGATGACCAGGCCGCCCACCCAGGCGCCCGTCGCATTGCCGATGTTCAGTGCGGAGTGGTTGAGCGCGGCGGCCAGCGTCTGCGCGTCGTGCGCCACGTCCATCAGCCGCGTCTGCAACGCGGGCCCCACCGCGGACCCCGCGGCACCCACGCCGAACAACACCAGCAACGCGGTCCACGGATTGTGGGCGGCCGCGACGAAGACCGCGAGCAGGATCCCCAGCGTGCCGAGGGACAGGTAGAGCGCGCGGATCACCGACAGGTCGGCCAGCCGGCCGCCGACCAGGTTGCCGACCACCATGCCGAGGCCGAACACCATGAGCGCAACCGGAACCAGCGCCCGGGACAGCCCGGCGACGTCGGTCATCGTGGTGCTGATGTAGGTGTAGACGGCGAACATGCCGCCGAAGCCGATCATGCCGACCAACACAGCCAGCCAGACCTGAGGACGGCGCAACGCACCGAGTTCCGTCAACGGGCTGGTGGCGTGCATGTTGCGTAGGTGATCGGGCAGCCAGAACCACAGCGCGGTAAGGGTGATCACGCCGATTGCGACCACCAGGCCGAATGCGCTGCGCCAGCCCAACGCCTGCCCGAGCCACGAGGCGATCGGCACACCGAGCACCGTCGCGATGGTCAGGCCGGAGAGCACGTGCGCGACGGCCTTGGCCCGGTTCTGCGGGCCCATCAAGTGGGCGGCGGCCAGCGCGGCGATCCCGAAGAACGCGCCGTGCGGCAGGCCTGCGACGAAGCGGGCCGCGACCAGCGTCGGGTACGAGGGCGCCACCATGCTGGCGAGGTTGCCCAGCGTGAACACCGTGATCAGGCCCAGCAGTAGCGCCTTGCGCGGCAGCCGCGCGGTGACGGCTGCGATGACCGGTGCGCCCACCACGACGCCCAGTGCATAGGCCGAGATGACGTGGCCTGCGGTGGGTTCGCTGATGCCGAAGCTCGATGCGATGTCGGGCAGCAGACCCATGGCCACGAATTCGGTGGTACCGATGCCGAAGCCGCCGAGCGCCAGCGCGACCACGGCGAGCCAGCGCACGGTGGGATCGGGCGCGACCACGGAGACGGGTCCTGCCGGGCGGTTGGGGGAAGTCGTCGTCATGCGTATACGGCTCTCCGGTAGGGCGGGATATGGGAGCTCTCGGACGGCATTGGCGAGAACGGCGTCTGCAACGCTATCCGGACTTCTGATGTTCCATCAACTTACTTTTGTATTTTGCGTGCCAAAGTGAGCGAAGTTACGCTCGGATTATGTCGACCGTCGGTGAGGTGCTCGCTCTCATCCGCGACCGCCGTGACGTCACCCGCGCCGAGATCGGCCACCTGACAGGACTGTCCCGCACCGCCGTGGCCTCCCGGGTGGCCGCGCTCACCGAGCGCGGTCTGGTGGTCGAGACCGAACAGGCGCCGTCCACCGGCGGTCGCCCCGCGGCACTGCTCTCGTTCAATGCCGACACCGGCGTGGTGCTGTCGGCGGCCATCGGCCGGAGCCGGACCCGGGTGGCAGTGTGCAATCTCGCCGGCGATGTCCTCGACCTCGCCGACATCGATCAGCAACCCGACCTCGGTCCCGGAGATCTGATGCCCGACGTGGTCAAGCGCCTTGACGCGCTGTTGGACGCGCGGGCGGGGGCCCGGGTCTACGGCGTCGGTGTGAGCCTGCCCGGCACCGTCGACCGGGTGCGCGGCGCCAGCTTGGACTCCCCGATTCTGCCCGGCTGGGACGGCGTCGAGTTGCGGCCCTATCTGCGGGAGTTGACCGACGCGCCCGTCGTCGTCGACAACGATGTCAACGTCATCGCCCTGGCCGAACGCAGCGGCGAACGCCGGGCCATCGACGATCTGCTCGTGCTCAAGGTGTCGACCGGTATCGGGGCGGGCATCATCACCGGTGGTGTGCTGCAGCGCGGTGCCGTGCAGGCGGCAGGGGAGTTGGGGCACAACAAGACTCCCGCGGCCGCCGGATTGCCGTGCCGCTGCGGCGACAGCGGATGCCTGGAGGCGATCGCCGGCGGCTGGGCGCTGGTGGCCGAGTTGGGGCGCGGCGGCGTCAACCATGTGCGAGACCTGGTGCGGATCGCGCACGAGGGCGACGCCGATGCGCGCCGGATGATCCGTGACAGCGGCCGCCACATCGGCGAAGTGATCGCCGCGGCGGTCAATCTGCTCAACCCCGCGGTGCTCGTCGTCGCGGGCGACATGGCGGGCGCCTACGAGATCTTCGTCGCGGGGCTGCGGGAAACGTTGTACGGCAACGCGACCGCGCTGGCCACCCGGGTGCTGCAGGTGGCACCGTCCACCTATGGGGATCGCTCCGGGGTGATCGGATGCGCCGCGATGGCCCTCGATGAGGTGCTCAGCCCGCAGGCCATCGACGCGCTGTAGCCGTCGCTACACCTTGGCGATGACGTGCTCGGCGAATTTCTCCAGGTGCCGGATCTTGCGGTCCAGCGGTTCGGTGTCCTCACCCTTGATGTAGGGCAGCCGGAATCCGACGATCACGTCGGTCACCCCCTTGTCTTCGAGGCGTTTGACGCCGTCGAGGGTGAACGCGTCGGCCGAGATGACGTGAATCTCAAACGGACCCGTGCGTCCTTCCTCCTCGCGAATCCTATTGAGTCGCTTGATCAGTACGTCGAGGTCGTCGGTGCCGCCACCGTGCATCCAGCCGTCGCACCGGGCCGCCCGCCGTAGCGCGGCGTCGGCATGCCCGCCGACCAGGATCTGCACCGGCTTTGACGGCGCCGGTGTCATCTTGGTTTTGGGAATGTCGTAGAACTCGCCGTGGTACTCGAAGTACTCACCGGTGGTGAGCCCGCGGATGATGTCGATGCATTCGTCCATGCGCTTGCCTCGCTTGGCGAACGGCACGCCCATCAGCTCGTAGTCCTCGGGCCACGGGCTGGTACCCACACCGAGTCCGAGTCGGTTGTCGAACATCGCGTTGAGCGACCCGACCTGCTTGGCCACCAAGGCGGGTGGGCGGATGGGCAGCTTGAGCACGAAAAAGTTGAACTTCAGCGTGGTGGTCACCGCGCACAGCGCCGAGGCCAGCACGAACGCCTCGATGAAGGACTTGCCGTCGAGAAACTCGCGATTGCCGTCGGGCGTGTAGGGATACTTCGAATCCGACTCGAATGGGTAGGCGATGCTGTCCGGAATCGTCATGGCGTGGTACCCGGCCGCCTCGGCTGCCTTGGCCAACGGGATGTAGTAGGTGGGATCGGTCATGGCTTCGGCATAGGTGAACCGCATGCCCTACACACTAGAACGTGTTCTAGAACTTGGGTCGGTCGATCAGCGAACGTTCAGCGTTACGATTGGCTCAACTGCCTCTCGCGACGTGCCCGTCGCCCGAGGGGATGGGAGTGAGTTCGATGGCAGACACCCCGCACGCGATCATCGCACTGCAGATCAGCGACATGATCCGCGATATTCAAGAGTCGTCGCATTCCGATGTCGACGCGGTGCTGAGCGAACTCTCCGAGAGCGGCGTCAACTACATCGACGCCGCTCAGCACGCCGGCATCACCATCGCGTCTCGTGATGGCAAACTGCACACCGCAGCCGCTACCAGCGAGTACCCGGCTCTCCTCGACAAGTTCCAGCAACGGTCCGGCGAGGGCCCGTGCCTCACCGCGGCGTGGGAACAGCACATCACCAAGATCGATGACATCGAGACCGAACAGCGCTGGCCCGCCTACTGCCGGGACACCTGCGACGAAACCCCGATCCGCTCGATCATGGCCTTTCAGCTCTATGCCGACCACCAGACGATGGGCGCCTTGAACTTCTATGCCGAGCGTAAGTACGCGTTCGACGCCGACGCGGTGGAGGCCGGTCTGATCGTCGCCACCCACGCCGCGCTGGCGTGGAATCTGCTGCGCCGTGACGAACAGTTCCGCAGTGCGCTGGCCACCCGCGACCTCATCGGCCAGGCCAAAGGCATGCTGATGGAACGCTTCAAGATCGACGCCGTCCAGGCCTTCGAAGTCCTCAAGCGGTTGTCGCAGAACTCCAACACGCCTCTTGTCGACATCGCGCACGAAATCGTGCATGCGGAGCGCATCTCCGATGTCGTCGACGACTGAGAGGACTGAGCGATCCACGCCCCGCGAGCGCGCCAACGCAGCGCGGCAACGCGTCGTCGAGCTGCAGCAGCGACGCTCTGAGCTGGCGCGCGGCATCGCTCCGTCGGCGCGGGACGTCGCATACGCCCAACGGTGCGCTGAGGACTCCCGGCGCAATGCCATGGTCGCCCATCTGGCTGCCGCGCAACGCCATGCCGAGGCCGGCGAGGCGCACCGGCGTGCGGCCGCAGCGCACGAACAGGCGGCCATGACAGCGGGCAACGGGGACGGCGCGAAACATCAAGACGCCGCGCAGACGCACCGTGACGCCGCCGAATGGCACGAGGCCGCAGCCGCAGCGGCTCGCGCTGCCGCCGCAGCTGAAGTCCGTTAGGTCAATTCTTCCATCAATAGCAACGCACCTTTGACACCGCCGTCGGCGGAGCGGAATGCCGTGCAGCTCACTCTGACTCGGGTGTGACGGCCGCGCCGATTAACTGCATCGAGCACCACCTCTCCGGTCTGGCCGGTGTCGACGAAGGCATTCCCGATCAGTGGGCGCACAGGCTCGAGCGGTAATCCCATGTCCAACGACGTCAGGACCGTGCCGGTCGTCTCATCGGCTCGCAGCCCCCACAGGTCCTCGCAGTGCCGATTCCACACCACCACCCGCATCTCCCGGTCGACCACCACCATGCCGAGATGGATCGAATTGACCAGGGAATCCAGGAATGTCCGGGCGTCGTCGAGCTCGATGCTCCGTTCCCGCAACGTGTCGTTGATGGTGTGCAGTTCGTCGTTGGTGGACTGCAACTCCTCGTTCATCGTCTCGAGTTCTTCGTTGGTGGACTGCAGTTCCTCGTTGGTGGTCTCCAACTCTTCCACAGTCGACTGCAGTTCCTCGTTGGTGGTTTCGAGTTCTTCGTTGGTGGACTGCAGTTCCTCGTAGGCCGCCTCCAGTTGGCGGTTGGTCTGCACCACTTTGTCTACGAGCGCTCGAGTCGCGGTGACGTCGAAGAACACGATCGACACACCCAACAGGCCGTTGTCGGCGTCGACCAACGGATTGACATGGATCTCGAACCACACGGTCTCCGCGCCGGGACGTTGCCACTTCACGTCTTGGATCCGCGCGGAGCGACGTTCGACCTTCGCCTGCTCGATATAGGCGCGGAGCTCGACCGGACGGTAGGACACCTCGAGATCCCGCAGGAGCCGGCCGATGTCGCGGGCTGACAGACCGAAGATCGCCTCGGCCTGCTGATTGATCATGGCGACGGTGTCTTCGCCGGTCACGACGATCTGGGCGACCGGGCTGGCCCGGAAAGCCAGCTCCCGCACTGTGGTCAAGCCCGGCAGTTCACCGTGGCGGTCGTACATCGATGCCGCGGGGTCGTAACGTTCGAACCCGGTGTGAGAACCTGCCGCCTTGCGGAACACCCGGTGTTTGAGGTTCAGCGGCGTGAACCGGTCGGCGTGACTGAGCAGCATCTCGGCGTGGCCGAGGAAGAGTGTGCCTTGCGCGCCCAAGGCAAAGTGCAGGCGGCCCAACACGTTTCGTTGCGTCTCCGCGTTGAGGTACATCAGGGTGTTGCGGCACACCAGCAGGTCGACGCGCGAGATCGGCGCGTCTTTGACCAAATCGTTGCGGCCGAAGATGACTGCGCGACGCAGGTCCTTGTGAAAGACGTAGCGGCCGTTGACCTGTTCGAAGTAGCGCGCCAAGAGCACAGACGGAACCGACTCGATCGCCTTCTCGTCGTAGGACGCCGCGCGGGCCTCGGTGAGGGCCTCCTCGTCGATGTCGGTGGCGTAGATCTTGACCCGCTGCCGGAATGCGTCCGGCCCTAGGGCCTCTGCCAGCAGGATGGCCAGTGTGTAGGCCTCCTGGCCGGAGGCGCAGCCCGCGCTCCACACCCGGATCGGATCGTCGGGGCCCCGTTCGGCGAGCATCCGGGGGATGACGTCGGTGCGCACGAACTCCCATGCGTCCGGATCCCGGAAGAACGACGTGACGTTGATCAGGATGGTGTTGAACAGCGCCGAGAACTCTTCGGAGCTGGCCTGCAGCACGTCGAGGTATTGGTCGAAGGTGTCGTAGCCGGCATGGTCCATACGGTGCCGGACCCGCCTGACCAGTGAGGTGCGCTTGTAACCGGTGAAGTCGAATCCGCGGGAGTCGCGCATGTAGCGCAGCAGCGCTTCGAAGGATTCGTCTGTCGGTTCCATCTTGCCCCGTTCAACCGCCTGCAAGGTTGTGCTGAACATTACCCGGGGGCTACAGCGAATTCTCTGGACCGATGACCGCCCACACCGTCTTTCCGGTCGATGTCGGTGTGCTTCCCCATGCGCGGGCGAGCGCGGCGACCACGGCAAGTCCGGACACCGTGTCACCGCCCCGGTGTGGATCTTCATGTCGGACCGCGGGTGCCCGGCTGTCGTCGGACACCGCGACGGTGACGGCGTCACCCCGGCTCTCGACGATCAATTGCGGCGCACTGAGGGTGTGCTCCAGGACGTTCTCGACCAGCACATCGACCACGATGGCGGCGACCGGAACGATCTCTGCTTGTGACCAGTTCGTCAACCATTCGGCGGCCAGTTGGCGCGCGCGGCGCAGACTCGAATGCACGGCGGGCAGTTGGGCGCGAGCTCGCCGGCGTGGCGGCTCGAGGTCTTCTGTGCGGACAGCCCTGTGCGCAGAGTCGATCGTCGCGTACAGGGGGACGTAGCGGGTGATGCCATTCCGCCTGATCGCCTCGCGGCCGCCGGCGTGGCGGCAGACCAAAATCAGTGGGACGTCTGGCCAGACACTGACATGCCAGCGTGCGCTCGTGAACACACACCATGCCGACTCAGCCGAAACCTGGAGATCGGTGACATCGATGATGACTGCTCGAGGCTCATCCAGCGCCGTCTTGATGACCAAGTCGCGCAGGTCACGGTAGGTGCTACGGTCGAGGACGCCGCCGACGCTCAGCACCTGGTTGTTGCCCCACACCCGGGTCGACACGGCAAGCGGGCTCTGTGCGCTAGCCACCGTGGCCCTCCGATTGCCGGGTCGTTGCCGACAGCCGTTCACTGAGCACAGACACCGCGTGGTCGGCCTCGTCGGCGATCTTGTAGTACCGCTCGGCCATCTGGCCGGGCCCCGTTTGGTCTGCGAGGTGACGCGAGAGCTTGGCCTTTTCCTGCAGGCTGCGCAGCGCAATCCATAGTGCGCTCTCCATTTCCTGATCGCGTGCCCGCAACAGGGCTTCGGCTGTCCAGGCATGGCCGACCCGGCACCGGTAACTGCCCTTGCCCACTGCGGCGAGTGAGCCGTTGCAATCCGGGCAGATATAACCCGATGGGGGACCGAGCGCCTCGGCGTCGAAGTCGGTCGAAAATGGCTTTGACATGGCGATTCTGTTCTCGAGCTCCATGGAGTTGTCAGGTTCCATCTGTCGTTCCTTGATAGCCCGCTCGGTGAGCTGTTTGATGAGCCCACCCATGTCGGCGGCGTCGGCCTGGTGGTCGATCACCCCGGCCTCGACCGCGTTCAGCGGCATCGACGGGAACAGCGCGTCGGCCGGCGTTTGCGCGATGGTCGTGCCGCCCCTGGATCTGATGGCCGCCGAACCGAGCACACCGTCGTCGAGTACGCCCGAGAGCAACACGCCGATCGTGCGCGGACCATATGTGAGTGCGGCCGACCTGAACAACGCGTTGATGGCCGGGCGGTGACCATTCTCGGTCGGTCCTTCGGTCAACAATGCCTGATGGTCGTGGACCAGCAAGTGGCGGTCTGGCGCCGCGACGTAGATGTTTCCGGATACTAGTGGCGCACCTGTCAACGCCGTATTCGCCGGTAGTGGTCCAGCTCGATTGAGAATCCTGGCGAGCACGCTGGGCACATCGGCAGGCATGTGCAACACCACCAGAACCGCATACGGCAGATCCGGTGTGAGACCAGCAGCCAACCGGGTCAACGCCTCCACGCCGCCGGCCGAAGCGCCGACCGCGACTACGCCTGTTGCCCCGTCAAAGTCTGTCATCGTGCACCCTATGTGCCCTGATTACCCAACCTACGCCTAGGCAATGCATCGCGACACGGCATGATTTTCAGTGTGCGGACCTGGCTCACCCGCAATGTTCGGGTGCTCTCCGCGGTGTCGTTTCTTCAGGATGCTGCGAGCGAACTTCTCTATCCGCTGCTGCCCATCTACCTGACCGCGGTCCTGGGCGCACCACCGGCGGTGGTCGGCGCCGTCGAGGGCGCAGCGGAAGGCGCGGCCGCGTTGACCAAGCTGGCGGCGGGTCCGCTCGGGGACCGGTTCGCGAAGCGTCCGTTGATCGCCACCGGTTACGGCATGGCCGCACTGGGCAAGGTGATCGTCGCGGCTGCCGGAGCCTGGCCGGGCGTGCTGGCGGGGCGGGTCGTGGACCGGCTCGGCAAAGGTGTGCGGGGCGCCCCGCGGGATGCCCTGCTGGTCGCCGGCGTCGACGCGTCCGTCCGCGGCCGAGTGTTCGGATTTCACCGGGCCATGGACACTTTGGGGGCGGTGGTCGGGCCGTTGCTCGGCCTCGCGGGTTATGAACTGCTCGACCACCAGATCCCGCCACTGCTGTGGATCGCGGTGATACCGGCTGTCCTCAGCGTGGCACTCGTGTTCCTGGTTGCGGAGCACGGGCGGTCCGCGGTCACGGTGCGCACGCCGATGTTCGCGCAGGTGCGTGAACTGCCCGGCCGGTACTGGCGGGTGACGGCCGTGCTGGTGCTGTTCGGGCTGGTGAACTTTCCCGACGCCCTTCTGTTGTTGCGGCTCAACGAGATCGGCTTCTCCGTCGTCGAGGTGATCCTGGCCTACGTGACCTACAACGCGGTGTACGCGATCTCCAGCTACCCGGCGGGGCTGCTGGCCGACCGGCTCGGGCGGTTGCCGGTGTTCGGCATCGGCCTGGCGTTCTTCGCGGTCGGCTATGCCGGGCTGGGCCTGACCACCGATCCGGTCCTGGCCTGGCTGTTGATCGGGGCATACGGCCTGTTCACCGGGTGCACCGACGGGGTCGGCAAAGCCTGGGTGTCGTCGTTGGTCGGTGCCGATCTGCAAGGCAGTGCCCAGGGAGTTTTCCAGGGGCTCAGCGGTTTTGCCGTGCTCGGCGCCGGACTGTGGGCCGGTCTGCTGTGGAACGGCATCCCGGGCCAGGCCGGGCAGTTGCCGCTGCTGGTGTCAGGCATCGCCGGCGGTGTGTTCGCGCTCGCGCTGCTCGGCAGGACCGCCGTCACTCGACGACGGTGACCTCGACGTTCGGCAGGGCGAACGGCGGCGCGCCGACGCCGACGATCGAATAGCTGCCCTGTGCGGTGCGTTCGGTGATTCGCGCGTCCACGCACCGGGATTCGATGCCGAGCCGCACCGGGCCGATGCTGACCAAGTTCGGTGCGTCGAGAATCGTTCCGCGCCAGTGGTATCGGCCATCGATGGGGTCCAGGTGCCCGGTCAGGCGGACCCGCACGGGGTGTTCCTGGTCGGCGATCTGCAGAGCCGCGGCGCCGTCGTACACGTCGTCGTCGGGCTCGGCGCCCGTGCCCGCGTCCGTCGGCGCCCCCGTGCCACGCCGTGCGGCGGCGGGCAGGAACCCGGTGCGGCGCCACAACCGACGAGCGATCGGGCCCATCAGCCCGACCTCCTCCAGGAACGCGCCCAGCGGGGCGAACCCGGCGATCTGGGTCTCATGCCGGTGGGTGCTCGCGCGGGCCATCGCACGGGCCGCACGGGCGTCGAGGCCCACACGGTGGTACTGCACCTTGTTGGTGAACAGGAAGCGGAAGAACAGACCACCGACGCCGTTGAGGTTGCCGACCCAGGCGCGGGTGATCCACGGCATCGTCGGCGTGCGCTTGCGCAGCCCGTCGCGGGCGAATTGGATGTGCCTGGCCTCTTCGGTGACATGAATCCGCATGAGGCGCTGGATCATCGGCTGCAGTTCCGGATCATCCATCATCTGCCGCTGCAGCGAGTCGAAGATCTCCTCGCCGATCAACGCGGCCACCCACAACAACGAACCGCGGAAGGCGAACGGCAGAGCGTTGATGATCATGCGCTGATACAGCCGCGGGCGCACCGGTTTGGCGTCGACCTTCTCGATCGCCCTGCCGAACATCACCATGTGCCGGGTTTCGTCGCCCAGCTCGGTGAGCTCGTAGTGGGTGGCGCGGGCGGTGGGGTCCTGATGCATCATCTTGCGCAGCAGCGCCTGGTTGAGGATGTTCTCGAACCAGATGCCCGCCGAGAGCGTGTTGACCAGCTCCTGCCGTGACAGCTCGATCTGCTGGGCGCGGGTCATGCTGTCCCACAACAGCGTTCCGTACAGCGACACCGTCTTCGGGGGCAGGTAGAACTTGTCGGGATCCAGCGGTGCGTCCCAGTCGATGTCCACGACCGGTGCATAGGATTTGCGCACCGAACCCTTGAGCAGGCGCTCAGCGAACTCGTCACGTGTGGCGGCGTTGGCCGCCCTGACCGAAGATGTCACCGTTGACGTCCCTTCGACTGACCGGAGCGAAGCTGCTCATCGAAGTTAGGGCCCTTCGCAACACTTAGTCAATACCCACGGTACCGCATACTTTGGCGAGCTGTCGGATCGTTACCCTTCGGGTGTGCGCCACATCCATGTCATCGGTATCGGCGCGGGCGATCCCGACTACGTCACGGCACAAGCGGTTTCCGCGCTCAACCACACACAGGTGTTCTTCGCGATGGACAAGGGCCCGCGGCGGGGGACGGATACCGATGAGCTGGTCGCGCTGCGACGAGCCATCTGCGAACGGTTCATTACGCACGCACCGGGGGAGCCTGGCTACCGGTTCGTCGAACTGGTCGACCCGCCGCGGGCGACGACCGGCGAATACACCAGCGCTGTCGCCGACTGGCATGCCGAGCGGGCCAAGATCTGGGCACAGGCCATCGAGACCGAACTCGGACCGGACGGTGTCGGTGCGTTTCTGGCGTGGGGGGATCCGTCGCTGTACGACAGCACGCTGCGCATCCTCGACCGGGTCGCCGAGCACGTGGAATTCGACTACGACGTCATTCCGGGCATCACCGCCGTCCAGGCGCTGACCGCGCGGCATCGCATACCGCTCAACGACATCGGCGAGCCGGTGCTGATCACCACGGGCCGCCGGTTGCGCGATGAGGGCATCTCCGGCACCGCGGTGGTGATGCTCGACGCCGAATGCTCGTTCCAGGAGTGCCCGCAGCAGACCCGGATCTGGTGGGGTGCCTACCTCGGTACGCCCGACGAGATCCTCTTCGCCGGCCGGGTCGGCGAGGTGGGCGAGCAGATCGTCGCGGCGCGGGCCGAAGCGCGCGAACGCCACGGCTGGATCATGGACACCTACCTACTGCGATCGGCAGACTGACACCCATGACCTCATTTCTGTTGCGCGCCGGGCTGACCGGGCTCGCGCTGTGGATCGTGACGCTGATCGTGCCGGGAATGAGTTTCGTCGGCGGCGACACCACGCTGGCGCGCGTCGGGATCATCTTCGTCGTCGCGGTGATCTTCGGCGTCGTCAACGCCATCATCAAACCGATCGTGCAGATCCTCTCGATACCGCTCTACATCCTGACGCTCGGACTCATCCACATCGTGATCAACGCACTCATGCTGTGGATCACGTCGCGGATCACCGAGAGCACCACCCACTGGGGCTTGCAGATCAACGAGTTCTGGTGGACCGCGATCTGGGCGGCGATCGTGCTGTCGATCGTCAGCTGGCTACTGTCGCTGGTCTGGCAGCCCGAGCGCTGAGAGCTGCTCGGCCAGATCGGCAGCAGTGTCGGCGGCCGCCTCGGTGTTGCCATCGTGTTCCAACGCCCAGCACGCCGCCAGGGTGCGGTAGGCGAGCTGCTCGGCGACCACCACCGTGGGCCACATGCGTTCCGCGGCAGCGCGTTGCGTGGCCGATCCGCCGACGTCGATGTCGTACGCGGGCAGCATCGCCATCGCCTGCAGCTGCAGATCCCGGCGGTCCGTGCGGGCCACCGGTGAGGTGACGTCGCCGGCCGCAAGATGGGCGACGGCCGTGTCAACCGCGGCCAGGGTGGCGGAGATGGCAGCGGTGAGTCGGGCAGGCGGACTGCCGCGTTCGATCACCCAATACACCAAAAGTGCGACGGCACAGCCGATCAGGGTGTCGCCGCCGCGGGCGAGCAGCAGGTTCCCGAGGTCGGTGACCGGGGCGCCGCCTGACGCGATGGTCAGCGCTGCGGGCGTGATGAAGATGACGGCCAGGGTGTAGTTGCGCACCACGAACATCTCGATGGTGAACTGCAACGCGCCCAGCACCAAGGCCAACCACACTCCCTGCGGGTGCAGGGCCAGGATCGCCCCAGCGACGCCGAGTCCGAGCCAGGTGCCCAGCGTCCGTTCGATGCCGCGCTGGATGGTGCGCAGCCAGTCGAAACCTTGATGCAGCATCAGCACCGCGGTCGCCATGGCCCAATACGCGTGACTGATGCCCAGCGCACCGGCGATGGCACCGGCGATCAATACCGCGATTCCGACGCGGGCGGCCAGTCGCAGCGAGTTCGAACCCGGGGTCGCGGCCCGGCGCAACAGCGTCGCCGCGCTCGGCCTGCCGAGCGGAACACCTTCAGCGCCATGGTCGTCGACGAAGGCGTCGGCGGGCACGGTGGCCAGATGCCTGGCCAGCTCGGCCCCGTCGAACGGCAGCGGCCGACCGGCGTCGGCGCTACGCATGGCCTCCGCGAACAGCGCATGCAGCCGACGGTTGATCACCCGCAGGCGGTAGAGCGTGTCGTCGGGTTTGGGCTGCACCGGCTGGTAGGTGACCAGCGTGATCCACGCGGTGTGCAGCAGTGTGGCGGCTCGGTGCCGGGCGGAGGCTTCGGCGGGCCCATCGCCCATTGTGTCGATGTACCCGGCGATCGCGTTTGCCGCGGCCGCGGCCGCGGCGCGTTCCGGGCCGCGCGGACGCACGAGCGCTCCCGCCATGTGCACCGCCCACGCGAAGGCACCGCCGGCGAGCACGAGCGCCGCCAGGTGCAGCGGCGACAAGTGCGTGGTGGCCACGCCGGTGCCCGCCGCGCACGCCAGCACGAACAGGTACGCGCCGGGCGGTCCGATGGCCAGCGCGTTGCAGACCAGCGCGGCGACCATCGCGATCACCGTGACCGTTCCCACCGCCAGCCACGGCGTCGCGGCCGCCCAATCCCCGAGTGCCACGGCGACCGCGAAGCACAGCGCCACCGTGCCCAGATACATGCCCCGGTTGAGATAGGGTCTGCCGCTGCCGTACACCGAGGTGAACCCGCCGATGGTGGCGATCAGCCCGGCTGCGGTGTGCCCTGTGGCCCAGCCGACCAGGACCGGAACCGCCATACACAGC
This sequence comes from Mycobacterium dioxanotrophicus, assembly GCF_002157835.1. NCBI lineage: Bacteria > Bacillati > Actinomycetota > Actinomycetes > Mycobacteriales > Mycobacteriaceae > Mycobacterium > Mycobacterium dioxanotrophicus. Next base: position 6,001,464 of record NZ_CP020809.1, on the reverse strand, counting down.
CCGGCGCGCAGCGCGAACAGAAACCGCTGCGGTCCCGGGTTGAGCACGAAGACGTTGCGCAGCGGGTGGGAAACCGGTTTTGGCGCGGGCCGGTCCGGCATGGTTACAGCCAGGGCGGCGGGTCGGGCACCTCATCGGTCAAGCCGACCGCGCCGCGTCCGGCGGCCCACCGGACCACTGAGGCCAGCGGTCCGCTGATCACCTGTTTTTGAGGCCCGTCGCTGACCGCGACCGGTGCCATCCCCGTCACCTCGAGCACGATGCCGTCACCGCGATTCTTTCTGCGCCACATCCCGACGATATCGGTGAGCAACGACTGCAGCATGATGTCGGGAAAATCGCCGAACTGCGCGCCGTTGTCGAGGTCGACGGCGTGGATCCACACCTCGCGGCAGCGCATCCAGACCGTCTCTGCGGCGGGCACGACGCGGCCCTGGGCCGTGCGAACCTGCGCCTGCCAGGCCGCATCCGGCAGGTGTCGCCACTTCTCGTCGAGCCGGGCGACGGTGTGGTCGAAGAGGTTTCGCAGCGCCGCCGCGCTGAGCGTGGCGCCCTCCTCGATCTCCCGAGCACGCGCCTCCGGGGACTCATACATCGGCATTTCGACTCCCGTGGCAGCCCAGTCCAGTAACCGGCACAACGCCGCGGCGTTATAGCCGACGTGGGCGAGCAAGTGCCGACGGGTCCAGCCGGTCAGCAGGGTGTCGCGATCGAGGTCGTCGTCAGTCAGTTCTGCCAAGCGCTGAGCGAAGTACGCGGTTCCGCGCCGGGCGACCAGCAGACGTTCGGAGCGGGGCAGATCGGCGAAGGCGCTCATTTGACGATGGTCCTGTTGCGGACGGTGCCCAACCCGTCGATGCTGACCTCGACTGTCTGGCCGTTGCCGATGTGGCGTGGTGGCTTACGGGCGTGGCCGACGCCGCCGGTGGTGCCCGTGATGACGACGTCGCCGGGCTGCAGTGTGACGATGTGGCTGATGTAGGAGACGAGGGCCGCCGGCGTGAACACCAGGTCGTCGGTGCTGGCATGCTGCATCACCTCGCCGTCCAACCGGGCTTCGATGGTGGTGCCCAGCTGATAGTCGGTGACCAGGAACGGGCCGAAACCGCTTGTCTTCTCGAAATTCTTGCCCTGGTCCCATTGCAGCGTGCGGTACTGATAGTCGCGCATGGTGTAGTCGTTGATCACCGAGTAACCCGCGATGTAGTCGATGGCTTCGGCTTCGGGCACCTGGTAGGCCTGTCTGCCGATGACGAATGCCAGCTCGGCTTCCCAGTCCAGTTCGGCGGCAGCGTATTCGGGGACGATGACGTCGTCGTACGGTCCGGTGAGCGCCTCGGCCCACTTCGCGAACAGCGTCGGATACTGCGGCAGTTCGCGGCCCATCTCCTTGATGTGCGTGGCATAGTTCAATCCCACACACACGATCTTGCCGGGCCGTGGCACCACAGGTGCGTAATCGGCGTCGTCGAGACTGATCGTGGCACCGTCGGCCTGCGCGGCGATGGTCCGCCAATCTGCTTGGTCCAGTAGGGAAGACAGGTCGGGATGGCCGACGACGACCGTTGCGGTGCGGTTGTCGGCATTGACCCGGACCGCGGCGGTGCCACCGGCCAGGCGCAGCGTGGCGAGTTTCATGTCAGGCTCCTTGTCGGGTGATGGTGCGGTGGAATCCGAGGCGCTCGACCACCGGAGCGTCGGAGAATGTGAAGAGATCGAGTTCATCGTCAGCGTGGATGGACCATTCGACCCAGGACGGCACGACGATCAGGTCCCCCTTGCCAACGGAATACGTGGTGTCGCCGAGGTGGAATTCGCCGGAGCCGTCGAAGACCTGATATGCCGCCGATCCGACGTCGCGGCGTGCGCGTGTTGACGCGCCTGCACGGAGCCGGTGGAATTCCGCGCGGATGGTGGGCAACACATCACCACCGGTGGTCGGGTTGGTGTAGCGCACCGCGGCGTGGCCGGGTTCGGTTGTGGCACTGAAGCCTTCGTCTTCGAGTGCGAGTTGCTCGCGAAGGGCGGCGTCGGTGTGCTCCCAGCGGTAGGCGGCCATCGGTGAGCTGGTCCTGGTGTCGAGGCCGACGAGCGGGCGGAGCCCCGGATGCGCCCACAGCCGTTCGGACCGCGAGATGTCCGGAGTCGATTCGTCGGTGACACCGTCGGCGCCGAACTCGAAAAATCCGGTATCGGTGTAGTGCACGAGTGGGATGTCGAGACCGTCGAGCCAAGCCATCGGCTGATCGGTTTCGTTGTGGTGCCCGTGAAAGGCCCAGCCCGGGGTGAGCAGCAGGTCGCCGCGGCGCATCGCCACCGGATCACCGTTGACGACGGTCCAGACGCCGTCCCCTTCGACGACGAACCGGAACGCGTTCTGGCTGTGCCGGTGCTCGGGCGCGGTCTCCTTCGGGCCGAGGTACTGAATCGCGGCCCACAACGTCGGCGTCAGGTATGGCGCACCCCCCAGCCCCGGGTTGGCCAGGGCGATGGCTCGGCGTTCCCCACCCCGGCCGACCGGAACGAGGTCGCCCGCGCGCTGCGCCAAGGGGTACAGCGTCGACCATTTCCAGACGAAGGGCACGGCACGCGGGCTCGGGGTGCCGGGCATGAGCGAATCCAACTGGGTCCACAGTGGATTGAGATGAGCGTGGTCGAAGTCGGCGTAGAGCCGGTCCAGCTCTGGATCGGAGAGCTGGGATTCCGCGTGAGCTGTGTGGGCCATGTCTTGACGCTAAGGCGGCGCCGGTCGACCTGCGTAGAAGATTCTGTTCTGCAGAATTAGATGGGGTCGATGTCCGCGACGTCGAGCTCCAGTTCGCGGACCGCGCGTTTGAGCGTGGGGATGAGCTCGCCCTTGGCGTGGCGCCGGTATCGGACGGTGGGCACGGCGACGCTGACCGCGGCCACCGCCCGGCCCGCCCGGTTGTGGACAGCGACCGCGAACGCCGCGACGCCCTCCTCGGTCTGCTCGACGTTGAGGGCGAACCCGGCAGCCCGGATACCTGCCAGCTCCTTGTGTAACGCGGCGAGCTGTTCGGCAGGGTAGAGCGCCGCGAGCGCGTCGTCGGAGAGCTCGGCGAGCAGTGCCCGGCCACCGGAGGTGAGTTCGGCGGCCAGCACCTGGCCCTGGCGATCGCCCACTCGCAATGTGGCGTTCGATTCGACTGAAGTGAGGAACCGGATCTGCGCGCCGACCCGGATCTCCAGGTGCACGGTTTCGCCACAGGCCAGCGCGAGTGCCTCCAGGTGTGGGCGGCAGGTGTCGGTGAATTCTCGGGTCCAGCCGCGCTGCGCCGGTCCGGCGCCCATCGCCGGACCCGGGTGGTACTGCCGCTTCTCGTCCTGCACCGCGAACCCCCGGTAGACCAACATGGCCAGCAGCCGGTGCGCGGTCGACGGGGCGATGTTCAGCTCCTCTGCCGCGTCCTTGAGGCGCAGTGCCCCGACATCGCGCAGCATCTGCAGCAGCCGCAGCGCGTTGTCGACGGACTCCAGCAGATAGGCCGGCTTCTCGATGGTTCGATGCGCCTTCTTCTGCACAGCAGAACTATATTGCTGCGCCAGGCTGGCCGCCAGCATTGTGGAGATCATCGTCAGATCACGGTGAGGGAGAACACGATGTCGAGCCTGGACGGAACCCACGTCATCATTGCCGGAGGCGGAATCGGCGGCGCGGCAAGTGCATTCGCGCTCGCCCGCAAGGGCGCCCGGGTCACGCTGTTCGAGAGGTCAGCCGAGTTCGGTGAGGTGGGCGCCGGTCTGCAGGTCGGCCCGCACGGCTCGCGCATCCTGCAGTCCTGGGGCCTGCTCGACGAGGTGCTGGCCGACGGTGTGCTCCCGCGAAGCATCGTCTTTCGCGATGCGATCACCGCCGAGGAACTCACCCGGGTCGATCTCGGCGACGAATACCGGGCCCGCTACGGCGGACCGTACTTCGTCACCCACCGCAGCGATCTGCACGCCACGCTGGTGGCCGCCGCCCGCGCAGCGGGCGCCGAGCTGTACACCGGGCTGACCGTCACTGATGTGGTGACCGAAGCCGACCGGGCCTACGTCACCACCGACGATGGACGTACCCACCAGGCCGACGTCGCGCTGGCGCTGGACGGCATCAAATCCCGGTTACGCGCCAAGATCGTCGACGACCAGCCGGTGTCCTCGGGCTACGCCGCCTACCGCGGCACCATCCCGTACGCCGATGCCGAGTTGGACGAGGACATCACCGACGTCATCGGGTACATCGGGCCGAACTGCCACTTCATCCAATACCCGCTGCGCCAGGGCACGATGCTCAACCAGGTGGCCGTGTTCCGGTCGCCCGGATACTTCGCGGGTGTCGAAAACTGGGGTGGCCCGGGCGAACTCGACTCTGCCTACGAGCACTGCCACCAGAACATCCGCCGGCAGCTCAAGCACATGTGGACCGACCGGTGGTGGCCGATGTACGACCGGGAACCGATCGAGAACTGGGTCGACGGCCGGATGATGCTGCTGGGCGACGCCGCTCACCCGCCGCTGCAATACCTGGCCTCGGGCGCGGTCATGGCGATCGAGGACGCGAAGTGCATTGCCGACTACGCGGCGGCCGACTATGTGCCGGGCGGCGGCAATGCGGCATGGCCGCAGATTCTCAAGAATGTCAACGCCGAACGTGCGCCCCGCTGCAACCGCATCGTGGAGACCTGCCGGTTCTGGGGCGAGTTGTGGCATGTCGACGGCGCGGGTCGGATCGCGCGCAACGAGCTGTTTCGTACCCGTGACACGTCGTCGTACCAGTACACCGACTGGCTGTGGAGCTACTCGTCGGACCGCGTCGCCTGACACACTGGAAGGCATGCCCGAGTTGCCTGAGGTAGAGGCCCTCGCCGACCACCTGCGTCGCCATGCCATCGGACGGGCGGTGACGCGCGTCGACGTGGCCGCGTTGTCGGTGCTCAAGACCTTCGACCCGCCGGTGTCGGCGCTGCACGGGCAGACCGTCACCGGCGCGGCCCGGTGGGGTAAGTACCTGGGATTGCAGGCCGGTGAACTCTACCTGATCACCCACCTGTCCCGCGCCGGCTGGCTGCGCTGGTCGGACAAGCTCGCGCCCACGCCGCTCAAACCGTCGGGCAAGGGGCCGATCGCGCTGCGCGTGCACCTCGAAGGGGAGGGCTTCGATCTCACCGAGGCCGGCACGCAGAAGCGGCTCGCGGTGTGGGTGGTCCGTGACCCGGCCGACGTGCCCCAGATCGCGGCGCTCGGGCCCGACGCGTTGTCACTCGATCAGTCCGCGCTGGCCGCCGCGCTCGCCGGCGAGAGCGGCCGCATCAAGAACGTGATCACCGACCAGAAGGTGATCGCCGGGATCGGTAACGCCTACAGCGACGAGATTCTGCACGTGGCTAGGCTGTCGCCCTTCGCGACCGCCAACAAGCTCACCGAGGCCCAGTTGGCCGATCTGCACGATGCGATGATCTCGGTGCTCACCGATGCGGTGACCCGCTCGGTCGGACAGCAGGCCGCCACGCTGAAGGGCGAGAAGCGGTCCGGGCTGCGCGTGCATGCCCGCACCGGGCTGCCCTGCCCCGTGTGCGGGGACACCGTGCGGGAAGTCTCCTTCGCGGACAAGTCTTTTCAGTATTGCCCGACGTGCCAGACCGGCGGCAAGGTGCTGGCCGACCGACGGATGTCACGGCTGCTGAAGTAGCCGGATCAGAACTTCGGCGCGCGCTTTTCGAGGAAGGCTTGGGTTCCTTCGTGGTAGTCGGGGCCGAAGTAGACGTCGCGCCGCAGACCGTGGAGATATTCGAACGTCGCAGGATCGACCGCTACCGACTGTGCCAGGACCCGCAGCGACTCTTTCGCCGCGGCGACCGCCGCAGACGATCGCGTGGCGATGGTCTGCGCCATCGCGTATACGGTGTCCGCCAATTGTTCAGCTGGCACGATCTGGTTGACGATGCCGGCCCGCTCGGCGCGCTCCGCGCCGATCAGATCGGCGGAGAAAAACATCTCCTTGACCACATTGAGCGGCAGCCGGCTCATGAAGTTCACGAATCCGCCGACGTTGTAGGGCAATCCGAGCTTGGCGGGGGTGATGGCGAACGCGGCGGTCTCGTCGCCGTACGCCAGATCGCACGCGATCACGAGATCGCACGCACCACCCCACACCGAGCCGTGCACCATGGCGATGACCGGCGCGGGGAAGGTCTTGACCGCGCGCAGCAGTTGCTCCAGTGGGTCGCTGTAGGGCAGCGGATCCAGGTCGGCCACAGGCAATTCCGCGACATCGTGGCCGGCTGACCACACGTTGCCGGCTGTCGCACTGCGCAGCACCACCGCACGAACGTGCCGGGTCTTGAAATCGTCGAGAGCAGCGATGGTCTCGGCGATCAGCTCGGCCGACAGCGCATTGCGCTTGGAGTCGCGGTCGAAGGCGATGGTGCCGATGCTGTCGGCGAGCGAGGTCTGTACGAGGGCCACGGCGCGCTCAGATCAGCGTGACTTTGCGTGCGGCGGCGGTCAATTCGGCCCGATGGTCCGGATGCGCCACGGAGATCAGCGCGTCGGCACGTTCCTTGGTCGACTTGCCGCGCAAGTTCACCGCACCGTGTTCGGTCACAACCCATTCGACGTCCATCCGCGGATCGGTCACCATCGAGACCTTGGGCACGATCGTCGACACCGCGCCGTGCTTGGCCGTCGACGCCAGGGCGATGATCGACTTCCCGTTGCGGGCCAGGGATGCGCCCTTGACGAAGTCGAATTGGCCACCGGAGCCGCTGTATTCATGCTCACCGATGAACTCGGCGTTGACCTGTCCGTAGAGATCGATCTCGATGGCGGTGTTGACGGAGACGAAGTCGTCATGCGCAGCGATCGTGCGGACGTCGTTGACGTAGGAAGACGGATAGCTCTCGAACGCGGAGTTGTCGTTCATGAACGCATAGGACTCCGCCGTGCCGAACGCCACGGTGTAGACGTGTTTGTGCGGGTGCAGGGTCTTTCTGGCACCGGTGATGACGCCGTCACAGATGAGCTCGGCCATGACCGGCGAGAAGAGCTCGGTGTGCAGACCGAGTTCGGAGTGGTTCTTCAGCGCCAAGGCCACCCCCGCCGGGATCTTGCCGATGCCGAGCTGGATGGTGGCTCCGTCGGGCACCATCGGAGCCACCAGAGCGCCGATCGCCAGACCTTCGGGCGATGCCTCGGCGGCGCCGGCCTCGATCAGCGGCACGTCGTTCTCCACGATGGAAGCAACCTCGCTGACATGGATCTGGGACTGCCCGAATACCCGCGGCATGTTGCGGTTCACCTCGACAATCAGGCGTTTGGCCCGCCGCGCCGCGACCGACGAGAAGTCGTTGTTGGTGCCCAGTGAGAAGTAGCCGCCGCCATCCATGGGTGACACGGTGACCATGAACGTGTCGAGGTCGATGAATTCCTCGAACAGTCGCGGGATCTGACTGAAATGCACGGGGACGAAGCTGACCAGTTTGTGGCCGGTCTGGACCTGGCGCCTGATCGTCTCGTGGTCGGGATCACCGACGAAAAAGCTGTGGGCACCCACCTTTTCGATGACATCCTCGGCGAGCAGCGTCTTACCGAGTGGGTCCATGGCGATCTTGTAATACAGCCGGATGCCACCCAGGTCGCCGCTCCGCAGCCGGGTCGCGGTCGCAGCCAGCAGGGCGGGCGGCTGGCCGATCGCCATCCCGCATGACACGGTTGCGCCGGTCGGGATGGGCGACACGGCGTTCTCGGCTGTGGTGAGTTTCGCGGCGTACAACTCCGCAGCATTGATCGACACCGGGATGTGCTCCTTTGCTCAGAGCCGCCGTGGATAGGCGAAGTTGTAGCACGTCCCATCGCGCGGTATGCCCATTTTTCTGATGAATAGCAGGATCTTTCGCTTTCATATGCGTCAATAATGTAGTTTGCGTTGTCTGGGTTACCCACCACTGACAAGATTGCCCGAGGGCTGCCTCAACGCTCGGATGCAATGCGAGGGAAATTGACAGTCACCGCAGACCAGCCCACCTGGGTGTCGGGCACCGCCGCGACCATGACCATCCTCGCGACCGGGCTGGGCTCCAGCATCACGGCGGCGGACCCGGTGATCCTGTCGGCCAACATCTCCTCCGTGCGGGCCGGCCTACAGTTGTCCGCCGGGACCGCGAGCTTCGTCGCGAGCGTTGCCACGCTCACGCTGGCCGCGACCGTCCTGGGAGCAGGAGCACTCGGCGACAAGTACGGCATGAAGCGGATGTACACGTTCGGTCTGCTGGGCACCGTGGTGTTCGGTGTCCTCGCCGCCGCGGCGCCCAATGCCGCCGTGCTGATATTCGCCCGCGCCGCGACCGGGGTGGCGTTCGCGCTGCAGCTGGGCCTGTCGCTTGCCATCATCAACGTGGTCTTCCCGCCGCCGCGCCGCGCGATCGCGATCTCACTGCATCTGGGCGCGAGCTTCGCCGTGGCGGTTCCGATGCCGGCCGTCGGCAGCCTGCTGGCTCAGCACATCGGTTGGCGCACAGGCTTTCTCGTGGCGCCCGTGGTGGCACTCATCGCTTTGGTCCTGCTCCTGCGGTACGTGCCGGAAACGCCGCGAGGTGGCCGTCGACTCGATGTGCCCGGGCTGCTGCTGGTGGCGGTGGCACTGTTGGCCACGGTCTATGGTCTGGCACGTCTGCAGGGCGGGCTGAACACCACGGCCATCGTGTGCATAGCATTCGGATTGGTCGTGGGCGCCGGCTTCATCGTCTACGAACTGCGCACGCCCAGCCCGGCTCTCGACATGCGGATCTTCCGGTCACCGGCGTTCGACGCCGCCGTCTTCGCCGGTGCCAGCTTCAATTTCCTGGGCGGTGGGATGACGATCCTGCTCGCCTTCTACCTCGTCTCCGTGCGTGACGAATCCTCCACGCTGCTCGGGCTTCTCATGGCCCCCGCCGCGCTGCTGTCGGCACTCGGCGCGGCGGCGGCCGGCCGTGCGGCGGCCCGGGTGGGTGGGCGAGCGGTGCTCGTGACGGGATTGCTCCTGCTGCTGGCCGGGTTGCTGGTCCTGACGAGGCTCGGGGAACACAGCCCGCTGTGGGTGCTGTTCGCGGCCGTCGCCCTCAACGCCGTCGGCGCCGCCGTCGCGGAGACAATCGAAGCCACCATCATGCTGCAAACCGCTCCCGTGGAGTTGAGCGGAGCCGTCGCGGCGGTGAAAAGCGGTGTGGGCCAGGCTGCCTACTCGCTCGGGCCTGCGGTGTTCGCGCTGATCGGCACGACGGTGTTCCTGCACTCGGGCCGGGACAAGCTCGCTGGGTCCGGGATCACCGACGATCAGGCGCGTGAGGCGCTCAGGGCGGCGCATGGCGGCGCCGGCACGGTCGGCGGTGCCAACGTGCTAGATCCGCAGCGGGCCAGGGAGGTCGTGGCGGGGGCCCAGGCGAGCATGGTCGAGGCGATCCATACGCTGGGCTGGATACTGACCGCGGTGCCGGTGGTGGCGATCGTCGTCGTGCTCGTCCTGGTGCGACCACGCCAAAACGGCGTCCGCACCGAAGGCATTTCTTGACAGGTGTTTAACTCGGTTATCCTGCTGCCATGACCCGCCAGAAGATCCTCATCACCGGTGCCAGCTCGGGCCTCGGCGCCGGCATGGCCAGGCAGTTCGCGGCCAAGGGCCGTGATTTGGCGTTGTGCGCACGCCGCACCGACCGGCTCGACGAGCTCAAGGCCGAGCTGGCCGATCGTCACCCCTACATCAAGGTGGCGGTCGCGGCACTCGACGTCAACGATCACGAGGCGGTGCCGCGGGTGTTCGGCGAGCTGTCCGAGGAGCTCGGCGGGATCGACCGCGTGATCGTCAACGCCGGGATCGGAAAGGGCTGGCCGTTGGGAGAGGGCAAGCCCTGGGCCAACAAGGCCACACTGGAAACCAATCTCGTTGCCGGACTGGTGCAGATCGAGTCCGCGTTGGAGATGTTCAAGAAGTCCGGCTCCGGGCACCTCGTGCTGATCTCGTCGGTGCTCGGCAACAGCGGCGTGCCGGGCGGCAAAGCGGCCTACTGCGCCAGCAAGGCCGGCATGTCCTCGCTGGGGGAGTCGCTACGTGCCGAGTACGACAAAGGCCCGATCCGCGTGACGGTCATCGAGCCCGGCTACATCGAGTCCGAGATGACGGCCCAGGCGAACTCGACCATGCTCATGGTCGACAACGAGACCGGCGTGCGCGCGATGGTCGAGGCCATCGAGAAGGAGAAGGGCCGCGCCGTGGTGCCGCGATGGCCGTGGGCTCCGCTGACCCAGGTGCTGCGGCTGTTGCCGCCCAAGTACACCAAGCGTTTCGCGTAGAGCCGGGCCCGAGCCGGCCTACTCCGAGCGGCCGCGTTCGGTGCGGTAGCGGCGGACGAGGGCGTCGGTGGAGGAGTCGGTTTGTTTGGCGGGGGATTGGTCGGCGGTGATGACGGGGAGGAGTGCTTTGGCTTGGGTTTTGCCGAGTTCGACGCCCCATTGGTCGAAGGAGTCGATGCCCCAGATGATGCCTTCGGTGAAGACTTGGTGTTCGTAGAGGGCGATGAGTTGGCCGACCACTGATGGGGTGAGTTTGGTGGCCAGGATTGAGGTGGTGGGTCGGTTTCCGGGCATCACCTTGTGGGGGACGATGTCGGCGGGGGTGCCTTCGGCGGCGATTTCGGCGGCGGTTTTGCCGAATGCGAGTACTTGGGTTTGGGCGAAGAAGTTGCTCATCAGTAGGTCGTGCATGCTGCCTTCGCCGTCGGCGGTGGCGAGGTCGTCGACGGGTTGGGAGAAGCCGATGAAGTCGGCGGGGATGAGTCGGGTGCCTTGGTGCAGTAGTTGGTAGAAGGCGTGTTGTCCGTTGGTTCCGGGTTCGCCCCAATAGATTTCGCCGGTTTGGGTGCTTACTGGGGAGCCGTCGCAGCGTACGGATTTGCCGTTGGATTCCATGGTCAGTTGTTGCAGGTAGGCGGCGAATCGGTTGAGGTCGTTGGTGTAGGGCAGGACTGCGCGTGATTGTGCGTCGAAGAAGTTGGAGTACCACAGGCCGATGAGGCCGAGTAGTGCTGGGGCGTTGTCTTCCAGTGGGGCGGTGCGGAAGTGTTCGTCGACGAGGTGGAAGCCGGCGAGGAATTCGGCGAAGCGTTCTTTGCCGATGACGGCCATCACCGACAGTCCGATTGCTGAGTCCACTGAGTAGCGGCCGCCGACCCAGTCCCAGAAGCCGAACATGTTGTCGGTGTTGATGCCGAATTCGTCGACGAGTTTTTTGTGGGTGGAGACGGCCACGAAGTGTTTGGCCACGGCGGCGTCGCCGAGTGCTTTGACCAGCCAGCGTCGCGCGGCGGTGGCGTTGGTGAGGGTTTCCAGGGTGGAGAAGGTTTTGGAGGAGACGACGAAAAGTGTTGTGGCGGGGTCGAGTCCGTCGAGGGTGGCGACCAGGTGGGAGGGGTCGACGTTGGATACGAAGCGGGCTGAGATGCCTGCGTCGGCGTAGTGCCGTAGGGCGTCGTAGACCATGACCGGGCCCAGGTCGGAGCCGCCGACGCCGACGTTGACCACGGTGGTGATGCGTTTGCCGGTGGCGCCGGTCCATTCGCCGGAGCGCAGTTTGTCGGTGAAGGCGCCCATTCGGTCGAGTACGTCGTGGACGTCGGCGACGACGTTTTGGCCGTCGACGGTCAGTTCGGCGCTGGCGGGTAGCCGCAGGGCGGTGTGCAGTACGGCGCGGTCTTCGGAGGTGTTGATGTGTTCGCCGGCGAACATGGCGTCGCGGTGTTGCTCCAGGCCGGCGGTGCGGGCGAGGTCGACGAGGAGTTTGACGGTTTCGCGGGTGATGCGGTGCTTGCTGTAGTCGATGTAGAGGTCGCCGACGTTCAACACCAGTTCGGTACCGCGGGCGGGGTCCTCGGCGAAGAACTCGCGCAAGTGGGTCTGGCCGATCTTGTCGTGATGACGGATCAGAGCTTGCCACGCGGCAGTGGTCGAAATATCGGCACTCATGCTCATATGGAGAACCCTAGTGTGCGGTGATGGTGAATGGAGTAAATGATGGAGGTATGGATAGCGCAGCCTTGCTGAAGTCAGTTCCAACCGGACTGTGGATCGGCGGTGAGCAGCGGGAAGCTGCCTCGACTTTCGACGTCCTGGACCCCAGCGACGACCAGGTCCTGGCGTCGGTCTCGAATGCCACCGCGGAGGACGCGATCGCTGCCCTCGATGCCGCATGTGCGGTCCAGGCCGAGTGGGCCGCGACGGCCCCGCGGGAGCGCGGCGAGATCCTGCGGTCGGTGTTCGAGAAGATCACCGAACGCGCCGACGACATCGCCGCGCTGATGACACTTGAGATGGGCAAGGTGCTCGCCGAGAGCAAGGGCGAGGTGAAGTACGGCGCCGAGTTCTTCCGTTGGTTCGCCGAGGAGGCCGTCCGCATCGACGGGCGGTACACGTCCAGCCCCGCGGGAACCGGCCGCATCATCGTCACCAAGCAGCCCGTCGGCCCTTGCTACGCCATCACGCCGTGGAACTTCCCGCTGGCCATGGGCACCCGGAAGATGGGCCCGGCGTTCGCAGCGGGCTGCACCATGATCGTCAAGCCCGCGCAGGAGACCCCGCTGACCATGCTGCTGCTGGCCCAGCTGATGGACGAGGCCGGCTTGCCCAAGGGTGTGCTCTCGGTGCTGCCCACCAACGATGCCCGCGGGGTGACCTCGGCGCTCGTCGACGACGGCCGGCTGCGCAAGCTCACCTTCACGGGTTCGACGAGTGTCGGCAAGGCGCTGGTGAAGCAGTCGGCCGACGCGTTGTTGCGCACATCGATGGAATTGGGCGGCAACGCGCCGTTCGTCGTGTTCGACGACGCTGACGTCGATGCCGCCGTCGACGGCGCGATCCTGGCCAAGATGCGCAACGGCGGTGAGGCCTGTACGGCCGCCAACCGGTTCCACGTCGCCAACGCGGTTCGCGAAGAATTCACCGACAAGTTGATCAAGCGCATGAGCGAGTTCACCCTCGGCAAGGGTCTCGACCCGTCGTCCACGTTGGGTCCGCTGATCAATTCCAGCCAGGTCGCCACAGTCACCGAATTGGTCTCCGATGCGGTGTCGCGGGGCGCGACGGTCGCCGTCGGTGGCGTCGCTCCGGGCGGCCCGGGCAACTTCTACCCGGCCACGGTGCTCACCGATGTGCCGGCCGACGCTCGCATCCTCAAGGAAGAGGTGTTCGGTCCGGTCGCGCCGATCATCGGGTTCGACACCGAGGACGAGGGCATCAAGGCCGCCAACGACACCGAGTACGGACTGGCCGCCTACGTGTACACGCAGTCACTCGACCGTGCGCTGCGGGTCGCCGAGGGCATCGAGTCGGGCATGGTCGGCGTGAACCGCGGCATCATCTCCGACCCGGCCGCGCCGTTCGGTGGCGTCAAAGAGTCCGGCTTCGGCCGCGAGGGTGGCTCCGAGGGCATCGAGGAGTACCTCGAAACCAAGTACATTGCGCTGACGCGTTAGCGCGCCGACATTGCGCTCAGTCAAGTAGGGATTTCCCCAGCGCGCCTTCCCGATTCGGCGCCGCAGGCCACCTAGACTCTCATGCTCGAACCCTAGACGGGAGGGCATGGACGTGACTGCGGCGCCGGTCCGGGTCCCCGTTCGCCGGGCTGCCACCGCCCGTCGCGACATCCCGGCACTGGACGGCATCCGTGCTGTCGCCGTGCTGCTGGTCGTGGCCGCTCACGGCGGTGTCCCGGGCCTGGCCGGTGGCTTCATCGGCGTGGATGTGTTCTTCGTCCTCAGCGGTTTCCTGATCACGTCGCTGCTGCTCGACGAGTACCGCAACACCTACCGCATCGATCTCAAGGCGTTCTGGGTGCGCCGGGCGCGCAGGCTGCTGCCGGCGATGCTCGTGATGACACTGGCGGTGGTCGCCGCGCGGGACCTGTTCCCGCCCGACGCGGTCGCCAGTGTGCGCAACGACGCTGTCGCCGCGTTCTTCTGGATTGCCAACTGGGGCTTCGTGCTTCAGAAGGCCGACTACTTCACCCAGGGCGGCACCCCGTCCCCGCTGCAGCACACGTGGTCGCTGGGGGTGGAGGAGCAGTACTACCTCATCTGGCCGCTGCTGTTGGTCGGCGCGGCACTGCTGCTGCGCCGCCGCTCGGCGGGTACCGTGCGGTGGGCGGTCTTCGGGCTCGCCGCCGCGGGTGTCGCGGCATCGGCCGCCGAGGCCATCCTGCTGGTCGGCGACAGCACCCAAGACGTCAACCGGGTGTACTTCGGCACCGATACCCGTGTGCAGGCGCTGCTGATCGGCGCGGCCGCGGCGGCCCTGCTGGTGCGGGACTGGTCGGCGCTGACCATGTCAGGCACGCTGATCCGCACCCGACGGCTGCGCTGGATCGCCTGGCTGCTGCCGGTGGTCGGGCTCGCCGTGCTCGCGGGGACCGCACATGTCGCCACCGGCAACGCCGACGACTTCCGGAGTGGCCTGCTGATCGTCGTCGCGGTGGGCGCGGTGTTGGTGGTCGCGCCGGTCGCCCTGGATCAGGATGGGTATGTCGCGAAGGCATTGGCCTGGCGTCCGCTCGTGGCGCTCGGCGCCATCTCCTACGGCGTGTACCTGTGGCACTGGCCGATCTTCTTGATCCTCAACGGAGAACGCACCGGGTGGACGAGCTGGTCGCTGCTGGCGCTGCGGTGCGCGGTCACACTCGCGGCGGCCATCGCGTCGTGGTGGCTGATCGAGCAGCCCGTGCGGCGCTGGCGTCCCGCGCATGTGCCGATGCTGCGGCTGGCCGCGGCGACGGTGGCCACGGCCGCCGTGGTGACGATGGGTGTCCTGCCCGTCGCGCAGCCCACCGAACGCACCGGGCCCGACGTGATGTCGGCGGCCCTCAAAGAGGACGTCGGCGCCGAGGTGCCGGTCGCCGTGGGCAATGCGCCGCTGCGCGACCCCGGCACCAAGGTGGTCGGGGTGTTCGGCGACTCGGTGGCGTGGACGCTGATGCGCTATCTGCCGTCGACCCCGGGACTGCACTTCAACGACTACACCACCATCGGTTGCGGTATCGCCCGCGGCGGCCCGTACCGGTCCAGCGGGGAGACCCTCAACCAGAAACCCGAATGCGATACCTGGCCGGAGCGTTGGACGCAGCGCGTGACCCACGACCGACCCGACGTCGTCCTGCTGATGATCGGCCGCTGGGAGACCGTCGACCGGATGTGGCAGGGCCACTGGACGCACATCGGCGACCCGGACTTCACCAAGTACCTGCAGGGCGAGCTGCAGCGGGCCCTGGACATCCTGGGTTCGACGGGCGCGCGGGTGGTGGTGACGACGGCTCCGTACAACCGGCGGGGTGAACGCTCCGACGGCAGTCTCTATCCCGAGGATCAGCCTGCGCGGGTGCAGGAGTGGAACAAGATCTTGCGCACGGTCGTCGGTAACCGACCGAACTTCGAGGTCCTCGATTTCAACGCCAAGCTCGATCCCGGCGGTGCCTACACCGCGCGCATCGACGGGATCAGGATGCGCAGCGACGGTGTGCACCCCACGGCCGAGGCCGTCAAGTGGCTCGCGCCGTGGTTGGCCGACGCCCTGCGCACCCCGTCCTCCTCGTCGCGGAACGGCATTCCCGGTCGTTAAACGGGCGGCTAAGCAACCCTGACTGCAGTCTGGGGTGCCTGTCGGAGTGGCTGAGCAAGATCGCCGGCATGGGCACGATCTTCTTGGGTAGCGAAGCGCTGGCACGCGGTGAACTCACTCGCGGACGGCTACGGTCTGCGTACCGGCCGATATTTCCTGACGTGTACCAACCGCGCATCGCAGAGCCGACGCTGTACGGCAACACCATGGCCGCCTGGCTGTGGTCCAAGCGGCGGGCGGTCATCACCGGACGCGCCGCATCGGCGCTACACGGGGCGAAATGGGTCGACGACGCAGCTCCGATCGAATTGATCTGGCAAAACCATCGCCCGCCGCCGGGGATCATCACCCACAACGACCGCTTCACCTGTGAGGATGTCGTCGAGATCAACGGTATGGCGGTCGCCACGATTCAGCGCACCGCGTTGGACCTCGGCCGGTTCCTGCCTCGGGGAGCCGCCGTTGAGCACCTCGACGCGCTTGCCGCAGCGACCGGTCTGGCGGCTGACCACGTCCTGCCGCTCGTCGAGGACTTCCGGGGTGCGCATGGCGTCCGGCGGTGTCGTGAAGCACTGAGCCTGATGGATGCCGGCGCACAGTCACCGAAAGAGACGTGGCTTCGTTTGTTGTTGATGGATGCTGGCTATCCCCGACCCGAGACCCAGATTCCAGTGGTGGACGAGCATGGCTACGAGTTTGCGTATCTGGACATGGGGTGGGAGCACGCGATGATCGCTGTCGAGTACGACGGCGATCAGCACCGCACCGACCGGGTCAGATATGCGTGGGACGTGATCAGGCTCAGGAAGATCCAACGCCGGGGCTGGCTCCATGTCCGCGTTATCAAGGAGGATCGGCCGCGCGACATCCTTGATCGAGTACGCGCAGCGTGGGCGCGCCGCCAGGCGGAAGGCAGGGTTGCTTAGCGGCTGGTTTGACGACCGGGAATGCAGTTCCGCGGAAGCTCCTAGTGGCCGAGCCGTCCGCGACCGAGGCGCAGCAGCAGCATCGCCAGGTCCTTGCCCTCGGGCCCGAGCACGCTGAAGCGCTCGATGACCTTCATCTCCCGGCTGTGTACCAGGCGGGTGCCGCCCGACGCCATGCGGGCTTGGCCGATCATCTTGGAAACCTCGGTGCGCCGCTGGACGGCGGCCAGGATGGTGGCGTCGAGTTCGTCGATCTCACGACGCAGTTCATCGATGTCAGGCACGGCTCGATGCTCTCAGTCAAGCCCGTGCCAGCGCAAAACTGTCGTGGCGCGGCGGTAAGTTTGAGGGCGATATGACCACCTCGCCCGTCGCCTCCCCGACTGTCTCAGAAACCGATCAGCTCCTGGAAGGGCTCAACCCCCAGCAGCGCCAGGCCGTGCTGCACGAGGGCTCGCCGCTGCTCATCGTCGCGGGAGCCGGATCGGGCAAGACAGCGGTGCTGACACGGCGGATCGCGTATCTGCTCGCCGCCCGCGACGTCGGGGTGGGGCAGATCCTGGCCATCACGTTCACCAACAAGGCCGCCGCGGAGATGCGTGAGCGGGTCGTCGGGTTGGTGGGCCCGCGAGCAAGGAACATGTGGATCTCCACCTTCCATTCCTCGTGCGTGCGCATCCTGCGCAACCAGGCCTCGCTGCTGCCGGGGCTGAACTCCAATTTCTCGATCTACGACTCCGACGATTCGCGTCGCCTGCTGATGATGATCGGCAAGGACATGGGCCTGGATACCAAGCGCTATTCGCCGCGGCTGCTGGCCAACAGCATCTCCAACCTGAAGAACGAGCTGATCGGCCCGGAACAGGCCGCGGCCGAGGCGTCGGAGGCCGCCGAGGAGATGGCCGGCATCGTCGCCCAGGTCTATGCGGAATACCAGCGCCGGCTGCGGGCGGCCAATGCGCTGGACTTCGACGACCTGATCGGTGAGACGGTCGCCGTGCTGCAGGCCTTCCCGCAGATCGCGCAGTACTACCGGCGGCGGTTCCGGCACATCCTGGTCGATGAGTACCAGGACACCAACCACGCCCAGTACGTCCTGGTCCGCGAACTGGTCGGACACGACATCGAGGGCACCGACAACACGGTGCCGCCTGCCGAGCTGTGCGTGGTGGGTGACGCCGATCAGTCGATCTACGCCTTCCGCGGCGCCACCATCCGCAACATCGAGGATTTCGAACGGGACTATCCCGACGCGACGACGATTCTGCTGGAACAGAATTACCGCTCCACCCAGACCATCCTCAACGCCGCGAACTCGGTGATCGCCCGCAACGCCGGCAGGCGCGAGAAGCGGCTGTGGACCGACGCCGGTGAGGGCGAGCTGATCGTCGGCTACGTGGCCGACAACGAGCACGACGAGGCCCGGTTCGTTGCCGAGGAGATCGACGCACTGGCCGACCGCGAGGGGCTGAAGTACGGCGACGTCGCGGTGTTCTACCGCACCAACAACTCCTCGCGTGCCTTGGAAGAGGTGTTCATCCGGGCTGGCATTCCCTACAAAGTGGTTGGGGGAGTGCGCTTTTACGAGCGCCGGGAGATTCGCGACATCGTCGCGTACCTGCGCGTGCTGGACAATCCGGGCGACTCGGTGAGCATGCGCCGCATCCTCAACACCCCGCGCCGCGGCATCGGGGACCGGGCCGAGGCCTGCGTTGCGGTTTACGCCGAGAACACCGGCGGCAGCTTCAACGATGCGCTGCAGGCCGCCGCGGAGGGCCGGGTGCCGATGCTCAACACCCGCTCGGAGAAGGCGATCGCGAGTTTCGTCGCACTGCTCGACGATCTGCGCGGCAGGCTCGACAACGAACTCGGCGACCTGGTCGAGGCGGTGCTGGAACGCACCGGATACCGTCGCGAACTGGAGGCCTCCAGCGATCCGCAGGATTTGGCGCGGCTCGACAACCTCAACGAATTGGTCAGCGTCGCACACGAGTTCAGCACGGACCTGGCCAACGCCCAGGCGTTGGCCGAGGACGAACCGGTCGACGAGGACATCCCCGACACCGGCGTGCTGGCTCAGTTCCTGGAGCGGGTCTCCCTGGTCGCCGACGCCGATGAGATCCCTGAGGATGGCGCCGGTGTGGTGACGATGATGACGCTGCACACCGCCAAGGGGCTGGAGTTTCCCGCGGTGTTCGTCACGGGCTGGGAGGACGGCATGTTCCCGCACATGCGGGCGCTGGGCGATCCGACCGAGCTGTCCGAGGAGCGGCGGCTGGCCTACGTGGGCATCACCCGCGCGCGCCAGCGGCTCTACCTGAGCCGGGCCAAGGTCCGCTCGTCGTGGGGCCAGCCGATGCTCAACCCGGAATCCCGCTTCCTGCGGGAGATTCCGGAG
This sequence comes from Mycobacterium dioxanotrophicus, assembly GCF_002157835.1. Taxonomy (NCBI): domain Bacteria; kingdom Bacillati; phylum Actinomycetota; class Actinomycetes; order Mycobacteriales; family Mycobacteriaceae; genus Mycobacterium; species Mycobacterium dioxanotrophicus. Next base: position 5,982,504 of record NZ_CP020809.1, on the reverse strand, counting down.
GAACTCATCAACTGGCGTCGCGTCGAGCAGCCTGCGTCAGCGTTCAGCGCTCCTGTGGGTAATGCCGGGCGCTACGGGGCTCCGCGTCCAGCGCCGGCACGCCCTGCCGCGGCCCGTAACCGCCCCCTGATCGTGCTGGAGCCGGGCGATCGGGTCACCCACGACAAATACGGCCTGGGACGCGTCGAGGAGGTCTCAGGGATGGGCGAGACCGCCATGTCGCTGATCGACTTCGGCAGTGCGGGGCGGGTCAAGCTGATGCACAACCACGCGCCGGTGCAGAAGCTCTAGCCGGTTCCCCTACACCAGCGCCTGATGCCGGGCAGTAATGCGAACCCGGCGACGATCAGCGGTGCGATGCTCAAGGTCATTGCGGTGGCCCAGGCCAGTGGGGTGGCGATCAGCGCGACGGCGGAGATCACCGCGCTCACCACCACGATGACCTGACCGGATGTCTTGCACAGCATCAGCTGAACCGCGCCGACGATCAGCGCCACCGCGGCGACGATCAGCACCGCGGCTGCGGCGACGAACCACGCCGACGTCGAATGCTGCTGCTCGGCGTCCGGTTTCAGACTGTCCCAGTTCTGCACTGCGTCAAGCAGTTCGAGGAACAGATGCATCAACACCACACTGGCTGCAGCCAACACGTTGATGCCCGCGCAGAGCACGGCCAATACCGTCGTGGTGATGGCGATGCCCTTGCCTCGTGGCGTCGAAACAGGTTGGTAGGTCAGTGGATTCACTGTCGTGGTCCCGCCGCCCAGCGCTGGGTGGACGGCAGCAGCGTAAGTGCGATGGCCGCCACCGGCAGCACCGGCATCGCGTACACCACGGGATGCAGCCGGGCGCCCGCGATGAACAGGCTGCCGAAGATCAGCAGCCCGATGATCGAGCCGACAACGATCAGCAGCCGGCCCATGCGCTTGCGCAGAAGCACGGCGATGAGCCCGCCGATGGTGGCCGCGGCCGAGATCGCGGTGAGAAAACCGATCGCCAGGCAGAACAGCCGGTCACTGCGCCACCATCCGGCGATCAGGTCGGTGGCGATCATGGCGGTGGCCCAGCCGCTGAGGATGCCGGCTGTGGCGGCGGCGACCGACGTGCGTGGGTTGGCGCCTGCCGGGGTGCGGGGAATCGTCAGCGGACGGGCGCGGGGAATGTGGCGGGTCTGGGTCTGGTCGTCAGCGTCGCGCGAGATCAAACCGGTCGCGGGTTCGGCGTCGGCCGCGGTGGGGATGGCGCCGGTGGGGTGGCGGCGGATGATGCTGGTCTTGGGTTCGTGCTGCGCCGCGATCGGGGCGGACGCGGGGTCGGCGGGCTGTCGCCGGATGATGCGAGTCTGATCGTCGGACGGGCCGGTTGAGGCTCTGTTTTCGGCGGAGTCGCTCACTCAGCCAACATAGTTGCCCGGGCTGAGCCCGCGCTGCGCCAGCCACGGCACCGGGTCGATGCGCTGCGTGCCGTTGAGCAGAACCTCGAAGTGCAGGTGCGGGCCGGTTGAGTTACCCCGGTTGCCGACGGTGGCGATCTGATCGCCTGCCATGACGCGCTGACCGACGCTGACGTTCCAGCTGTTGATGTGGCCGTACAGCGTGACGGTGCCGTCGGCGTGGCGCAGCTTGACCCAGGCCCCGTAACCGGCCGTCGGGCCGACGTCGATGACCACGCCGTCGGAGACCGCGGCGATGGGGGTGCCGATCGGGCTGGCCAGGTCGATGCCGGCGTGCAGAACGCCCCAGCGGTAGCCGAACGTCGAGGTCCAGACAAAACCCTTGGTGGGCATCACGAACAGCGGGCGCGACAGCCGGGCCTCGCGCTCGGCGCGCTCCTGCGCGAACGCGGCGGCCTTGGTGATCTCCTCGGCATGCACCGCGGAGTTGTTGTCGGCGGCGACGGTGACGATCTGCATGCCGTCCACCGAGCCCGTGGAGCCGGCGGTGCGTGCGGTGCTGGCGCCGGAGGCGACGATGGTGTCGTCGGCGCTGGCTTGGGTGCCGCTGGTCAACGAGTAGGCCCCAGCGGCGGTGGCGCCCGCGGCCATGGCGGCGATCAGCAGGCGGCTCTTGACGGGGCCCGGCGTTTCCTTGCGGTGAGCGCCGCGGCGGCTGCTCATGTCGATGACGTCGGTGGCGGCATTGCCGTCACTCACGTCGGTGTGGCTGTCGCGGTAGGCGTGGCTGGAGCCGCGGGTGCCGCGGTCGGTGCCGGATTCGGCGCGGAATTCCGACGGCACGGCCAGCCGGACCGGGATCAGGTCGTCGGTGTCGTGCATGTCGTCGAGTTCGGGGGCGTGGATCACGCGAGATTCCCGATCAAACGCGCCAGAGCTGTGAAACTCCAGGTCAGAGAGTTTTCCGAACTCGTTGAACGGAATGATGTCGGTGATCTCCGCTGCGTCCAGTGCATCAGCCGACATGTTTTTCCGGTCCCGAGCGTTCATCGATACCCCTGTGGGAGATACGGACGAACGATGCTGCGACAACCCAGGAAATCCTTCTCGTCGTGACCTCAGCGTGATCTGGACCAGAGGCACGTTAACCAAACCCCAATGATGGTGGCAACTCCTCCGGGCATTCCGCTGCAGAATGTGATCTGTATCACCGCCAGGGTCCGGTGAGATATACCACATCGTCGGCAGGCGGTGGTTACCGCTCACGAGGTGATGGATAAAGTGCCCACGGGCCCGTCAGTCGTACTTCCGACCGGGCAGCTTCGAAGTCAACGCAGACAGATACCGCCTCATAGAGGAAACACATGGATCTTTTCGAGTACCAGGCGAAAGAGCTGTTCGCCAAGCACAACGTCCCCACTTCGGCAGGTCGGGTCACCGACACCGCCGAAGGCGCCAAGGCCATCGCCGAGGAGATCGGCAAGCCCGTCATGGTCAAGGCGCAGGTCAAGGTGGGCGGCCGTGGCAAGGCCGGTGGCGTCAAGTACGCCGCCACCGCCGACGACGCGTTCACCCACGCGCAGAACATCCTCGGCCTGGACATCAAGGGCCATGTCGTCAAGAAGCTGCTGGTCGCCGAGGCGAGCGAGATCGCCGAGGAGTACTACATCTCCTTCCTGCTCGATCGCGCCAACCGCACGTACCTCGCCATGTGCTCGGTCGAGGGCGGCATGGAGATCGAAGAGGTCGCCGCCACCAAGCCCGAGCGGCTGGCCAAGGTCCCCGTCGACGCCGTCAAGGGTGTCGATCTCGCCTTCGCGCGGTCCATCGCCGAGCAGGGCCACCTGCCCGCCGAGGTGCTCGACGCCGCCGCGGTGACGATCCAGAAGCTGTGGGAGGTGTTCGTCAAGGAGGACGCCACCCTGGTTGAGGTCAACCCGCTGGTGCGTACGCCCGACGACCAGATCCTGGCGCTGGACGGCAAGGTCACCCTCGACGCCAACGCCGACTTCCGGCAGCCCGGCCACGCCGAGTTCGAGGACAAGGACGCGACCGATCCGCTCGAGCTCAAGGCCAAGGAGAACGACCTCAACTACGTCAAGCTCGACGGTGCGGTCGGCATCATCGGCAACGGCGCGGGCCTGGTCATGTCGACGCTCGACGTCGTCGCCTACGCCGGTGAGAAGCACGGCGGCGTCAAGCCCGCCAACTTCCTCGACATCGGTGGTGGCGCCTCGGCCGAGGTGATGGCCAACGGTCTGGACGTCATCCTGGGCGACAGCCAGGTCAAGAGCGTGTTCGTCAACGTGTTCGGTGGCATCACCGCGTGTGACGCGGTGGCCAACGGCATCGTCAAGGCGCTGCAGATCCTCGGTGACGAGGCCAACAAGCCGCTGGTCGTCCGCCTGGACGGCAACAACGTCGAGGAGGGCCGCCGCATCCTCGCCGAGGCCAACCACCCCCTGGTCATCCAGGCCGAGACCATGGACGCCGGTGCCGACAAGGCCGCCGAGCTGGCCAACAAATAGCGGACTTTAGGGGAAACACAGCTATGTCGATTTTTCTGAACAAAGACAGCAAGGTCATCGTCCAGGGCATCACCGGCGGTGAGGGCACCAAACACACCACGCTGATGCTCAAGGCCGGCACCCAGGTGGTCGGCGGCGTCAACGCCCGCAAGGCCGGCACCAAGGTTGAGCATGTGGACAAAGATGGTGCGGCAATCCAACTCCCGGTGTTCGCATCGGTCGCCGAGGCCATGAAGGAGACCGGCGCCGACGTGTCGATCGCCTTCGTGCCGCCCGCCTTCTCCAAGGACGCCATCATCGAGGCCATCGACGCCGAGATCCCGCTGCTGGTGGTCATCACCGAGGGAATCCCGGTGCAGGACAGCGCCTACGCGTGGGCCTACAACCTTTCTAAGGGCGGCGACCGGGCCCCGAAGACGCGCATCATCGGCCCCAACTGCCCGGGCATCATCACCCCCGGCGAGTCGCTGGTCGGCATCACGCCGAACAACATCACCGGCAAGGGCCCGATCGGCCTGGTGTCGAAGTCGGGCACGCTGACCTACCAGATGATGTACGAGCTGCGCGATCTCGGCTTCTCGACCGCCATCGGCATCGGCGGCGACCCGGTCATCGGCACCACCCACATCGACGCCATCGAGGCGTTCGAGAAGGATCCCGAGACCAAGATCATCGTGATGATCGGCGAGATCGGTGGCGACGCCGAAGAGCGTGCCGCCGACTACATCAAGGCCAACGTCACCAAGCCGGTCGTCGGCTACGTCGCGGGCTTCACCGCTCCCGAGGGCAAGACCATGGGCCACGCCGGCGCCATCGTGTCGGGCAGCTCGGGTACCGCCGCCGCCAAGAAGGAGGCCCTGGAGGCCGCCGGTGTGAAGGTCGGCAAGACCCCGTCGGAGACTGCGGCACTGGCCCGCGCCATCCTCGAGGGCTAGTTTTTTTTCTGCGCGAGCAGACGCGTAGGCCCCCGCACGCCCCGCGTGTCGGGGGCCGATGTGTCTGCTCGGCAGTTAAACGCGACCGCCCAAGTGCTCGGCGAGGAAGCGTTCGACAGCGCGGTACATGTCGATCTGGTTGTCCGGGTTGAGGAATCCGTGCCCCTCGTCGTCCTTGACCATGTACTCGACCTCGACGCCGCGCGTGCGTAGTGCCTCGACGAGGTTGTCGGATTCGGCCTGCACCACGCGAGAATCGTTGGCGCCCTGGACAACCAGCAGCGGTGTGCGGATCTGCTCGACCCTCGTGATGGGCGAGCGGGCCAGCATGTCGGCCTCCCGCGCGGGATCGCTCGGGTCGCCGACGTACATGTGCCAGTTGGTGGCCAGGAACGGCCGGGCGACATTCGGCAGCGTGCGCATGAAGTTCGCGAGACTGGAGATCCCGACGTAGTCGATGGCCGCGGCGAAGACATCCGGCGTGAACGTGACACCCACGAGCGCTGCGTAGCCGCCGTAGGAACCGCCGAAGATGCCCACCCGGTCGCGATCGGCGTAGCCCTGTTTGACGGCCCAGTCGACGGCATCGATCAGATCGTCGTGCATCTTGCCTGCGAACTCCCCGATGGCCGCCTTGGTGAAAGCTTTGCCGTAGCCGGTGGATCCGCGAAAGTTGACCTGTAGCACCGCATATCCGCGGTTGGCCAGCATCTGCACGTCGGGCTGGTAGGCCCAGACGTCGCGTGACCACGGACCGCCGTGCACCAGCAGCACCAACGGCAGCTCCACCGGATCGACCCCGACGGGCAGGGTCAGATAGGAGTGCAGGTCCAGCCCGTCGCGCGCGGTGATGGTGACAGGTGTCATCGGGGCCAGCACGTCAGGATTCAGATTCGGATACGGCCGGAACAACATTCGGCTCTCGCCCGTGGTGTGGTCGTAGAAGTACGTCACCCAGGGGTCACGGTCGTGCATGAAGTTGACGACCCAGCGTTGCCCGCTGCTGTCGGACGAGACCGCGCCGAGATCGCCCGCACTGAGCTCGGTCAGGTTCTGCAGGACCGCAGCGAAATCCGCGTCGAGGGCGTGGATCACCTGGCGGTCACCGTAGTAGCGGGCCCCGATCAATTCGCCCGTGCGTTCGCTGAGGATCAGCGGTGACGGCAGCACCATCTGCGCGGCCAGGTCGAACGACGGGTGACTGTCCACCTCGGTTTCCACGCCGGTGGCGACATCGAGGCGGGCAAGCCTGGTCCGGTCGGTGCCGTGGTTGGATCCGAGCCAGATGCCCGCGCCGTCAGGGGTGATCGTTACGGGATGGATGCCGACGGGATAGTCGGTGCCGTCGTATGTCTTGATCGGACGCAACGACTTGGTGTCCGTATCCCATTGCGACAGTTCGACATCGCCGTCGGCGGTCAACACCGAGGTGAAGAGATCGCCGTGCTGGCTGCACATCCAGCCGATCACCGTGCCGGGGTTCTCCGCGAGCAAGGAAAGCTCGCCGGTGGCGATGTCGAGCTCGTAGGCATCGAACAGCTGTGGGTCGCGCTTGTTGAGCTGGACCATCGCCTTGCCGGGACGCCCCTTGAGAAGGTCGAAATCCGATCGCACACCTGGGAACGGCGTCAGGTCGACCGCCGGATTCTCGGGGTGTTCCAGGTCCACGCGGTAGATGTGCCAGTTCTCGTCACCGCCGCTGTCCTGCAGGTAGAGCAGCCAGCGGCAATCATGGGTCCACCGGTAGATGTAGACGCTGCGGGTCTCGTCGGCCGTCACGCACCTCGGCTCGGTGTCGCCGTCGAGGTTCTCGATCCATACGTTGAGCCGGTTCTTCCACGGCGCGAGATAGGCGATTCTGGTGCCGTCGGGCGAGATGGTCGCGGCGGTGCGCACGGGTGGGCTGAAGAAGTCTTCGACGGTGATGAGCTCGGGTAGCGTCATTGAGAGTCCTTTCGCTGGGCAGGCTTGTTCGACGGGCGTGGGCGGCCCGTGATGCGTATTTGCTTGGGGGATGGGGATTTACCGCGTGACCGGGCCGCCGAGGCGGCCGTTGGTGGCTTCCCGGATGGCCCGGTCCATGAGCGCGAGCGCCTCCTCCTGGCTCACGGTCTTGCCGTCGACGACGATCGCGCGGCTGACGTCCTCGTCGACGACCCGAAAGGCCCCGGTGACGGCAGCCGCGCACAGGCGCACGGTGAGGTCGTCTTCCGGCAGGCCCAGCCGGTCGGCGATCACCGGGATGAGCCCCTGCTCCATTCGGTCGTGCACCATGAGATAAGCCGTTCGCAGCGCAGGTTCGGCCGCGGTCATGGTGGCCAGCCGCACCGCGCTGAGCTCGTCCTCGATGTCCTGTGGTGACAGCGGATGCGCAATGCTGTCTGCCGCAAGGTGTTCGGACAACGAGAGCTCGTGTGGCCAGCGCCGGGCGCTCGCCACGAACCGGTCGGCCGACTTCGCGAGCAGGGGTTCGACGCAACTTTCCTTGCTGCGAAAGTAGCGCCAGATCGTGCGGGTGGAGAGTCCGGCCGCCTCGGCGATGTCGTCGCCACTCGTCCCGGCCACGCCCCGTTCCCAGAACAGGGCGCAGGCGATGCGCGACACCGCCAGACGTGCCCGGTCCTGCTTCTCGCCGATTGCCCTCACCCCCAACCTGTCACTTAGTGACAGCTCAACTGTGTCACTAAGTGACAGGTTCGTCAAGGCATCGGCGCGGTCAAACGCGTCCGTCGCGGTACTGCACGACCCGGCGCAGCAGTGGATCGCTCAGGTCGTACCACGTGGAACGGCGGTCACCGGCGTCCGATTTCGCGCGCACCACCCACCGGGCGGCGGTCAGCCGGCCCAGCGCCGCTGATGCGGTCTGATTCGAAACACCCACGGCGGCAGCGAGATCCGAGACGGTCCTGGCTCCCTCGCCGCGCGCGAGTTCGACTACCAGGCGCTGTTCACCGGCCGGCAATTGCCAGAGCCGCTGCTGGTAGGACGGTGCCAGCCGGTCCAGCAGTGCGGCGATCACCGGATCCAACGCCTGCAGCGCGGGAACGTCGGCGACGTCGGCGACCATCCGCCACAAGCGCGGCGAGCCGCCCGCCAACCGTTCGATGGCGGCGAGCCGGTCTTGCCCCTCGGGGGAGTGAAGGTAGTCGGCGAGTTCGCCGGTGACCGCGATGATCTGGGCCCCCTCGTCGATGGTCAGGGCGGGGAGCTCCTCGACGATGAACGACCCGTACCAGGGGTGGGTGCGCGACGAGACTCCAGGGAACAGGGCTGGCGCCGTCGCGAAAATCATGACGGCGGTGGATGTTTCGACCCACGCGCGCAGGCTGCCCTGGCCGGCCTCGCCGATGGCCTCGAACACCCGGTCCAGGTTCTCGATCCCCACCAGGATCATGCGGCCGTCGGCCAGGTCGAGGATGGCGCGTTCCAGGCCGATGACGTCATCGCGCAGCTCGCGGGCCTCGGGCAATCGCGACCGGACGAGCTCGACGAGAAGATCGCCGTAGCTTCCGATCGCCAGGCTGTCTTCCGGGAGCAGTAGCGGCAGAATGTCTTTCGCCGTGTCACGGTGGGACAGTGCACGGTGCACCACGACGTGCATCGTGTGCGTCTTGCCGCTGCCGTGCGGGCCGATCAGCAGGGTGTGCGGTCGTGAGCCGTCGCGCGCCGCTTCGATGATGCGGTCGGTCAGCCGCGACAGAAATGCCGTCCGCCCGACGGTGTGCGCATCGAGTTCGGCCGGGTCGACCGCACCCGGGGTGAACAGCGGAGCGCTCATCGCCGTCTTCTGCTCTTCGCGCAAGCGCTCATCGCCGTCTTCTGCTCTTCGCGCAAGCGCTCATCGCCGCATCGCCAGCCACGCGGCCTGCACCAATCCCGAAGCGAAACAGTCGTCATCGCCGACGCGGCGCAGATAGTGGTCCTGTTCCAGGCGTTCGATGAACGACACCAGTTGGTCGCGGTTGCGGATCGGAGATCCCTCGGATTGCAGCAGATGTGCTGCGGCGTCGACACTCAACGCCTCCGACGAGTGCGCGTAGATGTCGAGCAGGTCGGCGATGGCCGCGGCATCCTCGCCGTAGTAGTTGCGCAGCCGGTCCCGGTAATGCCGCAGGTCCCACGGATCGTGCGGGTCGATGACGGCCGCGCGCAGCAGATCGGGTATCCGGTCGGGATCGACCAGCCCGGCCTGCGCCGACGCTGCGACCAGGTGCTGGATGTAGTACGGCACGTTTTCGGCTGCGGCCGCAATGGCTTCGGCGACGCGGTGCCGGTCGGTGGTGGCGACCTGAGCGCCCAGCAGCAGGCACTCCGCCAGATAGGTGGCGTGGTCATGGCGGATCGGTCCGACGGTGACCTTGCGGATGTCATTCACCGAGCTCAGTGCGTCTTCCGAAACATGATGAAAGCCAATCGACCCGGACAGCACGGTGGCGAGCCGGCCGGTGTTGTCCTGCCGGAAGCGTCTCAGCAGATGCAGGAACGCGTCCCCGCCGCCGGACTTCTCGCGTTCCAGGTTGCGCGCCAACACGGTGACCTCGTCGATGAACAGCACGAGCGGTCCGCGCTCGGCGCGCGACACGGCGCGTTGCAAGAGATCGTCGAGGGCGGCCTCGGCCTGGGTGCGTTCGAAGCGGATCGGGCCGGTGACGAAGGCGACCTTCCACCGTTCGACCTCGTGGCGCAGCGCGTTGTCGATGCGGCCGAGTTCGCCCGCCAATGCGGTGACGAATTCTGCGTAGGTCTGGCGTTCGGCGCTGACGGAGACCACAGTCAGGCCCTGCTGGCGGGCGGTGTGCGCGACAAGCCTGGCGAGCGAGGTCTTGCCATGCCGCCGGTCGCCGACCAATGCGGCACCGCCGGCGGGCAGGCTCGCGAGAATCTCCTGCTCCTCGCGGACCCGGCCGACGACGTTCGCCGGAGGCACGATGCCGCCCACGACCAGCGACATCGGCCGAATAGGCCAGGTCATGCGGAAAGTCTACGCCTGAATTGATGTACGTCTAGATAGATGTACGTCAAATATGCCGTGGAATGAGCAGGCACCGATGCGAACCTTCGACCGGCAATCCGTTAGCGTAGCGAATTAACACGTGTCAAGGAGGTTGTTCACAGTGGTCGATCAGCGCACACCGGTCATCGTCGGCGTCGGGCAGTTCACCGAGCACATCGGCGCCTCCGACTACCGCGGCATGTCCTCGGTCGAGCTGGCCGCCGAGGGTGCCCGGGCGGCGTTGCGGGACTGTGGAGTCGACGCCGGAATCGTGGCCAGGGCCATCGACACCGTCGCCGGTGTGCGGCAGTTCGAGATCTCGAAGCCCACACCGCCTCCGTTCGGAGTGTCCGACAACTACCCGCGGTCGGTGGCGCAGCGCATCGGTGCCGAACCCGCCCGGGCCGTTCTCGAGGTCATCGGTGGGCAGGGCCCTCAGCATCTGGTCACCGAATTCGCAGGCTCGATCGCGGCGGGCCGCTGCGACGTCGTCCTGCTGTTCGGTTCCGATGCGGTCTCCACCGAGCGGTATTACGCCAAACGGGACGACAAACCCGACTTCACCGAGGCCATCGGCGGGCAGTTGGAGGATCGGGGTTTCGGATACGACGGGATCTTCGACGAATACACCATCGCCCACGGGCTGATCGGCGCGCCGGTGCAGTACGGCCTCTTGGAAAACGCGCGGCGGGCACGGCTGGGGCTGTCGGTGCACGCATACCGGCGGGGCATGGCCGAACTGTTCGCGCCGTTCTCCAAAGTAGCTGCGAAGAACCCTTTTTCGTCGTCACCGGTGGAACGTTCTGTCGACGAACTGGCCACGGTCACCGACAGCAACCGGATGATCTGTGATCCCTACCCGCGGCTCATGGTGGCTCGTGATCAGGTCAACCAGGGTGCGGCGGTCCTGCTGATGTCGATCGAGTCGGCCCGGCGGCTGGGTGTGCCGGAGGAGAAGTGGGCGTACCTGCGTGGCCACGCCGACATGAAAGAGCAGAAACTGCTCGAGCGGGCCGATGTCGGGGCGAGTCCCGCGTCGGTCGCGGCGGTGGGTGAGGCCCTTCGGGTGGCGGGGATCGGCCTCGACGAGGTGGCCGCGTTCGACCTCTACAGCTGTTTTCCGTTCCCGGTGTTCAACATCTGCGACGGCACCGGGTTGGCCACCGACGACGAACGTGGCCTGACGCTCACCGGCGGGCTGCCGTTCTTCGGCGGGCCGGGCAACAACTACTCGATGCACGCCATCGCCGAAGCGGTCAACGAAATGCGGGACAAGCCTGGACAATTCGCGCTTGTCGGGGCCAACGGCGGGATTGCCAGCAAGTATTCGGTGGGCATCTACTCGACGGCGGCCGCCGACTGGGTCGAGGACAACAGCGTCGCGCTGTGCGACCAGATTGCCGCACGGCCCAAGGTCCCGATCACCGAAAAGGCCGATGGTGCAGCCACTGTCGAGACCTATACGGTCCGATACGACTGGCAGGCGCCGACGGGCATCGTCATGGGCCGGATGGCTTCTGACGGCAGCCGGTTCCTCGCCACGACGAAAGACGAGGCGCTGCTGGGGCTGATGTGCGACGGAGATCCGCTCGGCGCGTCGATCGTGGTGCGGTCCGCTGAGTTGGGCAACCGCGCGGCACTGTCATGACTGACTGCGCGATGCAGCCCATATTTCGGGGTTGCACTTTAGGCTGAGCGTATGAGCCAGGGCAGTCATCGGATGCCGCGGCCGAATTCTCGCAGTTGCCAGGCGGCGGTGGCCGCCGTTGCCGTCGTCATCGCCGCGGTCACGGCGTCGTGCACCCGCACCGTGGAGGGCGTCGCGGCCGGACCGGCAGCGGGCAAGGGCGCCATGGTGGACGGCGGCAACCTCGAGTCGTTGCTACTCACTCCCGACGTGGTGTCCGGCATCGTGGGACTGCCCAACATGGTGACGATCTCGTCGTGGATGAAGCCGGACACCAGCGACAGTGGTGAAAGCTACGTGCCGCGTGACTGTCTCGGGGCGTTGTACAGCGGGATGTCGGTGGTCTACGCAGGCAACGGCTACTCATCGATCTTCCAGACCCGCACCGGCCCCAACAAATCCAAGCCGGACGCCACCCCGTCCATCGACCAATCGGCGTCGGCGTTCGACAGCCCGGCCGAAGCGCAGAAGGCCATGGACGAGTACCTCGACACGCTGCACAACTGTGCCGGTAAGGATTTCACCTACACCCGTATCCAGCTCACCTGGAAACTCGGGAGCCCCACCGATGCCGGCAATGGGATCACCACGATGGAGAGCACGCTGCAAGGCGGTGACCAGGTGATCGACCGGGCGTTGGCGGTCAAGGGCAATGTGCTCGTCGAGGTGCAGTCTCAGGACCGCAAACCGCTGGCCGACGAGGTCAAGAAGATCATGGACAAGGTGCTCGACCAGATCGGCAGCTGAACGCCGTCACACCAGCGCGGCGAGCTTGCCTGCCAGGTGTTCCACGTATCCGGCCACCTCGGACTCGGCACGGTCGGGCAGGCCGAAAAGCACCTCGGTCACGCCGAGCTCGCGCCAGTGCGCCAGCTTGTCGGCGTCCGGTTTGAAGTCCAGCGCCACGATCTGCGGGGCGCCGTCACGCCCAGCGTCCGACCAGGTGTCCTGGAGCAGCTTCACGGGTTCATCGATGTTGAAGTCGCGCGGCGTGGTGATCCAGCCGTCGGCCGACTTCGCGATCCACTTGAAGTTCTTCTCGGTGCCCGCCGCGCCGACCAGCACGGGGATGTGCGCCTGCACGGGTTTGGGCCACGCCCATGAGGGCCCGAAGTTCACGAATTCGCCCTCGTAGGAGGCTTCTTCCTCGGTCCACAGCGCACGCATGGCTTCCAGGTATTCGCGCAGCATCGTCCTCCGACGTGCCGGCGGAACGTTGTGGTCGGCGAGTTCGTCTGTGTTCCAACCGAATCCGACACCGAGGCTGACCCGGCCGCCGGACAGGTGGTCGAGGGTCGCGATGGACTTGGCCAGGGTGATGGGGTCGTGTTCGACCGGAAGCGCGACGGCCGTCGACAACCGCACCCGTGAGGTCACCGCACACGCCGTACCCAGCGACACCCACGGATCGAGGGTGCGCATGTAGCGGTCGTCGGGCAGTGATTCGTCGCCCGTGGTCGGATGTGCGGCCTCGCGCTTGACCGGAATGTGTGTGTGTTCGGGCACGTAGAAGGTGGTGAAGCCGTGATCGTCGGCGAGTTTGGCGGCCTTCGCCGGGGCGATGCCGCGGTCGCTGGTGAAGAGAACGAGCCCGTAGTCCATGTCCAGAATTAGAACGTGTTCTAGTCCGAAGGGCAAGACCGGGAGTCTCGTGGTGGATTCGGCAGGCCCGGCCGGCCCGTGCGCGTCGCCACGAAAAGTTCAGCGCGAGTGTTACCCGTGACCGCCGGCCGGTTGTTTGCTGGTATCGGAGCCCATGACGACCGAACGCATCGCTGACCACGTCAAGTTCGCCTACTGGGTGCCCAATGTCAGTGGCGGCCTGGTGACCAGCGACATCGAACAGCGCACCGACTGGAATTACGAGTACAACGCGAAGTTGGCGCAGACCGCGGAGAACAACGGGTTCGAGTACGCCTTGAGCCAGGTGCGCTACGAGGCCAGCTACGGCGCCGAGTTCCAGCATGAATCGACCAGTTTCAGCCTGGCGTTGTTGCTGGCAACACAGCGGCTCAAGGTCATCGCCGCGGTTCATCCCGGGCTGTGGCAACCGGCCGTACTGGCCAAACTGGGCGCGACCGCCGACCACCTGTCGGGCGGCAGATTCGCGGTCAACGTGGTCTCCGGCTGGTTCAAGGACGAGTTCACCCACCTGGGCGAGCCGTGGCTCGAGCATGACGAGCGCTACCGACGCAGCGCCGAGTTCCTGCAGGTGCTGCGCAAGATCTGGACCGAGGACGACGTTGATTTCCGCGGCGACTTCTACCGCATCCACGACTTCACCCTCAAGCCCAAGCCGCTCAACACCGCCGAACGGCCCAACCCGGAGTTGTTCCAGGGCGGCAATTCGTCGGCGGCCCGGCGCAACGGCGGCTACTACGCCGACTGGTACTTCTCCAACGGCAAGGATTTCGACGGGGTGACCGAGCAGGTCGTCGAGGTGCGCGACCACGCCCGCGACGCGGGCCGGGAAGTCCGGTTCGGGCTCAACGGCTTCATCATCGCCCGCGACACAGAAAAAGAAGCGAAGGAGACGTTGAAGGAGATCATCGCCAAGGCCAACAAGCCCGCCGTGGAAGGCTTCCGCAACGCCGTGCAGCAGGCCGGGAATTCGACCGGCGACAAGAAGGGGATGTGGGCGGACTCCAGCTTCGAAGACCTGGTGCAGTACAACGACGGGTTCCGTACTCAGCTAATCGGTACGCCTGAACAGATCGCGGAACGCATTGCCGCGTACCGCAAACGCGGCGTCGACCTGATCCTCGGCGGATTCCTGCATTTCCAAGAGGAAATCGAGTATTTCGGTGCCAAGGTGTTGCCGCTGGTGCGCGAAATCGAGGCGGCCGAACAGGATTCGGTCGATGCTCCTGTTCTGGTATCGGCTTGAGATCGGAATGACACCCGGAGCGTGTGCCACCCACACCGCTGGGTGCGCTAGCGTGGAAGATCGAAACACTCAGGCGGTCGTGATGATGCCCGCGTGAACGCGCTACGCGACGCCCGACCAGCACAGGAGAGGTTCCATGTCCTATCCGCCCAGTAGCCCCGGATATCCGCCCACCTCGCCGTACGGTGCGCCGCAGCAGCCCGGCCGCCCCGCCGCGCCTGCGGCAGCAGCCACGCCCGCGGGGGAGAACCCGCTGCCCACCTATCTGCTCGGCGGCGTCGCCGGTCTCGGTGTGGTGACCTACCTGCTGAGCTTCGTCGGGCTCACCGAGTCCTCCACCGGTGGCTTCTCGTTGGTCTCCCACGGCGAGTGGGACATCTACGCCGCCTTGCTCGCCGCACTGGTAGCCGGGGTGAGTCTGCTGCCGAAGCAGAAGAAGCGCGCCGCGCTGGTGGCGGTGCTGTCCGCGTTCGGGTTCCTGCTGGTGATCCGGAACGTCATCGCGTCGCTCGACACGGCGACGTGGGCGTACTGGGTCGTGCTCGGCCTCACCCTGGTCCAGACCGGTCTTGCGCTCTGGGCGGTGCTGCTGGAGTCGGGCATCATCGCCCCGCCTGCGCCCAAGCCGCAGTTCGAGCCGCAGGCCCCGCAGTACGGCCAGTACGGCGGCCCGTCGCAGTACTACGGTCAGCAGAGCCAGCCGCAGCACAGCGCCCAGCCCTACCAGCAGGCCCCGCCGCAGCAACAGCGCCCGGGCTACCCGTCGCAGTACGGCGGCTACTCCAGCGGTCCCAACACCGGCGGTTTCCAGGCTCAGCAGAACCCCCAGGGTGGTTCCCAGAGCGGTCCCGCGGGTGGCCACAACGGTCCGCCGACCCCGCCGACCGGTTTCCCCGCGTTCGGACAGCCGCAGCAGCAACAGCAGTCGTCGTCGAGCAGCTCGAACGCCTCTGCGCCGACCACCCAGGTTCCGACGCAGCAACCGACGCAGCACTCGTCCTCACAGCAATCCGGCCCGTCACAGTCGTAAGCTGGTCCGCGCGTGCGCAACCCGCGCACGCGTGATCATCTGCGAGGAGCGGCCAACCCCGTGAGCAACCGGCCAGCCGGCACACGCCAGGCGCGTGAACTGCTTCGGGTCGCATTCGGTCCGTCCGTCGTAGCGCTGGTGGTCATCGCTGCTGTCACGCTGTTGCAGCTGCTGATCGCCAACAGCGACATGACGGGCGCGTTCGGTGCGATCGCCAGCATGTGGCTCGGGGTGCATCAGGTTCCGGTGTCCATCGGCGGCCGGGTGCTCGGGGTGATGCCGCTGGTGCCGGTGCTGTTGATGGTGTGGGGAACGGCCCGCACCACGGCGGCCGCTACGGCGCCGAACTCGTCGTGGTTCGTCACCCGCTGGGTGGTGGCGTCGGCGCTGGGCGGTCCGGTGCTGATCGCCGCGGTCATGCTGGCCGTCATCCACGACGCGGCGTCGGTGCTCACCGAGCTGCAGACCCCCAGCGCGCTGCGCGCCTTCACCGGAGTGCTCGCCGTGCACGCGGTGGGTGCGGTGCTCGGGGTGGGATCGAAGGTGGGCCGCCGCACTCTGCACCGGTCACCGTTGCCGAACTGGTTGCCCGATGCGTTGCGCGCGGCCATGGCGGGCGTGCTCGCCCTGTTCGGGCTGTCCGGCGCGGTCACGGCGGCCTCGCTGGTCGTCCACTGGGGCACCATGCATGACCTCTACGCCATCACCGACACCGTGCTCGGCCAGCTCAGTCTCACCCTGCTGGCCATCCTCTACATACCCAATGTGATCGTCGGGACGGCGGCCATCGCGGTCGGTTCCAGCGCCCACGTGGGGTTGGCGACGTTCAGCTCGTTCACCGTTTTCGGCGGCGACATCCCCGCGGTGCCCGTGCTGGCCGCGCTGCCCACGCCTCCGCTCGGGCCAGTCTGGGTGGCGCTGCTGATCGTCGGAGCCGCGTCCGCGGTGGCGGTCGGGCAGCAGTGTGCGCGACGGCCGCTGACCCTGCTGCCCGCCGCGGCCAAGCTCGGGGTGGCATCGCTGGTCGCGGCGGTGACCATGGCGCTGCTCGCCTACGCCGCGGGCGGTCGGCTGGGCAATTTCGGTGACGTCGGGGTGGACCAGTCGACGTTCGGACCTGCGGTGTTCCTGTGGTTCGCCGGCATCGGCGGGCTGACCGTGGCGATGTCCGGCGGCATTGCCCGCAGGCCGCGGCGAGTCGCCGAGCCCGCACCCGAGCCGCAGGCCGCGGAGCCGTTCGACGACGACGAACCGGTGGTCGAGCCGGATGAGCCGGATGAGCCGGAGGACCACGAAGCCGACTTCGAGCCCGACTACCAGCGCGGCTACCGCGGCGGTGACGAGGAGCCTCCGCTCGACGTCGAGGAAGTCGAGGCCCCCGACGAGGAGCCCATCGTGGCGTGGTCGAGCGGTGACACGACTGCCGACACCGACCGCTCCGGGCACTACCTGGAGGATCCCGAGGAGCACTTCATCGCCGATCATGACGTGACCGGCGATCCGCCCCGCGACAGAGCCGACTAGGCTGCTGCGCGTGCAGCAACCGCTACATGTGCCCCCGAGTGCACCGGCTCGCCTGGTCGTGTTGGCTTCGGGCACCGGATCACTGCTGGCGTCGCTACTGGCGGCCGCCGTCGACGATTACCCGGCCCGGGTCGTGGCGGTCGGAACGGACCGCGCGTGCGCAGCACTCGACATCGCGGCGGCTGCAGGCGTGAAGTCCTACACGGTCCGCTTGGGTGACCACCCCGACCGCGCAGAGTGGGACCAGGCGTTGACCGCGGCCACCGAGGCCCATGAGCCCGATCTGGTGGTCTCCGCCGGGTTCATGAAGATCCTTGGGCCCCAGTTTCTTTCACGCTTCAACGGCAGGGTGGTCAACACCCATCCGGCGTTGCTGCCGAGCTTCCCGGGCGCGCATGCGGTGCCCGACGCCCTGGCCTACGGAGTGCGGGTGACCGGATGCACGGTGCATCTGGTCGACGCCGGGGTGGACACCGGGCCGATCCTCGCGCAGCACGCCGTGGAGGTGGGCGACGAGGACACCGAAGAGACGTTGCACGAGCGCATCAAGGTCGTCGAACGGCGACTCCTGGTGGACGTGCTGGCCGCGCTGGCAACCCGCGGCGTGACCTGGACCGGACGAAAGGCGACCATAGGATGAGCGACAAGCGACCGATCCGGCGCGCATTGATCAGCGTGTACGACAAGACCGGCCTCGCCGACCTGGCCCGCGGCCTGCACGAGGCCGGGGTGAGCATCGTCTCCACCGGTTCGACGGCGAAAACCATTGCCTCGAGCGGTGTTCCGGTCACCCCGGTCGAAGAGGTGACCGGTTTCCCCGAGGTGCTCGACGGCCGTGTGAAGACCCTGCACCCGCGCGTGCACGCGGGCCTGCTGGCCGACACCCGCAAGCCGGAACACCTTGCCGCCCTTCAAGAACTGAACGTCGAGGCGTTCGAACTGGTGGTGGTCAACCTCTACCCCTTCACCGAGACCGTGGAATCCGGTGCGTCGGTCGACGAATGCGTCGAGCAGATCGACATCGGCGGCCCGTCGATGGTGCGCGCCGCCGCCAAGAACCACCCGAGTGTCGCGGTGGTGGTGGATCCGCTGGGATACGACGGCGTGCTCGCCGCGGTCCGGGCCGGCGGTTTCACCCTCGACGAGCGAAAGCGGCTGGCGTCGTTGGCGTTCCGGCACACCGCCGAATACGACGTCGCGGTCGCCGGTTGGATGGCCTCGACGCTGGCGCCGGAAGAGCCCGCACAACCGCTGCCGGCCTGGTTCGCCGGCACCTGGCACCGCAGCGCGGTGTTGCGTTACGGCGAGAACCCGCATCAGCAGGCCGCGGTCTACCGTGACGATTCCGCGTGGCCGGGCCTGGCGCAGGCCGAGCAGCTGCACGGCAAGGAGATGTCCTACAACAACTACACCGACGCCGACGCGGCGTGGCGGGCGGCGTTCGACCACGAAGAGATCTGCGTGGCGATCATCAAGCACGCCAACCCGTGTGGCATCGCGATCTCGTCGGTCTCGGTGGCCGATGCGCATCGCAAGGCCCACGAGTGCGATCCGCTCAGTGCGTTCGGCGGCGTCATCGCGTCGAACACCGAGGTCAGCGTGGAGATGGCGGAGACCGTCGCCGACATCTTCACCGAAGTCATCATCGCGCCGGCCTACGAGCCCGGCGCGGTGGAAGTGCTTGCGCGCAAGAAGAACATCCGCATCCTGGTGGCGTCCGAGCCTTTGGTCGGCGGTATCGAGATGCGCCCCATCAGCGGTGGGATGCTGCTGCAGGACCGCGACGCGCTCGACGCCGAAGGCGATGACCCCAACAACTGGACGCTGGCCACCGGCAATCCGGCCGACGAGCAGACGCTGACCGACCTGGCCTTCGCCTGGCGGGCGTGCCGGGCGGTCAAGTCCAACGCGATCGTGGTGGCCAAGGACGGCGCCACGGTCGGTGTCGGCATGGGGCAGGTCAACCGGGTCGACGCAGCGGCACTGGCCGTGCAGCGGGCGGGGGACCGCGTGGTGGGCGCGGTCGCGGCCTCCGACGCGTTCTTCCCGTTCCCCGACGGGCTCGAGACGCTGACCCAAGCCGGGGTCCGGGCCATCGTGCATCCGGGCGGGTCCATGCGCGACGATGTGGTCACCGAAGCGGCCGCGAAGGCCGGCATCAGCCTGTACCTCACTGGTGCACGGCATTTCGCCCATTAATATTGGCGACCATGGCGACTGCGTCGAAGAAGGCCGTTGCGCTGGCGGCTGCGGCGCTGGTGTTGACGTCGTGCACGCATCTGGCTGACGGCCATCCGGTGGCCTCGCAGGACCTGCTGGCAGCCGCGAAAAGCGGGGAGCTCAAGTGCAACCCGGTTGACGCGCCGCTGGTCACGGTGCCCCGGGTGGATGCCGACGAGCCCACGATCAGGATTCCGCAGCCCCCTGGCTGGGAACGGGTGGAGGGCCGCGACACCGATCTGCTGCGCTACACCATGACCAACGCCAACCTGCAGAACGGCAATTTCAAGCCGACCATCGTGATCGCGCTGGAAAGCGTCGCCGATGCGATGACGCCGGACGAGGTGTTCGCCGCACAGCGCAAGTCGATCGCCACCCTTGGCGTGCCCGAGAGCGCCATGAAGACCGAGAACATCACCATCTGCGGGCTGCCTGCGCAGACCGTGAACTACCAGATACCGCAGATGGGTGTGCTGCAGCCGCACCCGGCCATCGCGCTGTTCGTGGCCTACCGCAGTGAACTGCGCACGTACTGCGCAGGATTGACGGTGCAGACCACGGCCCCTGACAACCTGACGTACAAGCGCGACTCCGAGATGATGGTGTCGGGTTTTCAGGTGCTGCCGGTCAAGAACCCCTAACCGGCGTCAGGCGCTGACCTCGTCCTCGACCTCGGCCGTCACGAATGCGATGAACGACGTGATCTCGTCGACGGCTCGGCGGGCGTCGGGGTTGACGTCGAAACTCAGCTGGAACATGTGCATCGCCCGTTCCCGCACCTGAACCCACACGGGAATCCCGTCCGCGGTGAGCCGGTCGGCCAGGGCGAAGGCGTCGTTGAGCAGCATTTCGTGCGTGCCCACCTGAAGCAGGAACGGCCCGAGGCCGTGCAGGTCGGCTTCCGGTGGCATGACGGGTGTGGGCCGGGTGCCGTTGACGGTGGCGAACACGTCGTAGATGAACTTGACCGTCATGAACGGGAACATCACATCCCGATGTTGTTGCAGCGCACGGTATTTGAGCTCCATGTCCGATGAGGTCAACGGCGAGAGCAGCACCTGGCCGGCCGGCGGCACCAGGCCGGCGTCGCGGGCGGCGATGGCGGTGTCGGCGGCGATCAGCCCGCCTGCCGAATCACCGGCCAGCACAACGCGATTGGGCTCATAACCGAGCGAGAGCACATACCGGTAGGCGTCGAGGCCGTCGGCGACCGCATCTTCGATGCCGGCCTGCGGGGCGAGTCGGTAGCCCACGTTCAACACCCTGGCTCCGGTGCTGGCCGACAGTTTCGAGACAAACCGCCGGTGGGAGTTCAGCCCCAGCGTGACCAGTGCCGACCCGTGCATGTACACGATCACCGACTCGGACTCACGCGATTGGGAGGCCACTACCCACTCTGCCGGGCAATTGGGCAACGCGACCGGCGTCACCTCGGTGCCCGGCAGCGGCGGGACGATGCGCAGCGGGCGGTCGATCACGTCGAGATGAGCGCGCTGCAGCAGGGCCGGTGCGACGCGATTGATGCCAAGGCCGATCAGCGTCAACAGGCCCAGCAACGGGCGGAAGAATAGTGCCGACCCCACGCCGAGGGCTCTGGACTGCCACGCGGCGGGTCCGAAGTGCGCTGTAGTCGGCCGAGAATGCCAATCTAGCGAATTCACGATACCGAGGGTATCGGGTAACTCGGATGAGGCAAAACGCGGCGTCGGCTCAGGGCATGACGATGGTGGCCTGAGCGTCGATGACCTTGTTGATGTCGGTCAGCGAGCTCATGTCGCGGTACAGCGAGTCGGCGTTGATCTGCAGCACGAACGCGCCACCGGGGATCGGCATCGTCACCGTCTTCTGGGTGATGGCCCGGCGTCGGCCGTCCTTGACGTAGGAGCCGCCCAGGGACACCGACGGGAATCCGTTGAGATTGCCGCGGGTGACCCCGCCGACCGGCTCGTACTCGGCGAGGTTCTGCAGTTCGTTCGGTGCGAACTCGAGCAGCTTGTTGGTGTCGACGTCACCGACGAGCTTGGAGATCAACGAAATCACCGACGGCGGATCCGTCGGGGTCACGCTGTCGTTGACGATCGCCGAGTAGGCCCACGCCGGGGTGCGGGTACCTGCGTCGGTCCACGGCGGCGGGGTGGGCATGGTGAACACCGGTGCACCCGGATCGGCGCGGTGAATGGGCGTTTCGGCGACCTTGTTGTCGCGGATGTAGTCGGCGATGGTGTACGAGTGGCCCGGCGGTTGCGGCGGCGTGGATGCCGTCGTCGTCGGACTCGTCGACGACGCGGCCGTGGTGGTCTGCGGCCCGGGTGCGGCATTGTCGCCGCCCGATGTCACCGCCAGTGTGACCCCGCCGACGATCAGGACGACGGCGGCGAGCGCGCCCGCGATCAGCAGGCCTTTGCGCTTGCCACCCGACTTCTTCACGGGTGCCACGTACGGCAGCGGCGGTGGGCCGAAGTTGGTCGCGGGTGCCGGCATCGGGGGATTCGTCGGTGGTTTGCGGGGAGGCTCGGCGACCGACCACGACGAGGTGAAGACCGGAGGCTCCGACGGCGGTGTGGGCCGCGGAGCCGGTGCGCTCGACGGATTCGACGGGGACATCGGCCGCGGCGGGACAGGCATCGGCGGGGGTGCCATCGGTGGGGCGGCGAGAGGCTGCTGGGCTACCGGCGGCGGGGGCGCCAGCGCGGGCATCTTGAGTGTCGCGGAGGCGCCTGCGGCGGCCTCGGCCAACGCGTTGGCGAAGTCGTGGCAGGTGTCGTAGCGGTCTTTCGGATCTTTCGCCAATCCCTTGGCCATCACCGAATCGAACACGGCAAGTTCAGGTTTGGTGGCAGCGAGCTTGGGGACCGGGGAGCTGAGGTGGTGGCTGATGACGACGGCGGGGTTGCTGTGCGCGTACGGCGGCGACCCGGTGAAGAGGCGGTAGGCGGTGGCGGCCAGCGAGTACTGGTCAGCCCGGCCGTCGAGGGTCTGGCCCATGAGTTGTTCGGGCGCGGTGTAGGACATCGAGCCCACCGTGATGTTGGTGGACGTCAACCCGTTCACCTCATCGGCTCGGCGCGCGATGCCGAAGTCGGTGAGCATGATCCTGCGCTTGGCACCGTGTTTGCCGGCGACCAGTATGTTGGCCGGTTTGACATCGCGGTGCAGCAGCTTGCGCTGGTGTGCGTAGTCCAGCGCGTCGCCCACCGCGGCTATGATCTCGATCACATCCGCGGCGGGCATGCCCGACGGATACACGTCGTGCAGCAGCCGGGCGGCGTCGTAGCCGTCGACGTAGTCCATCGAGATCCACAACCGGCCTTCGAACTCGCCCCGATCGTGGACGCCCACGATGTGGGGGTGCCACAGCGTGGCGGCCATGTCGGCTTCGCGGATGAACCGCTGCCGGAACTCATTATCTGCGCTAACGGTCTGCGGAAGCACCTTGAGGGCGTCCTCGCGCGGCAGTCGGGGATGGGCCGCCAGATATACCTCGCCCATGCCGCCAGTGCCCACCAACCTGACGATGGTGAACCCCGCGAAGACTTGACCGCTAGCCAACGGCATGGGCGCAGACTACCGGGCGAGTGGCAGTCGCCACGACTTTGTAGCCCTATGGTGACCGCAAGTCAGACCGGTGGCCATGCCGAGCCGTCGGAGCCGTCGTAGCTTGGAGTGGTGAGCCAATCCAAGGATCTGCCTCGGACGGTCGGTGAGCTGCGCGCATCCGGGCACCGTGAGCGAGGCGTGAAAGCCGAAATCCGGGAGAATCTCCTGGCGGCCCTTGCCGACCGGCGTGACGTATGGCCCGGCATCCTCGGCTTCGACGACACCGTGATCCCGCAACTGGAGCGGGCATTGATCGCCGGACATGACGTGGTGCTGCTCGGCGAACGCGGTCAGGGCAAGACGCGGCTGCTGCGGGCGCTGACCGGGCTGCTCGACGAGTGGACACCGGTGATCGCCGGCGCCGAACTGAGTGAGCACCCCTACAGCCCGATCACGCCGGAATCCATCCGGCGCGCTGCCGATTCCGGCGAGGACCTGCCGATCGAATGGCGGCACCGCAGCGAGCGGTACACCGAGAAGCTGGCCACCCCTGACACCAGCGTCGCCGACCTGGTCGGTGACATCGACCCGATCAAGGTGGCCGAGGGCCGCAGCCTCGGCGATCCCGAAACCATCGCCTACGGCCTCATTCCGCGGGCGCACCGCGGCATCGTGGCGGTCAACGAGCTGCCGGATCTCGCCGAGCGCATCCAGGTGTCGATGCTCAACGTCATGGAGGAGCGCGACATCCAGGTGCGTGGCTACACCTTGAGGCTGCCGCTGGATGTGCTCGTCGTCGCCAGCGCCAACCCCGAGGACTACACCAACCGCGGTCGCATCATCACCCCGCTCAAGGACCGCTTCGGTGCCGAAATCCGCACGCACTACCCGCTGGAGATCGAATCCGAGGTCGGGGTGATCCGCCAAGAGGCGCATCTGGCCGCCGAGGTGCCCGACTATCTGCTCGGCGTGCTCGCCCGCTTCTCCCGCAATCTGCGTGAGTCCAGCTCGATCGATCAGCGCTCCGGAGTGTCGGCGCGGTTCGCCATCGCCGCGGCCGAGACGGTCGCGGCCTCGGCCCGGCACCGCGCGGCCATCATCGGTGAGGACGATCCGGTGGCGCGCGTGGTGGACCTCGCCACCGTGATCGACGTGCTGCGCGGCAAGTTGGAGTTCGAGACCGGCGAGGAAGGCCGTGAGCAGGCGGTGTTGGAGCATCTGCTGCGCCGGGCCACCGCTGACACCGCGCAGCGGCTGTTGGGCGGCATCGACGTCGGCCCCGTGGTGGCTGCGGTGGAGGAGGGCTCTCCGGTGACCACCGGTGAGCGAGTGTCCGCCAAGGACGTGCTGGCCGCCCTTCCCGCCCTGCCGGCTCTGGATGCGGTGGCCGCGCGGCTGGGAGCCCGGTCGGTGGGAGAACGGGCCGCAGCGGTCGAACTGGCCCTGGAAGCGCTGTATCTGGCCAAGCGCATCGACAAGGTGTCGGGCGAGGGGGAGACGGTCTATGGCTAGTGGCCACGCGGCCAGAGGGCACGGGCACACCTCGCGGTATTCGCGATACAGCGGCGGCCCCGATCCGCTCGCGCCGCCGATCGATCTGCGCGACGCGCTCGAGCAGATCGGCCAGAACGTGATGGAGGGGAGCTCGCCGCGCCGCGCGCTCTCGGAGCTGCTGCGTCGCGGCACCCGTGACATGCGCGGCACCGATCGGCTGGCCGCCGAGGCCAACCGGCGTCGGCGGGAACTGCTGTCCCGCAACAACCTTGACGGTACGTTGCAGGAGATCAAGAAGCTGCTCGACGAGGCGGTGCTTGCCGAGCGCAAGGAACTCGCCCGGGCCCTCGACGACGACGCCCGGTTCGGGGAACTGCAGCTCGAGTCTTTGTCGCCGTCCCCCGCCAAGGCGGTGCAGGAGCTCTCGGACTACTCGTGGCGCTCGCCGGAGGCCCGCGAAAAGTACGAGCAGATCAAGGATCTGCTCGGTCGTGAGATGCTCGACCAGCGCTTCGCCGGCATGAAGCAGGCGTTGCAGAACGCCACCGACGAGGACCGCCAGCGTGTCAACGACATGCTCGACGACTTGAACGACCTGCTGGACAAGCACGCTCGCGGCGAGGACACCGAGCAGGATTTTCAAGACTTCATGGACAAGCACGGCGAGTTCTTCCCGGAGAACCCGTCGAACATCGACGAGCTGCTCGATTCGCTGGCGCAACGCGCGGCCGCCGCGCAGCGCTTCCGCAACAGCCTCTCGGCGCAGCAGCGCGCCGAGCTCGATGCCTTGGCGGAGCAGGCTTTCGGGTCTCCCTCGCTGATGAACGCGCTGAACCGGCTCGACGCCCACCTGCAAGCCGCCCGCCCCGGCGAGGACTGGTCGGGCTCGCAGCGGTTCTCCGGCGACAACCCGATGGGCATGGGCGAGGGTGCGCAGGCGCTCTCCGACATCGCCGAACTGGAGCAGCTCGCAGACGCGCTGTCGCAGAGCTATTCCGGGGCCACGATGGAGGACGTCGACCTCGATGCGCTGGCCCGCCAGCTCGGCGACCAGGCCGCCATCGATGCTCGCACGCTCGCGGAGCTGGAGCGGGCCCTGGTCAACCAGGGCTTCCTCGACCGCGGCTCCGATGGGCAGTGGCGGCTCTCGCCCAAAGCCATGCGACAGTTGGGCCAGACCGCGCTGCGTGACGTGGCACAACAACTTTCGGGTCGGCACGGGGAACGCGATACCCGTCGGGCCGGCGCGGCCGGCGAGCTGACGGGGGCGACGCGGCCCTGGCAGTTCGGCGACACCGAGCCGTGGAACGTCACCCGCACGGTGACCAACGCGGTGTTGCGGCAGGCCGGCACGGGTGTCGCAGAGAGGCCCATTCGGTTCGCGGTCGAAGACGTCGAGATCTCGGAGACCGAGACACGCACCCAGGCGTGCGTAGCCCTGCTGGTCGATACGTCGTTCTCCATGGTCATGGAGAACCGCTGGTTGCCGATGAAACGCACGGCGTTGGCGTTGCATCATCTCGTCAGCACGCGGTTCCGGTCAGATGCGCTGCAGATCATCGCCTTCGGCCGCTACGCGCGCACGGTCAGTGCCGCCGAGTTGACGGCACTGGAAGGGGTCTACGAGCAGGGCACCAATTTGCATCACGCGCTGGCGTTGGCGTCGCGGCATCTGCGCCGCCATCCCAATGCCCAGCCCGTCGTGCTCGTGGTCACCGACGGTGAACCCACCGCACACCTGGAGGGGTATGGTGACGGCGCTGGGTCCGAGGTCTTCTTCGACTACCCGCCGCACCCCCGGACCATCGCACACACCGTGCGGGGGTTCGACGAGGTCGCCCGCCTCGGTGCTCAGGTGACGATCTTCCGGCTCGGCACTGACCCAGGGCTGGCCAGGTTCATCGACCAGGTGGCGCGTCGCGTCGCCGGCCGGGTCGTGGTGCCCGACCTCGACGGGCTGGGTGCCGCGGTCGTCGGGGACTATCTGCGATCCCGCCGACGTTGACTTTGTGCCCGTCGGACCAGCCGCCGGGCGATTTCGTGTCCTGCCATGACCGCGTGCAGGGCACCCCACTCAGCGGGGATGTAATCGCGTGTCCGCACCAATCGTGCTGCCAATTCCGGTGATTCGTCGCGCAGGATGCGCCGGGCCCGGCGGGCGTGAAAAGTGTTCGACGCGATCTTGATCGCCGGGGCGTCGGCCAGGAACGGAATGGAATTCTTGATGTTCTCGACCGTCGTCCGCGATTGGTCGTCGAGACGAATGTTGGCGGCGGGTACTCCGCGGGAGACAACGGCGTAGTTGGCCATCATCTGGGCTTCCGAGAGCTCAGAGCGGACGGCTCCGCCGGAGAACACGAAGCGCGCGTGCGACGGGTCGGTCGAGCGCATAGCGATGCGCACGCGCCAGCGGTGCAGGAGCGGCTCGGGGCAGCCGAGCACGAGGATGGCCTCGCCGGGTGTTATCCGGCCCGGATCGAGGCGGTCGGCAGGTAGGGCTTCTCGCGACGCCTGCCAGGTTCTCCACTCACACCATGCCAATCCCGCACCGGCGGTGACCGTCGCGAGACGGAGGTTTCTGGTCCACGTGCTCATGGCGCCATTATCCGTGCGCCCATTTCGACGAAAGTGTCGCGCGCGGGCCCGGCTGGCGACATTTCCGTCGAATTCGAGGTCAGGGGAGCCGAATCGCCGCAGCGTGCGTCTAAGCAGGTGTGCGAATCCCATTTGTCGGCAGCAACGCCGTCGCCGCAGGTCACCTCAACAACGGCCAGCTGCGACACCGCTACCGGCCGATCTATCGCGATGTGTACGTGCCGCTGCGCCACCAGGTATCCCTACGGGATCGGGTTCTCGGCGCAACACTCATCTCCGGCGGGGTGATATCGGGCGTGGCCGCGTCGGCGATCCATGGCGCGAAATGGGTCGACGATGACGTACCCGTCGAAGTGGTCACGGCAGGCAGGCACCAGCGCGGTCTGGTGGTCCGGTTCGACACCCTGCACGACGACGAGGTCACGACGGTCGCCGGAATCCGCGTCACCACACCCGCGCGCACGGCGTTCGACCTGGCCCGCCGCCTGCCTCGCGGCAAGGCTGTCGAGCGCCTGGATGCGCTCATGAATGCTTGCCCGTTCTCGCTTGAGGACGTCATGCTGATCGCCAAACGCCATCCCGGGGTGCGGGGCCTGCGTCGCCTGCGGGTGGCATTGCCACTCGTCGACGGCGGAGCCGAGTCACCGCGGGAGACGTGGTTGCGGCTCCTGTTCGTCGACGCGGGATTACCCAGGCCGACAACCCAATTCGTCATCTGTGACCAGGGGCGCTACGTGCGACGGATCGACATGTGCTGGGAGGAGTTCAAGGTGGGCGCCGAATATGACGGTGAGCAGCACCTCACCAGCCGCTCTCAGTACGCCCTGGATATCCGGGTGAACCGCGTGCTGCAGCGACTCAGCTGGCACGTCATCCACGTCATCAAAGAGGACGACAGCCACGACATTGTCGAGCAGGCGCGCAGTGCGCTGCTGTCACGCGGCTGGCAGGGCACGGTCACCGCCCGAGCAGAGTCTCCGTGAGCGCGTCCGCCGAACCGACCGTGACAAGCGCCCGGGCGTGCTCGACGGGTTCTCCGTATCCCCAGTCGACGAGGATGGTGGGAACACCATGCTCGGCTGCGCCGAGGACGTCGTGCAGGCGATCACCGACCATCACCGGATTGCTGGTGTCCACGCCGTCGGCGGTCAGGCGACGTAGTGCTTCGCCGACGATCGACGCCTTGTCGCTGATCGTTTCGTCTCTCGAAGCACCTGAGACTGTCACGAAATAGCGTGCCAGTCCCAACCGTCCGAGCACCTCGACCGCGGTGTGCTCAGGTTTCGACGTCGCCACCGCCATCGGAATATCTTGTTGCGCAAGTGCTTCGAGAGCGGGAAGGACCTCGTCGAACGGCCGGATGTCGGCGTTGCCGATCCGTTGGTAGTGCTTGCGATAGAGCTGCCGGGCGTGCTCGGCCGCGGCGTCGTCGAAGCCGAACCGCACCCGGAACGTCTCTGCCGGTGGCGGACCCACCCACGTGCGCAGTGCGTCGGGTGCCGGGACGGGTAGCCCCAGCTCGTTCAGCGTCGCGGCGAAGGATTCGGTGATGTTCTTGGCCGAGTTGGCGATGGTGCCGTCGAGGTCGAACAGCACGCAGGTCCACGTCATGGCTGAGGTGCTCACTCGCCAACCCTAATCGGGTCGAGCGCGCCGATCGTGGCATCGAGCCTGCGGCCGGCGGTTTCATGCAGGGTCGACGCGGCGGCGATCGCCATCAGTCCCGTCACGATGAGAATCGCCGACGGCGACACCGGGCTTCCGGTCGCGTCGATCAACCAGGTCGCGACATAGGGCGCCGTTCCACCGAAGATCGCTACAGAGATGTTGAAACCGATCGAGAATCCGGCGTACCGCACGCGGCTGGGGAAGATCTCCACCATCGCCGCGCCGGAGGCGGACATGAACATCGCCAGGCACACACCCATGGCCGCGTGCACGGCCACGATCAACGCGGTGTTCGCGGTGGAGAACGCGGCGAAGGCGGGGAAGACGATCAGCGTGCTGGCCACGGCACCCAGGATGATGACAGGCTTGCGGCCGAAATGGTCAGAGAGCCAGGCGAATACAAATATCGCCAGCGCCGCCGCACACAGACAGATGACGGTCGACGCCGATGCCATGCCGAACGAGAACCCGACTTGGGACTGTAGGTAGGTCTGCATGTAGACGAAGATGAAGTAGAACGCCGCGGCCTGGAACGCGATGCAGCCGATGACTTGGATGACCTGGCAGCGGCTCGTCGTCAAGGCGTCTTTGACCGGTGTCTGGCTCACTTCGCCCGTGCTTTGCAGCCGCTCGAATTCGGCTGTGTCGTTCAGCCGCAGGCGCAGGTACAGCCCGACGAGCCCGAGTGGCCCCGCGACGAGAAACGGGATGCGCCAGCCCCAGTCGAACATCGCGGCGTCGCTGAGGATGGCGTTGAGGGTGAGCACCAGTACCGATGCGACCGCATTGGCGAGATAACTCGAGCAGTGCCAGAAGCTGACGGTGCGGGCGCGTCGGCCCCGGGCCGCGGACTCGACGAGAAATGTTGCGGCCCCGCCGGGTTCGCCGCCAGCCGCGAACCCCTGCAGGATGCGCAGCGCGACGAGCAATACCGGTGCGGCGATGCCGATGCTGGCGTAACCGGGCAGCAGGCCGACGGCAAAGGTGGAGGCCGACATCAACAGGATCGCGGTGGCGAGGATCTTCTTGCGCCCGACCTTGTCGCCGAGCCGTCCGAAGACGAACCCGCCGATCGGGTTCATCAGGAACGCCACGCCGAAGGCGGCGAACGTCGCGAGCAGGCTGGCCGCCGGATTCTCGGAGGGGAAGAAGATCTGGCCGAGCAGCACGGCCAGGAATCCGTAGGCGGCGAAGTCGAACCAGGTGATGAAGTTGCCGATGGCTGCTGCGGTGATGGCGCGACGCAGGTCCGCGCCCTGCAATCGGCCCTCGTGTTCGGTCACGGTGTGCTCGATCCCTGCCGCGGTGCTTGCCATGTGCATCCCGATCTGCCAGATTGTCGATTGTCGACCTGTCGACAAAATAGCGCAGAGTGCTCCACCTCACAACCCATCACCGAGAAGGGGAGAGTCGATGGCAACGAAAGTCCGGCTTCTGCACGAACGCTTGGCCGCCGTGGTGAGTCAGCTTCGGCACGGCGAGATGGTCGTCGTCGCCGATGCGGGCAGCGGCACGTCGCCGGCCAGTCTGGTACCGCTGTCGGGAGCGGTCGAGGTGATCGACGTGGGCATCGCGCCCGGTCTGCCCACCGTCGCCGATCTCGTCTCGGTGCTGTGGGAGGTCGGCGACTTCGAGGCGGCGATCGTCACCGAGGAGATGGCGACGGTCAACCCGTCGGGACGCCGAAGAGTCTCGGACCTTGTGGGCGACGCCAGCGTGCATGAATTACGTTATCTCCCAAACTTTTACCGACTGCGTGACCGGGCGAAGGTCTTCATTCAGACCGGCGACTATGCGGTGCACGGCAATGTGGTGCTGGTGGCGGGTTACCCGAGCCCGCCGATCCCTTTGGCGTGGCTGACCTCCTCGACCTGGTTCGCCGAGCTCGGCGAGGCGTGACATGCCGTTTCTCGAGGGCGAACGCGGCCGGTTCTACTACCGACACTGGGATGCCGAGGCGCCCAGGGCCCAGGTCCTGCTGCTGCACGGTTTCGGCGAGCACACGGGGCACTATCACCGTCTCGCCGGCCAGCTCAATGCCGTGGGACTCGACGTCTGGGGCACCGACCACATCGGTCACGGCCATACCGGGGGACCGGCCGGGATGTTCGCATCGGTCGGTGACCTGGCGTCGAACGCCGCGGTGCTGCTCGGTGTGATGGCGGCCCGCCGACTGCCGGTGGTGATCGTCGGGCATTCCCTCGGCGCGGTGACCGGTGCGCTGCTGGTTCTCGAAAAGCCGTCGGCTGCAGTCGGTCTGGTGATGACGGGTGCGCCGCTGTGGGGTCTGCCGGAACGTGGCGAACACGACCTCGTCATGTCCGCCGACGAGGCTTACCTGGACGCACTGGAAAACGACCCGCTGGGATTCGACACGGCGCAGTCCGAGCCGAATCTCTGGCGCGCGCTGGAAACCGCCGGATATGACGTGCGGCGAGAACTGGGGGCGCTCGACATCCCGGTCCTGTTGATCAACGGCGAGCACGACGTCTTCGCGCCACCGCGCAAGGCCGCCGAATTTGCCGCCGAACTTCGACGCGGGCGGGCGGTGCCGATCCGCGGCGGCCATCACGACATCCCGAACGATGTCGCGCACCGCCGGGTCGCGGCGTTGGTTGCTGAGGCGTGTCTGGGTTGGCGCGGATAGAT
This sequence comes from Mycobacterium dioxanotrophicus, assembly GCF_002157835.1. Lineage (NCBI taxonomy): Bacteria > Bacillati > Actinomycetota > Actinomycetes > Mycobacteriales > Mycobacteriaceae > Mycobacterium > Mycobacterium dioxanotrophicus. Next base: position 5,951,364 of record NZ_CP020809.1, on the reverse strand, counting down.
CGCGAAAGCCTTGAAGTGGTCCACACCACATGTATACAGTCGACAATACAACAATGGAGTTGTGACTTCACCAAAGGAGCGATTTGTGAAGAAGTCGACGAAGCAATCCCTGGGAATCCTGGCCTTGGTGGTAGTCGCCGTCGTGGCGGGACTTCTCGGCGGCAAACTGAGTGCTGGCGGGACAGCAGGAGCCGCCTCGCAAGGCAGTTGGGCTGAAGAGGTTAAGAACCGAGGCGAACTCCGCGTAGGAGTAGCAGCTTTCGCACCCATGCTCGAAGAGCGGAATGGCACCTGGACCGGTCCGGTGCTCCTGCCGCTCGAAGCCTTTGCCAAGAATCTGGGGGTCAAGTTCACCCCGGTTCCGGCGTCCTGGAACACCATCGTGGCGGGCCTCAAGGCCAACAAATACGACATGGCCGCGGGCTTGGATATCACCGGCGAGAGGTCGCTGACAATCATGTACACCGACCCGTACTACGAGGACAACGGAGTTTGGGTGGTCAGGCGTGACAGTGGCCTCACGAGCACCGCGGACATCATGAAAACCGGTCAGCCGGTGGCCTCTTCGCAAGGTTCGGCGCATGAGGCAGCGGCAAAAGCCGCCGGATTCGCGACGCTCAGCGTCGACTCGTGGACAAATGCCATCCAAGCCGTCAAAGCAGGCAGGGCGCCCGGGCAGTTCACGGATTACGGCACTGCGCTGGGGCAGGTTCGGTCCGATTCCGGTCTCGCCATCGTGGTGCCAGAGACGCCGATGTGGATGGCGCCGGTCTCATACGGTGTGAGCGAAGAAATCGACGTGCACTCGCTGCAGATGCTCAACGTTGCGATTCGGGAGTCAATCGCTTCTGGTGAGCGCGATCGCGCGTTCGAAAAGGTCGGCTACATCAGTGTCGCCAACCTCGGCCCGCTGAAGATGGGCGCGTGACGTGGGGAAGACTGACTGGGGCATTGTGTGGGAGGTTCTCCCAAATCTGCTCACAGGGCTGAAAACAAGCCTGGCCATCACCCTGCTTGTCATCATCATCAGTGCGGTGGCCGCGGTGCCCGTCGCGCTGGCGCGCATGGCCGAGTTCGATCTCATCAGATGGATCGCCCAGGGCTACATTGAGCTCTTCCGGTGCACGCCTGTGTTGATCCAATTGTTCTGGATGTTCTATGCACTGCCGATCCTGTTGGACATCAGCCTCTCTGGCTTTACGGCTGCTGTCATCGCAATCAGCGCCAATCTGACTGCGCAAGTAGCAGAGGTGTATCGGGCCGGCTTTCAGTCGGTTCCTGCCGAACAGTTGGAGGCGGCCAAGGTACTTCAAGTCGACCGGTACCACCAGGTCGCATCGATCATCGTTCCGCAGACCTTGCGCCAGCAGTTGCCTGCGTTGCTGTCGATTGCAATCAACGGATTCAAGGACACGGCCTTGGTTTCGGTCATCGGTGTCGTCGATTTGATGTTCGCCGCCAACACTGCCGCCGCGCAGACGTACCGATCACTGGAGATTTTGACTGGGGCAGCCCTGGTGTACTTCGTGGTCGCATTTCCGCTCTCCCTACTGGTGAGCTATCTGGAAAGACGTGGCCAGCAACGTCTTAACGAATCAGCGTCCAAGCGGACAAAACAGGCGGTGGCGGCATGAACATTTCGACAAGTGCGACGGCCGACTCTGTACGAGATGTCCGCGCCGGACACGATGACCCGCTTGTGAGAGTTCGTAATGTCTGTAAAGAATTCGGTGCGGCAAGGGTTCTCGACGATGTGAGCCTTGACTTTCACAGGAGCGAGATCACCGTGGTAATCGGCCGAAGCGGGTCCGGTAAGAGCACGCTACTGCGGGTTGTCGCCGGTCTCACCGAGGCTGATTCCGGGACAATGGATTTCGACGGCCAGCGGGTGCTCGAGGATGGCGAATACACCGAGCAGTGGAGCCAAGCCCAGTCCACGATCGGAATGATCTTCCAGTCCTACACGCTCTGGCCGCACATGAACGTGTTGACCAACCTGACATTCGCCCCGCGGATTGTGCACAAGTGGGGGAAGAAGAAGTTACGCGCTCAGGCCGAGCAAGCGCTCGACGAGGTCGGCATGAGCGGCTTCATTTCGGCCAAACCGCACCAATTGTCTGGTGGGCAGCGACAGCGCGTCGCAATTGCTCGTGCACTCATGATGCGGCCGAGGCTCCTGTTGTGTGACGAGATCACCTCGGCGCTCGATCCGCCCGTGGCGGCGGAAGTGCTCGGCGTCCTGAGCCGACTGAAGCGCGACGAGGGGATCAGCATCGCGCTGGTTACGCATGACATGGCCTTTGCGGCGAAGGCCGCAGACCGCTTGATGTTCTTTGACGCGGGCCGAATCGCCTTCGCCGGCTCTCCTGCAACGGGTTTCTCGCAAACTGAGAATGAAGAACTACGCAAGTTTGTCGATGCGGTCCGGTTCTGATGAGTGACCGCCTTCTGAAAAACGAAGTTGATTGTGCACTTGTCGACAATCAGCAATCTCGCTATGCTGATCACGAGCGGTTCGCTCGGACGATTCACGGTCACGAAGACCGTTCCCAATACGAAGGACACACAATGACCAAGAAGCTCGGCGGCATCCTTGCCGCGGTATCCACCCCGTTCGGTGCCGATGGTGAGGTCGACGAGAGCCGGCTGCGGTCCCATGTCGACTTCCTGATCGACAACGGTCTGCACGGCCTGGTGCCCGGCGGCAGCACCGGTGAGTTCGCGGCGCTGACGCTCGACGAGCGCAAGCGGGTCAACGAGGTCGTCATCGAGCAGGCCGCGGGCCGGGTTCCTGTTGCGCCGCAGACGGGTTCGACGCGGACCGCCGATGCGATCGAGTTGTCCAAGCACGCGGCCGCCGCCGGGGCCGACGCGGTGTTGCTGGTGCAGCCGTTCTATGAAGCGCCGACCCGTCGCGAGGTCATCGAGTACTTCGCCACCGTCGGTGAATCGGCAGGCATCCCGGTGATCGCGTACAACCTGCCGGGCGTCACCGGCATGAACCTGGACCGGCCGTTCTATCGCGAGCTGCTGGAGCGCACCGACGCGGTGAAGTACATCAAGGACACCTCGGGGTCCATCGAGCAGGCGTTCGACCTGATCTTCAATCTCGGCGATGCCATCGACACCTTCGTCGGCTGGGACACCATCGTGCTGCCGGCGTTCTCTGCCGGCGCCGCCGGGTCTATTTGGGGCGCACCGAATTTCGCGCCGAAGGAATGTGTCGCCATCTTCGAACTGGCCAAGGAAGGCAAGACTGCCGAGGCCTTGGCGGTCTTCAAGCGGCTGTGGAACGTGTTCGACTTCCTGGGTAAAGAAGGCTACGCCGTGTCGACCAAGGCGGTCGCACAGGCCGTTGGTATCGATCTGGGCAGTCCCCGCGCACCCTACGGCGAGCTCGAGCCCGAAAAGCTCGACGAATTGCGCAAGCTGGTCGCCGAGACCGGACTCAACTACGCCTAACGTTCTGTTTCGGGAGGCGTCGCCAGGGTCGTGGCTGCAACCGCGGCCCTGGCGACGCGAGCGCGCCGAGCCGAGGAGGACGCATGCGCTGGAGTCGGATGGTCAATGTGGTGAAGTGCCATGTCGGCGGTGAGATCAACAACGTCGTCACCGGCGGTATCGGCGACGTGCCTGGCGCCACGGTGTTCGAGAAGATGAAATTCTTCCGCGATCACGATGACGACCTGCGCCAGCTGCTGCTGCACGAACCCCGCGGCGCCGTCACGCATTGCGTCAATTACGTTGTGCCGGCGACGGATCCAGAAGCTCAGCTGGGCTATGTGATCGCCGAATCCACAGAGTATCCGGCGATGTCGGGCTCCAACACCATCTGCGTCACCACCGCACTGCTGGAAACCGGGATGATCCGCATGACCGAACCGGTCACCGACGTCGTCCTCGAGGCGCCCGCCGGGCTCATCCGCATCCGCTGCACCTGTCAGGACGGCAAGGTGACCAGCGTCGAGTTCGAGAACCAGCCCGCGTTCGCCTATCGATTGGCCGCGCCGCTGGAGCTGGAGGGCTATCCGACCCTGACCGTCGATGTGGCCTGGGGCGGCATGGCGTATGTGCTGGCCTCGGCGCAGGAGCTGGGCCTGCAGTTGACCCCCGACGAGGCCAGCGATCTGTGCGACCTCGGCCAGCGCGTGAAAACCGCTGCTGCTGAACAGATCCCGGTGACCCATCCGGAGAACCCCGAGTTCGCGGGCATCACCCAGACGGAGTTCGTCGGCCCGCTCGGCCGTGCCGACGGAGCGCTCACGTCGCGCAACGCCGTCGTCGTCTCGCCCGGACGCCTCGACCGCTCACCATGCGGCACCGGGACCTCGGCCCGACTCGCGGTGCTCAAGGCCCAGGGTCTGATCAATGTCGGCGAGCCGTTCATCCACGAGTCGGTGATCGGCTCGAAGTTCGGCGCCCGCATCGACCGCATGAGCACTGTCGGGCCCTATGACGCCGTCATCCCGCGGATCAGCGGCCAGGCCTACATCACCGAGATCAGTCAGGTCGGGCTCGACCCGGCCGATCCTTTCCCCACGGGCTACAAGCTCTCCGACACCTGGCCGGTGTGACCGCGCGACCTGCCCCGAATCGACGAGAGTGTCGTGTCGAGGCGCGCTCAGCGGCATTTTCGTCGAATTCGGCGCGGGATGCTTAGGCTGGAAGCCACGACCCGTCCAAGTCCGGAGAGGGGATGCATGTCTGAGGTGGCAGAGCCGGAACCCGACGACCAGACCAACGAGCCGACCGAAATCACTTTCGACGAACATTTGCACCCCGCGCGGCCTCGGGCGTTGCGGTTTCGCCCCCGGGTCAAATCGCCGTTCGTCCGTCGGTCGGTGGCGCAGGACGGGCCCGCCACCGGGGACAACCCGGCGTATGTGTCCTGGCTGCTGAGTCAGTCGATGCTGGCCGATGCCAACGAGATCAGCCAGCAGTTCTCGGGCCAGGGCTCGATGTGGCAGAACCCCTATGCCACGCCCAGTCCCAGGGGTGCCGTGGACACCGCGGCGGTGTGGTTCACTGCGTATCCGCTTTCGCTGATCACCCGGCCGGGGGAGTCGTTTCTCAAGGCCATGGCCGACGAGGACATGTGGAAGGCGTTCGCCGAGATCGGCGTCGACGCGATCCACACGGGCCCGGTCAAACGGGCGGGCGGCATCTCGGGTTGGCAGTTGACGCCCAGTGTCGACGGGCACTTCGACCGGATCAGCACTCAGATCGACCCAGCCTTCGGGACCGAGGAAGAGTTCCGGCAGATGTGCGGCACGGCCAATTGGTACGGCGGCACCATCATCGACGACATCGTGCCCGGGCACACCGGCAAGGGCGCGGATTTCCGGTTGGCCGAGATGAAGTACGCCGACTATCCCGGCATCTACCACATGGTCGAGGTCGATCCGCTGGACTGGGACCACCTGCCCGAGGTCCCGGCCGGGCACGATTCGGTCAACATCGACACCGTCACCGAGGACTGGCTCGACAAGGCCGGCTACATCATCGGGCGGCTGCAGCGGGTGATCTTCTACGCCGAGGGCGTCAAAGAGACCAACTGGAGCGTTACCCGCCCGGTGATGGGCATCGACGGCGTCGAGCGGCGCTGGGTTTATCTGCACTACTTCAAGGACGGGCAGCCGTCCATCAACTGGCTGGACCCGTCGTTCGCGGGTATGCGGCTGGTGATCGGCGATGCGCTGCATTCGCTGGCAGATCTGGGCACCGGGGGACTTCGCTTGGACGCCAATGGCTTTCTGGGCGCGGAGAAGACCGCGGCCGAGGACAGCACCGCCTGGTCGGAGGGACACCCGCTGTCGGAGGCGGCCAACCACCTGATCGCCAGCATGGTCCGCAAGGTCGGTGGGTTCACCTTCCAGGAGCTGAACCTGACCATCGACGACATCCGGGAGATCGGGGAGGCCGGTGCTGACCTGTCCTACGACTTCATCAACCGCCCGGCCTACCAGCACGCGTTGGCTACCGCCGACACCGAGTTCCTGCGGTTGACGCTGCGTACCACCCTCGAACTCGGTGTGGAGCCGGCATCGTTGGTGCATGCGTTGCAGAACCACGACGAGCTGACCTACGAACTCGTCCACTGGTCGACGGGTCACCGCGACGACGTCTACACCTTTCGGGGCGAGGAGGTCACCGGGGAAGCCCTAGGCGATATCGTGCGTGGCGATCTCACCGAGAAGCTCACCGGTGAGAACGCCCCGTACAACCTGGTTTTCACCACCAACGGCATCGCCTGCACCACGGCGACCGTCATCGCCGCGACGCTGGGCGTTACCGATCTCGACGACATCGAGGACGCCGGGGGCGAGCGAAGCGACGGGGTGTCCCTGGACCGGATCCGGCGGGCGCACCTACTGCTGGCGATGTTCAATGCGTTGCAACCAGGCGTGTTCGCGCTGTCGGGCTGGGACATGTGCGGGATGCTGACGCTGCCGCGCACCGACGTCGAGGAGCTGCTGCACGGCGGCGACACGCGGTGGATTCACCGTGCCGCACACGACCTGATGGGGCACAACCCGACGGCGACCCGGTCGATCGCCGGGATGCCAAGGGGAAGAAGCCTTTACGGGTCAATCCCGGAGCAGCTGGCCGACGAGACCAGTTTCCTGCGGCAGCTGCAGGCCATTCTGCGGGTGCGCAAGCATTACGAGATCGCCACCAGCCGTCAGGTCGACATCCCCGAGGTCTCCCATCGCGGCATGCTGGTGCTCGTCCACGAACTCGCGAGCGGTGACCATCAGCTCACGGTGCTCAACTTCGCCAACGAGGAGATCGCGGGCACCGTGCGCTCGGAAGCGCTGCCACCTGGCGCGTCGGTGTCGGACATGTTCACCGGCAAGCCCTTGGCCACGGTCGACGACCTGCACAGCTTCGCCATCGAAATGCCCGCCCACCATGGCATGTCGCTGCTGGTGGACGGATTGCCTACGCCGCGGGGCGAAGCCGGGAAATGATGCCGTCGATGTCGATGGCAAACATCTCGGGCCGGAACACGTGGCCGCCGGGAACCTCATGCCAGTCTTGGGGAATGCCTGCGGCGTCGAGCAATCCGCGGAACTCGCGCTGCCCGGCGAGCACCTCGGTCTCGTTGGCGCTGTCGAACCAGTTGATCGGGTCCGGGCTGGTGCCCGCCACCAGGAAGATCCGCTTGTTGCGGTAACTCTCGATGCGCTCGACCGGGTTGTCGGCGCTGACCCTGGCCTGGTCCCACAGGGGCGCGCCGTAGACCGTTCCGCCGGCCAGATCCAGGACGGCCGACGTGATGTTGGCCCAGTGCACGACGAGTCCGAAGTCGCGACGCAGGCTCGCCGGCCCGGAATGGGCGCTCACCGATGCGAAATGGCCGTAGTACTTGGCGGCATACTTCAGGGCGCCGAAGCCACCCATCGAGAATCCGCCCACTGCGCGTCCGTCGTATTCGGCATACGCGCGGAAGTTCGCTTCGATCCAGGGCAGCAACTGGGCGATGTGGAAGGTCTCCCAGTTGCGTGGGCCGACGAATGAGGTGACCGGGTTGGAGTACCAGCCCGCATGCCCGCCGTCGGGCATCACCACGATGATCGGCTTTCCCGCGGTCCAGTCGCGGATGCCCATGAAGTCGAACGAACGGAAATCGTCGTTGCCGCCGTGGAACATGTACAGCACGGGATAGGTGCGCCCGCTGGTCTGATAGTCGTCGGGCAGTAGGACATTGACGCCCGGGTTCCAGCCGATCGCGTCGGTCTGGAAGCGGTAGTACCACAGCCGCGGGTCGCTCTCGTTGCGGTCGACGATGCGAAGTCCGAAGCCGTCGCTGCGGCCGGCGAAGATGACCAGCGACTGCCCGACCGACAGGGCGTTGGGGTTGGCGATGCCGTTGACGGTGGCGATCACGGGGAAGTAGTTGGCGTCACCGTAGAAGCGCAACGCCAGTGCCGACAACGTATCCCCGGCGACCACGCGGTATTTCGTGACGTTCGGGATGATCAGCTGCTGGCCCGCGACCAGGGCTGCGTTGTCGGCGATGCCGCTGGACGCCGCGATCAAGTGGGCCAGGTCCGCGTCGCCGTAGAAGCGCACCGCCAAGTCCGACAAGGTGTCTCCCGCGGCGGCGGTGTATCGGGTGAAGTCGGGAAAGATGAGCTGTTGTCCGACATTGATGACATTGGGGTCGTTGATGCCGCTGGCGGTGGCGACCAGTCGGTAGAGCTCGGCTTCGCCGTAGTAGCGCAACGCCAATGCCCACAGCGTTTCTCCCGCTACCACCGTGTGTGTTCTGACCATTTCGTCTCACTCCCCTCGCGTTGAAACAGGCTCTACTTCGATTGTGCGCCCGTTTCTGGGGAATCGGTGGAATGGAATTGGTAGTCGGCCGTTTCGTCGTCGACGCGCCACACGTCGACTTCGCCGTCGATGAAACAGACAAGCCAGCAGATGCCCGAGGCGGACGGCACCGTCATCGCGATCTGGGCCCACGGGGTGTAGCGGTGGGGGTCTCGCAGGTCCAGACGCCGCACGTATTGGCGTACCCGCACCTCCGGATCGGTCGTGGCGGTGCCGTCCTCCTCGGTCATGACAGGCTCAGGATGACCTGCTTGGTGCGGGTGAATTCCTCCAGTCCCGCGGTGCCGCCTTCTTTGCCGTAGCCCGAACCCTTGAACCCGCCGAGCGGACCTTCCGGGCCGACGGCCATGTGGTTGTTGACCCACACCACGCCGGCTTCAATTGCGTTGACATTGCGCAATGCTCGGCCGATATCGCGGGTCCACACCGAGGCGGCGAGCCCTTGTTCGACAGCGTTGGCCTTGGCGATCGCATCGGCTTCGTCGGTGAACGTCTGCACGGTGGCAACCGGTCCGAAGATCTCCTGCTGCACCAGATCGTCGTCTTGGCCGACGCCGGTGATCAGGGTGGGCTCGAAGAAGAAGCCCGGCCGGTCGAGGGCGTGGCCACCGGTGACGAGCTCGGCGCCGGCGGAACGGCCGTCCACCAGCCCCACCACCCGATCGCGCTGGATCTGCGAGATGAGCGGTCCGAGAACTGTGTTCGGGTCTGAGGCGTCCCCGACGGCGACGGCCTGAAGTTGATCAGCCAGTGCTGCGACGAAGGTGTCGTGGATCTTCTCGCTGACCAGCATCCGGGTCGCCGACATGCATTCCTGGCCGGCGTTGAAGAGGACGCCGTTGGTCAGGATGGGCAGCGCGACCTCCAGATCGACGTCGTCGTAGATGATCACCGGTGCGTTGCCGCCCAGTTCGAGCACGAGTCGCTTGGGGGTGCCGCCTGCTGCGGCGGCGATCTTGCGGCCCGCCGCGGTCGAACCGGTGAACGACACCAGGCTCACGTCAGGATGGCGCACAAGCGCATCGCCGATCACGCCTCCCGATCCATGGACGATGTTGAGCACGCCGGGTGGAAGCACCTCCTGGGCCAGTTCAGCGAAGCGAATGGTGGCCAACGGCGTCAGTTCGGCCGGTTTGATGACCACGGTGTTGCCCGCCGCCAGCGCGGGCCCGAGCTTCCACACCGCCTGCCACAGCGGGAAATTCCACGGCGTGATGCCCAGCACGACACCGAGCGGTTCGCGGCGGGTGTAAGTGGTGTTGTTCTCGACGAACTCGCTGGCAGCTTGGCCGGTGAGAACCCGTGCGGCACCGGCGAAGTGGCGCAGGGCGCCGGCGATGCCGGGTAGTTCCACGCCCCGTGCCGCCGTGGTCGGTTTGCCAGCGTCGATCGTCTCAAGCCGGGCCAATTCGTCGATGTTGTCCTCGAGGATCTGGACCAGTTGATGCAGCAGTTCGGATCGGGCGCCCGGAGTGCGTGCCGCCCAGGCGGGAAACGCTGCGCGGGCCGCGGCGACGGCGCGGTCGGCGTCGTCGACGGTGGACTCGGTCATCTCGGCGATGACCTCACCGGTCGACGGATTGAGCACCTGGCGGGTCTGGTCGGAGGAGCCGGGAAGTGTCTTGCCGTCAATGAGGTTCGCGACGGAGATGGTCATGGCAGCGTGCCTTTCGGTTCTGTGCGGATCAGAGGTGGCCGGTTTGCGTATCGATGGACTTGCCGCGGCGGCTCTTCGGGATGGTCAGATAGATCACTGCGCCGGCCCCGATCACCATCACCATGCCCAGTCCGACGTGGATCGGATCGGAGTAGACCAGCAGGGTGCACAGGACGGCCGACCATGCGATCGCGAGGACAAAGATCACCGGGCTCAATTTGCCGTAATGCCAAGGGTGTTTGGGTAGCTTCTTCTTGAGCAGGGCGTAGAGGCCGACGGTGACGACGACGCCGTAGGCCAGGCCCCACGCCAGCGCAGTCATGGCGGTCAGCACCGACAGCAGCGAGGACCACAGGGCGAAGACGACCGACAGTGCGAAGATGGTCAGCGTCGCGTTGATGGGGATGCGTTGCTTGCTGACCTTGCGCATCCACGACGCCGCGGGAATCTGGCCGTCGCGGGCTTGCGACCACAGCACGCGAATACCGGTGAGCTGCAACATGACCACCGCGGCGAACAGGGCGACGATCGCCACCGCCTCGAAGACGTTCGCGAAGGCTGAGCCGACTGCGGTGTCGAGGATGTCTTTGACCGGCAGGGCACTGCCCATGATGGCGGGCAGGTCCTGGATGGCCAGCATCAGCATGCCCACCATGACGACGCCGACGACGTAGGACGACACGTTGGCCAGTACGGATGCCAGCGGTGCTTTCAACGCGGCGTTCTTGGTCTCTTCGGAGGCGTTTCCGGTCGCGTCGAAGGACGAAATGGCATAGGCGGGCAGGATCATCGCGAAGAGGAACGGGACGAACCAGTGGCCGCCGGTGGCGGTGCCGCCGGAATCGGTGAGGAAGGCCAACGGCTGGGTCGGGTGCTTGAAGAACACCAGTACGCCGATGAGGCCGAATACGCATATGCACTCGGCGACGACACCGATATTGTTCAGCAGCGCAGCAACTTTGACGCCGGCGATGTTGATGATCGTGGCCAGCACGATCAGCCCCAACGTCCAGGGCAGCGCGTCGACCGCATTCTCGAACGTCACACCGAACCAGCCTGCGATGAACGGGGCGATGCTCACCGAGCAGGCGGTGACGGCGACGGTGTGCGCGATCAGCAGCCACCAGCCGGTCTGCCAGGCCAGCCACGGTTTGCCGGTGATGCGCCCGGTGATCTGGTACACGCCGCCGGCCAGCGGGTAGGACGACACCAGCATGGCCACGGCGAGCCCGACGGTGAAGACCTGCAATGCGCCGCCGACGAGGAACGACCAGAAGGCGGCGGGCCCGAAGAAGCCGATGCCGACGACCAGGGTGGTGAAGATGCCCGAGGCGATGGCGATCGAGGTGAACTGCACGCCGAACGCCGAGAACAGTCCCAGGCTGCGGTTGAGCTCCTGCTTGTAGCCGAGCTTCTCCAGGTAGGCGGCGTCGGCGTCGACTGCCGGAGTGGACGGAGGTCGACGGTGGAACACGCCAGACTCCTCGGGGGTAATCGCCATGGTGACCTCAATGTTTTCAATAAGCGGGGGATGTGGCGGCGGAACGGATGACGGCTGTCGCACGATCCTTTTTTTGTACTACTGTCGACAATCTACACGTCGGAGAAGGTGACCGCAATCACTATTTCTGGCTAGGTTCCCGTGATGTGTCGCAGGTCGCGGTCGGCTGAGGATCGGGCGCGACCTGTGGTGGACCGGCAGCGGCACGCGCCACCGCGGCGGGGGTCGATCAGCTTGTGCCGCAGGCGTTTCGGCACGATCAGCTGAAGCCGGCTGGTCGGCTCAGAGCGCCGACGCTTCACGCATCCCTGGCGGCCGCTTCGGCTTGGGGCCGGCCGCCGTGCACGTGCCGGTCGATTTCGGCGGTGATCGCCTCGAGATCACCGGAGTCGATGATCTTGAGCAGTCGTTTGTGTTCGGCGACCATGTCGTGCAGATCGGCGAACGCCTGGTGATCGGCCGAGAAGAACAGTTGCAGTTGGGCTTCCCAGCTCCGCCACAATTCCAAAAGCAGCTTGTGGCCGGACAATTCGTAGAATCCGCGGTGGAAACTCATGTGCGCGTCGATGGTCGCCGCGGGGTCGTTGTTGTCCGCGCCGATCTCCATGTCCTCGAGCGCGCGGGTCACCTTCACCCGTGCGCTGCCACGCAGACTCGGCAGCGCCAACTCGATGGCATACGGTTCGAGACGCTTGCGGAGACTGGCGATCTCGGCCATCCCGTCGGCGCTGACCTCGGCGACGAACGCGCCGCGATAGGGGATCTTGTCGACGAGCCCTTCTTCGGCGAGCAAGCCCAACGCTTCCCGCAGGGGTGCCCGGCTGACGCCCAGGTCGGTGGCAAGGTGGGTTTCGCGGAGCTGGCTGCCGGGTTTGAGGGTTCCGTCGAGGATCGCGGTACGGAGCACCTGGGCGACCGAACTCGGAGTCGTGCGTTGCGTGATCCGCCCCAGCGACACCGCGTCGCGGCCTGCCTCACTCAGCGTCGACAGCGCGCCGTCTTGCGGGACTGCAGCCATCAGGTAACTCCTCCCAACCATGTTGCCCAATTGTCGACAGTAGTCCTTCACGCTCTGCTGTCCACGTTGTACGGCAATTGCGGCCAGATGTCGTCGATGGGGTTGGGCAGCCAGGCGTCGTCGGTGATCAGCGGGATGTCACCGTCGGCGAGCCGTCGAAGCAGCCGGCGCCCCAGGAGACAAGGCCCACGGCCGCTCACTCTCCGGCGGCCGAAAGTAGATCGGCCCGCGCTCGATGACCGGATCGAGGATGCCGGTCTCCAGCTCGTTGGCGGCGTCCTCCAGGCCGGCCGGATCGCGATGTTGCCCGGGATAGCCGATGAGTTTCTTGACCTGTGGAGTCATGAAGTAGGCGCCGGCGATCACCGACGACAGCGGGTCGAAGGTGAATTTGTCCTCGGACCACATCTTCTTCAAGGCGCCACGCAGCTCGCTGTCCGGCACGTCGGCCAGGGCGTGCACGGCCGTCAGGACGGCATCGAATACGTCGGCACGCGCGGCCAGGGCAAGGTGCAGATAAGGCTGAAATTGTTCGGCCGCACTCGCTTTGGGGTTGGGGCCGGATTCGGGGATCAGGGTGTCGGCGATGCGCAGCAGGGTGGTGAGCTCGGGGTCGGTGAGGGGACGCGGTGGCTTGGTCGCCCGTGGCGGAACCGACAGGCGCCTCTGATCGGACTGCAGGGTCATGCCATGGCCTTTCTGGCGTTCGTCTGTTCCACGACCTTCTTGCCCACCCGCAGCGCCAGGGCAGTGATGGTGCAGGTGGGGTTGGCCGATCCCGACGTGACGAAGATGCTCCCGTCGGCGATGTAGAGATTGTCGACATCGTGGCACTTGCCGTACGAGTCGACGACGGAGGTCCTGGGGTCGTCGCCCATGCGGGCGGTGCCCAGTAGGTGGCCCGGTTGGTCAACCCAGAGTTCTTGGGTGATAACCCGTTTGGCACCGGCGGCCTCATGGGCCTTGACCATCTGCTCGACCGTGAACTTGAGCAGCTTGCGGGTGTTCTCGCTGACCCGGTACTCGACCTTCGGCGCGGGCAGTCCGTCGGAATCCACCAGGCTCGGCGACAGCGTCACGCGGTTGTGTTCCTCGGGAAGGTCTTCGGTGTTGGCCGCCCACAGGATGCCGTTGCGGGCCGCGCGGGCCATGTCGTGGATGGCCGGACCCCACAGCTCGTCGAAATCGAGTTCGCGGTGGGCTTCGATCGCATTGAGCGGGCCGGGGGTCGGCAGGGCATGCAACTTGGCGCCGCGGACAAACCCGCGTGACATGTCGGTCTCATAGAACTGCATGGAGTGGATCAGCTGACCGGCCGGGCCGCGCCAGCTTTCGAGATCCTCCTCGTAGTAGCCCAGCGCGGTGCAGTTCGGATGCAGCATGAGGTTCTTGCCGACCAGGCCCGACGAATTGGCCAGGCCCTCGGGATGACGGTCATCCGCCGACAGCAACAGCAACCGTGGGGTGCCAATGCCGTTGGCGCACAGCACTACCGAACGCGCCGGCTGGAACCTCACGGTGCCGTCCCGGTCGATGTACTCGGCGCCGGTCGCCAGCCCGTTCTCGTCGGTGACGACCTTGGACACCCGCGCTCCGGTGACGACCTCGGCGCCGGCCTGCTGCGCCTGCGGCATGTAGATGAGGTCGAACGAGGCTTTCGCTCCCTGCGGACAGCCCCACTCGCAGACGCCCCAGCGGGCGCACTGTTCGAGGGTCTTGTTCTTCTGGCTCGGGATCGCGTTGGTGCCGGGCCACCAATGCCAGCCGAGCGCGTTGGCTGCGGCAGCCGCCTTCATGCCGGGTTTTCCCAACGGGTGCGGCGGCAGGGGATAGTCCAGGCCGTCGGGATAGGCGGTGTCGCCGCCGACACCCGAGACGCCGATGAACTCATCGACCTCGTCGTGATAGGGCTTGAGGTCGTGGTAGCTGATCGGCCAGTCATCGGCAACGCCGTCAAGGGTTTTCACACGGAAGTCCGACGGCAGCAGCCTGGGCCATTCGGCACCGTAATAGATGGAGCTGCCGCCGACGCCGTTGAACATGACCGGCCACATGTCCGAATCGGTGACGTCGACCGGATAGTCCGACGGCAGACCGCGGACGTTGGGATCGTGCGCCCAATTATGTTGGATGAGCAACTCCCACTCCGGGAAGTTGGCGGGAAAGTCACTCGGGTTGACCCAGTCGCCCTGTTCGAGGCAGACGACGCTCAATCCCGCAGCGGCGGCCGTGTGGGTGACCACCGCACCTGACGGGCCCGCGCCGATCACCAGCACGTCGACGGGCTTGTTATCGAATGTCATTGGCTGGCCTCACTTCCTGTGCGACGTGACCTATGCGCCCGCGAGCACGCCGCCGTCGACGACGAATGCGGTTCCGGTGATGGCGGTGGAGTGATCGGACAGAAGGAACGCTACCGAGTGGGCGATCTCGATGGGCTCGATCGCCCGTCCGATCGGCTGGAAATCGGGAAGTCCGGCCTCGAGTGCTTCCCGGCCGCCGAGCGCCTCGTAGTGCGGCACGTTGAGCGGGGTGTCGACGAAGCCGGGGCACACGGTGTTGGCACGGATGCCCTGGGCGCCGAAGTCCAGCGCAATCGCCTTGGTCAGCGTCAGCACGGCCCCCTTGCTGGCCGTGTAGGTGGTCAGCAGCTTCTCGGCGCCAATGGAATTGATCGACCCGAAGTTCACGATCGAGCCGCCGCCGGCCTTGAGCAGCTCCGGTATCGCGTACTTGGAGCCGAGGAAGACACCTTTGACGTTGACATCGAAGGTCTTCTGGAAGTCCTCGACCGAGGCGTCGAGGATGGTGCCCGGGATCAGGATGCCCGCGTTGTTGACGATGCCGTCGAGCTTTCCGAACGTGTCGACGGTGAACGCGATGAGGTCTTTGACCTGTTGCTCGTCGGTCACGTCGACAACCCGGCCGACGAGGCGGTCGTCGTCGACTTTGAGTTGGGGCAGGTGCTCCGGCGAACGGACGGTGGCGACCACCTGAGCGCCCTCTTCGTACAGGTGGCGGGCCGTCGCCAGGCCAATGCCGCGTGCGGCGCCGGTGACGATGACGGTCTTCCCTGACAACAGTGTGCCCATCGGGTGCTCTCTTCCTGTCCGTGGCCGGAGGTCTCCTCCGGCGAATCGTCCAAATTGTGCATTTGTCGACAATTGGTCAATAGAAGTGTGCCGTGGACAGTGCACGGGCGTCAAGCATGAGTTTGCGTGGAGCGGATCGAACACGAGGGGCGAGGCGGCCCGGTGGCGGTGAGCCGCCGGGCCCGATGACGGCGGGCGCCGGGATCAGGAGGCCAGTGCCAGTCGGTGCGCGACGCCATCGGTGGTCACGATCCGGTCGACGGCGTGGCCGAATCGGCGTTCGACCCGGGAGATGAGATGTTCGAGCTGCGCCGCATCTGAAGCGTCGGCGGCGATCGCGATGACTTGAGATGCGCTGTAGCCGTGCATAATCCGCGTCAGGGGCGCCGCGTGGCGGGCGCTGACGGCGACGCGGCAACCCGCCTGCAGCAGCTGGTGCGCGGTGCTGCGGCCGCGTTCGGTGTCTGCGTCGAGTACCAAGACGACTTCGCTGTTGCGGGGCTGTGCCGACATCGTTATCTCCTTCGCGTTCGGATGTTTCCAGCCAACCGTCGCCACCTTGGCGGCTGATGAGAAACCGATGTGATGTGCACTTGAATTGCGGGAGAAGGGGATTGGCCCGGTTGTAGACGTGCGGTGCTCGGCGGGGCGGGCCGAGCACCGCACGTTCGGCCCTCGGGGGGCGGGCCATTCATCGGGTCTTGCGGCGGACAACACCTCACGCGCGACGCAACATCTTGTCCGACAACAGATCTGAGGTCGAATGTTGATCTTTGAAATTCAGCCTAGGAGCCTTGTCTGGGTTCTTGATAGGCGTCGGCTGGGAAGTGGATGCATGCCGCGGTAGTTGATTTGCGGTGTGGCGTCCAGCAAATAATCTCCGTGACGCCGCCCACACTCGCGCGGGGAACGCGCCG
Organism: Mycobacterium dioxanotrophicus; assembly: GCF_002157835.1. Taxonomy (NCBI): domain Bacteria; kingdom Bacillati; phylum Actinomycetota; class Actinomycetes; order Mycobacteriales; family Mycobacteriaceae; genus Mycobacterium; species Mycobacterium dioxanotrophicus. The sequence goes on along the minus strand of NZ_CP020809.1, from coordinate 5,934,839 downwards.
AACGCATCTCACGCCGTCGAAAATTAACGTGTTTGTCATTGTTCTTATCGCCGACCGAACAACCGGTGAACAACATGGGTTTTCCCTTGGCGCGCCCTGTCAAAGTGCCTTACATTTCGCTCCGTCTCAGCGCCACAGCACGTCGCGGGGACCTGAATCGAGCTGCGGCGCAATGCCGAAATGACGAAGGGGTACGGGCATGGCAAAACATCGCAAGGCTTCTGAAAGATCGGTGCGCACGCGCACAATGGTGGCTGGTGTGCTGGCCGGTGGCGCGCTGGTGGCCGTCGTGCCTGCAAGCATCGCGTCGGCATCCACCGATCCGTCGGCTGACGCCGTCAAGCGTCCCGCATTCGGAAACCCTGCTCCCGGTGTGCGCGTCGCACAGGCCGTCGGTGACAAGGTCTTCAACCAGACGCCGGGTATCAACAAGACGCTCGACGACAGCCCGCTGGGCGAGGGCTACCACATCAACTTCGGCACACCGGCCGGCGGCGTCGACACCAGCACCCGCACGGCCAGCAACCCGAATCCGGCTCCTCTCGCCACCGGCACCAACGGCGCCATCCAGGGTGAGCTGAACGTCAACGCCGGTAAGTACTACTACGACCAGACGCAGAAGTGGGCGGAGTTGTCCGTCGGCAACAAGATCCTCCCCGACGAGAGCGACCTGCCGGGCACCCTTCCCAAGGCGGTCGCCGGGGCCAACACCCTCAGTGCCACGAGCGCCAAGCCCTCCAACGCGAACAAAGCGCTTACTTGCGTGGCCGCCGCCACGTGCAACCACTGATCCCCACCGAATACAACAGCGGGCGGGCCAATCGGCCCGCCCGTTTTCGTCAGTACTCTTCGATCTGGTTGCGTCGCTTCTTGCGTTTGATCCCGACGCTTCCCCATAACGAGAATCCACGGATACGTACCCGCGGCGCTCCGGGGGAGCCCTCGCCGGGAACCGAATGGTCGAAGCTGCCCATGACGGCGTGGCCACCGACTTCCACGTTCACTTCCGGCGGCACCAGAATGGTCTGCCCACCGCAAATCGAATAGGACCGGATTTCCACTTCCGGAGCGGTGAAATCTGCGTAGCGCATATCGACCACGCCGCCGCCGAAAAGAGTAAATGTCGTGAGCTTCATCGGCACATTCCAGCGGCCCCGACGTTCGAATCCGCTCATGATGGCCAGCAACAGCGTCGACGGCGCGGGATGGCAGGGGCCACCCTTGTTACATGGAATGGCACCGGGCAGATCGTTGCTCAACCGAGCCAAATCGGCATACGTTTGCGCCGAATAAGCCTTGGCCAACCGGTCCTCGTATTCCGTCATCGGCAGGCGGCCCGCGGCCGCGGCCTCAGTGAGCAGCTGCGCCACCTGAATCCGATCGGTGTCGGCAGCTCGCGTCGACCGGCTCTGCGGCGCTGAAGTGCTCATCAGAGACGAGCCTACGACGAACGCCTGCACATGCAAGACGGTTGGCCAAACTGTGGCTTCGATCGCACCAGCGAAACGGCCAGTCTGCCGAATTTTTATCCGGCTGAGCTGAGGTAATCCTGAAAAGTTGTGGTGCCGACCGCGTTTTCGGGCACCAGATTGGCCCCCGTTTTGTAACCCGCGACAACACGACCGCCGAGCGTGAGACTGAACACGTGCCGCCTGCTGCCGCGCGCCGCAAGGTACATCCGACCGAGTTCGTTGTGGTCGTGCACTGCCGGGCCGCCGATGTCGGGTACCCGTCCGGCCGGGGGCACATCGACCAACTCGGCCAATCTGACGGCGACGTCTCGCGTGTCGATCGGCTGAAACCGCACGCCCCGAAGGGCCCACAGCACCGGTGAGAACCGCTGGACGGCGAAGATCTTCTCGATCAGTTCGTGAAACTGCGTGGCGCGCAGCACGGTGTGTCCGATGCGCGATGCCGCCAGCGCCTCTTCGGCCCGCAGCTTGGCCTTGTAGTACGGCAGCGGGATGCGGTCGATGCCGACGATCGAGATGTAGACGATGTGCTCGACGCCCGCTCGGCTCGCCGCGGCGAGCAGGTTCTCGGTGGCGGTGACGTCCTTGCTGCCGGTGGGCTGCGTCGCGCAGTGGATGACGACGTCGACCCCGTCGAGCGCCGCGTCCAGGCCCGCGCCTCTGGTCAGATCGCCTTGGCACCAGTGCACACCGGTATAACCGACGCGCTCACGGCGGCTCAGCGCCCGTACGGGGTGCCCGGCAGCCGTCACTTCCGGCACCACGTGGTGTCCGAGCGTTCCGGTGGCGCCGGTGACCAATACGCACCGAGGCATGCCCCCAGGCTAGGTGCGACTCCGAAAAAACCACACCCCCGATCCTGCGGCGGCGTGGTGCCGGCGGATCAGCCGAACGGCGAGAGTGCCTTCGCGATCCCGCCGGTGAGCTTCTCCACGGCGTTTTCCCACGGTCCCTTGGCGTCTTTGCCCGGCCAGATCTTCTCCCACGGGCCGTTCGAGGTGGCCTGCTCCCAGGGGCCCTTGCCGCTGCTGCCGCCGAAGACCTTCTCCCAGGGAGCGTTGGCGGTCACGGTCTCCCACGGGCCGTTCGCGGTCAACGCCTCCCATGGCGCTTGCGGTGCGCTCGTCGAACTCGAAGAGCCCGACGTACTGGGCGCGGCACTGGCCGAGACCGTGGTGGTCTTGCCGGCTGTCGGCGGCTTGCACGGGTTGGAGCAGCTGACCGTGGTGCTGGGTTCGGCCAGCGCCGGCGCGGCGAAGGCGAGCGGTGTCGCGATCAGGGCGGCGCCGATCACGGTGCGACGAAGAAGCATCTCGAGTCCTTTGGTCTTTGCGCGCGAGACCCCCGGCGCCAGGTGCAATTGTTTGCTGACTATTTTTCACCAGCGTCATGCACGGGCAGCTTAAGTCCCTGTCTCAGCTACTGCAGGGTGTGCGGTTTGGAGCGGATGTCGGCCGTCGTACGAGGTCGCTCCGTTATCCGGGCGATGAGCGGGCGGGTCCGCGTTTTCCCAGGAAAGGCCTCGGTTGTCCGACGCTTCCACTGTGCGATGGTTCACACGGTTAGCTGGCTGGAAAGTCGCTCACGCTGGCGGCCGCCAATACGACAACACCCTCGCAAGAGGGTGCCTCCCACGAGGGTGTTGTTTGGATCGAGTTGGTCAGGGAGCTTCGCCGAAGACCTTTTCCCAGGCGCCGCCGTTGATGGCCTGCACGCCATTGCCCCAGATGTCGGCCGCAAATGCGTTTTCCCATGGGCCCTTTGCGTCGCCACCTGGCCAGATCTGGTTCCAGATTGGGGTGGGCGTAGTGGCTGACGATGTCGCGCCCCTGGCGCATGGTGAGCAACCGACTGATGACGTTGGATCAGTCTGGTCGGCCATTGCCGGTGCCGCGAGCGCCAGGGAAGCCGCGATGAGTGCGGCGCCGACGGCGGTGCGTCGAAGAATCATGTCGGCTCCTTGTGGTGTTTGCTGTGTGCAGTCCTAAATGTACGGCGTGAAGTCGCTGGACACCAGCTGTGAAATCGTCGTGAATCTGACTGTCTTTGCCTAAGCAATGAGCTATCGAAGCTGGTCAGATGGGCTTTCTGCGCCGAATTCGCGACGGCCTGGTGCGATACCGGTCGGAAGTGCTGGCCGTCGACCGCGTTAGACGAAATATTTGCTATTGCGTCAATCGTCCCAAGTCGGGCGTGTTCCCCGGGCTGGTGGTGTCGATCGACGCTTCGCGGTATCTGGCGAATTGTGTCCACTGAGCTGGAGATACGCCGCGCATCTCAGCGGACTTTAAGGTACTTTCCTACGCAACAGTGCGACAGCGTTCTGCCAAGTAGGGCACAGCTGGCTCACAGGTAAGCGCAAAGCATCCGAGAGAGGAACACAGACGATGGCGTGGACCAAGATTCCTGCCGCCGCGGCGTCGATCGCATGCGCGGCATGCATCGCGGCTGCGGCGGCAGTGCCGGGTGCCGAGATGCAGGCGGCCCACCTCGCCAAGACTGTGAGCGGTGATGTTCAGTTCACGGCTCTTGAGGATGTGCTCACGGACATCTTGAACGCGACGCTTCAGCTCGATTCGGTGAACGGAATCGCCCCGTTGCTGAGCTTCGCCACTGGCGGAGGCGGAGACCCGCTGTACGCGTTCGTTCCTACTGACGACTGGCCGGGCTACGCCGCTCTCAGCGCACTCTGGAATTACCAGAATCTTCTCGGTGGTGATCTGGGGTATGACGGGTTGAGCGGAATCGCCGCGTTTGATGCGATTCCGATCTACTTGAGCGGACCGGACGCCATCCTCACGTATTCCGCCGCAGTCAACGGGATCCCGGGGTATGCGAACGCGCTCGGCGGTGACTTCAGCGGTGTATCCGTTTTTGACGGAGTCACATCATTCCAGAATTTCCCGGATCAGGGCCTGCACGCGTTTGTTCCTGTATCGGAGGAGGAAGCGACAGACGACAACCCTGCCCAAGCTGGTTATGCCGCACTAAGTGGGCTGTACTGGTACCAGCAGTTCGCTCAGAGCGGTGATGTAAGTCAATTGGCAAACATTGACGCCTTCAGCGCCATCCCGAACTGGAAGAGCTTCCTCTCGTCGGGCGATATTTCATCCGAAGGGCTCGGTGGCATCGACGCTTTCAGCGCCATCCCGGTGTTCAAAGCTGCGCTTGAACCCAATGAACCTGAGCCAGTGGCAATTACGGAATTGAACGACGCAGCCGAAACTCCGAACAGCGTGAGCAAGAAACTCACCGTGTCCGAATCTGACGGGGCTGAGCCGAGTGGAACGGCCACGGCGCCAAAGCTGAGCAACCCGGTGGCGGCATTGTCGAGCGTTACGCCGGCGTCCTCTCAAGCGTCGGAGGCCGGAATCCCCGCGGTAGCGCCGGCAGCGCCGGCTGCGCCCGAGGCCTCGTCCGTTCCGGCGGCCACGGACAAGAGTTCCGGAGCCTCCGGAAAGCAGTCCAATGGTTCATACTCCGGCGTCTTCAAGCCCAACAATCCTGTCGTTCTGTTTGGCACCGGCAAGGGTGGCGGCGCCGATAACGGCATCCGCGGTTGGGACAAGGTGGCCAACGGGATTCGCGGCGCGCTTGGGATGCCCAAGGACAGCAGCGGCTCGGGCGACAGCGACAGCAGCAGCGGCGGAGAGTAGATCGCCCGAGCTAGCCGAGGGCGCCACACGGCGCACCGGCGGCTAGCTCTCGATCCGGCATCAGGTTTGTGAGCGGGAGAGATATTTTCCCTCGCAAGCACTCCTGACGTTGGCGTCCATTACGTGGTGCGACCTGGGCTCTTTTGGGGTACCTTGCTGCCAACGTGTGGAGGGGCCAAACCCGAGGCGTCAGCAAACAAAACACTGCGGTCGCCATCCACATCTGAGAAGGGTGGACGTCGATGGTGTTGTCGAAGGTTTCGAGCGCAGCAACCGCACTGGTGTGCGCGGCTTGCATTGCTGGCGCGGCGGCGCTGCCGGGCGCCGAGATCCAAGCTGACAACTTCGCAAAGGCCGTTAACGGCAACGTGCGGCTCGCGGCGCTCACCGATCTCGCTTGGCTGGATGGAATCCCGGCATGGCAGACATTCCTATCGACCGGTGACCTCAGTGCCTTCGTTCCGGCACCCGACGGCACTGGTGGCTATGCGGCTCTTAGTGCATTGGCGAGTTACCAGAGCTTTTTCACCACTGGGGACATCTCGAGTTTGGGAGGAATTGATGCATTCAGCGCGCTTCCTAATCTTCTCTCGGGGGATTTCACCAGCCAGGATGCATTCAATGCCATTCCGATTTACCAGCAATTGGCCAACGGGGACACATCGAATCTTGGCGACCTGTCGTCGGTCAACGCGTTAGTCGCCTTCTCGCAAGTCCCAAGCGAGGGGTTGAAGGCGTTTGTTCCTGATCCCGACAACCCAACGGCGCATCCCGGTTATGCGGCACTCAGTGGTCTCTATACCTACCAGCAGTTCATTCAATCGGGCGGCGACGTGACGACGCTGGCGGGTATCGATGCATTCAGCGCGATCCCGAACTGGCAGAGCTTCCTGACCACCGGTGACATTACGAAGACCGGGCTTGGTGGAATAGACGCCTTCAGCGCTTTGGCGGCGATCACTCCTACGCCCACGCCTCTCGCGGCCACGCAAAACACGACCAAACAGGAAGCACCGCAAACCCTCACGCCGACCGTGTTGAGCAAGACCGTCGACACTCAGGCGCCTGAAGTCAAAACGCCGAAGATCTCGAACCCGATAACGACGGCGCTCTCCAACGTCACACCACCGTCGTTCAACAGCGGCAAGCAGGACGCCCCCGAGCAGGCCCCGGTCACCCCGGATGCGCCGAGCCTCCCGACCTCGAACGACAAGAGCTCGCTGCCGACCGGCAAGCCGTCGAATGGCTCGTATTCGGGTGTCTTCAAGCCCAATAACGGCTCGCCCATCTTGTTCGGTACCGGCGGCGGTGGCAGCGCCGACAACGGTATTCGCGGCTGGGACAAGGTCGTCAGCGGCATCAAGGGTGCCCTTGGCGGTGGCGACAGCAGCAGCTCAAGCATCGGCGGTTAGTCGACAACACACCTCACGCAAATCGGGCGGGCTCGCGGAGCCCGCCCGATTTGTCTTGGTCGTGAGCTACGCCGCGGCCTTGCCGGAAGCCTTCGCGGACTTGCCCTTTGGCGCGCTGTCCTTGCTCTGCTCCTTCGCGGGCTTGGTCACCTTCTCGACCTTCTTGGCGATGTCCTTGCCCGCCTGTTCGACCTTGCCCGCGGTGTCGTTGACTCCGGTGCGGACCTTCGCCACGGTGTCCTTGACCGACTTCTTGAGCGGATCGCTCGGATCGGCGGCGTGCTTTCCGGGCGCGGCCTTGAGCGACTCGGTGATCTTCTGCGCGGTCTTGTCGAGTCTGGTGGAGCTGCTCGGCACGTCGAGGGTGCGCAACTCAGTGTCCGATGATGGCAGTGACGTGACGGGTGCCGGCGCCGCGAGTGCCGACACCGATGTCGTCGACCGCGCCGCCGTCTTGCCCGGTTCCTTGACCTTCAGCGCCGTGTCGATGGCATCGGTCACCTGCGCGTTGACACCGTCGAGGGCGCCGGTGACCGGTGCGAGCCCGGTCTCGACGGCATTGAACATCGGATCGGTCACGTTCTTCTGGATCTGGTCGATCGCGTCGCGCAGCGCCTTCGCCCCGGCTTCGGACAACGGGTTCTGCGTCACGGGCGAGAGGTCGACTCCGGGAAGTTTCGGTGTCCACTTCGACGGGGTCAGGGCGTTGGCCTCGATGCCGTCGACAAGGGCGTTGAACACGGTCTGCGTCGCAGCGAGCTGCTGAGTCGGGGTCAGCGGTGAATGCCACAGGTAGGCCTGCTGGCCTCCCATGGTGTAGTTCCGCTGCAGGGTCACCGGGTCGACATCCTGGTAGCCCATGTTGACCAGCATGCGCAGCGCATCCTCGACACTGTCGGTCACCGGCGTCGGAACATGAACGCCCGGAACGAGATTCAGTAGTCGTGGCGCCATGTCGAACGGTTCGAGCAAGGGCAGGTTGCCCGAGTCGTAGGTGAGGTAGGTGGCAGTGCCCGGGAACTTGGTGGCGTCGGCGACCTTGTCCAACGCCTCACCCAGTCCGAGGTGCAGCCAGTCGATGTCCTTGGCGGTCCGGACGATGTCGGCCCATCCGGGGACCATCTCGACTCCTTGGCCGCCGGTGGGGTCCAGCATGACCTTGAGACCGTCGGCGATGCCCAGGCCCAGCGGGACTATCAGGCTGTCGATGTTGTTGCCATCGCTGGGAATCAGGTAGGTGAGGAACACCCCGCCGGCCGCGGCGTTGGCCCACGCCAGCGGATTGAGCGTGGTCGGCGCATCTGACAGCGGGTTGTAGGCCCAGGTGATGTCGAGGATCGACGTATTGAGGACCTTGGTCATGTTGCCGTTGTTGGCGTCCTCGTTGGTGTAGCTGCCCGCTGGTGGAGTGGACAGGTTCACCCCGAGCAGGTTGGTGACAGGTGTTGCCAGGGCGAACAACCCACCACCGGGGCGGCTGGGGTTGTTGAAGAACACCAGCCACTGTCCGGTGACGCCTGCGCCCCAGTCCGGATCGTCGGACTGCACCGCCTTGATCATGTCCCGGTAGGCCAGCGAGGTGGTCAGCCCGCCGAGGCTCTCCGAGAAGATGATGGCCCTGCGCTGATTGAGAATCGGCGCGGTCTCGACCAGTGCCGCAACGGCGTTCGCGAACGCCTTGGCGAGGGCGGGGCCGATGACCGGGATGCCTTTGATCGGTGCGGTCAACGCGTCCGCAACACCGGTGGTGGTGTACTGCAGCCCGTTGACCGCGTCGTAGACGTCACTGGGCAGCGGGCCTTTGACCCCGGCCTCGATCGGCGAAATCTTGTCGAGGACGTCGAGGAGCTGGTTGACGGCCGTGGCCAACTCGCTGCCGCCGACTACTCCGGCGGCGGCTTCGATGACGTTCTGCGGCGTGATGCCCAACAGTTCGGCAGCCCAGAAAACCGGTCCGACCCCGTAGATTCCGACGATTTTCGGCATCGACGGCAATTGGGGTGCCGCGGTCAGGCTGACTTCCGCAGTGACTGTTCGCTTTTCGGCCAGCAGTACTTCGGGTGCGGATGACGCGACACCGGCGGTGAGCGCGGCGGTGGTGGCCACGACGGCGGTCGCGACCGCGGCGGCCTTGGTCTTCTGGAGGCGCGCAGGGGTGGGGTGGGACAAGTCGCTTCGGGCCTTCGCTGTGAAGTGGCTGACAGGGCGTGCACACTTTAGCAATACTGTCTAGTTGGCCTGAGGTATTTGCCGGAAAAACTATCTAACGCGTTAAAAGTGGCTGGTCGGCCGCTCTGGGCGCGGTCGCGTTTGCGAAAAACGTCGCGGTCGGGCCATCGCGGGCGTCGTGGGTCGCGGGTATCGACGGATGCTGTGTACGGGCTGAATCCGGCACCTGAGTCGCGGCCGAGTGGAAGTCTTTACGGCATGACCTGGACTGTCGGGGCTTCGGTGGTGACCTTCGTGTTGGGTGCAGTCTTGACCTACGTCATCCACGCGTCAACGCAGCATCAGGCTTTCGCCTTGTCCGTTGCCGGACGAAAAATTGCCCTACGTGATGACCGGCGGGAAGTCATCTATGCGTTCATCGACGAAATGCAGGAAATCGAAAAGATGCTCGACCGCGAGTATCGAGATTTGCAGGCTGGTCGACCGTCGTCCATAACCGAGGCTGACAGGCTGACCAGGCAGCATCGAATGTGGTTCCAGCAGAAGCGTATCGAGGTCGTCGGAAGCAACGGGCTGATAGAAAAGGCTCGAAACTACGCGCTGACCATGGAGCGCTTGATATTTCGCGACCCACCGCCCGAGGTGCTCAAGGCCGGGTACAGGATCTGGATGAACGCCGACAGGCGCGATGCGAATAAGGCGTTTCTTCAACAGGCCCGCAATGAATTGTATTCGCCCGAAATCTTCGAGGACGAGCCCGAGCGGCACTCCTGGCGCCAGAGGCGGTCGCTGAACAGCTAGGGGAGTCGCCCCAAATACTCCGACCACTCGAAAGTGCTCGGAGTATTGGGGCGCCGGTAGTCAGCCGATCGGCGTTGGCGGTAGTTCACCGCGAAGCACGGCGAGGGCGTTGTCGGCGGCGAGCGTTGCCATGGCGGTTCGCGTCTCGATGGTGGCCGAGCCGAGGTGCGGCACGAGCGCCACGTTCCCCAGTTCAAGCAGCTCGGGATGGACCTCGGGCTCCCGCTCGAAGACGTCGAGCCCGGCGCCGGCGATGGTGCCGTCACGCAACGCGGTGGCCAGCGCCGCCTCGTCGACGATCGGTCCGCGCGCCGTATTGACGAGGTAGGCGGAACTCTTCATCGCGGAGAGCTGCTCGGCGCCGATCAGGTGATGGGTGGCCGGCCCGTAGGGGCAGTGCAGCGACACGACGTCGGAGACGGCCAGCAGCTCATCGAGGGCCACCCGCCGCGCGCCGAGCTCGGCCGCGACGTCGGGATCGATCTCGCTGCGCGACTGGTAGACGACATCCATGCCGAACGCCTTGGCGCGGCGGGCTGTCGCCTGGCCGATGCCGCCCATGCCCACGATGCCCAGGGTCTTGCCCTGCAGGCCGGTGCCGAGGAGGAAGAACATGCCCCACTTCCAGGGCTGGCGGTCGCGAATGATCCGCTCACCTTCGCCGAGTCGGCGCGTGGCCATGAGGATGAGGGCGAAGGCGATGTCGGCGGTCGCCTCCGTAAGCACGCCGGGTGTGTTCGTCGCGACCACGCCGCGCTCGCGGCACGCCGCCACGTCGATGTTGTCGTAGCCGACGGCTACGTTCGCGACGACCTTGAGCTGAGGACCTGCCGTGTCGAGCAGCTCGCCGTCGACGCGTTCGGTCAGCAGGGTCAGGATGGCGTCGGCGCCGGCTACCCGGCGCAGCAGCTCATCGCGGCTGATCGACTCCGGGCCCTGCCAGGCGTCGACCTCGTGCTCGACGCGCAGCTTCTCGATGGCAGCGTCCGGGACTCGCCCGGTGACCACAACCCGGCTCATTTGGCGCTGATCCATTCGTTCAGGCGGCCGAGGCCCTCGCGGATGTCATCGACCTCGATGCCCGAGTAGGCCAGGCGGATGTACTGGCGCTCCTCGCCCGGCTGACGGCGGCCGAAGTGCTCACGGGTGCAGAACGAGACGCCGGTCTGGTGCAGTGCCACGGCTGCGAAGTCGCCGACCGCGGTGTAACCCATGCGATCCATGGCCTCGGTGACGTCGGGGAACAGGTAGAACGTCGAGTGGGGCACGGCCACATTCATACCCGGGATGGCGTTCACGGCCTCGCAGGCGGCGTCGCGCCGCTCGCGCAGGACCTTGAGCATCTGCTGGACGGGCTCCTGCGTGCCGCGCAGCGCCTCGATGCCTGCCCACTGCACGTAGTGCGTCGTGCATGACTCGTCATTGGTGTTGAGCGTGCTGAACACCTTCGCGAGGTCGACCGGGGCGACGGCGCAGCCAAGGCGTGAGCCGGTCATCGCGAATTTCTTGCTGAACGTGTACAGGATGACCGTGCGCTCGAGCATGCCCGGAAGCGACGCGATGGAGCTCGAGACGCCTTCGTAGCGCGTCTCGAAGTAGGCCTCGTCGGAGAGCACCCAGAGGTCGTGCTCCTGGGCGAGCTGCGCGATGGCTTCGCGCTCGGCCGCCGTCGACTCGGCGGAGATGGGGTTCTGCAGGTCGTTGTAGATGATCGCGACCGTGTTCGGCGTGATCGAAGCACGGAGCTGATCGAGGTCGATCGCGAAGCCCTCGTCGGTGGGGACGTAGCGGTAGGGCAGGGCCGTGCCGCCGAGGTACTCGATCTGCGACTCGTAGATCGGGAAGCCCGGGTTCGGGTAGAGCACTTCCTGGCCGGGGTTCATGACGGTCTGCAGGAACTTCGTGATGACGGGCTTGCCTCCCGTCATCACGACGACGTTGTCGGGGGAGAGGTCGATGCCGCGGGCCGACCCCAGGTCGTCGGCGAGCGCCTCGCGCAGCTGGGGGATGCCGGGCCCGGGGCAGTAGCCCGTGTAGCCGTCGGCGATCGCCTTGTTCATCGCATCCACGATGTGCGGGGCCGTCGGGATGTTGATGTCACCCAGATGGAAGGGAAACACGCGGTGTCCCTTCGCCTTCCAGGCCGCGGCGGCCTGCGCGACGCTGAACGCCGTCTCGGTCCCCAGACGTTCGAGCCGGTGGGCGAGTTGCTGCATCCTGTCGTACTCCTCATCAGCTGGTCACGGCGGTGGCCGAAAGTTTCGCCATTGGTATATGTTTGGCGTGCGACTAGTATATTAGTGATGTATCAGCGTGTCGAGAGGGGAAGGTGGATGAATTTCGCACGGTTCGGCGAGCCCGTGCGCAGCGTCATCGCGCCGGACAGGTTCAAGGGCTCTCGCGGCGCGTGAGTTGAAGAAGGGCGCCGGCTGCGAGTTGGCCGCCGCGCTCGAGAGCGGGGTGACCACGCTCGCGTGGCTGGATCAGCGGGCGGTGAACGAAAAGGCTTGGTGCGCACCAGATTTCGTTGCCTGCTGCGCGACACTCGACCGCGCGCCCGAGCCGGAGAAGGGCGCGCGGGAGTCGGGGCGGCTGCTCACCGAGAACGGTGCCGAGATCGCCGTCGGCCCCTGCGGCCGACGGTGTCGAGCCGTCGAAAAGCTGGTCCGGTCAGCCCTTGTTGACCGTGTTGTTGTTACCGGTGTTGGACACCTTCGGGTCGCCGGCCTTATAGGTCACGGTGTTGTTGAACCCGAGTACGGCCAGATCCTTGTCGATCTTTTCGAACGTGATCTTGTTGTCCGAGCCGCCGATGTTGACGCTGGAGCACGTGCCTTTGACGGTCAGCGTGTTGTTGGTCCCGCCGATCGTGAGCGATTTGCCGCTGGCGCAATCGATGTCGGCGGTGGTGCCGACCGACGCGTAGTTGATGGTGTTGCCGATTTCCACGTTGAGGCCCGACGTGCCTGCCGTCGCCGACGGTGAAGAGTTCTTGTTGTCCGATCCGCCGCCGCACGCGGACAGTGCGAAAACGGCGGCACCTGCCGCGACAACGCTGATGATCCCGGTGGTGTAGCTATGCATGTTCTCTCCCTTTCCGTATCAGGCGGGTACGCGATCCAGCCGGTTCGTCATCCCGAGCTCGCGGCCACGGTCGACCAGGACCGGGTCACCGCCCTTGAAGAACACCGTCTGATCGAAGCCGTAGACAGTCACGTCGTTGACCACGTTGTCGGCGACGACGGTGTTCGACGACCCCTGCACGGTGACCGCCCAACACGTTCCGAGTGCGGTGACTGTATTTCCGGTGCCGTTCACGAACAACGTCGCGCCGTTGCAGTCGATGGTCTGGTTGATGCCCTGCCCGGTGATGTGGGTGTCGCCGTCCTTTGCGGAGGCGGGGGCCACACCCGCGGTCAGCGCCAGCGGCACCGCGATCAAGCCCGCACTCAATCTTCGGCACCCAGCTGTCCAACGCACGGTCATTCCCCTTCGTCCGAATCTGGTGCAACGACATCCGATGCACGGAAGCGTACGTTGCGCCGCCGTCGCTTCGGCAGCGCTTGGGCGGTTCGGGTGTGCCCGGGTGATCAGTCGCGGGAGTTCGCAGTGCTCGGTACCGTGTTGTCCGATGCGTCGGCGTGTTGTGGAGGCTGCTGCCGTGGCGGTCACCGCGATAGTGACCGTCGCGGGGTGCTCGCATACCGTCAGCGGGACGGCGCAACGGGCCGAATCCGGCGGCGCAGGCACCGACCGTGGCTACGGATATGTCGACGACCGATGCGGTCTGCTCACCGACAGCTCGGTCCAGGAACTGCTCAAAGCCGACAACATCGTGCGTCCCTACAGCGGCGCGGTCTGCCAGTACGTGCTGTCACGTAAGTCCGGTCCCAGCGCGTCGCCGGTCATGGTCGATGTCGTCTTCTCGTGGTTCGAGTCCGGATCCTTGGAGCGGGAACGAACGGTGGCGCAGGAGCGCAAGGCGCAGATCACCGACACCGTCGTCGAGCGCCACCAGGCGTTCCTGGCACGCCGCGACATCACCGGCGCGGCATGCGCGGCCACTGCCGCAGCGGGCTCGGGCGTGCTGAGCTGGTGGGTGCAGTACCGCGGGCAGAACAGCGGCGACCCGTGCAAGGGCGCCCAGATGCTGCTCTCCAAGACCCTGCAGGCGGAACTCTGACATGGCGTCGCGAACTCTGATCCTCGGTGTCGCCGTCGGCGCGGCAGTTCTTACCGCGTGCGGACCCTCCGAGCAGGCCGAACAACCAGCCGCACGGCCACCTGATGGTGGCTTCCACTCGGTGGACTGCAACGGCATCACCGATGCCGACGTGACCAAGGCCGCGGGCTCGATGTTCACCAAGGCGGTGGTCAGTGACACCGGCTGCTTCTGGCAGGAGAACACCCTGCTCGGCACGTTCGGTGCCGGCATGGGCATCTCGACGTGGTGGTACCGGGGCAGTGACATGGACGCCGAGCGGACCTTGGAACAACGCGCCGGACGCACGTTGACCGAAGTGTCCATCAACGGCAACAAGGGGTTCAGGGCCCAGGACGCCAATGTCTGCAGCATCTATGTCAGCAAGGGCAGTGACGTCATCACCTGGTCGATCCAGTCGATGAATCCTGCTGTTCTGCCGGATCTGTGCACCGTCACCGGGCAACTCGCCCAAGTCAGCCAGGACCGCGTGAACTGACGTTTACGGACAGGGAACGGCTAGAGTTTCACCGCGACCCAGTTCAGGGTCCGTTCCCGTCGACCCGAAACATCCCGTCGACCCGACCAGGTGGAGCGCACATGTCAACACGGCCGGATTCGCAGGCGGCCGGTGGCCGACCGCGCCCGGCGCGGACCACCCGGCTCAGCCGCGACGCGATCGTGAACGCCGCCTTGACGTTCCTCGACCGCGACGGTTGGGACGCGTTGACCATCAACGCATTGGCCAGCCAGCTCGGCACCAAGGGGCCATCGCTCTACAACCACGTCAACAGCCTGGAAGACCTGCGCCGCACGGTCCGGATGCGCGTCATCGACGACATCATCGGGATGCTGAACACCGTGGGGCAGGGCCGCACCCGCGAAGACGCCATCGTGGCCATGGCCAGCGCGTATCGCAGCTACGCCCATCACCACCCGGGCCGGTACTCGGCGTTCACCCGCATGCCGTTCGGGGGCGACGACCCGCAGTACTCCGCAGCCACCAAAGCCGCCGCCGGACCGGTGATCGACGTGCTGGCCTCATTCGGGTTGGAAGGGGAGGACGCGTTCTACGCGGCGTTGGAATTCTGGTCGGCCCTACACGGTTTTGTACTGCTGGAGATGACCGGCGTGATGGACGATATCGACACCGATGCGGTGTTCACCGACATGCTGCTGCGCCTGGCGTCCGGCATGCAGCGTCGACAGGCGTAGGCTCTGACCTGCGATTAGTCGACCGCGCACGAGTTTGGTTCGTCGCGGTCGGCCCTGGTATTGTGGTGGATCGTGCCTGGCCGGAAAGGCGCATGCGGCTAAGTGTTTCGCAAGCGTGCCCGCACGCCGGGCCAATTCGCATGTCTTACACGCATCGGAATTCCTCCGGTGTGAGCACGTGCGACACGCCCGGCCGCGGGGTACGCGCCTCGGGGGTAACTGCAGTACAGAGACTTGAAGAACAACAGAGCAGCACATAGCAACACACAGAAAGCCGGTACATGCCAACCATCAACCAGCTGGTCCGCAAGGGTCGCCGCGACAAGGTCGCGAAGGTCAAGACCGCGGCCCTCAAGGGCAGCCCGCAGCGCCGCGGCGTGTGCACCCGCGTGTACACCACCACCCCGAAGAAGCCGAACTCGGCGCTTCGTAAGGTTGCCCGCGTGAAGCTGACCAGCGGGGTTGAGGTCACCGCTTACATCCCGGGTGAGGGTCACAACCTGCAGGAGCACTCGATGGTGCTGGTGCGCGGTGGTCGTGTGAAGGACCTCCCCGGCGTCCGTTACAAGATCATCCGCGGGTCGCTGGACACCCAGGGTGTCAAGAACCGCAAGCAGGCCCGTAGCCGTTACGGCGCCAAGAAGGAGAAGAGCTGATGCCGCGCAAGGGTCCCGCGCCGAAGCGTCCGTTGGTCAACGATCCGGTCTACGGGTCGCAGCTGGTCACCCAGCTGGTCAACAAGGTCCTGCTGGACGGCAAGAAGTCGCTGGCCGAGCGCATCGTCTACGGCGCGCTGGAGCAGGCCCGCGACAAGACCGGCACCGATCCGGTCGTCACCCTCAAGCGTGCGCTCGACAACGTCAAGCCCGCCCTCGAGGTGCGTAGCCGCCGCGTCGGTGGCGCCACCTACCAGGTCCCGGTCGAGGTGCGCCCCGATCGCTCCACCACGCTGGCCCTGCGCTGGCTGGTGAGCTTCTCCAAGGCCCGTCGCGAGAAGACCATGGTCGAGCGGCTCGCCAACGAGATCCTCGATGCGAGCAACGGCCTCGGCGCCGCGGTGAAGCGTCGTGAGGACACTCACAAGATGGCTGAAGCGAACCGGGCTTTCGCGCACTACCGCTGGTGATGTCCGCCCTCCGGGCGTCCAGTGTCGGACGCCCGCGAGGGTGCATCCGAACACCTAATCAAGCAAGCGAAAGAGTGGGAAGACTTCCGTGGCACAGGACGTGCTGACTGACCTGAACAAGGTCCGCAACATCGGCATCATGGCGCACATCGACGCCGGCAAGACGACGACGACCGAGCGCATCCTCTATTACACCGGCGTCAACTACAAGATCGGCGAGACGCACGACGGTGCCTCCACGACCGACTGGATGGAGCAGGAGCAGGAGCGTGGTATCACCATCACCTCCGCAGCCGTGACCTGCTTCTGGAACAACAACCAGATCAACATCATCGACACCCCCGGGCACGTCGACTTCACCGTTGAGGTGGAGCGCAGCCTGCGCGTGCTCGACGGTGCTGTTGCCGTGTTCGACGGCAAAGAAGGTGTTGAGCCCCAGTCCGAGCAGGTGTGGCGCCAGGCCGACAAGTACGACGTGCCCCGGATCTGCTTCGTCAACAAGATGGACAAGCTGGGTGCGGACTTCTACTTCACCGTGCAGACCATCAAGGACCGCCTCGGCGCCAAGCCGCTGGTGATCCAGCTGCCGATCGGTGCCGAGAACGACTTCGAGGGCATCGTCGACCTGGTCGAGATGAACGCCAAGGTGTGGCGCGGCGAGACCAAGCTCGGCGAGAGCTACGAGACCATCGAGATCCCCGCGGATCTGGCCGAGCGGGCCGCCGAGTACCGCAGCGAGCTGATGGACACGGTCGCCGAGACCGACGAGGCGCTTCTGGAGAAGTACCTCGGTGGCGAAGAGCTCACCATCGACGAGATCAAGGGCGCGATCCGCAAGCTGACCGTGTCCAGCGAGCTGTACCCGGTGCTGTGCGGCAGCGCGTTCAAGAACAAGGGCGTGCAGCCCATGCTCGACGCGGTCATCGACTACCTGCCGTCGCCGCTGGACGTCGAGTCGGTCCGTGGCCATGCCCCGGGCAAGGAGGACGAGGAGATCCTGCGTCGTCCGTCCACCGACGAGCCGTTCGCTGCGCTGGCGTTCAAGATCGCCGTGCACCCGTTCTTCGGCAAGCTGACCTACGTGCGCGTGTACTCGGGCAAGGTCGAGTCCGGCGCCCAGGTCATCAACGCCACCAAGGGCAAGAAGGAGCGTCTGGGCAAGCTGTTCCAGATGCACGCCAACAAGGAGAACCCGGTCGAGACGGCCGCCGCGGGTCACATCTACGCGGTGATCGGCCTCAAGGACACCACCACCGGTGACACCCTGAGCGACGCGAACAACCAGGTCGTGCTGGAGTCGATGACGTTCCCGGACCCGGTTATCGAGGTCGCCATCGAGCCCAAGACCAAGAGCGACCAGGAGAAGCTGGGCACCGCGATCCAGAAGCTCGCGGAAGAGGATCCCACCTTCAAGGTGCACCTGGACCAGGAGACCGGCCAGACCGTCATCGGCGGCATGGGCGAGCTTCACCTGGACATCCTGGTGGACCGCATGCGTCGCGAGTTCAAGGTCGAGGCCAACGTCGGCAAGCCGCAGGTGGCCTACCGCGAGACCATCCGCCGCAAGGTGGAGAAGGTCGAGTACACCCACAAGAAGCAGACGGGTGGCTCGGGCCAGTTCGCGAAGGTGCTCATCGACCTGGAGCCGTTCCACGGCGAGGACGGTGCCACCTACGAGTTCGAGAACAAGGTCACCGGTGGCCGCATCCCGCGCGAGTACATCCCTTCGGTGGATGCCGGTGCGCAGGACGCCATGCAGTACGGCGTGCTCGCCGGCTACCCGCTGGTGAACGTGAAGGTCACCCTGCTCGACGGCGCCTACCACGAGGTCGACTCCTCGGAAATGGCATTCAAGGTCGCCGGCTCGCAGGTGCTGAAGAAGGCCGCGCAGGCCGCTCAGCCGGTCATTCTCGAGCCCATCATGGCCGTCGAGGTCACCACGCCCGAGGACTACATGGGCGACGTGATCGGCGACTTGAACTCCCGCCGTGGTCAGATCCAGGCCATGGAGGAGCGCAGTGGTGCGCGCGTCGTCAAGGCGCAGGTTCCGCTGTCGGAGATGTTCGGCTACGTCGGCGACCTCCGGTCGAAGACCCAGGGCCGGGCGAACTACTCCATGGTGTTCGATTCGTACGCCGAGGTTCCGGCGAACGTGTCGAAGGAGATCATCGCGAAGGCGACGGGTCAGTAAGCATCGAAGGCCGCTTGCGGCCGAGGCGCGATCTGAGCCGGAGTCGAGCAGTCGATCTGAGCGAAGGCGACGGGTCAGTAACCCGGTAGCCTCGCAGACCGCACAACTGAACACATCAACACTGCTTAAGTACAAGCACCAACACAGTCCAGGAGGACACCACAGTGGCGAAGGCGAAGTTCGAGCGGACGAAGCCGCACGTCAACATCGGGACCATCGGTCACGTTGACCACGGCAAGACCACGCTTACTGCAGCAATCACCAAGGTTCTGCACGACAAGTACCCGGAGTTGAACGAATCGCGCGCATTCGACCAGATCGACAATGCGCCTGAAGAGCGTCAGCGCGGTATCACCATCAACATCTCCCACGTGGAGTACCAGACCGACAAGCGCCACTACGCCCACGTGGACGCCCCGGGTCACGCCGACTACATCAAGAACATGATCACCGGTGCGGCCCAGATGGACGGCGCCATCCTGGTGGTCGCCGCCACCGACGGCCCGATGCCGCAGACCCGCGAGCACGTGCTGCTGGCCCGCCAGGTGGGTGTGCCCTACATCCTGGTCGCGCTGAACAAGTCGGACGCGGTGGATGACGAGGAGCTCATCGAGCTCGTCGAGATGGAGGTCCGCGAGCTGCTGGCTGCGCAGGACTTCGACGAGGAGGCCCCGGTCGTCCGCGTCTCGGCGCTCAAGGCGCTGGAAGGCGACGAGAAGTGGGTCAAGTCGGTTGAGGACCTGATGGACGCGGTCGACGAGTCGATCCCGGATCCGGTTCGCGAGACCGACAAGCCGTTCCTGATGCCCGTCGAGGACGTCTTCACCATCACCGGTCGTGGCACCGTGGTCACCGGTCGCGTCGAGCGTGGCGTGGTCAACGTGAACGAAGAGGTCGAGATCGTCGGCATCCGCCCGACCACGACCAAGACCACCGTCACCGGTGTCGAGATGTTCCGCAAGCTGCTCGACCAGGGCCAGGCCGGTGACAACGTCGGTCTGCTCCTGCGTGGTATCAAGCGTGAGGACGTCGAGCGTGGCCAGGTTGTGGTCAAGCCCGGCACCACCACCCCGCACACCGATTTCGAGGGCCAGGTCTACATCCTGTCCAAGGACGAGGGTGGCCGCCACACGCCGTTCTTCAACAACTACCGTCCGCAGTTCTACTTCCGCACCACCGACGTGACCGGTGTTGTGACGCTGCCGGAGGGCACCGAGATGGTTATGCCCGGTGACAACACCGACATCTCCGTCAAGCTGATCCAGCCCGTCGCCATGGACGAGGGCCTGCGCTTCGCGATCCGCGAGGGTGGCCGTACCGTCGGCGCCGGCCGGGTTACCAAGATCAACAAGTAATTGATCTGACTGCTGCAAAGCGGCGCTCACCTTCGGGTGGGCGCCGCTTTCATTTGTGCTCTGTTGTGGCCTTGCGCTCCTTTGCTGCAATCGCGTAACGCCTGTGACTACTGGGGCGATAGTGCAGGTAGTTTTGCTGTGTACGGGTAGGGGGTTCCGCTGTGATTCGTCGTCTGTTCGTGGCGGTATGTTGCGCCGTCGGCGTCATCGGGCTCATCGGCTTGACGGCGGCCCCGGCCAATGCCGTACCGGGATGCCCCGACGTTCACTGGATCGGTGTTGCCGGCTCGGGTGAACGTGACGATCCGGCTTCGTACGGCGGCATGGGTCGAGTGGTGTACCAGTCACTCCAGGACCTGTCTCAGCAGGTGCAGCGCGACGGTCGGACCATGACCGCCGAGGCGGTCATCTATCCGGCGGTGGCGGTGCCCGATACCGGAAATCTGCTCGGCTGGGCGGGTTTCATGAGCAGTGTTGACGCCGGTGTCGCCGCCCTGGCCAACCAGTACACCGCCTTCACCCAGCAGTGCCCTTCCAGCAAGGTGGTGCTGGCCGGCTATTCGCAGGGCGCGATGGTGGTCCACCGGAACCTGCAATCTCTGGCAGGCAATCCCAGTCTGGCGGCTGTTCTGCTGGTCGCCGACGGCGACCGCTTGCCCGCCGACCCGACGTACAACCTCGGAAGCGCTACCGCTGTTCGAGGTGCTGCCGGAAAGGGGATGGCGCAGCAGTGGCCGCTGATGGCGCATGCGCCGACGACTCCACTGCCGGTGTCCGTCGGCTCCCGCACCATCAGCGTGTGCGATGTCGGCGACCCGGTCTGTGATGCGATCACCGACGACGACGAGGTGACGCCAGCCGGCGTGGCCATCCATACGAGCTATGCGCGGGCGCGGTCCGGTGGGTACGCGTGGACCTGGCCGCTGTACCAGCTGCTGGAAGCGGCGCAGCCGGTGGGCAACATTGCCACTGTCGGACCGCCGATGTGACGGACCTTGCGCAAAGATCATTGGGAACTGTCCGTGTATGCGTTCTCTTTCGGATACCTGCCGGTCCACGAAACGCTCAAGAGTGAAATGCAGCAAATACGGCTAACCGTGTCCCCGTGAAATGTGGACGTCAGCGCACTGCCGGTTTTTTCGGCCAAGCCGCTGTGATGTCCACATTGCTCGGCAGCGCAAAGTGCTCTCGTCGCCTCCGTACGTGGTTCGAGTTCTTCTCTTACCGGGTGGTCTGTTTGGCCCAGCCCAGCACCAGCAGTGAGGTCGGCAGCAGCAGGATCGCGATGGTCAGCAGGATGGCCGAAATACCGCCACCGGTAGTCGATCCCGCGTGTACGAGCATTTCCAGCACGGTGCCGGTGACGGCGATCCCGACGCCCCCCAGCGTCACCATGGAGGTCAGCGCCACGCCCGCCGCGGCACCGGCCCGCTCCGGCGGTACCACTGCCTGGGTCGCCACTGTAGTGAACGCGTAGACCAGCCCCATCGTGAAGCCGCAGGCCGTCAAGGCGATGAGATAGAGCGGCCAGCTGTGTGAGAGGGCAAGCACGGCAAGCGAAATCGCGGCGGCCGCACCCGTCGTACCCATCACCGCCATGGGTGGGTACTTGGTGGCCAGCCGTCCAGAGAGCACACCGCCTGCGGCGGCGCCCGCCGATGGGCCAAGGAATGCCAGCCCGGCGGTCAACGGATCGAGGCCGCGTACGTCCTGCAGATTCAAGGTCGAGAGGTAAATCGCCACCACATAAGCGATGTTGGCCACGGTGCCGGTGAGGATCAGCACGGTGAACCGTTCGTCCCGCAGAAGCGAGAGATCGACCAGCGGCCATTTGACCCGGTGCTCGGTCACGACGAACGCCGTCATGGTCACGATCGAGATGATGAACGCCGCCACGGTCGGCAGCGAGAGCCAGCCCCAACTCGGGCCGCGGTCGAAGGTCAGCGTGAAAAGACCGATGCCGATGGTGATCAGAGCGAGCCCGGTGAGATCGATCCGGCGTGGCACGGTTTGGTCGGAGCTCTCCGGCATGGTGATGCCCCCGATCACCGCGCAGATGACGGCCAGAGGCACGAGCAACCAGAAGATCGCGCGCCATCCGACCGTCTGGGTGAGCAGACCACCGACCAACGGGCCTGCGGCATTACCCAATCCGCCTATCCCATAGGCCAATCCGATGGCGCGGGCAGCTCGATCCGCCGGAAAGGAGTTGGTCAGCACACTGACCGAGACGGGAAAGATCAGCGCCGCGCCCAATCCCTGGGCCGCTCTCGAGCCGATCACCCACGCCGCGGACGGGGCCATCGCGCAGACCGCCGACGACACACCGAATATGGCGATGCCGATCAGTAGAGTGCGTCGGCGACCGAAGATGTCACCGATGCGGCCCGCAGGCACCATGCATGCCCCCAGGGTCAGCATGTAGATGCTGATCACCCACTGCAGGTCGGTGGCTGTGGTTCCGAGATCCTCTGCCATCTTCGGTAGCGCGAGATTGACGGCGAAATAGTCCAACTGGACACAGAACAGCGCGGTGGACACCGCCGCGAGAATCCAGCGGTCGCGCGGCGCGGTCGGCGCCGCCCGTTGATCTGTCACAGCCGTAAGTTTCCTGCGCGCAGCCCAGACATCGAGGATGAATGGCGATAATCTGACACCCGTATCGGCGATCCGAGGAGGGTCACGTGGTCGGGCGGTATCTGAAGGCTCAGCTGTGGGTGCTGCTGTGCGGCGGCTTGGTCGGGCCGATCTTTCTCGTCGTGTATTTCGCCATCGGTGAGAGCGACCTGGTGCGGTGGATGTTCTGGGCTGGTCTGCTGATCACCGCGGCGGATGTCCTGGTCGCGTTGGCCATGACGAACTACGGCGCCAAGTCCGCTGCCAAGTCGCAGCACCTGGAGCAGCAGGGGGTGCTGGCACTGGCTCAGGTCATCGGCATCGCCGAGACCGGCGCCCAGATCAACGATCAACCACTGGTGAAGCTCAATCTTCGGATCGAAGGGCCGGGTCTGGCCCCCTTTGAGAGCCAGGACCGGGTCATCGCCTCGGTGACGAGGATGCCGCTGATCACCGGCCGCAAGCTCGTCGTCCTCGTCGACCCTGTCACCAGCGACTATCAAATCGACTGGCAGCGAAGCGCTTTGGTCGGCGGTCTGGTGCCGGCGCAGTTCACCGTGGACGAAGACCGCCGCACCTACGACCTGTCCGGGCAGGCCGGCCCGCTGCTGGAGATCCTGCGGATCCTCAAGGCCAACAACGTTCCGATGAACGGCACCGTCGATATCAGGTCCAATCCTCTGGTGCGCCAACAGGTCACGAATGTGGTGCGGCGCGCGGCCGCGCAGCAGGCCCCGGCGGCAGCACCCGTGCCGACGCCCGCTGTCCAGGCGCCTGAACCGTCGACCGCGCAGCGGTTGCAGGAATTGGAGACATTGCGCGCCACCGGTGCCATCACCGACGCGGAGTACACCGCCAAGCGGCAGCAGATCATCTCGGAGTTGTGAGCGCAGACCGAGCACCGGCCTGGGTCTAGAACACGTTCTACTTTTGCTGTTAGCCTGGTCGCTGACTCAGCGAAAGGACCGGTGACGTGGCAGATAGTGGAACGCTCGAGGGGCGGGTGGCATTCGTGACCGGGGCGGCCCGCGGTCAGGGCCGGGCGCATGCGGTGCGCCTCGCGAACGAGGGCGCCGACATCATCGCCATCGATGTGTGCCGCGCGGTGGACGACACCATCACCTATGCACCGGCCACGCCGGAGGATCTCGCCGAGACGGTCCGCGCGGTGGAGGCCGCGGGCCGCAAGGTGCTGGCCCGCGAGGTCGACATCCGCGATCTGGCCGCCCAGCAACAGGTGGTCGCCGACGGCGTCGAGCAGTTCGGCCGTCTCGACATCGTCGTGGCCAATGCGGGTGTGCTGAGTTGGGGCCGGCTCTTCGAAATGTCGCCCGAGCAGTGGGACACCGTCGTCGATGTGAACCTCAACGGCACCTGGCGCACCATCCGCGCCGCGGTGCCCGCGATGATCGAGGCGGGCAACGGCGGGTCCATCGTCATCGTGAGTTCATCGGCGGGTCTCAAGGCGACGCCGGGCAACGGTCACTACTCGGCGTCCAAGCACGGTCTGGTGGCTCTGACCAATGCGTTGGCATTGGAGGTGGGGGAGTACGGGATTCGGGTCAACTCCATCCACCCGTACTCGATCGACACCCCGATGATTGAGCCGGAGGCCATGGCCGCGGTGTTCTCGAAGTACCCGAACTACCTACACAGCTTCGCGCCGATGCCGCTGCAGCCGGTGGGCCAGGACGGTAAGGGGCTGTCCACGTTCATGACACCCGAAGAGGTCGCCGACGTGGTGGCCTGGCTGGCCGGAGATGGCTCGGCCACGCTGTCGGGCAGTCAGATCGCCGTCGACCGCGGTGTGCTGAAGTACTGACCCTTTTCCCTGACTTTCCGCGCGACTTTCCCCGCGAGCAGACACTCAGGTACGCGACACGCCGTGGTTGCGGTACCGCAGTGTCTGCTCGCCGGCTAACGCGAGCGGCGCGCGTCGGTGAGGGCGTCGGCGAATTGATCGATGGCCCAGTCGATCTCGTCAGCCGTGACCACCAGGGGCGGGGCGAACCGCAGCGTGGACCCGTGGGTGTCCTTGGCGAGCACCCCGCGTTCGGCCAGTGCCACGCACAGTTGCTTGCCGGTGCCGAGTTCCGGGTCGATGTCGACGCCTGCCCACAGGCCCAGGCCCCGTACCGCCCGAACGCCGTGACCGATCAACATCTCCAGCCGGCGGTGCAGATGTGCGCCGAGTTCTGCTGAGCGGGACTGGTATTCGCCCCGTTGCAGCATGCCCACCACGGTGGTGCCGATCGCGGCGGCCAGTGGATTACCACCGAAGGTGGAACCGTGCTCGCCAGGATGCAGCACCCCGAGCACGTCGCGGTCGGCCACCACCGCCGACAGTGGCAACACCCCACCGCCGAGCGCCTTGCCCAGCAGATAGACATCGGGGACGACGTCCCAGTGCTCGCAGGCGAATGTGCGGCCGGTACGACCGAGCCCGGACTGGATCTCGTCGGCGATCATCAGCACGTTGCGCTCGGTGCACAGCCGGCGGACCCGCGGCAGGAAGTCCGCGGGCGGGACGATGATCCCGGCCTCGCCCTGGATGGGTTCGATCAGCACCGCGACCGTGTTGTCATCGACCGCGGCTGCCAGCGCGTCGGCGTCGCCGAACGGCACCGAGCGGAACCCGGGGGTGTACGGGCCGAATCCGCGGCGCGCGGTCTCGTCGTCGGAGAAGCTGATGATCGTGGTAGTACGGCCGTGAAAGTTGTTCTGGGCGACCACGATATTGGCAGCGCCCGGGGCCACGCCCTTGACGTCGGTGCCCCACTTGCGGGCCACCTTGATCCCGCTCTCGACGGCCTCGGCGCCGCTGTTCATCGGTAGCACCATGTCTTTGCCGCACAGCCCGGCCAGCGCGGCGCAGAACGGGGCCAGCCGATCGGCGTGGAATGCGCGGCTGACGAGCGTCAGGGTGTCGAGCTGCGCGTGCGCGGTCGCGATGATCTCCGGATGCCGGTGACCGAAGTTGACGGCCGAATACGCCGCCAGGAAGTCCAGGTACCGGCGGCCGGTCACGTCCGTGATCCAGACCCCCTCCGCGCTGGCGGCCACCACCGGCAGTGGTGCGTAATTGTGTGCGACGTAGCGATCGTCGAGTGCGATGGCTACGGAGACTGTGTCGGTGTCCACGCCATCCAGCATGCTCACGGGTGTAGTTCCAGGGTGCAACATTTGACGGATCCGCCGCCTTTCAACAGTTCGGTGAGGTCGACGCCGATCGGCTCGAATCCGGCGTCATGGAGTTGGGCCGCGAAGCCGGTGGCCGCCGCAGGCATCACGACGTGACGGCCATCGGAGACGACATTGAGACCCAGCACATGGGCGTCGGCGTCGGCGACCTCGATGGCGTCGGGAAACAGCTCAGCTATCCGGGTCCGGCCGGCATCGGTGAACGCCGGCGGGTAGTACGCGATTGTGGTGTCGTCGAGCACGGCCAGGGCGGTATCGAGGTGGTAGAAGCGCGGGTCGACCAGCTCGAGGCTCACCACGGGCCGCCCAGTGATGGCGGCGATCTCGTCGTGCGCCTCGCGCTCAGTACGAAAACCCCAGCCCGCCAACATCATTGATCCGACGATGAGAAGATCGCCTTGGCCCTCGTTGACATGCGCAGTGTGGGCGAGCGTGAGGCCTCGTCCGGCCATCCAGTCGGCGTAGGCGTCGGCCTCGGGCGCGCGTTGCGGGTATGCGAACCTTGCCACCACGGCGGTGTCGCCGACGACGATGCCACCGTTGGCGGCATACACCATATCGGGCAAGCCTGGGCGGGGCGCGACGAGGTCGACGGTGTGACCGAGGTCGAGGTATGTCCGTCGTAATGACTCCCACTGGTCCACCGCACGCTGCGGGTCGACCGGCGTCGACGTGTCCATCCACGGATTGATCGCGTACTCCACGGCGAAATACCGGGGTTCTGTCATGGCGTAGCGGCGGGTGGTGGCGTGGCGAGGTGTGGGCGCAGAGGTGGGCATGACATCGTGCAGTGTTGTCATGAATCGACGATAGAAAGCAGTCGTCACGCAATCAATCGCTGGTTATTGCGCGTCTACCAGCGATACATTGCAACTACAGCACCGTTTCGGTGTTTTGTTGCGTGCAGAGGGGCGACATGGAACGTCTTGACGAGACCGACGAGCAGATCCTCGCCGAGCTTGCCGAACATGCCCGGGCCACCTACGCCGAGATCGGGCAGCGGGTGAGCCTGTCGGCGCCGGCCGTCAAGCGGCGAGTGGACCGCATGATCGCCGATGGGGTGATCCGTGGCTTCACCACCGTGGTTGACCCCAGCGCGCTCGGGTGGCGTACCGAGGCCTACGTGCAGGTGTTCTGCCATGGCACCATCGCACCCGCCGAGCTGCGTGCCGCGTGGGTCGGCATCCCCGAAGTCGTCAGTGCCGCAACGGTAACCGGCACCGCCGATGCCATCCTGCACGTCCTCGCACGGGATATGCGGCACCTCGAGGAGGCGCTGGAACGCATCAGGGCCAGTGCCGACATCGAGCGCAGTGAGAGCATCGTCGTGCTCTCCAGGCTCATCGAACGGGCCAGGCCGTAATAGCGCCCATCAGTAGGGTGGCCTACACCCATGCGGGATGATCGTGTAGAAACCCCCTCGTGACTACACCTGGGGGCATCGTCATCGTCGGAGGCGGTCTCGCGGCTGCCCGGACCGCTGAGCAGTTGCGACGGTCGGAGTACTCCGGAGCGATCACGATCATCAGCGACGAGGACCATCTGCCCTACGATCGGCCACCGCTGTCCAAAGAAGTGCTGCGTGCCGAGACCGACGACGTCACGCTCAAGCCCGCCGAATTCTATGCGGACAACAACATCACTTTGCGGCTCGGTTCGGCCGCGCAGTCGGTGGACACCGCCGCCAAGTCGGTCTCGCTGGCCGACGGCAGCGAGGTGGCCTACGACCAGCTGATCATCGCGACGGGCCTGGTGCCCAAGCGCATCCGCTCGTTCCCTGACCTGCCGGGTATCCGGGTGTTGCGGTCCTACGACGAAAGCCTGGCGCTGCGTGCCGACGCCGGATCGGCCAGGCGCGCCGTGGTGGTCGGGGCCGGTTTCATCGGCTGCGAGGTGGCCGCCAGCCTGCGCAAGCTCGGTGTCGAAGTGGCGCTGGTGGAGCCGCAGCCCACGCCGCTGGCGTCGGTGCTGGGGGAGACGATCGGAGCCCTGGTCACCCGGCTGCACCAGGCCGAGGGTGTCGATGTCCGCTGTGGTGTGGGGGTGACCGAGGTGCGGGGCACCGACAAGGTCGAGCAGGTCGTGCTGGGCGACGGCACCGAGTTGGACGCCGATCTGGTCGTGGTGGGCATCGGCTCGCATCCGGCCATCGAGTGGCTGGACGGCAGCGGCGTCGCGGTCGACAACGGCGTGGTGTGCGACGAGGTGGGCCGGACCAGTGTGGCCGACGTATGGGCCATCGGCGATGTGGCGTCATGGCGTACCGCCGTCGGAGACCAAGTGCGCGTTGAACATTGGAGCAACGTCGCCGACCAGGCCCGTGCCTTGGTTCCTGCGCTGCTGGGCCAGGAGGCTTCGGCGGTGAGCTCGGTGCCGTACTTCTGGAGTGACCAGTACGACGTGAAGATCCAATGCCTGGGCGAGCCCGAGGCCGAGGACACCGTGCATGTCGTCGAGGACGACGGTCGCAAATTCCTGGCCTACTACGAGCGTGACGGCGTGGTCGTCGGTGTCGTCGGCGGCGGCATGCCGGGCAAGGTGATGAAGGTCCGCAGCAAGATCGCCGCAGGCGCGCCCATCGCTGACGTCCTGGGCTGAGTGCCGCTAGAACTGGCCGAGGTAGAACCGGCTGCCCTGGTCGTCGGTGCACTCGGCCATCAATCCGTAGGGCTGCTGGGACGGTTCCTGCAGCACGGTCCCGCCGGCTTCCCGAACCCGCGCGACCGCGGCGTCGATGTCGGCGACGGTCCACATCGGCACCGTGGTGGTGGTCGCGCTGCCGCCGGCCATACCTGACATCGGTTGGCTGCCCTGGATGCCCCAGCCGTCGTTGATCCGGCCCGGTTCGAACGTCCAGGAGAACACCCGGCCGTAGAACTCCTTGAACGCCGCCGAATCGGTCACTTCGTAGGTGAGATACGAAAGTTCGCCTGGCCCTGCGCCATTGAGAGCGGGACGGGGGACTTCGGTGGACGGCTGGAACACCGCGAAGGCCGTGCCGCCGGGATCGGTGGCGTCGAGGACCGTGCCGAATTCGCGTTCGTCGGGCTCCCCGACGGTGCCACCGCCCGCGGTGATGGCCTGCCGGGCCGCGTCCAGGTCGGTGACGGCGTAGCAGCAGAACAGGGTGGGAGCGCCCGGCATCGGATAGATCCCGATGTGCTGCACGGTGTTGGTGATCTTGCGGGCGGCCGGGTCATAGATCCAACCCAGGACATGCCCGTAGAACGCCGCGGCCTTGTCGGGGTCGGGGGCCCACACCGACACGTATCCGACGTCACCGTGCTGGATCAGGGCGGGCACACCGGTCGACGGGCCTGACAGCATCCAGCGGTGGCCCGACGGATCGATGATGGTCGCATTGCGCGAGCCGTAGTTCTCATACGGTTCCCGCTGCACCTGCGCACCATGGCGGCGAGCTCGATTCAACGCCGCGTCGGTATCGGTCACGTGCAGCATCAGACTCACCGAATTTGCCTGCGGTGACGGCGCTTTCAGGCCCATCTCGGGGAATTCGTCGGCGAGGTACAGCACGCCTCCGGCGAGACTGAGTTCGGCGTGGCCGATGCGGCCGTCGTCCATCACGATCGGCTCGCCGACCTGCACCGCGCCGAGCGCCTCGGTGTACCAGGCGATGGCGGCGCGGGCGTCGGGCACCGCCAGGTAAGAGACCACGGCGGGCCGCGGAGACGATGTAGCGGCGGGCCGCGGAGACGATGTGGCGGCGGGCCGCGGAGACGATGTGGCGGCAGCAGGTTCAGAATTCAGTTCGGAGATGGCGGTATCGGTGCCTGTCATGACAACTCCTTGCGTTCGATTCGGAAGTGTGAGAGCCGATTCCAGACGCGCTCGCAGCCTGGCCGCGAACTGCGGGTCCGGGGAAACCGGGAGGTCGGCGTCAGCAAGCACGGTCAGCGGATCGTGGTTGTTGTTGATCATGACTTCCCTCCTTCCGGTCCGGGATACTGCGTTCGAAACGCCCGGCGGGCCCGCACCAGCAGGGCTTCCGTGGCCTGCACGGTGCGACCGATCAGCTCGGCGCATTCGGGCACTGTGCAGTCGTCCATGTAGCGCAGTGCGAGCACGGTGCGGTGTTGCTCGGGCAGCCGCGCCAGCACGCTTTCGGCCACGATGCGGTCCAGCTCCGCATCCCAGTCGTCGGCCGGGTCGACCGGCTCGGGTAACTCGGCCACCGGGATGCTGAATCGGTCGTGGCGCCGCCGGTAGTGGTCGGCGAGCTTGTGCCGGGCCACCCCGATCAGCCACGGCACCGAGAGCTGCGGCGGGGACGGTTTGCGGGCGGCATCCATCGCCGCCAGGAACGTCTCCGACGTCAGGTCCTCGGCAGTTCCGCGGTCACCGCAGCGCCGGGCGAAGTACCCGTACACCACCGGCAGCGCCTCGTCGTAGAGGGCTAACAGTGCCCGCGGAGCGTCTGTTTCGGCGCTCACATCTCTATCGTCGCCGTTGGAGCCCGAACTCCGACACCCCAATTTTCGACGAAAAATCGTTGGCCTGTCAGGCTGCGGGTGGGCGATGGTGAACGCCGTGATCGATGTCGACGTTTTCATCCGGGACGGGTTCGTCAAGGTGGAGTAGGCGACGCTGCGCCAGATCGCCGATCAGGCAAGGGATCTGCTGTGGCGCCAGATCGGACTGTCATCCGCCCTGCCGCGATCGTGGACGCAGCCGGTGGTCTGGACCGCTGATCTGACCGGTGCCGGGCCGTTCGGCGAACTGGTGGCCGGCGCGCGGCTGGCTGCCGCGCTCGACGCGGTGTGCGGTGTCGGTGGTTGGCAGCGGCGCTCGGCTGCGTGTGGCGCTAGCTATTCGGCCAGCACGTCCAGCCCCGGCGAGACGATGTCGAATGCTTCGCCGATCGCGTCGGTCAGCGACACCGACTCGTCGGCGAGCCAGTGCTCGTAGGCCGACAGCGCGACCCCGAGCATCAGCCATGCCACGGTCTGCGGAATCAGGTCGGTGGCTGCCCGGCCGGTGCGCACCGCCACGTAGCCGGCGATGACCTCGCGCCATCCTGCATACATGGTCATCGAATACGCTTGCAGCCCAGCCGTTTCCAGGATCACGCGCATGCGTTGCCGATGCTGGGCCATCTCGTCGGCCTCGTAGGTGTTGAAGGCGAGCAGAGCCTCGCGCAGGGCCTCTCCCAGGCTCACGCGTGGGCTCAGCGTCGCGAGCAGCTCACGCAGTTGCTGCAGGTGTGCGTCGAAGTTGCCCCAGGGGATGGCGTTCTTCGACGGGTAGTACCGGAACAGCGTGCGCCGCGAGATGCCCGTCGCGGCGGCCACGTCGTCGACGCTGACGTCGTCGAACCCGCGGGCCGCGAACAACTCGATGGCCACTCCGGCGATGTGGTCCTGGGTGGTCGACCGACGCCGTCCCGCACTCATCTGAAACCCGGCCTTCCATATCGGCACTCGATGCCATATTGTTGCGACCTGGGTCACAATAGTCGAGGCCCAGCGTACGAAAGGGGCAAATCCATGGAACCGAATCAGCAAGTCGAATCCGACACCGAACTCGTGACCGAGACCCTCGTCGAAGAGGTGTCGATCGACGGGATGTGCGGGGTCTACTGACCATGACCGGGCCTGTGTCCGCGCCCACCGGTGCGGCACCGTCGTTCGATCCGGAACGCGGCTGGCGGCTGCACCACCAGGTGGCGGTGCGGCCGGAGCCGTTCGGTGCGTTGCTGTATCACTTTGGTACGCGCAAGCTTTCGTTCCTGAAGAACCGGACGATCGTGACGGTGGTCAACTCTCTGGCCGACCATCCGGATGTCCGGTCGGCGTGCCGGGCCGCCGGGGTCGGTGACGATCAGCAGGCCCCGTACCTGCATGCCCTGGGTGTGCTTGCCCAGTCCAAGATGCTCGTTCTCAAGGAGAATCGATGACTTCCGTAGCGCCCGTACCACGACTGGTCGAGCAGTTCGAGCACGGCCTCGACGCACCCATCTGCCTGACGTGGGAGCTCACCTACGCCTGCAACCTGGCGTGCGTGCACTGCCTGTCGTCCTCGGGCAAACGCGATCCGCGAGAGCTCAGCACGCAGCAGTGCAAGGACATCATCGACGAGCTGGAACGCATGCAGGTGTTCTACGTCAACATCGGTGGCGGCGAACCCACTGTGCGGTCGGACTTTTGGGAGCTTGTCGACTACGCGACCGCCCACCATGTCGGCGTGAAGTTCTCCACCAACGGCGTGCGCATCACGCCGGAGGTGGCAACGAAACTGGCGGCCAGCGACTACGTCGACGTCCAGATCTCCCTGGACGGGGCGACCGCCGAGATCAACGACGCGGTACGCGGCCCCGGCTCGTTCGCCATGGCCATCCGAGCCTTGGAGAACCTCAAGACTGCCGGTTTCAAGGACGCCAAGATCTCGGTGGTGGTGACGCGCCACAACGTCGACCAGCTCGACGATTTCAAGGCGTTGGCCGATCAGTACGGCGCGACGCTGCGCATCACGCGGCTGCGGCCCTCGGGGCGCGGCGCCGACGTCTGGGACGAACTGCACCCCACCGCGACCCAGCAGCGTCAGCTGTACGACTGGCTGGTGGCCCACGGTGAGCGGGTGCTCACGGGGGATTCGTTCTTCCACCTGTCGGGCCTCGGCGAGCCGGGTGCGTTGGCGGGGCTCAACCTGTGCGGAGCCGGCCGGGTGGTCTGCCTGATCGACCCGGTGGGCGACGTGTACGCCTGCCCGTTCGCCATCCACGACCGCTTCCTGGCCGGAAACATCCTGTCAGACAATGGTTTCCAGAACGTCTGGCAAAACGCCCCGCTGTTCCGGGAGCTGCGGGAACCGCAGTCGGCCGGCGCCTGCGGCAGCTGCGGGCACTACGACAGCTGCCGCGGTGGCTGCATGGCCGCCAAGTTCTTCACCGGTCTGCCGATGGACGGGCCGGACCCCGAGTGCGTGCAGGGCTACGGTGAGCCCGCACTCGCGCTGGAGCGGGACAAGCCCAAGTCCAGCGTCGACCATTCCCGTACCGGAGAACGCAAAGGGCCCGTCCCGCTCAAGCTCCTCACTGTCCCCCCCAAGAAGTTCTGCAACGAAAGTCCGATCTGATCATGGCCCGCGATACCTGGTTCGAAACCGTCGCCATCGCTCAGCAGCGAGCGAAGAAACGTCTGCCCCGCTCCGCCTACTCCTCGCTGATCTCGGCCAGTGAGAAGGGTGTGTCGGTGTCCGACAACGTCGAGGCATTTGCCGAACTCGGCTTTGCTCCGCACGTCGTCGGGGCCACCGAAAAGCGTGAGATGTCGACAACCGTGATGGGTCAGGACATTTCGATGCCCGTCATCATCTCGCCGACAGGTGTGCAGGCGGTCGACCCCGACGGCGAGGTGGCGGTTGCCCGTGCCGCGGCGGCACGCGGTACCGCGATGGGCCTTTCGTCGTTTGCCAGCAAGCCGATGGAAGAAGTCACCGCGGTCAACGACAAGATCTTCTTCCAGATCTATTGGCTCGGCAGCCGAGACGAGATCGCCGAGCGTGTGCAGCGCGCGAAGGACGCCGGCGCGGTCGGTCTGATCGCGACGACCGACTGGAGCTTCAGCCACGGCCGTGACTGGGGTAGCCCCAAGATTCCCGAGCGCATGGATCTCAAGACCATGATCAAGATGTCGCCGGAGGTGCTCACCAAGCCGCGCTGGCTGTGGAGCTTCGGCAAGCATCTGCGTCCGCCGGACCTGCGGGTTCCGAATCAGGGGCGACGTGGCGAGCCGGGGCCGACGTTCTTCGAGGCGTACGGGCAGTGGATGGGCACCCCGCCGCCGACCTGGGAGGACATCGCCTGGCTGCGCGAGCAGTGGGGCGGTCCGTTCCTGCTCAAGGGCATGGTGCGGGTCGATGACGCCAAACGTGCTGTCGATGCCGGGGTTTCGGCCATCACCGTGTCCAACCACGGCGGCAACAATCTGGATGGTACGCCTGCGGCGATCCGGTGCCTGCCGGCGATCGCCGAGGCGGTCGGTGACCAGATCGAGGTTTTGCTCGACGGCGGTGTCCGGCGCGGCAGCGATGTCGTCAAGGCCGTGGCGCTGGGTGCGCGGGCCGTGATGATCGGCCGGGCCTACCTGTGGGGTCTGGCGGCCAATGGACAGGCCGGCGTTGAGAACGTGCTCGACATCCTCTCGGGTGGGATCGACTCGGCGCTGCGCGGGCTCGGCAAGGCCTCGATCCACGATCTGTCGCCCGATGACATTTTGGTGCCGCCGGGATTCCTGCGGTCGCTGGGAGTGCCACCCAACGCTGGCATCTGACCGGGGGGCTGGTCGGGACGGTCCGTAGCGCGTAACCTCCCCGTGACAGGGGTGGCTGGAGAGGCGCACGTGATGGCTTTGGGGAGCCGGCGGAGAAGTTCCGGGAAATCAATTGCTGCTCATGCTTCAACAATTGGCGCACTCCAGGTGAATTCGGCCTACCATCGGCACGTGGCTTTCCCCAGCGAGCTCGGGAACTCGACGACGAGGCAGCTACGAAACGTGTCGCCCATGTTGGTCATCCCGGTCGGCTCTACCGAACAGCACGGACCGCACTTGCCGCTGGACACCGACACGCGCATCGCCTCGGCGGTGGCCCGCGCTGCGGTGGAGCGGCTCGGCGGCGTCGCCGGGTCCGACTGGGTCTTGGCGCCGGCGATCGGCTACGGAGCCAGCGGCGAGCACGAGGGGTTCGCCGGCACCATATCGATCGGTACCGAGGCTCTGAGGCTTTTGCTGGTGGAGTACGGCAGGTCGGCCACGAGCTGGGTGTCGCGCCTGGTGTTCGTCAACGGCCACGGGGGCAATGTGGAGGCGCTGGCGGCGGCCACCGCCCTGCTCCGGTCCGAGAGCCGCGACGTCGGCTGGGTCCCGTGTACGACGGCCGGGGCCGACGCGCATGCCGGCCATACCGAAACTTCTGTATTGCTACATATTTCACCGAGCGATGTGTGGTGCGACGAGGTCGCACCGGGGAACACCGCGCCACTGGCGGAATTGATGCCGCAGTTGCGTCGTGGTGGGGTTGCCGCGGTCAGCGCGGCAGGAGTGCTCGGTGACCCGACCACCGCCACTGCGTCCGAGGGGGAGCGTATCTTTGCTGAGATGGTCGAGGGGTGCACGGATCGGATCCGTCGCTGGCGGCCCGACCGGAACGGGATGCTGACGTGACCGGCCCGAGGCTGCCTGACGGCTTTGCCGTGCAGGTGGATCGTCGCGTCAAGGTGCTCGGTGAGGGGTCGGCCCTGCTGGGCGGGTCGCCGACGCGTCTGCTGCGACTGGCTCCGACCGCGCGGACCATGCTCAACGGCGGTCGCCTCGAGGTCCATGACGCCGTCAGCGCGCAACTCGCACGCACCCTGCTCGACGCCACCGTCGCTCATCCGCGCCCCGCCAGCGGGCCGTCGCACCGCGACGTTACCGTGGTTATTCCGGTGCGGGACAACGTATCTGGTCTGCACCGGCTGATCGGGACGTTGCGCGGGCTTCGGGTCATCGTGGTCGACGACGGCTCCGCGGTACCGGTGTCCGAGGAGGAGTTCGCCTCGATGCACTGCGACGTCCAGGTGCTGCGGCACACCCGCAGCAACGGGCCGGCAGCCGCCCGCAACACCGGCCTGGCGGCATGTGAGACGGACTTCGTCGCGTTTCTCGACTCCGACGTGGTCCCGCGCCGCGGTTGGCTGGAAGCGTTGCTGGGCCACTTCTGCGATCCGGCCGTGGCGTTGGTCGCGCCTCGGATCGTCGGGCTGCACACCACCGACAACCTGGTTGCCCGGTACGAGGCCGTGCGGTCATCGCTGGACCTGGGTGTCCGGGAGGCGCCGGTGGTTCCGTACGGGACGGTGTCCTACGTGCCCAGCGCCGCGATCATCTGCCGGCGGTCGGCGTTGCTGGGGGTCGGCGGATTCGACGAGACCATGCAGTCCGGTGAGGACGTCGACCTGTGCTGGCGGTTCGTCGAGGCCGGCGCCCGGCTACGGTACGAGCCCATCGCCCTGGTCGCCCACGACCACCGCACCGACCTGCGAGAGTGGTTCAGTCGCAAGGCCTTCTATGGCACATCGGCAGCTCCGCTGACCGTGCGGCACCCCGGAAAGACGGCCCCGCTGGTGATCTCCGGCTGGAGTCTGGTGGTGTGGCTGCTGCTGGCCATCGGCTCGTGCATCGGCTATCTGGCCTCGCTGGTCGTCGCGGTCATGACCGGCAGGCGCATCGCGCGTTCGCTCAGCACGGTCGACACCGAACCCCGGGACGTCGCCGTCGTCACCGCGACTGGATTGTGGTCTGCCGCGCTGCAGCTGTGTTCGGCGATCTGTCGGCACTACTGGCCCATCGCGTTGATCGCCGCGCTGCTCTGCCGTCGGGCCCGGCAGGCGGTGTTGCTGGCGGCCGTGGTCGACGGGGTGGTGGACTGGGCGACCAGACGCGGCAACGCCGACGACGACACCAAGCCCGTCGGCCTGCTGACCCACATCATGCTCAAGCGCCTCGACGACATCGCGTACGGCACGGGCCTGTGGACCGGTGTCGTGCGGGAGCGCAACCTCGGTGCGCTCAAACCGCAGCTGCGGAGTTAGACCTGCCTCTCCTATTTCTGCTCCTCACGTGCGCGCCGACATCCTGATCGTGGGTGCCGGCAGCGCCGGATCGGTCCTGGCCGAACGACTTTCCGCCGATCCCTCCTGCCGCGTGTGCGTCGTCGAAGCCGGACCTGCCCCGTCGGACCCTCGGGTGGCCGCTCAGATCACTGACGGACTGCGGCTTCCCATCGGCACCGCCAGCGGGGTGGTGCGGCACTATCGGTCCACCTTGACCGAGCGTCCGCCCCGTCACACCGAGATCATCCGCGGCTCGGTCGTCGGCGGTTCGGGAGCGGTCAACGGGGGCTACTTCTGCCGTGGGCTGCCCCGCGACTTCGACGGCTGGGCGGTCCCCGGTTGGAGTTGGCGCGATGTACTGCCGCATTTCCTTGCGATCGAGACGGATCTGGACTTCGACACCGCACTGCACGGCTCCGACGGGCCGATTCTGGTCCGACGGGTGCATGAATTCGACGGGTGTACGGCCTCTTTCGTATCCGCGGCGACGGCGGCGGGATTCGGCTGGCTGGCCGATCTGAACGGCTCGGACACCGACGCGGCGTTGCCGGCAGGTGTGGGCCCGGTCCCGCTGAACATCAACAGTGGAACCCGCCTCGGCCCGGGTGGTGCCTATCTGCAGCCGGCATTGCAGCGCCCCAACCTGGAAGTCCGCGCCGACACCAGGGTCTGCCGCATCCTTTTCGCCGGGACCCGTGCCGTCGGCGTGGAGTGCCTGGGCGGCGAGACCCTCACTGCAGATCGAATTGTCTTGTGCGGCGGCGCAATCGGATCTGCTCAGCTGTTGATGCTGTCCGGCATCGGCCCCGCTGCCGACCTCGAGCGGTTGGGGATCGCGGTGCTGGCGGGATTGCCCGTCGGGACCTCGACGGTGGACCACCCCGAGTGGGTGTTGCCGGTCGATTGGACGCCGACCCATGACCTGCCACCGTTGGAGGCCGTGCTGACCACCACAGACGGCGTCGAGGTGCGCCCGTACACCGCGGGGTTCGCGGCGATGGTGCACGGGCCCGGGCACGATCCCACCGAGTTGCCGCACCTCGGGGTGGCGCTGATGCGGCCGCGGTCCCGCGGGCGGGTCCGGCTCGCCTCGACGGATCCGACGACGGCTCCGATCATCGAGCACCGCTATGACAGCGTGGCTTCCGATGTCGAAGCGCTCCGCGAAGGCACGACGCTGGCCCGCGAATTGATCGGTGGCACTGCGGAAGTCGGCGAACCGTCGTGGTCGACGTCACAGCATCTGGCAGGCACCGCCCCGATGGGCAGTGGCCCCGAAGCCGTGCTCGACCCGAGCTGCCGAGTCCATGGAATCACCGGTCTGTGGGTGGTGGACGGTTCGATCATGCCGGCCATCACCAGTCGTGGACCGCACGCGACCATCGCGATGATCGGCCATCGCGCTGCCGAGTTCATCGCCCGCTGAGCGGGATGAAGGCGGTGCCGGACGTGGCTGTCCGGGTACTTTGAAGACCTTCGGTCTCGTTACGCGGAGGTGTTGACTGTGGCTGGCGGGAGTGATCCGCGGCCGGCCCGATCCCGGGCCCGGCTGCTGGATGCGGCGACGTCGCTGCTGCGTTCCGGGGGACCGAGCGCGGTGACGGTCGACGCGGTCACCCGCGCTGCCAATGTCGCAAGGGCCACCCTCTACCGGCATTACGCCAGCGGAAATGACTTGCTGGCAGCGGCTTTTCACTCGATGATCCCGCCCGCGCCGGTACCGCCGAACGAGGGGTCGCTGCGTGACCGGTTGCTCGCGCTCGTAGAAGCTCAAGCTGAGCTCATCGTCCACGCGCCCGTTACCGTGACCGCGATGGCGTGGCTTGCGCTGGGTGGCAGTCTCGGACACGACGACAGCCGGGAGGTGCGCACGCTGCGCGAGCGGGTGGCAGAGCAGTATGCGGCGCCGTTCGGGGCCGTCCTCGACAGTCCCGACGCGGCGGCTGAACTGGGTCCGGTGGACCGCACCAGGGCCGCGGCGCTCCTACTCGGCCCGATCGTGCTCGGCAGATTGAGCATGCTGCCGGAGTTCGACTACCCGACCTGCGCGCGTGCGGCGGTGGACGGTTTCCTGGCCACCCACCGTCGTGCCGAAGGTGCTCAGCGTAACGAGTAGCGCACCGGCAGGTGCTTGAGACCGCCGACGAAGGTCGTCGCGGAAAGTACTGGTGTTCCGCCCAATTCGATGTGGTCCAGGCGGGAGAGCAGTTCGGTGAACAGGCTGGCCATCTCCATCCTGGCCAGCGCCGCGCCCAGGCAGAAGTGGATGCCGTAGCCGAAGGCCAGGTGTTTGTTCGGGTCGCGTGCGACGTCGAAGCGGAACGGATCAGCGAACACGTCTTCGTCGCGGTTGCCGGAAACATAAGCGAGGTAAACGGATTCGCCCTTGGCGATCGGTACGCCACGCACCGTCGTGTCGGCAGTCGCCGTCCGCATGAATTCCTTGACCGGCGTGGACCACCGGATCATCTCCTCGACCGCGGTGCCCATCAACTCGGGATTGGCACGTAGCCTTTCCAGTTCGCCGGGGTTCTCGATGAGCGCAAGCAGCCCTCCGGAGATCGCGTCCTTGGTGGTGTCGTGGCCTGCACTGGCGACGATCACGTAGTACGAGGCGGTGTCGACGTCCGACAACGGCTCCCCGTCGATGCGGCCGTTGGCGATGGCCGACGCGAGGTCTCCGGTCGGGTTGGCCCGTCGCGACGCGGTCAACTGTGAGAAGTACGCGAAAAAGTCGAGCAGCACGGCCAATTGGTCATCCAGCGACCCGCCCTCGCGCTTGTACTCCTCGTCGTCGCCGCCGAACATCTCCTGGGTCAGCATGTGCATGCGGCCGAAATCCTCCTCGGGCAGCCCGAGCAGCGACATGATCACGTACAGCGGGAAGTCGACCGCCACCGTGGTGACGAAATCACATTCCGGCCCGGCCGCGGCCATCTTGTCGACATAGCGCGTGGCCAGTTCGTCGACACGGACTTTCAGGTCTCGCATTGCCTTGGGGCGGAACCAGTCCGCGCCGATGGACCGGACCTTGCGATGATGCGGATCGTCCATGTGGATCAGTGTCCGCAGACCCATACCGGCGTCGAGCTGCTGCCGCGCGAGATCGTCGGCGGCCGCGGTGGCCAGCAGCGGCCGAGGCTCGCTGATGAACAGGTCGTTGTCGCGCTCGATGGCCATGATGTCGGCGTGCTTGGTGATCGCCCAGAACGGGCGGTACGGCGGGTTGTCCACCCACGCGACCGGGTTCTCGGCGCGCAGTCGGGTCAACGCCCCGTGCAGGCGAGCGTCGTCGGCGTAGGCCGTCGGATCGGCCAGGACCTTGGCGGCGTCATCCATCGCAGGCGCGCTCATGCAGAAACTCCTCCAACCGGCAGTTGACGGGTGTCAAGTAGCCAGTCTATGTGACCGGTGCCACTTCGGGCGGCGGAATGTCGGATCGTCACCGGCTAGGCTCGGCGACTGTGCAGCCAGCAAAGGTGCGCCATACGGGGCGGCGTCTGACGGCCGTTCTCGCGGTGGTCGTCGTCATCATGGGATTGATGCTTGCCGGATGCGGGCGTGGCGCCAGTAGGACGGTGTCAGGGTCACCGGAACCGGCGGGGGACCCGTCGTACGTACACGTCGCGCAGGGCACGCTGCGCGGCAACGTGGCGACCGACCATCGGCTGTTCGCCGGAATCCCTTACGCCGCAGCACCTGTCGGTCCCTTGCGCTTCGCCCCGCCGGCTCCGGCGCCCGGTTGGGCCGGGGTGCGCGACGCTTCGGTGTTCGGACCGCGATGCGTTCAGGACCCGACCGCCGATCCCGAGCGGGGGCGCAACACCTCCGAGGACTGTCTGAGCCTCAACGTCTGGACACCGCCCGCGTCCGGCGAACGCCGCCCGGTGATGGTGTGGATCCACGGCGGCGCGTTCGTCAACGGCAGCAGCGGGGTATACGACGCGCGCTGGCTGGTGGCGCGCGGCGACATCATCGTCGTGAGCATCAACTACCGCCTCGGCACCCTCGGATTCCTGGCGCATCCCGCACTCGGGCCCGCAGGCGACGTCGGCAACTACGGGATGCTCGATCAGCAGGCCGCGCTCCGATGGGTACACGACAACATCTCGGCGTTCGGCGGCGATCCGGAACAGGTGACCATCGCCGGTGAATCCGCCGGCGGGATGTCGGTGTGCAATCACCTGGTGGCGCCGGGTTCGGCGGGGTTGTTCCGGGCGGCGATCCTCATGAGCGCGCCGTGTCAGGCGCAGGCGGACCTGGCCACCGCGCAACGCCGAAGCCTCGACTACGCGGCCGCCGTCGGCTGCCCCGACCCGGTGACCGCGGCGGCCTGCCTGCGGGCGCTGCCGGTGGATCGGCTGCGAAAACCGGTCTGGTACTACAACATCGGCCGCGACGAGCTGACCGGTCCGGTCACCGGCAGCAAGGTCCTGCCGGTCGCGCCGTTGGCGGCGTTCGCGGCCGGTCAGGGGGCCCGGGTGCCGGTGATGGTGGGCACCACCCGCGACGAGTTCACGTTGTTCGTGGCGATGCGCTACCTGCAGGAGGGGGAGCGCTTCACCCCCGACGAATACCCACGGCTGCTCGCCGAGACGTTCGGCCCCGACGCCGCAAAAGTGGGTGCGCAGTATCCTCCCGACCGGTACGGCGGTGCGGCGCTGGCATATTCGGCGACGGTGACCGATGCCGATTTCTCCTGTGTGGCAGACCGGATGGCCGCGACCCTGTCCGGACCGGTGTACGCCTACGAATTCAACGACCGGAATGCACCCGCGCCCGAACCCTTCCGGACTCTGCCGTTCCCGGTCGGTGCGAGCCATTCGCTCGAGCTGAGGTACCTG
This sequence comes from Mycobacterium dioxanotrophicus, assembly GCF_002157835.1. Classification (NCBI taxonomy): domain Bacteria; kingdom Bacillati; phylum Actinomycetota; class Actinomycetes; order Mycobacteriales; family Mycobacteriaceae; genus Mycobacterium; species Mycobacterium dioxanotrophicus. Next base: position 5,893,971 of record NZ_CP020809.1, on the reverse strand, counting down.
TTCGACATCGGCGGTGCCCCGCCGCTGAACCCTGCGCAACAGACCTTGTCGGACACCATGATCGACGACTGGAGCCGGTTCGTCGCCAGTGGTAATCCCGGCTGGCCCGCCGCCGACGGTTCGGCGGATTCACCCCGAATGTCGTTGCAGTCCAGCGGTAGCCACATGGCCGACGGATTCGCGCAGGAGCACCAGTGCCCGTTCTGGGCCGGACTGAAAGGCCGCTGACGATGCAGACGCCGCCACCGCAGGCCTTTGCCGACGCCTGGGTCGAGGCCTGGAACGCCCACGATGTCGAAGCGGTCCTGGCGCATTTCCACGATGACGTGGTGTTCAGTTCACCGGTCGCTGCGCGCGTTGTACCCGGAAGCTGCGGGGTGGTGAGGGGCAAGGCCGCGCTGCGGGACTACTGGACCACCGCGCTCGCGGGGATGCCGGATCTGCATTTCGAGGTGCTCGCGGTGTACCGCGGCGAATCCAGCCTGGTGATCAACTACCGCAACCATCGCGGGGGACTGGTCAACGAGGTGCTGCTCTTCGACGGTGAGCTCGTGCGCGAAGGCCACGGCACCTACCTCGAGTAGAGCCTCAGGCCGGGGTCACCCAGGTGGTGATGTCGGCGTGCACGACCTCGACGCCGCGGCGGTCGGTGATGCTGACAGGAATCACGACGTCGACGCCTTCGGTGATCAGCGCGAAGTCCGGCGGGTCCAATCGAGCCGTCGCGCGCAGTGATGTGGTGGCCTTGGCCAGGTAGCTCACCGTCATGGCCTTGGGGATCCAGCGGTGGCTGGTGGGCACTGTCGCCTCCATCAGCATGCCCATCGCCATCTCCGCGGCATTGCACGATGCGATCGCGTGCACGGTGTGCAAGTGGTTGTAGATGAAGAACCACTTGGGCACCGTCACCTCGGCCAGGCCGGGCTCCATTCGCACGACGTGCGGCACGATCGAGGCGAAATACGGAACGCGCGCCATGGCCGCGGCCGAGAACAGGCGGGTGCCCAGCGGCTTGCCTGCCAGCTGCTGCCACGCGCGGTAGGTGGCACTGGGCGCCCCTGAGATGGTCATGGACCCTATCTTACTCGGGAGTAAGATAGGTTGACGCGCTGCCCGTTCCGGGTGCACCGTGGCGTTACGTAGGCTGGATCAGAACGGCCGAGCCGGCTTCCATCAGGGATTTGGAGCGTGCGGCGATCTAAGGCATACTGTTCAGGTTGCCTTGAGCTGGGTACTCCCTGGCCCGGGCATCCGACCAGCGCCCACACGGGCGCATCCGGTTCCAGCCTCGATTGTGACGGATTTCCTGAGCGAACGAGTGTGCGGGAGGGCGACACACCCGACCGCGGGGGCCGGTGAACCATAGACAGGTAAACAGCGGCGGCAAATCTCGGCGCGATCCGCGCCGGGGCACCAGGCCCGACGGGTTCGTCCCCGGGACGGCCGGCCGATGTACGAAGCAGGAGCGAGGTAGGAGAAGCGTGGCGGGACAGAAGATCCGCATCAGGCTCAAGGCCTACGACCATGAGGCCATTGACGCCTCGGCGCGCAAGATCGTCGAAACGGTCACCCGTACCGGTGCCAGTGTGGTGGGCCCTGTGCCGCTGCCGACCGAGAAGAACGTGTATTGCGTCATCCGGTCGCCGCACAAGTACAAGGACTCGCGCGAGCATTTCGAGATGCGCACGCACAAGCGGCTGATCGACATCCTCGACCCGACGCCCAAGACCGTTGACGCTCTCATGCGCATCGATCTGCCGGCCAGTGTCGACGTCAACATCCAGTAGGAGACCCGAATCAAATGGCTAGAAAAGGCATTTTGGGCACCAAGCTGGGCATGACGCAGGTGTTCGACGAGAACAACAAAGTCGTCCCGGTGACGGTCGTCAAGGCCGGCCCCAACGTGGTGACCCGTATCCGTACCACCGAGCGCGATGGCTACACCGCCGTGCAGCTCGCCTATGGCGAGATCAGCCCGCGCAAGGTCAACAAGCCGGTCACCGGCCAGTACGCCGCCGCGGGCGTGAACCCGCGTCGTCACCTGGCCGAGCTGCGGCTCGATGACGAGGCTGCTGCCGCCGAGTACGAGGTGGGTCAGGAACTGACCGCCGAGATCTTCGCCGACGGCGCTTACGTCGACGTGACCGGCACCAGCAAGGGCAAGGGCTTCGCCGGCACCATGAAGCGCCACGGCTTCCGTGGCCAGGGCGCCGCGCACGGTGCCCAGGCTGTGCACCGTCGCCCCGGTTCGATCGGTGGCTGCGCCACCCCGGGCCGTGTCTTCAAGGGCACTCGCATGTCGGGCCGGATGGGCACCGACCGGGTGACCACGCAGAACCTGAAGGTGCACAAGGTCGATGCCGAGAACGGCGTGCTGCTCATCAAGGGCGCCATCCCCGGACGTAACGGTGGACTGGTTGTTGTCCGCAGCGCAATCAAGCGAGGCGAGAAGTAATGACTCTGAAAATTGACGTTAAGACTCCGGCAGGTAAGACCGACGGTTCCGTCGAGCTGCCCGCTGTGCTGTTCGACGTTGAGCCCAACATCGCGCTGATGCACCAGGTGGTCACCGCGCAGTTGGCAGCCAAGCGTCAGGGCACGCACGCGACCAAGACTCGCGGTGAGGTCTCCGGCGGTGGCAAGAAGCCGTACCGGCAGAAGGGCACCGGCCGCGCCCGTCAGGGCTCGACCCGTGCGCCGCAGTTCACCGGTGGTGGCGTCGTCCACGGCCCGCAGCCGCGCGACTACAGCCAGCGGACCCCGAAGAAGATGATCGCCGCCGCGCTGCGCGGTGCGCTCTCGGACCGGGCCCGCAACGAGCGGATCCACGCGGTCACCGAGCTGATCGAGGGTCAGACCCCGTCGACCAAGAGTGCCAAGGCATTCCTGGGCAGCTTGACCGAGAACAAGAAGGTGCTCGTCGTCATCGGTCGCACCGATGAGGTCGGCGCCCGCAGCGTTCGCAATCTGCCTGGCGTGCATGTGATCTCGCCGGATCAGCTCAACACCTACGACGTGCTCCACGCCGACGACGTGGTGTTCTCGGTCGAGGCCCTGAACGCCTACATCGCTGCGAGCACCAAGGATCAGAAAGAAGAGGTGTCGGCCTGATGGCAACCGTGACCGACCCCCGCGACATCATCCTGGCTCCGGTCATCTCGGAGAAGTCGTACGGGCTGATCGAGGACAACGTGTACACGTTTGTGGTGCACCCGGATTCGAACAAGACGCAGATCAAGATCGCTATCGAGAAGATCTTCAACGTCAAGGTCGATTCGGTGAACACCGCGAACCGGCAGGGCAAGCGCAAGCGCACCCGCGCCGGCTTCGGGCAGCGCAAGAGCACCAAGCGCGCCATCGTCACGTTGGCCGCGGGCAGCAAGCCGATCGATTTGTTCGGAGCACCGGCGTAGCGCCGGGAACTAAGAGGATTTAACTGATATGGGAATTCGCAAGTACAAGCCGACGACCCCGGGTCGTCGCGGTTCGAGCGTCTCCGATTTCGCCGAGATCACTCGTTCGACTCCGGAGAAGTCGCTGGTTCGTCCGCTGAGTAGCACCGGTGGGCGTAATGCCCACGGCCGCATCACCACCCGGCACAAGGGTGGCGGCCACAAGCGCGCCTACCGCGTCATCGACTTCCGTCGCCACGACAAGGACGGCGTCAACGCCAAGGTCGCGCACATCGAATACGACCCGAACCGCACCGCGAACATCGCGCTGCTGCACTTCCTGGACGGCGAGAAGCGCTACATCATCGCGCCGCAGGGCATCAAGCAGGGCGACGTGATCGAGTCGGGTGCCAACGCCGACATCAAGCCCGGTAACAACCTGCCGCTGCGCAACATCCCGGCAGGCACCGTGATCCACGCCGTGGAGCTGCGGCCCGGTGGCGGGGCCAAGCTGGCCCGCTCCGCCGGTGTCAGCATCCAGCTGCTCGGTAAGGAAGGCACCTACGCCTCGCTGCGTATGCCGTCGGGCGAGATCCGTCGCGTCGATGTGCGCTGCCGCGCCACCGTCGGCGAGGTCGGTAACGCCGAGCAGGCGAACATCAACTGGGGCAAGGCCGGCCGTATGCGGTGGAAGGGCAAGCGCCCCACCGTCCGTGGTGTCGTGATGAACCCGGTCGACCACCCGCACGGTGGTGGTGAGGGTAAGACCTCCGGTGGTCGTCACCCGGTGAGCCCGTGGGGCAAGCCCGAGGGCCGCACCCGTAAGCCCAAGAAGGCGAGCGACAAGCTCATCGTCCGTCGCCGGCGCACCGGCAAGAAGCGCTAGGAGTAAATAGCGATGCCACGCAGCCTGAAGAAGGGTCCGTTCGTCGACGACCATCTGTTGAAGAAGGTCGACGTTCAGAACGACAAGAACACCAAGCAGGTCATCAAGACCTGGTCGCGTCGGTCGACCATCATCCCGGACTTCATCGGGCACACCTTTGCGGTGCATGACGGCCGCAAGCACGTGCCGGTGTTCGTGACCGAGGCGATGGTCGGGCACAAGCTCGGCGAGTTCGCCCCGACGCGCACGTTCAAGGGTCACATCAAGGACGACCGGAAGAGCAAGCGTCGATGAGCACTGTTACCGAATACCCGTCAGCGACGGCGAAGGCGCGCTTCGTGCGCATCTCGCCGACCAAGGCCCGTCGCGTTATCGACCTGGTCCGCGGCAAGAGCGTCGAGGAAGCCCTCGACATCCTGCGGTGGGCGCCCCAGGCCGCCAGCGAGCCGGTCGCCAAGGTGATCGCGAGCGCTGCCGCCAACGCGCAGAACAACGAGGGTCTCGATCCGGCCACGCTGGTCGTCGCCACCGTCTTCGCAGACGAAGGCCCGACCGCCAAGCGCATCCGGCCGCGTGCCCAGGGTCGTGCGTTCCGAATTCGTAAGCGCACCAGCCACATCACCGTGATCGTGGAAAGCCGTCCGCCCAAGCAGAAGGGTGCGTCCGCACAGTCGGCACGCAGCCGTCGTGCCCAGGGCAGCAAGGCTTCCGCTGCCGCGAAGGCGGCGGCCTCAGACACGGCGGCGAAGTCCGCTGACTCGAAGGGAGGCTCGGAGTAGTGGGCCAGAAGATCAATCCCCACGGCTTCCGACTCGGCATCACGACCGAATGGAAGTCCCGCTGGTACGCCGACAAGCAGTACAAGGACTACGTCAAGGAAGACGTCGCCATCCGTCGCCTGCTGGCCACCGGCCTGGAGCGGGCCGGCATCGCCGATGTGGAGATCGAGCGCACCCGTGACCGGGTTCGCGTTGACATCCACACCGCGCGTCCCGGCATCGTGATCGGCCGCCGCGGCACCGAGGCCGACCGCATCCGTGCGGACCTGGAGAAGCTGACCGGCAAGCAGGTTCAGCTCAACATCCTCGAGGTGAAGAATCCTGAGTCGCAGGCTCAGCTCGTCGCCCAGGGTGTTGCCGAACAGCTGAGCAACCGTGTCGCGTTCCGTCGCGCCATGCGTAAGGCCATCCAGTCGGCGATGCGTCAGCCCAACGTCAAGGGCATCCGGGTGCAGTGCTCGGGCCGCCTCGGCGGTGCTGAGATGAGCCGCTCGGAGTTCTACCGCGAGGGCCGGGTTCCGCTGCACACGCTGCGGGCCGACATCGACTATGGCCTGTACGAGGCCAAGACCACCTTCGGCCGGATCGGCGTGAAGGTGTGGATCTACAAGGGCGACATCGTCGGTGGCAAGCGCGAGCTCGCTGCCGCCGCGCCGGCCGGTTCCGACCGTCCGCGTCGTGAGCGTCCTTCGGGCAGCCGTCCGCGTCGTAGCGGTTCGTCGGGTACCACCGCGACGAGCACCGAGGCCGGCCGTGCTGCCGAGGAGACCGCGGAGTCCGCAGTGCCGGTGACGGCTGAGGCGCCCTCCGCAGAGAACACGGAGAGCTGAACATGCTGATTCCCCGCAAGGTCAAGCACCGCAAGCAGCATCACCCCGAGCAGCGTGGCATCGCCAGCGGCGGCACCTCGGTGAGCTTCGGTGATTACGGCATCCAGGCCCTGGGCCATGCCTACATCACCAACCGGCAGATCGAGTCCGCTCGTATCGCCATCAACCGGCACATCAAGCGTGGCGGCAAGGTGTGGATCAACATCTTCCCGGACCGCCCGCTGACCAAGAAGCCTGCTGAAACCCGCATGGGTTCCGGTAAGGGTTCGCCGGAGTGGTGGGTCGCCAACGTCAAGCCCGGACGCATTTTGTTCGAGATCAGCTACCCCGACGAGAAGATCGCCAGGGAAGCGTTGACTCGCGCAATCCACAAGTTGCCGATCAAGGCACGCATCGTGAGTCGAGAGGAGCAGTTCTGATGGCAGTGGGAACTTCGCCTGGTGAACTGCGCGAACTGACCGACGACGAGCTGACGAGCAAGCTCCGCGAGTCGAAGGAAGAGCTGTTCAACCTGCGCTTCCAGATGGCGACCGGGCAGCTGGCCAACAACCGTCGGCTGCGCACTGTGCGCCAGGAGATTGCACGGCTTTACACCGTGCTGCGTGAACGTGAGTTGGGTCTGGCTTCCGGGCCCGGTGGTGAGGATTCGTAATGGCAGAAACTAAGGGCCCCAAGCACACCCCGGCCACCGAGCAGCCCCGTGGCCGTCGCAAGACCGCCATCGGCTACGTGGTGAGCGACAAGATGCAGAAGACCATCGTGGTCGAGCTGGAAGATCGCAAGAGCCACCCGCTCTACGGCAAGATCATCCGCACCACCAAGAAGGTGAAGGCGCATGACGAGAACGGTGAGGCCGGCATCGGTGACCGCGTCTCGTTGATGGAGACCCGGCCGCTGTCGGCCAGCAAGCGCTGGCGGCTGGTCGAGGTGCTCGAGCGCGCCAAGTAAGACATCACGAGTAGGTGTGCCCCGGATCCTCGGATCCGGGGCACATTTGCGTTTGAGCCGTCGTTTCAGCCCGCGTCGATTTCGACGTGAGGGTCGCGGTTTTGGCCGAGCAATGACCATCACGTCGAAATCGGCGGCGCGATCGTCTTTTCGCCGTCACCGCAGCGCGTGGACAGAAGGCTGTCGGCCATCAGGGTCTGCTCCTCGCGACCAGATTTGCTGATTCCGCAGCACGGCGCGACGCCCCAGCTGCGTCGCTGATTTGTGTTTGCTCACCGGTGCGGCTGTCATACCATCGCGCGTATGCGAGCGGGGAAATGGCATGTCATCGAGGATCATTGGGCTGAGCGCGGAAACCGCGAATTGACGGCTCGGTTAGCCATGAGCGTCCGCCGCCGGCGGCGATGACGACGACATCCTCGTCGACGGCATCGTCGACAGTCTCGCCGGGCCGGGTCGGATTCACGACGATTCTGGCGCGGTACTACGACGTCCATCCGTTTTACCGACTGGCGCTGCGGTGGGCCTTGATCATCGGCCTGACGGCGTTCGCGTTCCACGACAGCTTCGGCAGTCTCATCGCCACCACCAGGGCCGGCGGTATCGGCGGTTACGTCTGGACTGTGCCGGTGGCGGCCGCGCTGGTGGCCGTCGGGGTGTCCCGACGCAACCGCACCGAGCTCCCGATCCACGACCGACAGACCGACATCATCGTCGGCATCATGTGTTTGGGCCTGGCGCTGATGATCCAGGGTGCGCTGCTCGACCGGTACGCTCTGTATTTCCACCTGCTGCGGCTGGATCTGGTCGCGGCGTGGCTGTTCGTACTGTGCTGCTGCATCGTGCTGTTCGGTCTTCGCCCGGTACTGCGGTTCTTCTGGGTGTGGACGCTGTTCGCGATGGGCTTCTCCTTGCCGTACTACCTGACGGTGGTGATACTCGGCGGTGGAAAGTTCGCCGCGGGTGCGGCCACGCTGATCGTCGCCGCGATCGGCACCGGAATCGCCGTCGGCCGGACGGTTCGTCGCGGCGTCATCGGGTCGCTTGCTGCGTGGGCGTTCGGATTCGCGGTGCTCATCACCATCAGCGTGCTGCACCCCGCCGCGCCGCTCATCGTCTATCAACAACTGCCCGCCCTGTCGGCGATCTGTGTGGTCAACGTCGTGATGTATTTGGCGGCGCGCCGGGGTGTTCCGAAGCGATGGTTGGATCGCAAGGTGGAACCGCTTGCCGCCAGGCAGGTGTGGGCCGGAGTTCCCCTCGTTGTCGCGGTCGCGGTGGCACTGTCGTTCTGCGCGTTGCCGACTCAGGTGACCACGGCTCCGATCAGCCGTCCCAGCCCCGATGTGCTGACCCCGGGACAGCCGCTGGACGCACCGCCGGGGTGGTCGACGGCAGCTCGCGAAAACCACACCGAGGTGCACCGGCTGTACGGCGACAATGCCGTTCTGGTGCGCCAATACATGCGCGCGAACACCGGAAACCCGAGCTGGGACAAACTGGCCAAGCCGCGGACCCTCGTGGTGGACAGCATCGTCAGTCAGCGTCCGTTCACATTCGGGGTGTATCCGGCACGTGTCGTGTACGGGCTGACCGGCGCGCGGTTGAGCGAACTGCGCCCGGTCGATCTCGGCAACGGAGTACATGCCCAGATGTTGTCGGTGGTGGACGACGATCTCCTGGTGACCTGGAACTCACTGCAATTCGCTTGGGGCAACAACAATCTGGCGCAACGGGTGACGGTTTTCGCCGTTGACAATCACGAACCGAATGCACCCTTTCCGCATCCGTCGAAGAACATCGCCTCCACCATGCGGACCTTGACCACGTTGTTGTTCCGCGGCAACGCCGTTCTCGACGAGCAGACCCCCACCTTCAAGGACGGTGAGCTTCTCACCCTTTTCGGGCGAGCATTGGTGGCTGCGCAGTTTCCCTGCAACGGGCGATGCCAATGACTTTCATGACCCGTGCTTACGGATATAACGATTTCTGTGAACCCGGGCGCGTCAGCAACGTCCGGCTTAGGCTTCGACCTGTGACTGCACGGATGCTGCCGCTGTTCGCTGCTGTGATCGTCGTTGCCGGAACTGTTCTCCCAGGGGTGGCGACCGCCGCACCGGAAGATGGTCCGTCACTCGCAAATTCGCCGACCTTGAGTTTGAGGACGTTGGGTTCCGACCCTGACATCGCGCTCTACGGCGTCGAAGGTGTGCAGACGGTGACGGTTCCGGTGCAGCCCGGCCTCGCCGCGGCCGAATTGGTCGCAACCGCAGTGCTACCGGTCAATGCGCGGGGTGGCACACTGGAAGTGACTCAGGAGGATCGCACACTGGCCCGCGTTCCGCTGCCTCCGGACCAAGGGCCCATATCCATCCCGCTGGCTGGTGCCCGAGTCGTCGACAACGCGGTCACGGTGTTGCTACGCAGTTATCTGACGCTGCCGGACGGGTACTGCGTGTACGACGCGACGAACCCACTGCGGCTGGTCGACGCGGCGATCCGTTACACAGGCCAGGAAATACCACCCGCCACGATTGCCGACTTCCTGCCCCCGGTGCTGCAGAAGCTCACGGTGTTCGTGCCGTCGAATCCGTCGAAGGCCGAGTCGGACGCGGCACTGCGGCTCGTCACGGCCACCGTGGCGCGCTACGGTCTGCAGCGCACCGCTGTCGACCTCGTGCCGACCGATGGCGGGGCCGTGCCACCGCCGGCCGCACTGGAACGGCAGATCATGGTGCGTGAAGGGCAAGCGCCCGGACTGAGCCTTCAGGGTCCCAATGCCGTTCCTGTCCTCGTGATTTCGGGACCGCCGGGGGAGCTGACCAATCAGGCGCGGCTGCTGTCCAGTGACATCTCGAAGCTCGCCGTTCGCTCCAAGGCCGTCGCCGGGCCGTTGTCGACAACTCCGCAGCTACCCAGTGACATGACCACCATCCGCCGGCTCGGGCAGCCCGGCGTCAACGCCACTGCACTGGTCAATCCGCGGGTGACCGTGCCGCTGGATCAGACCAGGCTCGGCAGGTCTGTACACGGCGTCAGAGTCCATCTGCAGGGGTCCTACACCCCATTGCCGTCGAGCGTCGCCGGGCAAGTCGTGGTCAGCATCGGGGGACAGACCATCGACCGGTGGGCGACCGAGACCGACGGTCGCATCGACCGCTGGATCGACGTGCCCGACCGGTTGTTGCAGCGGTACACGAATCTGGACATCGCGGTGAATGCCGCGGGCAACACCGGCAGGTGCGGGGAGTTCCAGCCGATCACCCTGACCATCGACGGCGAGTCACCGGTCGAGAGCAAGTTGGCCAAGCCTCCGGTCCCGGGTGGCTTCCAGGCGTTGCCGCAGGCGTTGATGCCGCGCGTGGAGGTCGGCATCGACGACGGCTTCGCCAATCTGCGGCGGGCGGCGCTGATCCTCACCGGACTGCAGCGCCTGAGCGCCCGCCCGTTCGACACCGCCGTGGTTTCCCGCCAGGACGCCATCACGTCGTCGAACCCCGCTCTCGTGGTGAGTCCCGATCGCTGGGACGCAGCCTCGATCGCTCTGCCGGTGTCGGTGGATTCGCAGGACATGATCACCGTCGAGAATGTCGACGGCAGTGGGACATCCAGCACGCTCACCTTGGATCCGAAGATCGGATTCGGCTCGTTGCAGACGCTCTACTCCGGTGGCCGCACACTGCTCGTCGCGACGTCCACCAACACCCCGGACGAGCTCGACCGGCTGCTCGGATGGCTCAACGCCGATACCACCCGATGGTCCGGCCTGACCGGCAATGCGCTGATCGCCGTGGCCGATCGTGACCCGATCCAAGTCAACACTGCGACAGCGCAACCGGAGTCGGCCGTCGCGAGTACTGACCGGAAGGCGCTCTACCTCGGTATCGGCGCCGTCGTGGTCGTGCTGGCTGCTCTCGGTGCCGGGGCGATCGCCTGGCGCGGCCGGCGGTCGCGGAGCTAGCCGTGACCATGACCGTCGACGCGGGGCGATGGGAGTCCTTGCAGACATGGTGGTTCGGCCTCAATCCCACGGTACGGCTGGTATCGCGGTGGCTCCTCATCGCCGTGCTGACGCTCATGGCGTTCTGGGACAGCCTGGACAACCTCATCGACACCACGTTGGCCGGCGGCCTCATCGGCTATGTGTGGATGGTTCCGATCGCGGCGCTGCTCGCCGCGTTGGGGGTGAACTTCCGACGCCGCACCGAATTGCCCATCCACGACCGGCAGACCGATGTCATCGTCGGCATCATCGGTTTGGGGCTGGCGCTCATGGTCCAGGGTGTGCTGCTCAAACGCTATTCGGAGTTCTTCCACCTCATGCGCCTGGATCTGCTGGCCATGTGGCTCTTCATGCTCAGCAGCAGCATTGTGCTGTTCGGCGTGCGTCCGGTCGCACGATTCGGCTGGGTGTGGGTGTTGTTGTCGCTCGTGTCGGCGCTGCCGTACCAGGTGGTGGTGATCACGCTGGGCGGCGGCAAGTTCGCCGCTGGAGTCGGAACGCTGTTCATCGCGGCTGCCGCGACCGCCATCGCGGTGGGGCGCAGTCGCAGGCGCGCGGCTGTCGGTGCCGCCGGTGCGTTCCTCTTCGGTTTTCTACTCCTGACACTTCTGCAGCTTCTGACACCCGACGCTCCGGTCCTCGCATATCAGATGATTCCGTCGCTCACGGCAATCGTCGCGGTCGGCGTCGCGGCGTTTCTCTATACCCGCCGGGGCCAGCCCAAGAAGCTCCTGGATCGCAAGATCGAACCCCTTGCCGCCAAGCAGATCTGGTCGGCCATCCCGCTCGTGGTGGCGGTCGCGGTCGCGCTGGCATTGATGCCGCTGCCGCGACAATTGAGTGCGACCGAGATAAGCCGCAGTGCGCCCTACGATCTCGATCCGGGTCGACGCCTCTCAGCGCCGCCCGGTTGGACAGCCGTCGGGGAGCAGACCTATACCGGAGTGGCCCGTTACTACGGTGACGACGCGATCCTGGTGCGCCAACGGATGGTCGCCGATGTCGGTGATGCCCGGTTCGACAAGCTCTCCGCGCCGCGAATACTCATGGTCGACAGCATCGTCAGCGAGCTGCCGTTCTCGTTCGATGCCTATCCCGGGCAGGTGCTGTACGACACCACCGGTACCCGGCTCAGTGCTCCGCGCGCCGTCGACCTCGGCCACGGGGTGCGCGGAAAGCTGTTCTCGGCCATCGACGACCGTCTACTGGTGACGTGGGACGTGCTGCGGTTCGCGTGGGGCGACGAGGATCAGGACCAGCTCGTCGACGTCTTCGCAGTCGACAACCACCTCCCCGACGCGCCGTTCCCGGATCCCCAACGTGGCCTGGTGTCCACGCTGCGCAACCTGCTCACCGTGCTCTTCCGGGGCAACTCGGTTCTGGTGCAGCGGCTGCCGACATACAAGGATGCCGACCTGCTCACCGAGTTCGGTCGGGCACTGGTGGCCGAGCAGTTCGCGCGGGCGGAGTCCGGCCGATGAGATATGGCGAGACCTTCGACCCGGAGACCGTCACCGACGATCAGCGGGAGTACGCGTTGCACCGCGCGATCAACGGCCTGCGGGAGGACGATCCGGTGCACTCCGCGTCCACCCCGCTGCTGGGCTGGCAGAAGCCTGTGCTGTGGGGCCTGCTGGCGATCGTGATCGCCTTCGGCGTGTGGCGGCCGATGCAGACGGCGGTCGTGCTCATCGGCTTGTGCACGCTGGCCTACCTGTTGACGTTGGGCGACCGGGTGCTGATCTTCAAGCGTGGGTTGGCGTCGCGGCCCATCGTGATCTCCGACGAGGCGGCCCGGGCGATTGCGGACGCCGACCTGCCGTCGTACACGATCCTGGTACCGGCGTACAACGAACCGGAGGTGGTCGCCGACCTCATCGGCGCGATGGACGCCCTGGAATACCCGCGCGACAAGCTGCAGGTGCTGCTGTTGCTGGAGGCCGACGATCAGGTCACCATCGACGCCGCCGAGGCCTGCGGCGAATCCGACGTCATCACAATCCTTCTGGTGCCGCCGGCAGAGCCGCGCACCAAACCCAAGGCGTGCAACTACGGTCTGCATTTCGCGACCGGCGACATCGTCACGATCTTCGATGCCGAGGACCTGCCCGAACCGTTGCAACTGCGGCGCGTGGTGACGGCCTTCCGTCAGCTGCCGGACAATGTGGCGTGCGTGCAGGCCAAGCTCGTCTATCACAACGGTCACCAGAATCTGTTGACCGCGTGGTTCACCGCCGAGTACGCGCTGTGGTTCGGCTATCTGCTGCCCGGGATGATGGTGAGCACGTCACCGATCCCGTTGGGCGGCACATCGAATCACCTGCGGCGTGACATCCTGCGCAAGATCGGCGCGTGGGATCCGTTCAACGTCACCGAAGACGCGGACCTGGGCCTGCGCATCGCGTCGCACGGCTATCGCACCGCCGTCATCGACTCGTTCACGCTGGAAGAGGCCAACAGCGATGCCATCAACTGGGTGCGGCAGCGATCCCGGTGGTACAAGGGCTATCTGCAGACCTGGCTGGTTCACATCCGCGAGCCGCTCAAGCTGTACCGGACCCTCGGCTTGCGCAGCTTCATCCGGTTCACCCTGGTGCTCGCGGGCACGCCGATCATCGCGGTGCTGAATCTGCTGTTCTGGTTCATCACGGTGCTGTGGTTCCTCGGCCAGCCCGCTGTGGTCGGCGAAGTGTTCCCCGTTTTCATCTACTTCCCGGCGTTGATCGCGATGGTCATCGGCAATTTCACCGTGATGTACATGAACATGGTTGCCCTGCGCGAGGACGACCGGTCGGACCTGCTGCTGGCGGCGCTGAGTGTGCCGCTGTTCTGGCTGATGATGAGCGTCGCCGCGGCCAAGGGCTGTTATCAGATGATCCGGCAGCCGTCGTTCTGGGAGAAGACGTTTCACGGGCTGGCCGAGCGTCCCGAGGACACCACGACCGATGAGGCGGCTGCCGCATGACCGGAACGGTGCCGGCGCGGTCGGACCGCAGGCTCAAATTCACCGTCTTCTTCGTGTTCTTGTTCGTCTATCTCGCGGTGGGGTATTGGCTGCAGGTTCACCACGGATTCATCATGGGCGACACGCTGTCACGGGTGGCGGCCACTCAATCCGTGTTGTTCAGCCGCGATCCGCATCTCGCCGCGCTGGGCTTCATCTTCACGCCGGTCGCGGCGATGGTGCAGATCCCGGCGATCGCCCTGAGCACACTGTGGTCGGACATCGCCGCACGTGCGTTCTCAGGCACCATCATGTCGGCGACCTTCATGGCGGGCGGCGCCGTACAGATCTTGAGCATGGGCACCGATCGTGGTCTGCCGCGCGCGTATTCGTTGACCATCACGGTGTTGTTCGCGCTCAACCCGATGATCGTGTTCTACGGCTCCAACGGCATGAGCGAGGCGCCGTTCATCTTCTTCATGTCCTGGGCGGTGCGCCGGCTCATCATGTGGATGATCGACGATGATGTCCACCACCTGGTCACCGCAGGCGGTATCGCGATGGGGTTGGCGTATCTGACCCGCTACGACGCCGCGGCGTGTATCGGCGCTGCCGGGATCCTGGTGGGCGTCACCACCTATGTGCGCGCCACCCCGCGCCCCCGAGTGCGGCGCGCGATTCTGGATCTGTTGATCGTGAGCGGTCCGGGCGCGTTGGCCTTCCTGGGCTGGGCCGCCGCTGGGTGGTTGATCACCGGTGAGGCCTTCGCGCAGTTCACCTCCCAATACGGCAACACCGCGATCCTGGAACAATCGGGCCAGACCGCACCGAATTTCGCGCATGGCGTGCAGTTCGCGCTGGTGTGCGTCATGCTGCTGGCCCCGACGATGCTCCCGCTGATGTTGTGGGTGCTGATGCAGCGGTGGGGGCGACCCAACTGGCAGGTGCTGCTGGTACCGGTGGCGTTGTTCGGTGCCGTACTCGCGTTCCAGACCTACAGCTACTCGGCCGGATCGACGTTTCCGTTCCTGCGGTTCTTCATCATCGCGATTCCGATGACCGCATGCCTGGCCATGCTCGCGGTACCCGACGGTGTTCTCGCGACGCCTACCCGGCGCGGCCGATATGCACCCCAGGTCGTCTCACCCGCCGCCGAAACGCCCAAACGACTCCCGGTCGTGCGCTACGCGGCGGTCGCAGCCATCGTGGCCATCGGGATCCCCGTGACAGTCGTCGGTATGGCCCAACCCGACTACGCCCCACAGGAATACGGGTTGGGTGCGGTGCTGAAGCCGGACCCCTACAACGTCACCGAACGCAAGGCCACCGAACACCGCATCGCTCGGACCTTCGGCACCGAACGCAAGATCGCCGAGTATCTGCAGGCGTTGAACCTGCCCGACAGTTCGGTGATCACCGACACCGTATACGGCTTCGGCATTCTCGCCGCGTCGCCACGTCCGCGGGTGTTCGTGATCCCGTCCGACCCCGACTTCACCGAATTGCTCAACGATCCGAGTGCCAACGGCATCCGGTATCTACTCGCGGTGCCGCCCATCGGCCGCGGCACCTCCGATGCTCTCAATCTGCGGTACCCGACGTTGTACAACACCGGAGCCGACGTGGCGACCCTGGAGCTCGAGATCCCCAACGACGGTGACGGCCAGCCGGATTGGCGGCTGTACCGGGTCAACGAGCGCGTCGAGGTCCGCTAGGTCGCCGAATCCCTATTCCCGCACCAACATCGCGTGTGCCTCGATGTCCTCGTTGATGTAGTGATCGCCTTCGAGCGTGATGGTGACATGGTCCACGGTGAGCCCGGTGAGTTCGAATCGCGCCGGGTATTGCTTACTGACCGGGTCGGCCGTGTCCCGTCCGACACCCAGACCTTCTCCCGCAAGGCTGAACTTGCCCGGCTGAGTGCGCAATGCGCCACTGCCCACTTCGGTGCCGTCGACGCTCAGGTGCAACGTGCCGTTTGCCACGCCGGGTGGGTCTTCCGCGTCTTTGACGAATTCGGCGATGACCGAATGCTGTCCGGGGGTGAGTGCCTGTTTGCCGGATACCAGCGTCTCGTCGATGCCCAGAAAGTTGTAGACGTAGTGCAGTTGGCCGTCTTTGACGAACAGCGAGTGGCCGCCGAACCTGCTGCCCTGGGCGACTATCACCCCGGACGGTGCGTCCGCGGTGACGTCGATGTCGGCGCGGATCTTGAACGAGCGGTTGCGGATGTTCGGCGCGACTCCCTCGGGTATGTCCGCGGTGCCGGGATAGTAGGTGAACTCGGTGCGGTGGGCACTGGCACTCGGCCGCTCTTGGGTGAGCCGCTCCCGGGCGGTTCGGTCGTCGAGTGGGAACACATTGTTACGGCCGGCGATGGCGAACCACATGCCCACCATCTCGGAGACCTTCTCCGGGTGATCGGCTGCAACATCGTGCATTTCGGCGCGGTCGGTTTCGGTGTGGTAGAGCTCCCAGGCATCGCTGCCGAAATTGCCGATACCGGACAGGGCACCGTGGCGCGCGACGATTTTCCAGCCGTCGTGGTACAGAGCGCGGGTACCGAGCATCTCGTAGTACTGCGTGGTCCGGGTGCTTTCGGCATCGGGTGCGTCGAAGGTGTACCGCATCGACACGCCCTGAATGGGGTACTGGGTGACGCCGTTGATCGCGTCGGGCGGTGTGATCTGGGCGCAGTCGTAGACAGTCGGCACGATGTCGATCGCGTGGTGGTACTGGTCGCGGAATTCGCCGCCCACCGCCGACATTTCGGCGGGCCACGATACGATCAGCGGGTCGGCGATGCCGCCTTCGAGCGTGTACCGCTTGAACATCTTGTACGGGGTGTTGAACGCGACGGCCCAACCGGTGGGGTAGTGGTTGTAGGTGTCGGGGCCGCCGAGAAGGTCGAGCTTCTGCAGGTTCTCGGCCAGGTCGTCGGGCCAGTTGTTGAAGAACTTGTTCTCGTTGACCGAACCGTTGGGGCTGCCTTCACCGCTGGCACCGTTGTCGGACACGACGACGATGACGGTGTTGTCGAGCTGACCGGACTGCTCCAGATAGTCGACGAGACGGCCGAGTTCGTAGTCGGTATAGCTGGAGAACCCGGCATAGACCTCCGCCATGCGGGTGAACAGTTTCTTTTCGTCGTCACCCAGTTCGTCCCACGGGCGCACCAGGTCGATCTCGGCGATCACCTCGGGTGCAGGCCAGGGATTGATCGGGGCCATCTCGGTGTCGGGAGGTACGACACCCAGTTGCTTCATGCGTTCGAGCGTCTTCTCGCGGTACACCTCGTAGCCCTCGTCGAAGACACCGTGGTACTTGTCGACCCACTCTTTCGGGGAGTGATGGGGTGCGTGGTTGGCGCCGAACGCCAGGTACATGAGCCACGGCTTGTCGGGGTTCACCTGTTGGCCGTCCCGGATGAATTCGATCGACTTGTCCACCAAGTCCTTTGACAGGTGGTAGCCGTCGTCGGGCAGGTATGGCTGGTCGACGGTGTGGTTGTCGTAGACGAGGTCGGGGAACCACTGATTGCTCTCCCCGCCGAGGAAGCCGTAGTAGCGTTCGAATCCGCGGCCCAGCGGCCAGGTGCGGCGGGACCCACCCATGTTGGATTCGTTCTCCGGTGTGAGGTGCCACTTGCCGACGCAGTAGGTGCTGTACCCGTTGTCCCGCAGCACCTCGGCCACCGTTCCGGATTCGGGTGGAATGACCGCGGATTGCCCTGGATAACCTCCCGCCCCCTCGACGATGCAGGCCATGCCGTTCATGTGGGCGTTGCGGCCGGTGAGTAGCGAGGATCTCGTCGGTGAGCACAGCGCGGTGGTGTGCCAGTTCGAGTACCGCAGTCCACGCTCGGCGATGCGATTCAATGTCGGCATCTCGATCAGGCCACCGAAGGTGTCCCAGGCGCCGATCCCGGTGTCGTCCCACACCACGTAGAGCACGTTGGGCGCGCCGTCGCGCGCCTGCGGTGGCGCAAACGGACCCCAGTCCTCGGTGGAGTCCCGCACGTCCATGTTGATGACGCCATTGAACCGACCGGCCATGCGTGTGCCTTCCATCCGTAAACCGTTGCCACCGAATTCGATTGGCAGTGTGCGCGGTAGTGCACGGGCAGCGGCGGACCGCTTGCCACCGAAGTATCAGCAGTAGACATGTGCCCGCGTTCCCATGACAACACTATTTGGACTGCCCTGGGGACGCATCGCCCGAATGGGGTGAGGTTGGAATCTGTCCATCCGGGTCGGCGGGCGATCCCCGGTGGCTGTGTGCGCTGACAAACACCAACTGACGCTGAGTAATTCGCAGTGGATGGTGACGGAGCGGGCGTCGGCGTGACAGCATCGGGCCATGGCCGAAAGTGGATCTGAATTCCCTGTGCACGTCGATCGCTATCACCCGCCGCAGCCCGAGTGGACCTTTCCGAACGCCAAGATCAACCTGTACGCAACCATCGAGTCGGTGACATTCAATTTCGGTGATTTCGACGAACCCACAGGGATGTATCGGCTGGAACTGGCCACCAAGATGGACTGACCCCTAGGCGACCCCCGGCAGCGGGCGCTGCTCGGTGTCGGGGGTACCCAGCCGACCGGCCAACCACGGCAACGCGTCGGCGAAACCGCGGGCAGCCGCCGTGAAGGTGTGGTTGCCGGGATAGCTGACCACCGAGCATTCCACGTTGTGGGCGCTGAGCAGCACGCACAACTTGTTGGCGTTGGCGGCGTGGTCCTCGGAGTACTGATCCCACCCGGCGACAGCCTCGGGCTGGACGGGATCATCGCCTCCGGCGCGGTGGACGGTCGGCGTTTCTTCTGAAACACCCAGCCACGCAGCCATGTTCGCATAACGCCCGTGCTTCTCGATGAGAGTCTTCGGGTCGAATGCGGCCCACGCCGCGGCGTCGCCGCCGAACAACCGGGCGATGGTCTGCGGCTTGGTTCCGCTGTTGGGACCCAGCTGTCCATCCAGCGCGACAAAGGCGCTGAACAGCTCCGGATTCCTGGCTGCCAGCATGAGTGCGCAGGTGCCTCCTGACGACCAGCCGAGCAGACCCCAGTGGGCGGGATCGGGGCTCACCCCAAAGCGGGATACCACATACGGTCGGACATCCTCGGTGAGATGGTCGGCCGCGTTGCCACGCGGGCCGTTGACGCACTCGGTGTCATTGTTGAAGGTGCCCGTGGAGTCGGGGAACACCACCACCACCGGCGTGTTCCCACGGTGGAACGCGGCGAATTCGTCGAGGGTCTTGAGCGCACCACCGGACTCCGGCCAGTCGGAAGGATGACTGAATTCGGCGCCGATGGCCATCACGGCGGGCAGCCTCGGCGGGGGATCAGACCGGAACCAGGCCGGCGGCAGGTAGACCAACTCCCGTCGATGACCGAATCCGGATGCGTCCCTGGGGATGTCCACCCACACCATGGTGCCGCGGGTCGGCTCTTCGTGGTTCTGACGCATCGTGGCCACGGCCGCCTCGTCGATCCACTGCGGCGGATCGGATCCCGTCACGCGCTGCCAGGCCGACTGCACGGTCGGGAAGTAGCCTGTGGCGATGTTCAACTCCGAAAACCCGCACAGCACGGCGAGAAAAACGGCCAGCACCGACACGATGCGACGCCACCACCGATTACCGCGCCACGCCAGCACTGCCATCGCCGCGGCGAACCCGGTGATGACCACCCAGAGCACACTGCCGAGCGACGCGGCCTTCTCCGACCATCCCTGGTACTTGACGAATACGCGGACGACGACGGCGAGCAACACGCCCGTCAGCAGTGCGACCGTCAGCCACCGAAGCAGGGGTCTGCCGCCCAGGCGTCCGATGCCGATCACCAGTGCCGCGATCGCCAGCACTTCCAGCCCGATGGGCACCGCTCCGCTGATCAGTGACATGCCGGGCTCCTATGCCTGAGGCTCATGGTTTGTGGCCTGCCGTGAAGCTCGGGCAATCATTGGCCGACGGCAGTGATTTCATGCGGTCGGTGAGCCAACCCAGAGCAGCGACGGGGTCGATCTGCTCACGTCCCTTGTCCGGCCAGAAGGCGATCTGCATGACGTCACCCATCTGGCAGGCGTCGGCGATTGCCTGATCCGTCCATGCGGCGGGGATCACCGAGTCCTGACCGCCGTAGATGACGTACATCGGCGCCTGGGTCGGGCCTTGGGGCAGGTTGGTCTTCTGCAGGTAGCCGCGCAGGGTCTGCAGGGCCGCGGGGCTGGCGGGGCGCAAGTCTTGCGGCGCAATCTTGTCGGCCAGTGCTCTTCGCTGCGCGACATCACCGCAGTTGAGCAGGGCGTCCCAGTTCTGTTCTGCCGCACCGCGCCGATAGTCGTCGAGCTCGAAGTCGTAGTAGTACTCGTTTTTCAGGGCGGCCAGATAGGCCACGTAGACCAGCTTCTGGTCGGCGTTCAAAGTGCCGGCCATCGCGGCGTCGGCCAGCCCCGTGAATTGTGCCATCGGCGCAAGAGACGCTGCGGCAACCAGTTTGAGATCGTTACCGTAATTGTCCGCGAGTTCGTTTGCGGCCCAGGCCGCCTGCCCACCCTCCTGCGCGCCGAGCGCGGCCCATGAGGTCGAGGTGTTCGGAACCAGATTCCGTGCCGCGCGTACGGCGTCGATCATGGTGAAACCACTTGTGGTGGAGTCCAGGTACGGATGGAAGTCATACTCGTCGGGTTTCGCCGGCTTACCCAGGCCTTGATAATCGGGCACGGTGACCACGTAGCCGGCGTCGAGCAGCGCTACGACGGTCGCCGCCTCGCCGAGCAGATCGGGAGACAAGGACGCAGCGCACTCCGGTGCGGTGCCGGTGTTCCGGTGTCCCAGGGCCACAATCGGAAAACCCTCGGGAGGCGGCGTGCCCTTGGGTACGAACACCGATCCCGTCACATGCGAGACCGCGTCGTTGACACCGTTGCGTGACGCATATGTCATGGTGCGAGCCGACGACGCCGCATCACGCAGCGCCTGGTCCAGATTGTCCGCGGGAGCATCTGCGATGACGTGGCCTGCAGTGTCGGGGTCTTCGGCAGTGCGCTGTTCGGCGGACCCGCCACACGCAGTGACGACGGCGAGAATGACCGACAGCAGTGCCAGGACTCGAACCATCGAATGTCTCCCCGCGGATCCGTGGCTGCTTGGTGGAATAGCCCCATCTTTTCATCCACGCGTCGCCATCGTGCCGCATATGCCGAACCCCGATACGCGAAACCACCGGCATTTGCGCAAATACAATTCGGTGCCATGGCTGTTATCGACGTGACGGCATACGGTGCGACCGGAGACGGCGCGACCGACGATTTTGCCGCGGTGATGGCCGCTGTTCGGGAAGCGGTAGCCGGTGGTGGCGGCACGGTGTTCTTCCCGGCCGGCGACTACGCGCTGTCCGGTTCGATCGGCGACGGCGCGGACGGTTTCGCGCGGATCTGCCTGCTCGGCGCGGGTGAGCGGGCTGCGCGACTTCGCGTTACGAGCGACGTCGCGCCCATCAGCGGGCGCTGGACGGAATGCCGCATCGAAAACCTCAGGGTTGACGCGGACTTTCGCGGGTCACCGGCGTTCGATGTGGAGCTCGACAAGAGCTATGTCAGGCACTGCTGGCTCAGCGGCTGGACCGGGTACGGCATGCGGGTCAATGCCACCACCGACGGGCTGCTGAACTGGATCGACGACAACTTCATCGAACAGTGCAGCGGCTACGGCATCTACACCACTTATCACTTCTACGACTCCTGGATCGTCAACAACAACATCGGGTCGACGGGTCCCAACTTGTCGATCGAGGCAGGTCCGGTCCGCATCATCGCCAACCACCTCAACGGCGCGCCGCAGAACAACATTGAGCTTCGTGGCAACAAGCAGCTGACCATCATCGGCAACATCTGCGAAGGTGCGCGGCACGAGGCGATAGTTTTCACCATGCCGCCGTGGCTGGAATCGGACAACGAGCAGGTGGCCATCGTCGGCAACAACATCACCAACGGCGGCAAGGGTGCGACGAATGTCTTTCCGGCGATCGGGATCTACTCGGTTGACGCCGATCACCGCACCATGGGATTCAACGTCACCGGCAACTTCATCGCCAACGTGGACGACGGTGCCGGATGGAGCTACGCGGTCGACGCGCAATATGTCGACAACATCGCGATATGCGGAAATCAGTGGGACAACAACGGTTACAGTGTGGCTCCCGTCCGTGCCGACGGCAGCAACGTCGGCGTCGCGGGTAACACGTCGGGGAATCGGACGGTACCGCGACGCTCGGTCCTCACGTTGACCCGCGATCACCCGTTCGATGCGGTGCCGGGCACCGATTACGTCTATGTGCTCGCCACCGGCGTCTCGACAGTCACTTTGCCGACGGCCGTAGACAACACGTGCCGCTACACCGTCAAGAACGCCACCGGCAGCACAGTGACACTTCGCGCCGCGGCGGGACAATCCATCGACGGTGCAGCCGATTTCGTGCTGGCCACCGGTGCGGCGGTCGACGTGGTCTCCGACGGGGTGAATTGGTGGCTCATATGACGCGTACCGGCAACGTGATCTTTGTTTGCCCAGCTGGGTATCGCCCAAAATGGGTGAGGCCGACGCAATTTCACCCAACGGAATTCTCGCCGTGCGCCCCGCGATTTGAATGGAATTGCCCGGCGCAATCGGCATAATCCGTTTGTATGAGTCGACATCCGAACGTGCAGGACCAGAGTGGGGAAAACCGTGCGCGGCTGCCGCGGCGCAAGGTGCTGGGGGGACTGGCGGCCGCGGGGGTCGCCTCCACTCTGGTGGCGGCCTGCAACGACAAGACCGGGGGCAACACCTCGTCGGGCGGCGGCGGGGGCGGACAGATCACCACCGACAACACCGTCAAAGGTGCCACGGAGGCAACCAAGGCGGCCAACAAGAAGGTGATGGATTCGCTGCCGTTCAACGAGCGCAGTGATTTCGAGGACGCCAAACGCGGCATGATCGCGCGACCGGACACCCTGACGATCAAGGACGCGAACGGCAACGTCGTGTGGGATCTGGAGGAGTACAAGAAGTACATCGCCGACGACAAGCCCGCGCCCGACACCGTCAACCCGAGTCTGTGGCGCAATGCCCAACTGTGCATGGAATACGGGCTCTTCGAGGTCGTTCCCGACAAGATCTACCAGGTACGTGGTTACGACTTGTCCAACATCACCTTCATCAAGGGCGACACGGGATGGATCGCCTACGACACCTTGATCTCACCCGAAACGGCGAAGGCTGCACTCGATCTGGTGAACGACAAGCTGGGTGGCCGGCCCATCGTCGCTGTCATCCACAGTCATTCCCACGTCGACCACTATGGCGGTGTGCGTGGCATCATCAACCAGGCCGACGTCGACTCCGGCAAGGTGAAAGTCATTGCACCGCAGGCCTTCGTCGAAGATGCGGTGAGCGAGAACGTGATCGCGGGCAATGCCATGTCGCGGCGTGCCGTCTACATGTACGGCGCACTGCTACCGCGCAATGTGCAGGGCGGGGTGAACGGCGGCCTCGGCATGACGGTGTCCACCGGTGTGCCCAGCTTGATCATCCCCACCGACATCATCACCACCACCGGTCAGAAGATGACCATCGACGGTGTCGACATGGAGTTCCAGATGACGCCCGGCACCGAGGCGCCCACCGAGATGAACACGTTCTTCCCGCAGTTCAAAGCCATGTGGATGGCGGAGAACACCACCAACACCATGCACAATCTGCTGACCCTGCGTGGCGCGCAGGTGCGCGATGCCCGTATCTGGGCGAAGTTCCTCGACGACACGATCCGGGTCTACGGTCCCAACACCGAGGTGAAGTTCCAGAGCCACCACTGGCCCATGTGGGGCCACGACAAAATCATCGACTACTGGAAACGCCAGCGCGACATGTACAAATACATGCACGACCAGTCGGTGCGGTTGATGAACGAGGGACTCGTCGGATCCGAGATCGCCGAGGAGATGCAGTTTCCGCCCGAGCTCAACAACTTCTGGCCCGACCGCGGCTATTACGGCACGCTCAAACACAACACGAGAGCGGTCTATCAGCGGTATATGGGCTGGTACGACGGTAATCCGTCAGACCTCGACGATCTACCTCCGCAAGCGGCCGCCAAGAAGTACGTCGAGTACATGGGCGGTGAGGACGCCATCCTGGAGAAGGCCAAGAAGGACTTCGACGACGGCAACTACCGCTGGACGGCGATGGTGCTCAAGCAGGTGGTGTTTGCCAACCCGGACAGCGTGAACGGAAAGAACCTGCTGGCCGACAGCTACGAGCAGATGGGCTATCAGGCCGAGTCGGGGCCGTGGCGCTCGGTATACCTGCAGGGCGCATACGAGTTGCGCAACGGGGTGCCGACCGCCGGTGGTACCGACACCGCAAGCCCCGACACCATCGATGCCATGCCGCCGGAGATGATGTTCGACTACCTTGCGGTTCGGCTCAACGGTCCCAAGGCCGCGGGGAAGAAGATCGCGCTCAACGTCGATTTCACCGACCTCAAGAAGCAGTACGGCCTCACGGTGGAAAACGGCGTGCTGAACTACTCGGACGGGTTCCTGCCGCAATCGGATGCCACGCTGAAGCTGACCAAGGCCACGATGAACGATATCCAGCTCGGCAAGGTGACGCTCGCCGATGCCATATCGGCGAACAACGTGGCGCTCGAGGGCAACCGGCAGTCGGTGGACGATTTCGTCGGCCTGCTCGACACATTCAATCTCTGGTTCAACATCGTGACGCCGTGAGCCGTTACTAACGGCCGTGAAAATAGCCCTTATACTTCACAGCCGTGCAGCCAACCGGAACCTCAGCCATGCACCCCGTGCCGTGGTTTCTGGCCACCACTCCGTCACCAAGCTCGGACATGTTGCCGCGCAATGCAGTTGCGGACATTCTGGAGGCGCATCTCGGCGGCATGAGGTCGGTGTTCGTGGCCGCACCGTCGGGATTCGGCAAGACCGTTGCGGTTTCGCAGTGGGCTGCCGGGCACCGGTGTGTGGCACCCGGTTCGGTTGCGTGGCTGACGCTCACCGAGCGGGTCAACGGTAGCGGCGATGTGCTGCGCGGAATTCTGACCGCCCTGCTGAGCGCGGCGCGCGAACGCGGTGATGAAGCCCTGGCCCTGGCCGTGTCCGGGATCTTCGAATCGGCGTCCTACGGCGCCGGTGTCGCAGCACTGCGGGCCCTGGATCATCCCCGGATTGTCCTCGTCGTCGACGACTACCAACTGGCGCGGGACCGGTGGCCGGATGCCGACGTCGTGGAGTTCGTCGAGAACCGTCCGCCGTGGCTTCAGTTCGTCATGATCACCACCGATCCGGTAGGCCCGGCATGGTCGCGACTGCGCGTGCATCACAAGGTCGCGGTGATCGGCTCCGCCGAACTGGCTTTCACCCGCGGTGAAGTCGAAGCGCTCGTGGCGGCGCGTGGTGACGCCGCCGATGTCGACCGCATCATGGCCGCCACCGACGGGTGGCCCGGCGCGGTCCGACTGATTCTCGTCAGCGGTGATGACACCGAGGCCTTCACACCCGGCAGCGATCTCACCGACTACATCAGCACTGCGGTACTCGGGCGGCTTCGTCCCGACCTGGCCGCCTTCGCGCTCAAGGCGACGGTGTGTTCGCGGGTCGATGAACAGCTTGCCGCGACGCTGTCAGGTCGGACAGACAGTGCGGCACTTCTTAACGATTGCGTCGCCGCAGGCCTGTTCATAGAACGTATCGGCGCCGGGGAAAGCGCCGTATACCAGTGGCATTCGCTGTTCGTCCGGCACTGCCGGGAGATCCTCCGGCGAGCCGACCCCCAAGAGTGGTTGCGACTCAACCAGATCGCCGCACGGGAGCTGGCGCAGCGGTATCCGCTGGACGCGGTCGACCACGCGATCGTCGGCGGTGATCGCGCGGGCCGCGACATCGTCGCCGATCACTGGCTGGAGTTGCTGCTCCAATCCCGCTCCACCGCATTGGAGCAGGCGTGTCTACGGTTGACCGAGGCCTTTGGCGAGGATCCCGAGATCCTGATGATCCGTTCCAGCTGCCGGGCCATGGCAGGCGACGACGTCATGGCGACGCTACTGCTCAACCGCGCCGCGGCGATGCCGTCGGCGTCACGACGGACGCGGTTCGTCGCCGACCTCACACAACTTCTGGTGTCCGACGACCGCGAGGCCATGTCGGAGGCGGCGGGCCGGGTCGAGGTCGCCCTCACCGATCGCGATGTCGTCACACCCCGGGTGTATGCGTGTGCGTTGTTCGTCCTCGGCTGGGCAGATTCGCGCTTGCGCCGCGGTGCGACGCGCGGTTCAGAGTTGCTCGAGGCGGCGATGAACGAATGCGCCGCTTTGGGCCTGCCGGAGGTGGCGCACCGGGCTCGGCAGAGCCTGGCCTTCGCGCTCGCCCATTCGGGCGAGAGCACCCGCGCGCAGTCGGTGCTGCAACGTGCGGTGGTGCGAGCCGAATCCACTCCCGAGCTGTGGCTCTCGCACGATGGCGACGGCATCGAACGATTCACGGCCGGGTGGATTCACTTCTGGCGCGGTGAGATCGCCTCGGCCGTCGAGTATTTGATCCCGGCGAGCGCCGCCGCCGGAGTGGGCTACCCGGACACGTCGCGGATGTTTCTGGCGTTCAGCGCGGCGACGCTGCGCGACGACGATGTACTCGCCACCGCTGAGATCGCCGTCGGCCGCATGCCGGACGCGGATACCCACGGGGTGCCCTGGGTCAGCTACAAGACCGCCGGCCGGGCACGGCTGGCAGAAGCCCGCGGTGATCATCGGCTTGCGCTCGAGCTGGCCGCGAGTGTGCTCGATTCCCAACATGTTCCGATGGTCTCGGCCGTGATGTCGGGTATGTGCCGTCGTCTCGGTGTCCTCCCGCTGGCGATGCGCCTGGCACAGCAGGCGTTGGAGCCGCAGGTCCCCGCCTACATCGCAGCGTATGCGCTGAGCACCCTGGCGTATCTGGATTGGCAAGAGGGACAGGCAGACTCCGCTCACAAGCGGATGGAAGAGGCGATCTCCGTTGCCCGTCCAGAGCGGGTGCGCTATCAATTCGTCGACAATCCTGACCCGGTGTGCCGGGAGTTGCTCGCGGCGCATCTGTCGTACACGTCCTATCCGGACTTTGTCGAAGAATCACTGCTGCAGTGTGAGCGGGCGGTTACCGACGGCATACCGGCGGCGTTGACGCCCCGCGAACAGGAACTGCTGGCCTTCCTGCGGACGCCGATGACGATGCAGGACATCGCCGAGAAGATGGGGGTGTCGGTGAACACCCTCAAGACGCATCAGCGGGCCATCTACCGCAAGCTCGGTGCGACAAACCGTCGCGAAGCCATCAAGCGTGCGGGGCGCTAAATGTTCCCGGCGCGAGCAGTCCCCCGCGAGCAGTCCCCCCGCGAGCAGACATGTAGGTCCGCAAAGCGCGGCGTGTCGCGTACCGCCACGTCTGCTCGGCGGGAAAGGTGACGCACATGAGCGAGGAACTCGTGACGGTGTACGACGCCGAGGGCAATGCCACCGGCGCTGCCGCGCGGTCGCGGGTGTACGCCGAAGGACTCTGGCACGGCAGCGCCGGGGTGCTGGTCCGATCGTCCGATTGCAGGCGCATCTACGTGCACCGACGCACTCCGACCAAGGCGGTGTTCGCCGGTATGCACGACTGCCTGGCCGGCGGTGTCATCGACCCCGGTGAGACACCGCTGCAGACCGCGACCCGCGAACTGCACGAGGAACTCGGCATCACCGGGGTACCGTTGACGCCGCTCGCGTCGGCGGCATGGGACGGGCAATGGGCCGGAAAACCCATGCGGTGTCACGTGTTTGCGTTCGAGACGTACTGCGACGGCCCGATCCGGCACCAACCCGAGGAGATCAGCGCCGGCTGGTGGTGGACAGACGACGAGCTCGCCGCCCACCTGGCCGATCCGGACTGGCCGTTCGTGCCTGACACGCGGGTGCTCATCCCGCAGCTGCTGCGCTTACGTCAACACCCTTGAGCTAATGGTGCCGATGCTTCTTACTGGGTGGTACCTCACCATTCAGGAAGAGTCCCGTGCGCACCGTTTTCGAAAAGAACAGGCCCGCTGTCGGCCTCGTCGATCGCTCACTGGCAAACACCGTATTGCAGCCATTCTGGCTGGATGACGTGCAGGCCCATCCCGGCTACCCGACGTTGACCAGGGCAGCGACGCAGTATGACCTTGTCATCGTCGGCGGCGGATACACGGGTCTGTGGTCGGCGCTGCTGGCCAAACAGCGTGACCCGGGACTTCGGGTCGCCGTGCTGGAGGGGCAGACGATCGGCTGGGCAGCCTCGGGTCGCAACGGCGGTTTCGTCGACGCATCGCTCACCCACGGCGCCGAGAACGGTCGCAGCCGGTGGCCCGAAGAGATGGAGGCCCTTGAGCGGCTGGGCATGGAGAACCTCGACGGCATCGAGAAGACCGTCGATACGTTGCGTCTGGACTGCGACTTCGAGCGCACCGGGTCCATCTCGGTTGCGGTAGAGCCCTACCAGGCCGACGAATTGGCGGCCGCGCCGCTGGGACCGGGGCAGGTGTACCTGGACCGGCAGGCCATGCGTGCCGAGGTCGCTTCGCCCACCTACCTGGCCGGCGTGTGGTCCAAGGACACCTGTGCGCTGGTTCATCCCGCCAAGCTCGTGTACGAACTCGCCCGCGCTGCAGCTGAACTCGGCGCGGAGATCTACGAGCACAGCAAGGTTTGTGGACTCGGGCAGGACCGTCGTGGAGGACCGCTGACCGTACATACTGAGCGTGTTTCGGTGCGGGCCGACCGAGTGATCCTGGCAACCAACGGTTTTCCGTCATTGTTGAAGCGGTACCGCTACCACACCGTGCCGGTCTACGACTACGCGCTGATGACCGAACCGCTCTCCGAAGCGCAGCTGGCGGATATCGGCTGGCGGCATCGGCAAGGCATCGGTGACATGTCGAACCAGTTCCACTACTACCGAATGTCCAAGGACAATCGCATCCTGTGGGGCGGGTACGACGCCATCTACCACTTCGGCGGCCGCATCCGGCCTCAGTACGAGGACCGCGACGCCACCTACCGTCGACTGGCCGGTCACTTCTTCACGACGTTCCCGCAGCTGGAGGACGTCGCGTTCACCCACCGTTGGGCCGGCGTGATCGACACGTCGACGCGCTTCTGCGCCTTCTTCGGGTCCGCGTACGGAGACCGGGTCGGATACGCCGCCGGGTTCACCGGGCTGGGCGTGGCGGCAACACGTTTCGCCGCCGAGGTGATGCTCGACCGGTTCGCCGGCACGCCGACCGCGCGCACCGAACTGGGGATGGTCAAGTCGCTGCCGCTGCCGTTCCCGCCAGAGCCGTTGGCATCAGCCGGGATTCAGGCGACGCGCTGGTCGCTCGACCGTGCCGATCACCGGGAAGGCCACCGCAACGTCCTGCTGAAGGCGCTCGACTCCGTGGGTTTGGGGTTTGATTCGTGAACGAGTGCGTCAACGCCCACGCTGTGGCGCTCGACCACACCCCGCTTCCTGGCGAGGCCGTGGTGAGCGGTGCGCCGACAACGGCATACCGCGATCTGATCTCTCTGTCGAACGTGACCATCGGTGTGTGGGAACACACGCCCGGCGTCTCGCGCGACATCGAGACCGATGAGGTGTTCGTGGTTCTCAGCGGTGACGCGACCGTCGCCTTCGACGACGGCTCCCCGGCCATCGACCTGCATCCCGGCAGCGTTGTCCGGCTTCACGCCGGGCAAGGCACCACCTGGACGGTCCGCGAGACGCTGCGGAAGGTCTATGTGGCTTGAGGCGTCGGTAGCACTGGAATTCGTCGCCACGAGTGTGAATTGGCTGCGAAATCCGGCGCTCAAACTCGCAGCGGGTTCACGCTCGCGGTAGGTGTGGGTGCCGCAGTGCTTACGTCTCGGATTGCAGCCACTGGGTGGCTGCAATCCACGGCGTAACGTGTGGTTCGGACGAAGTAACACAACGCGTTTGACGCCAGGGCTGTCACGGGTGCTTCCGCGCGACCCTCAGGTCGAAAACGGTGAGCCATGTCGTGTGGGCCGGTTATCTCGACCGCCAACCTGATGCGCGATGTCCGCTGGCCGGCAACAGTGTCGCTACCGGGCGGCCGCCGCATCGACGCGCGATCCACCGGCGAGGGTCGCCGCGACCTCCCGAACCTGAGCCCGTCCGGCGCAGCGGACATTGCGGTGTCTCCTCGTTTCGATGCGGTGCGCGGCGGTGATATGGCCTCCGATTGCGATTTGTTGCGGGCCATGACACAGCAGCGGCGCAAAATGGAGCAAGTGCGTTGACATAAGCGAGGGCGGTGCGGATGGGCCGAACATTGAAGTCCGAGTCGCCTCGGCGGCGACGACGCCAGACGAACCAGGGTGTGCTGCTCTCTGAGCAGGTCATCGTCGAGGCCGCGTTGCGGGTGTTGCAGTACCACGGCGCTGCCGGTCTGACCGTCCGACGCCTCGGCGTCGCGCTGGGAGCCGATCCGACCGCCCTGTACCGCTACTTCCGTGGTATCGAAGACGTGGTGCTGGCCATCACCGACGAACTGCTGCGACGGGTGGTCGAGGGTTGGGAACCCACCGGCCAGTGGCGCGAGGATATGCGGGCACTCGGGCTGCGCGTGCACCGCGTCTACCTCGAACACCCGCAGGCCGGGGTGCTCGCGGCGAGCCGGGTTACCGGAGGCCCTTACGAGATCCAGGTCATCGAAACGGTTTTGGGGCTGCTACGGGCGGCCGGATTCCCCGAGCCCGAAGCCGTCGACGTGTATCACGCCTTCATCGACCAGATGCTGGGGTTCGCCGCACTCGACGCGGCGTTCGAGGCGCTGCCCGCCGAACATCGCCAGCGCGATGACAGCAAGTGGCGCGACACCTATGCCCGGCTGCCCGCCGAGACGCACCCGAACATCGCCGCCACCAGTCGGCTACTCGACGAGTCGATGCGACGGAGCGGGTGTGAACCGGCTCTGGACCTCCTGCTCGACGGCATTGCCGCGCGGCTGAGGACTTATGTCCGATAAGCCGATCAGCGGGTCTGCGCGGCGATGCCGTCGAGCAGTTGGCCGAGGCCGGAATGGAATTCGGTGAGCGGTCCGTCGTCGGCCTGATCGAACACGCCGGCGTCGACGGCGGCTGCCAGTGCGGGGAACCGGGACGGGTCCACCAGGCGGCGTAGTAGCGCCGGATAGGCACGATCGTCGACCACGCGCGCTTCGATGGCCAACGCCGCCGAGCCCCGTGTGAACACCAGCACGGCGATGACGGCCGTGAGCTTCTCGCGTTCGGTCAGGCCCGTGCGGGACAGCGCGGCCAGACCGGCGTCGAGCCATGCGAGCTGTCCGGGATCGGCAGGCGGTCCGGCGGAAGCGGTCTGCAGGATCCAAGGGTGGCGATGGTAGACAGCCCATAACTCGTGAGCCCAGTTCGTCAGTGCGGCACGCCAATCCGTGCCCTGCGGCGGCGACGGCGGCGGGCCGGGGCCGGCAGCGAGCATGAATGTCACCAGTTCGTCTTTGTTGGCCACGTGCCGGTACAGCGACATGGTGCCGCAGCCGAGCCGTTCCGCCAGCCGTGCCATGGACAGGGCTGCCAACCCGTCGGAGTCGGCCAGTTCGATCGCCGCCGCGACGATCGCCTCCCGGCTCAGCCCACGTGACCGGCGCGGTGTCGGGTCCTGTTGCCAGAGCAGGCGCAACGCCCGGGGGAGTGGGGGATCTGAGGCGGCCATCAACGCTCAGAGTAGCCAGTGACATCCTGTTGCGTATGCAATACGCTTTTGCGTATGACATACGCATCGCCCTTCTCGACGCGGTTCGCCACGGCGCTGGCAGTGATCGTGGCGGGATTTCTGGCGTATTCGCTACCGCCGTATCTGTCCGGAGGCACGCGCGTGCCGTCCACCTTCGGGCTGCATTACCCGCTCCTGGTCGCGCATGTATTGCTCGCCGGTGTGGCGATGGTGTGCGCGGTGGGCCAGATCTGGCCGGGGCTGCGGCGTCGTCACCCGAAGGTGCACCGCCGAACCGGACGCGTCTACGTCGCGACGGCGATTCCGGCTGCCGTATGCGCCATAGTGATCGGCGCCGCGACGCCGTTCGGCCCGATCCTGGCGGTCAGCGACGTCGCCCTCGCGGCGCTGTGGCTCTGGTTCACCGTCGACGGTTTCATCGCTGCGCGGCAGCGTCGGTACACGGTGCACCGCCGCCAAATGTTGAGCAGTGCGACGCTGGCATTCTCGATCATCACCAACAGAATTTGGACGCCCGTGCTCTACGTCTGCTTGGAACCGTTGCGCGACAGCGTCTTCGGTGGCAACGAGGAGAAATATGTCTGGCTGGTCGCGGGCGTGGGCGCTTGGTTGGGCTGGACGATACCGCTGCTGGCGCTGCGGGTGTGGCTGCGGCGGCAGCCGGTGGCGATCACTGATCGATCGGCGCGGTTGAGCCGGCCGTGATCTGATCGATCACGGCCAGCAACCCGTCGTCCTGCTCGGTGGCGGCCAGGTGACCACCGAGGGCGCGATGCAAGGCGCTGAAGTAGAGACCGTCGCCCATCAGTTTCACCGCGCGGGCCACGTTGCGGTCGCCGAGCGTCTCATGCAGGACGTTGAGCCAGTCGGCCGACACCGTCTCGATGACGGTGCGAGCGCGATCATCACCGGCCTGCTGCAGCCGGGACACCGCAACCACGGCCCGGTCCAGCGGCGTGCCCGCGTAATGCGATGTGCGGATGTAATAGCGGGCCGGACCCTCCGGGGCGGTGCGCATCCGTTGTACGTCTTCGGCGGCCAGGGCGAGCAGACGATCGCACACTGCGCCGGCGAGGCGGTCCTTCGACGGGAAGTGGTACAGCAGGCCGCCTTTTGACACACCCGCCTTTGCGGCCACCGCGTCGAGAGTGGCGTAGCGCTCGCCTTCGACGGCAAGAAGGTCCTCATAGGCGTCGAGGATGCGGTCCCGCGACGAAGCCATTCCCAGAGCTTACGACAGCGGCATTTACTGTACCGTCTGGACGGTATAGTGATGTCCCGTCACGGTGGTCAAGTGAGGGAGTTGGTGATGCGGGCGTATCGCGACGTGGTCCTGATGCCGGGCGTGTTGAACATGACTGCCTCCCAGCTGTTCGCCCGCTTGCCGCTCGGCATGCTCAACCTCGCGATCCTGCTCCACGTTCAGGCCATCAGCGGGTCCTATGCGCAGGCCGGGGCCGTGGTCGCAGGTGTCAGTGTGGGGGAGGCGCTGGCCATGCCCGTCACCGCCCGGATCGCCGGACGCGCCATGGTGGCGACGCTTGTCGTCGCGGCCCTGGCGAACGGCGCGGCGATGTTGGCGCTCGCGTTCGCCGGTGCCTCCGTGGCGCTGTTGATGGTGCTCGGGTTGCTCATCGGCGCCACCGTGCCGCCGTTGATGCCGGTGGTTCGGGCGCTCTACCCACAACTGGTTGCCCGTGACGCGGTTCGGGTGTTGTTCGCACTCGACACCACTGCGCAAGAACTGATCTGGGTCATCGGCCCGGTGGCCGCCACGTTCCTCGCGTCCACCCTTTCCACGGTCATCCCTCTGGTCGTATCCGCGGTCGTCACTGTTGTCGGGACCGGCTGGTTTCTGCTCAGTGCCAAGCATCTTCGCCTGCCGGTGACGCCAAGATCGTCGGGATTCGGCCGGGTGATGGCCAACCGCACGGTCATTCTCGCCATGGTCGCCAGCCTGACGATGGTCGCGTCGTACATGGCTCTGGAAGTCGGTATCGTCGCGCTGCTGGGCCGCACCGGCATCACGGCCGGTCTCGCGGTCGCGGTGGCCAGCGTGGGATCGGTCATCGGAGGTTTGGCGTTCGGACACCGGCGATTTGGGCTTGTGGGCCTGGTGGCCGCATTGGCGATCGTGGCGCTCGGCACCGCCGTGTTCGGCGTCATCGACAGTCTCGCACTTCAGTTCTGTGCATTGTTCGTGTCCGGCTTGGGCTTTGCGCCGGCAATGTCCGCGTTGTACATCATGGTGTCCGCCGAGATCGCCGACCATGCGGCCACGGAGGCGTTCGGCTGGCTCAACAGCGCCGCGCTGGTGGGCGGTGCGGCCGGCACCGCCATCGCCGGTGTAGCGGCCGACACGCACGGCGCCGCCGGTCCGATCGTCGTGGCGGTGGTACTGGCGGTCGTCGCCGCGTGCAGCCCGATCGCCGCCCGGTTGACCGGTCCGCTGCGCGGTCTTGCCGGACAACCCGAGGCACGAACCGACACCGGTGATCCCTTGTGCCCGTCCGCGGCTTCTGGAGGTTGACAACGGGTTGTCGGCCTCGTCAGTTTCGCCGGCAACCCTCAGAGACCGGGTGTAATCTCCGGGCGATCGCCCTTATCGGCGCTGTATCGCCAACCGGGAGTGAGGCTCGCCATGGCTACCGACTTCAACGGCAAGATCGAACTGGACATCCGGGACTCCGAACCCGACTGGGGGCCGTATGCCGCGCCAACCGCCGATGAGAACGCCCCCAACGTGCTGTATCTGGTGTGGGACGACACGGGCATCGCGACCTGGGATTGTTTCGGTGGGCTGGTGGACATGCCCGCGATGAGCCGCATCGCCGAGCGCGGCGTCCGGCTCTCGCAGTTCCACACCACCGCGCTGTGTTCACCGACCCGGGCGTCCCTGCTCACCGGCCGCAACGCCACCACCGTCGGGATGGCCACCATCGAGGAGTTCACCGACGGCTTTCCCAACTGCAACGGGCGGATTCCGTTCGACACCGCACTGCTGTCGGAGGTGCTCACCGAGAACGGGTACAACACCTACTGCGTGGGCAAGTGGCACCTGACGCCGCTGGAAGAATCGAATCTAGCTGCCACCAAACGGCATTGGCCGTGCTCGCGCGGTTTCGAACGGTTCTACGGATTCATGGGCGGCGAAACCGATCAGTGGTACCCCGATCTGGTGTACGACAACCATCCTGTCGATCCGCCGGCCACGCCCGAGGAGGGCTATCACCTCTCGAAGGATCTCGCCGACAAGACTATTGAGTTCATCCGCGACTCCAAGGTGATCGCCCCGGACAAGCCCTGGTTCACCTACCTGTGCCCCGGAGCGGGTCATGCCCCGCATCACGTGTTCAAGGAGTGGGCCGACCACTATGCGGGGCGCTTCGACATGGGCTACGAGCGCTACCGCGAGATCGTGCTGGAGAACCAGAAACGCCTCGGCATCGTTCCATCCGACACCGAGCTCTCGCCGGTCAATCCCTACGCAGATGTCAAGGGCCCCAACGGTGAACCGTGGCCGGTGCAGGACACGGTGCGACCGTGGGACACCCTCAACGACGACGAGAAGCGACTGTTCAGCCGGATGGCCGAGGTGTTCGCCGGCTTCCTGTCCTACACCGACGCCCAGATCGGGCGCATCCTGGACTACCTCGACGAATCGGGTCAACTCGACAACACCGTGATCGTGGTGATCTCCGATAACGGTGCCAGCGGTGAAGGCGGACCGAACGGATCGGTCAACGAGACCAAGTTCTTCAACGGCTACATCGACACCGCCGAGGAAGGGCTCAAGTTCATCGACCGGCTGGGCTCACCGGACACCTACAATCACTATCCGATCGGCTGGGCGATGGCGTTCAACACGCCGTACAAGTTGTTCAAGCGCTATGCCTCCCACGAGGGCGGCATCGCCGACACCGCAATCATCTCGTGGCCCAACGGGATTGCCGCGCACGGCGAGGTCCGCGACAATTACGTGAGCGTCTGCGACATCACCCCCACGGTGTACGACCTGCTCGACATCACCCCGCCGGCGACCGTTCGGGGAGTTGCGCAGAAGCCGCTGGACGGTGTCAGTTTCAAAGTGGCGCTGGATAATCCGACCGCACCGACGGGCAAGGAGACGCAGTTCTACACCATGCTCGGCACCCGCGGCATCTGGAACAAGGGCTGGTTCGCCAACACCGTGCACGCCGCGACGCCGGCCGGCTGGTCCCATTTCGACGCCGACCGCTGGGAGCTCTTCCACATCGAATCCGACCGCAGCCAATGCCACGACCTGGCCGCCGAACAGCCGGACAAACTCGAAGAACTCAAGGCGCTGTGGTTCGCCGAAGCCGGCAAGTACAACGGGCTGCCGCTGGCCGATCTGAACATCCTGGAGACGATGACGCGCTGGCGCCCATACCTGGCGGGTGCCCGGTCGACCTACACCTACTACCCGAACACGGCCGAAGTCGGTCTCGGCGCAGCCGCCGAACTGCGTGGGCAGTCGTTCAAGGTGTTGGTCGAGCTGACTGTCGAGCACCCCGACGCCCAGGGGGTGCTGTTCAAGCAGGGTGGTGCGCACGGCGGACATGTTCTCTACGTCGCCGACGGGCGACTGCACTACGTCTACAACTTCCTCGGCGAGATCGAGCAGCACCTGGTATCGCCGGACCCGATCCCGTTGGGAAGGCACATCTTCGGCGTGCGGTACGCCCGCACCGGCACGGTCGAGAACAGTCACACACCGCTGGGCGACACGGCGTTGTTCATCGACGACGTCGCGGTGGCCGAACTGCCTGCCATGCGCACCCACCCGGGCATGTTCGCGCTCGCCGGGGGTGGCATCTGCATCGGGCGCAACACCGGTTCGGCGGTGTCGAAGAACTATCGCGGTCAGTTCGGGTTCACCGGCGGAACCATCGCCCGGGTCACCGTCGATCTGTCCGGGGAACCGTACGAGGACGTCGAAGCCACCCTGGCCCTGGCCTTCTGCAAGGACTGAGCCATCGGCGCGCCTACCCTGATCGCATGCTGACCGAACTTGTCGAACTGCCCGGGGGAGCGTTCCGCATGGGTTCGACGCGCTTCTACCCGGAAGAGGCCCCGGTGCACACCGCGACGGTCGCGTCGTTCGCGATCGAGAAGTACCCCGTCACCAACGCGCAGTTCGCCGAGTTCGTCGCCGACACTGGATATCTGACCATCGCCGAACGGCCATTGGACCCAGCGTTGTATCCCGGTGTGGCCCAACAAGATCTGTTACCCGGTGCGCTGGTGTTCCGGCCGACCGCGGGTCCGGTGAACCTGCGGGACTGGCGGCAATGGTGGGACTGGGCGCCGGGCGCGGACTGGCGGTACCCGTTCGGGCCGGACCGCGACGCCGGCCAACCTGAGCATCCGGTCGTTCAGGTGGCCTATCCCGACGCCGCGGCCTATGCCGCGTGGGCCGGGCGGCGGCTGCCCACCGAAGCCGAATGGGAGTACGCCGCCCGCGGGGGAGCCGACACCGTATACGCCTGGGGCGACGATGTCATGCCCGACGGTCAGTTGATGGCCAACACCTGGCAGGGCCGGTTCCCGTACCGCAACGACGGCGCGCTGGGCTGGACCGGCACGTCACCGGTGGGTTCCTTCCCCGCCAACGACTTCGGCCTCTACGACATGATCGGCAACGTCTGGGAGTGGACGTCGACGCGGTTCTCGGCCCATCACCAGCCCGGCGCGGCCCAGCCCGCATGCTGCCCACCGGCGGATGCGGATCCCAGCGTCAACCAGACCCTCAAAGGCGGGTCACATCTGTGCGCGCCGGAGTACTGCCACCGCTACCGGCCCGCGGCGCGCTCACCGCAATCCCAGGACAGTTCGACGACGCACATCGGTTTCCGGTGCGTCGCTTCGCGAAACTGAATCCTCTGCGAAAAAACGGCCCGAGAATCGCAGCAGGTTCACACTCACGGCACGCGCACGCGAGGAGCAAAGATCAGCCTGGGGGCGTGGCCCTGCCTAGATTCACCGCGATCCGATATGTAGGCCCGTACGCACCCGCGCGCCAGGATGAGCCGGCGTCGGCCACGTGCCGACAGTCCGACACGGAGGAGCGCACGGTGACAGAGGGAACACCCGCAGACAACGCTGCGGTACCCGAGCGGGGACTGTTGGCCCGCATCGGGTCCGACTGGTGGGCAACGATTCTCGGCCTCGCGGTGACCGCACTCGCGGTGGCCGGAGTGCTGCCGAAGATCCCGTGGTGAGAGGCCGAGGCGAGCGAACCGACGGGAGACAACTATGAGCACTGTTGCCGATCGTGACGTCGCCGAGGAGTCGGCGTCGGATTTCACCAGCAGGCGTCCCCTCGACTACCTGCCCGGCCTGCTGCTGCTCGTCGCGGTAGGGGTGGCAGGCAAATACGCCGAGGTGGGCTGGCTGGCCCTGGCTAAACATCAGCACTGGCGCGTGCCCGACATCGAATATGTCCTGTGGGCCATCCTCATCGGCCTGGTGATCACCAATACCGTTGGCCTGCACCGGATTTTCCGTCCCGGGGTGCTGACTTACCAGTTCTGGCTCAAGGTCGGCATCGTCGCGCTCGGATCCAGGTTCGTGCTCGGCGACGTGCTCAAGCTCGGCGCCACGAGCCTCGTGCAGATCCTGGTCGACATGACCGTGGCCGGCACCATCATCATCCTCGCCGCGCGCCTGTTCGGGCTGTCCGGCAAGCTCGGCTCCCTGCTGGCCATCGGTACCTCGATCTGCGGGGTATCGGCCATCATCGCGTCCAAGGGCGCCATCCGTGCCCGCAACTCCGACGTCAGCTACGCCATCGCGGCGATCCTCGCGCTCGGCGCCGTGGCGCTGTTCACGCTGCCGCCACTGGGGCATGCGATCGGGCTCACCGATCACGAGTTCGGCCTCTGGGCGGGCCTCGCGGTCGACAACACCGCCGAGACCACCGCCACCGGCTACCTGTTCTCCGATGAGGCCGGCAAGATCGCGGTGCTCGTCAAGTCGGTGCGCAACGCGTTGATCGGTTTCGTGGTGCTCGGCTTCGCGCTGTACTGGGCGTCCAAGGGTGAGGCTGACGAATTGGCTCCCGGCCTGCGGGCCAAGGCCGCGTTCGTGTGGGAGAAGTTCCCCAAATTCGTGCTCGGCTTCCTCGCGGTATCGGCGGTGGCGACGGCAGGCCTGCTGAGCAAGGGGCAGCTGACCAACGTCGGGAACATCTCCAAGTGGGCGTTCCTGCTGACCTTCGCCGGGGTGGGCCTGTCCACCGACATCCGCCAGATCGCGCGCACCGGGTGGCGTCCACTCGTCGTCTCCGTGATCGGGCTGGTCGTGGTCGCCGTGGTCTCGCTCGGCCTGGTGCTGCTGACCTCACGCGTGCTGCACTGGGGTGTGGGTGGCGCGTAGATTGACCCGGTAGCGACTGTGGGCCGGACCTGCAGCGATTTGGCGCCCTGCCCGAGCTCACCTACTATGTAGGGGTTGTCTTGGGTAGACCCTGGCTGATTGCTGTTCTGAGATCAGTCTGGCGTATTCATAGACAACAAAGACCGCGCACGTCCAGGTCGGAATCTGGCGTGCATAAAAACCCAGGTCAGGAGATCGAGTGATTCAGCAGGAATCGCGGTTGAAGGTCGCCGACAACACGGGTGCCAAGGAGATCTTGTGCATCCGCGTGCTCGGTGGCTCGTCGCGACGCTATGCCGGCATCGGCGACATCATCGTGGCGACCGTCAAGGACGCCATCCCCGGCGGCAACGTCAAGCGCGGTGATGTCGTGAAGGCCGTCGTCGTGCGCACCGTCAAGGAACGTCGTCGCGCCGACGGCAGCTACATCAAGTTCGACGAGAACGCCGCAGTCATCATCAAGAACGACAACGACCCCCGCGGCACCCGCATCTTCGGGCCGGTCGGTCGCGAACTGCGCGAGAAGAAGTTCATGAAGATCGTCTCGATGGCCCCGGAGGTTTTGTAAATGAAGGTCCACAAGGGCGACACCGTTCTGGTGGTCTCCGGTAAGGACAAGGGCGCCAAGGGCAAGGTCCTGGTCGCCTACCCGGAGCGCAACAAGGTCCTCGTCGAGGGCGTCAACCGGATCAAGAAGCACACCGCGCAGTCGCAGAACGAGCGTGGGGCCTCGTCGGGCGGCATCGTCACTCAGGAGGCGCCGATCCACGTGTCCAACGTGATGGTGGTCGACTCCGACGGCAACCCGACCCGCATCGGCTACCGCGTCGATGAGGAGAGCGGCAAGAAGGTTCGCGTTTCCAAGCGCAACGGCAAGGACATCTGACTATGACCACCGCAGAGAAGACCCTTCCCCGGCTCAAGCAGCGCTACCGCGAGGAAATCCGCGAGTCGCTGCAGCAGCAGTTCGAGTACGGCAACGTCATGCAGATCCCCGGCGTGGTCAAGGTCGTCGTCAACATGGGTGTCGGTGACGCCGCCCGCGACGCCAAGCTGATCAACGGCGCGGTCAACGACCTGGCCCTGATCACCGGTCAGAAGCCCGAGATCCGCAAGGCTCGTAAGTCCATCGCCCAGTTCAAGCTCCGCGAGGGCATGCCCATCGGTGCGCGCGTCACGCTGCGCGGCGACCGCATGTGGGAGTTCCTGGACCGGCTCATCTCCATCGCGCTGCCCCGTATCCGCGACTTCCGCGGCCTCTCGGCCAAGCAGTTCGACGGCACCGGCAACTACACGTTCGGTCTGAACGAGCAGTCGATGTTCCACGAGATCGACGTGGATTCCATCGACCGGCCCCGCGGCATGGACATCACCGTCGTCACCTCGGCGACCAACGACGACGAAGGCCGTGCGCTGCTGCGGGCGCTGGGCTTCCCCTTCAAGGAGAACTGAGCACATGGCAAAGAAGGCTCTGGTCCACAAGGCCAACAAGAAGCCCAAGTTCGCGGTTCGCGCGTACACCCGCTGCAGCAAGTGCGGCCGTCCGCACGCCGTCTACCGCAAGTTCGGGCTGTGCCGCATCTGCGTGCGCGAAATGGCACACGCCGGCGAGCTGCCCGGCGTGCAGAAGTCCAGCTGGTAACAACGCACTGACGGCAGCACCCCGCGACCCGGCCATCCGGGACCCGCGGGGTGCTGTTGGTGTTCGGGGCCAGCTATCGGAATTCGCTGGATTTGGCTCTGAGCTGCCGGTTGTCTACACTTGACCGGTTGCCTGTGGCTTTTGGCCCAGGCGAGTCGGTATGTGCCGCCCGTAGGTGTCACTACTGACGTACGACCCCTGACCGAACCCGGTCAGATACGGATGAACACTTCGCAGTAGGCCCACCGTGCGATGTGCCAGGCCCCTAGGGAACCGGCGCGAGCACGCTGTATGGGAACCGCAGCGGGAGAGGTTGATTGACGCTGTCATGACAATGACGGATCCGATCGCAGACTTCCTGACACGTCTGCGCAACGCCAACTCGGCGTACCACGATGAGGTGACCCTGCCCCACTCGAAGATCAAGGCGAACATCGCCGAGATCCTCAAGAAAGAGGGCTACATCTCCGATTACCGCACTGAGGACGCCCGCGTCGGCAAGTCCCTGGTGGTGCAGCTCAAGTACGGCCCCAGCCGTGAGCGCAGCATCGCCGGCCTGCGTCGCGTGAGCAAGCCCGGTCTGCGGGTTTACGCAAAATCCACCAATCTGCCGCGCGTTCTCGGCGGCCTGGGCGTGGCGATCATCTCCACGTCCTCGGGCCTGCTCACCGACCGCCAGGCATCTCGACAGGGCGTGGGCGGCGAAGTCCTCGCTTACGTCTGGTAGGGGGAAGCAGAAATGTCGCGTATTGGAAAGCAGCCGGTTCCGGTTCCCGCCGGAGTCGACGTGACCATCGACGGTCAGAACGTTTCGGTGAAGGGGCCCAAGGGCACCCTGGTGCTCGATGTCGCCGAGCCGATTGCCGTGTCGCGCAACGATGACGGCGCGATCGTGGTGGCCCGTCCCGACGACGAGCGGCGCAACCGCTCGCTGCACGGACTCTCCCGCACCCTGATCGCCAACCTGGTCACCGGTGTGACCGAGGGCTACACCCGCAAGATGGAGATCTTCGGCGTTGGTTACCGCGTGGTGGCCAAGGGCTCGAACCTGGAGTTCGCCCTGGGCTACAGCCACCCGGTTCTGATCGAGGCACCCGAGGGCATCACCTTCGCGGTGGAGACGCCCACGAAGTTCTCGGTGTCGGGTATCGACAAGCAGAAGGTCGGCCAGATCTCCGCGGTCATCCGTCGCCTGCGTCGCCCGGACCCGTATAAGGGCAAGGGCATTCGCTACGAGGGTGAGCAGATCCGCCGCAAGGTCGGAAAGACAGGTAAGTAACCATGGCTCCCAAAACTGTTACCGCAGAAAACGCAAAGCGTAAGCCGGTGGGCCAGAACATCTCTGAGACCCGTCGCAACTCTCGTCTGCGCCGCCACGCCCGGCTGCGCAAGAAGGTCGCCGGCACCGCCCAGACCCCGCGTCTGGTGGTCAACCGGTCGGCCCGGCACATCCACGTCCAGCTCGTCGACGATCTGGAAGGCGTCACCCTGGCGGCGGCCAGCTCGATCGAGCCCGACGTCCGCGCGGTGGACGGCGACAAGAAGGCGCACAGCGTGCGTGTCGGTCAGCTGATCGCCGAGCGCGCCAAGGCTGCCGGCATCGAGGCTGTCGTGTTCGACCGTGGTGGCTACACCTACGGCGGCCGGATCGCCGCGCTGGCTGATGCCGCGCGTGAGGGTGGGCTGAAATTCTGATGACTGTTAACGAGAGGACTGCATGATGGCCGAGCAGGCTGGCGCCGCTTCGGCGCAGGACAACCGTGGCGGTCGTGGTGACCGCGACGGCCGGGGCCGCCGCGATGACCGTGGTGGCCGCGGCCGCGGCGACGACCGTGGTGAGAAGAGCAACTACATCGAGCGCGTGGTCACGATCAACCGCGTGTCCAAGGTGGTCAAGGGTGGCCGCCGGTTCAGCTTCACCGCTCTGGTGATCGTCGGCGACGGTCACGGCATGGTTGGTGTGGGCTACGGCAAGGCCAAGGAAGTTCCGGCCGCCATCGCCAAGGGTGTCGAGGAAGCGCGCAAGGGCTTCTTCCGGGTTCCGCTGATCGGCGGCACCATCACCCACCCCGTGCAGGGCGAAGCCGCTGCCGGTGTGGTGATGCTGCGTCCGGCCAGCCCCGGTACCGGTGTGATCGCCGGTGGCGCCGCCCGCGCCGTGCTGGAATGCGCTGGGGTGCACGACATCCTGGCCAAGTCGCTGGGTAGCGACAACGCGATCAACGTGGTTCACGCCACCGTTGCCGCGCTGAAGCTGCTGCAGCGTCCGGAAGAGGTGGCGGCCCGTCGCGGTCTGCCCATCGAGGATGTTGCGCCGGCCGGCATGCTGCGGGCCCGACGCGAGAGCGAAGCGCTGGCTGCTGCAGCCGCGCGTGAGGGATCGGCATAACCATGGCAGAGCTCAAGATCACCCAGGTGCGCGGGATCATCGGCGCACGCTGGAAGCAGCGCGAAAGCCTGCGGACGCTGGGACTGAAGAAGATCCGTCAGTCGGTGGTTCGTGAGGACAACGCCCAGACGCGTGGCCTCATCAACGTTGTGCATCACCTCGTCGAGGTGGAGGAAGTCAAATGAGCGTT
Source organism: Mycobacterium dioxanotrophicus (assembly GCF_002157835.1). NCBI lineage: Bacteria > Bacillati > Actinomycetota > Actinomycetes > Mycobacteriales > Mycobacteriaceae > Mycobacterium > Mycobacterium dioxanotrophicus. The sequence goes on along the minus strand of NZ_CP020809.1, from coordinate 5,850,765 downwards.
ATCAAGCTTCATGACCTGAAGCCGGCTGCGGGCTCGAAGACCGCCAAGACCCGCGTTGGTCGTGGTGAGGGCTCCAAGGGTAAGACCGCCGGTCGCGGCACCAAGGGCACCAAGGCCCGCAAGAACGTCCCGGTGACGTTCGAGGGTGGCCAGATGCCGATCCACATGCGGTTGCCGAAGCTCAAGGGCTTCAAGAACCGCTTCCGGACCGAGTATGAGGTCGTCAACGTCGGCGACATCAACAAGGCCTTCCCGCAGGGCGGCACCATCGGTGTCGACGAGCTGGTGGCCAAGGGCCTGGTTCGCAAGAACAGCCTGGTCAAGGTTCTCGGCGACGGCAAGCTGACCGCCAAGGTCGACGTCACCGCGAACAAGTTCAGCGGCAGTGCCCGTGAGGCCATCACCGCTGCAGGCGGTTCGGTCACCGAGCTGTAACTGACGGTTGACGGCGCGCTGTAACTGACGGCTCGCCGTCGCGCGGTAAGTTTCGACGTGCAAAGGGCCCTCGCTTCGGCGAGGGCCCTTTTCCGTTGCCGCCCCATCCGCGATTGTGAATCCTCTGCGAGATCGCACGTGATTTCTCGCAGAGGATTCACGGTCGCGGTGAGTTCGTATTGAATACGGATACGAGCGGGACGGGAGGCGCGGCTGTGGATGCCGATGTGATCGTGGTGGGCGGGGGACTGGCCGGGCTGGTCGCCACCCGTGAATTGACCCGGCGCGGAAAGAAAGTCGCCGTGCTCGATCAGGAGAACGCCGCCAATCTCGGCGGTCAGGCGTTCTGGTCGTTCGGCGGCATCTTCCTGGTCGGCAGCCCCGAGCAACGCCGCATGGGGATCAAGGATTCGCTCGAGTTGGCGTGGAACGACTGGCAGGGCAGCGCCGCGTTCGACCGCGTCGACGACGAAGACGCCTGGGCGGCCCAGTGGGCCCGGGCCTACGTGGAGTTCGCCGCGGGGGAGAAGCGTGCGTACCTCTCCGAGCACGGCATCACCTTCGTGCCGACCGTGGGGTGGGCCGAGCGCGGCGATCTGCGCGCCGACGGTCACGGCAATTCAGTGCCCCGGTTTCACGTCGCATGGGGTACCGGCACGGGAATCGTTGAGCCTTTTGTGAATTCGGCTCTGGCTGCTGCCGGTGACGGGCTCGTCACATTCCATCACCGGCACCGTGTCGACGAGCTGGTCTTCACCGATGGTGCCGTCACCGGTGTTCGCGGCGTGGTGTTGGCCCCCGACGACGCGCCGCGCGGCGCCCCGTCGAACCGCGACGTCGTCGGGGACTTCGAGCTGAGCGCGCAGGCCGTCGTCGTCGCCTCGGGCGGCATCGGCGCCAACCATGAAATGGTGCGGCGCTACTGGCCGTCCCGCATGGGCACGCCACCGCGGTCGATGATCACCGGGGTGCCCGCCTACGTGGACGGTCGCATGCTCGACATCGCTGCCGACGCCGGCGTGCGCCTGGTCAACCGGGACCGCATGTGGCACTACACCGAAGGCATCCAGAACTGGAATCCGATCTGGCCCGACCACGCCATCCGGATCCTGCCCGGCCCGTCATCCATGTGGTTCGACGCCATCGGTCGGCGCCTGCCCGCGCCGTATCTGCCCGGCTACGACACCCTGGGCACCTTGCGTCACCTGCGTACCGATCCCGACATCGCCGGCCACGACCATTCCTGGTTCATCCTGACCCAGAAGATCATCGAGAAGGAGTTCGCGCTGTCGGGATCGGAGCAGAATCCCGACATCACCGGCAAGAACCGGACTGCGATGCTGCGCGAACGCCTGCTGAGCCGCTCGGCGCCCGGGCCGGTCGAGGCGTTCAAACGCCATGGCGCCGACTTCGTCGTCGCCGACGATCTCGAATCGCTCGTGGCCAAGATGAACGCGCTCACCGACGAACCGCTGCTGGACGCGAAAGCCGTCCGAGCCCAGATCGAGTCCCGGGACCTGCAATTCGCCAACCCGTTCGCCAAAGATGCTCAAGTGCAAGGCATCCGCAACGCGCGGCGCTACCTCGGTGACCGCCTGGCCCGCGTCGCCGCGCCACACCGCATCCTCGATCCGTCCGCGGGCCCGTTGATCGGCGTCAAACTGCACATCCTGACCCGAAAGACGTTGGGCGGCATCCAGACCGATCTGTCCTCGCGCGCGTTCGGAACCGACGGTCAGGCCGTCGCAGGGCTCTACGCCGCGGGCGAGGCCGCCGGTTTCGGTGGCGGCGGCGTGCACGGCTACAACGCACTCGAAGGCACGTTCCTGGGTGGCTGCATCTTCTCCGGCCGCGCCGCCGGGCGAGCGGCTGCCGAAGCGCTCTGATTTTCTCGCGAGCAGACGTGAAAGCTCTCGAACTGCGGCGTGTCGGGGACTTCCATGTCTGCTCGCGCAAATCTCAGGTGAGCTGGGGTAGCACCTCGGCGGCCAGGCGTTCCATCTGCTCACGATCCTCGGCGACGTTCACCCCGGCGGGATTGAGCACGACCATCTCGGCACCGGCGTCGGCCACCTCCTGCAGCCCGCGCACCACGTCGGCCGGCGTACCCGACACCGGCACCGCCTCGATGCCGGGCATCTGGCCGTAGATCCGGTGCAGCCCGTCGACGACGCGTTCGCGGGCGCGGGCGGCATCGTCGTCGATCATCAGGTACACCCGCTTGCCGATCGTGTAGGCGGCCGGATCCTTGCCCTGCTCGTCGAGTTCGCGGCGCACCGTCTGCACCGACTCGGCGAATGTGGCGGTGGTCGACGACCCGGCTCCGAGGAACGCATCCCCGTACCGGACCGCGCGGGCGAGCGCATTGGGCGCGGTGCCACCGAACCAGATCGGGGGGTGCGGGCGCTGCACGGGCTTCGGCTGGATCGGCAGGTCCTCGACGTCCCGGAACGTGCCGTGGAACGTGATGCGCGGCTCGTCGGACCAGGCCGCTTTCATCAACTCCAAGCCCTCGTTGAAGTAGCTGACGAACGTGGCGCGGTCCACCCCGAACGCGGCGAACGGCCGGAAATTGCCGCCGTGCCCGACCCCGACGTCGAGGCGCCCGTGGCTGAGCTGGTCGACGGCCGTGATGGCCGACGCGAGTTGCAGCGGATCGTGCAGGGAGGTGATGAGCACGGCTACCCCCAGCCGAAGCCGGGTGGTGCAGGCCGCCGCATACGACAACAACTCCAGTGGCGCGACACCCGGCGCCTCGCCGATCGTCTGCTCCATGGTCCAGCCGCCCTCGAATCCCAACTCCTCGGCGCGGGCCAGATAGGCCTTCAGACCCTCATCGTCGAAGCGACCGGTCACCAGCTGCGGTATCGAAATCGAGAATCTCACCCACACCACGGTACGGCCGAACCACCAGTCGCCAGGTCGTGCCCGCCAATTCGACGACGATGTCGTGTTGTGGCCGGCCCGACGACATTTTCGTCGAACTCGCGGCGGGGTAGCTACGCGCGCTCCCCGGGCTCCTCCACGAAGCTGCTGATGGCCGGGGCCAGCGCGTCCGCATTCGCGACCAGGTCGATGTGACCGCCCGGATGGATCAGCATCTGTGCGTGCGGCATGAGGCGACTCATGATGTGCGCGTTGGCAATCGGGACGATGGGGTCGTCGGTGCCCTCCACCAGCAGCGTGGGTTGGCGGATCGCGGGCAGGGCGAACAGGCTCGTCCAGACGGCCCCGGCCAGGAGCTGGTGCAGATAGCCCATCTTCGACCCGGCATGCAGCTGGGTGCCGAAGATCTTGGCGATGTCGAAGCCGTGACCACGGGCCGCGCCGCCGTAGAGCTCACCGGCGATGGCCGACACATACTCCGGATCCCGAAAGCGTCGCGGTGTCAACATCTTCGCCAGCACCCGCGGGTGGGCCGGCACCATCAGCGCACCGGTGCCCGTCGCGACCAGCACCAGCCTGCGGCAGCGGCGCGGATTCTGGAACGCGAACTGCTGGGCCAGCGCCCCGCCCCAGGACAGGCCCAGGACGTCGACGACGTCGAAGCCGAGCTTGCTCAACACCCGTCCCAGCACCCAGGCCAGATAGGGAAAGCCGTACGGCAGCGCCGAAACCGGGGAACCGCCTGTGCCGGGCACGTCGAAGCGAGCCACCGTCAGATCGGGATCGAGCGCCGCGACGAACGGGTCGAGGACCTCCAGGCTCGCCCCGATCCCGTTGCACAGCACCAGTGGGACACCGGTTCCGGGGCGGACATCCACCCGGATGCGTTGCCCGCCTGCGGCGATGTACGTCTCGGTCATGGCCTCAGCTCTCATGGACGTAGGTTCCCGGCGCGGGGGCCAGTGGCTCGTAGCCGGCACCGCCGAGGGCTTGGGGCGCATCGACTTCCGGCCCGCTGCGCTCACCCAGCCACGCCATGTAGTGCGGCCACCACGAATCCTTCTTGGCTTCGTTCTCGGTGAGCCAATGCTCGGCGGTCGAGTCGTCGACTACGCCTGCCCGGAACGATGCCTTCGGGTTGCCCGGGGGATTGACGAGGGCGGCGATGTGGCCGCTGGTGGACAGCACGTAGGTGTTGTCCTTGCTGCCCAGCAGCTGAGCACTGCGGTAGGTGGCCTGCCATGGGCAGATGTGGTCGGCCACACCGCCGATCACGTAGGCGTCGTTGGTCACCGTGCCGAGGTCGACCGGGGTACCGAGCATGCTCACCGCACCTGGGGTGGTCAGCGAATTGTGCAGCCCCATCAACACCATCTCGCGGTGCAGGGCGGCCGTCATCCGGGTGGTGTCGGCGTTCCAGAACAGCACGTCGAAGGGTGCCGGTTCGCGGCCCTGCACATAGTTGTTCACCCAGTACCGCCACACCAGGTCGGTCGGCCGTAGCCAGGCGAACATCTCGGCCATGGCGCGCCCGTCCAGATAGCCCGCACGGGCCGATGACCGGATCGCCGCGTGCGCGGAGCGCTCACTCATCGCCGCCGAGGCGAAACCGGCCCGGTTCTGGTCGAGCACAGTGACGGCCAGTGTCAGCCCCGCGATCTTGTCGGCCTCACCGATCTCGGCGAGATGGGCAGCCACCATCGCCGCCAGAATGCCGCCCGAGCAGGTCGCCAGCAGGTGCGCACTGTCGGTGCCCGCGATCTCACGGACCGCGTCGAGCGCCTCGACGATCGAGCCACCATAGGCGTCCAATCCCCAATCCCGGTGGCGGGCTTGGGGGTTGCGCCATGAGATGGCGAACACCTGCTGGCCTTGAGCCACGAAGTACTCGATCATGCTGCGGCCCGGGGCGATGTCCATGATGTAGTACTTGTTGATCACCGGCGGCACCATCAGCAGCGGGATCTGCCGCACGGTGGGGGTCTGCGGCGCGTAGTGGATCAGCTCGAACATGCGGGTCTTGAGCACCACCGCGCCCTTGGTGATCGCCACCGTCTCACCGACGGTGTAGGCGTCGGGTTCCACCATCGCGGGCACTCTCGGCTTGGAAGCCATGTCGCGGGCGAAGGCTTTCAGGCCGCGCACCGCCGACAGGCCGCCGGTGTCGATCAGTGCCTTCCAGCCCAGTGGGCTCAGGATCGGGCTGTTGCTGGGTGAGAGGCCTTCGAGGATGTTGTCCAGCACGAAACGCATCTTGTCGCGGTCCCGCCAGTCCAGATCGGCCGCGGCGAACAGCGCCTCGGCGGTGTCAGCCGAGGCCAGGTAGGCCTGCATGGTGCGGCGCATCAACGGATTGCCCTGCCAGGCGGGATCGCTGAACCGCTTGTCGGAGCGGGCCGGAGCGCGGTCGGAGTTGCCGGTCGCGATCGTGGCGAGTTCCCGGCCGAGGCCGCCGATCTGGTCGGCGACGGTGCGGGGCTGACGGGCCAGGCTGCCCCCGAACCTGGCCCAGGACCGGTTGGGCATCATCCGGCCGGCAAAGCTGCGGGTCGAATTGACCAGTAACAGATCCAGCGGTGCGGCGAGTTCGTCGAAACGGTTGTCGGTCATGGCGATCAGTGGCTTTCGGTGGTGGGGATGGCGATTTCGCGGCGCAGGATCTTGCCGGTCGGCCCTTTGGGCAGGGCGTCGACCAGCCAGACGCGGCGCGGGTACTTGTAAGCGGCGACCCGTTCCTTGACGAAGTCGCGCAGCTCCTCGGGTGCAGTCTGGGCGCCGTCCTTGAGTGCGACTGCCGCGCCGACCTCCTCGCCGAGGGAGTCGTGCGGGATGCCGACGACGCAGGCCTCCGCGACGGCCGGGTGCTCGTAGAGCACCTCCTCGATCTCGCGGGGGTAGATGTTCAGGCCGCCGCGGATGATCATCTGCTTCTTGCGGTCGACGATGTAGAAGAAGCCGTCGTCGTCGACCTTGCCGATGTCACCGGTGCCGAACCAGCCGTCCGGCGAGATCGCCGCGGCGGTGGCCTCGGGTAGGTTCCAGTAGCCCTTCATGACGTTGTGGCCGCGGATCTGGATCTCACCGGGCTCACCCGCGGCGACCTCGGTGCCGTTGTCGTCGACGACGCGCATCTCGACACCTTCGATGGGCGTGCCGATCGAACCGGCCTTGCGCTCGCGGTCGGGGTGGTTGAAGCAGGCCACCGGCGAGGTCTCGGACAGCCCGTAGCCCTCCAGGATCGTGGTGCCGAACGTCTCCTCGAACTCGGTGAGCACCGGCACCGGCAGCGCCGCGCCGCCGGACGCGCAGATCCGCAAAGTCTTTGCGGCGCCGAGAAATTCGGGAGCAACGGCGAGCAGTGCCGAGTACATGGTCGGCACGCCCTGGAACACCGTCACGCCATCGCGTTCGATCGCTCGCAGCGCGGTACGAGGGTCGAACCGCGGGATCAGCACCAGTGTCGCACCGACCGCCACCGCGGCGTTGAGACCGCAGGTCAGGCCGAACACGTGGAACAACGGCAGGCAGCCCATGATCACGTCGTCCGGGCCCACCTCGATCAGCGTGCGCAAGGTGACCTCGGCGTTGCGGCGCAGGCCACCGTGGGTCAACTCGGCGCCCTTGGGTTTGCCGGTGGTACCGGAGGTGTGCAGCACCACCGCGGTGTCGGTGTCGGCCCGCTCGACCGGTTCGGGCTGTTCGGGCAGGTCGGCGATGAGGGCGGGCAGTGTCGCGTCGTCGACCAGCCAGGCCTGTGCGCCCGCGGCCGTGGCGCCGTCGGTGGCGGCCTCGGCGAACGCCGGCGCGCCGAACAGGGCCTTCGCCCCCGTGTTGGCCAGGTAGAACGCGACTTCCCGGGCCTTCAGCAGCGGGTTCATCGGGACGGCGATGGCGCCCCGGCGCATGATGCCGTAGTACGTCACGGCGAATGCCGCACTGTTCGGCAGCATGATGCCGACCCGATCGCCGGGGTCGATGCCGGCGCGCTCGAGGAACGTGGCCACGCGGGCCGCGGCGGTGTTGAAGTCGGCGAGGCTCAGGGTCGTATCGTCACAGCGAAGTGCCGTTCGGTCGGGGTACTTCTGTGCTGCTGCAACGAGATTGGTGCTGAGGTTGGTCACGGTCTCCTCCGGGTGCCGACGTTGTCGTTCGATACCTCAACTGTGCGGTCCGGGCTGCCGGAAGAACATGGTGGCGGGAACAACGTCGCAGGCAGTCTGCTGTGAGCGCTCACACCGAGCGCCCCGCGGGCCTATCGTGTCCTCATGCCAGCGGCGCCCGACCCGAGCATTGTGCGGCTCGCCGAGGCCGTCCTGGCTCGCGCCGATGCCCTGGCCACCGACATGGCCGAGGTCATCCGGCGCGACGTCGCGTTCTATGCGTCCAACCGCAGCCTGGTCGACGACGCCGAGCTGCACCGCAGCTGCCGGGCCCAGATGGTCTACGTGTTCGACGCACTGACCGCCGACAGCGGACCCGAACTGGCCGACGTATCGGCTGCCGAGGACACCGGGGTGCGGCGGGCGCTGGCCGGGGTGCCGTTGGCGATGGTGATGTCGGCCTACCGCGTCGGCTTCCGGTTCATGTGGGAGACGAGCCTGGCCCAAGCGCGCGACCTCGACATCAGCCCCGAGGCCATCCTCGCCACCACATCGCAGATCATGCTCGCCCAGGACTCCTTCACCCAGGCGATGACGGGCGCCTACCGCCAGCAGTTGACCCAGCAGATGCTCGGCAAGGAAGAGGAACGCTCGGCTCTGGTCGAGGCGATCCTGCAGGGCCGCATCACCGACACCCAGAACCTGTGGGATGCTGCCGACATTCTGCGGCTGCCCACGTCTGGTCCGTATGTCGTTGTGGCAGCGCAGGTTCCGGGGATCGGACGCACAGGTCTGCCGGAGATCGCGAACAAGCTCGACACCCGCGACATCCGGTCGGCGTGGCGGCTGCTGCCCGATCTGCAGGTCGGCATCGTGCACCTGCGGCGCCACGCCACCCAGGACGAGCTGTTGGACATTCTGCGGTCCGCGGCGTCGGACCGGGTGGGCGTGAGCCCGCCGTTCGACGATCTGACGGTCACCGGCGAGGCCTTGCGGTTCGCCCGGCTGGCCATCGCCGGCAGGCCGACCGACGATCAGCTGGTGCAGGTTTTCGATGGGTCACCGTTGGCGGTGGCGGCGGTCGCCGCACCCGAGGTCATGCAACGCATCGGGCATGACGTCCTCGGCGGGTTCGACGATCTGCCCGCTGAGGAACGCCAGATCCTGGTCGACACCTTTCAGGCGTGGCTGGACTCCGGCGGCTCCGCCAACGAGACGGCCGCCAAAATCTACGTGCACCCCAACACCGTGCGCCACCGTCTGCATCGCATCGAGGAGCGCACCGGCCGGTCGTTGTCGCGGCCCCGTGACATCGCCGAATTGTGTCTGGCCTTCGAGGTGCACCGCAGGCTGCCGTGAGTCGCTCGCGCAGAAACAAGGCCGCACAATCGCATTCGCCGCCCACAGAATTCTGCTGCGGTAGATTTCGGAAGAGCTGAGCGAGGGCGGCTCAGCGAGGGTTCGGCGGTTGGGGGATCAATGCGATCAGATGATGGTGCGCCACGGGCGATCATGCCGGAAGGCCACACCACGCGGTTGTTGTCGATCGACCTGATGGACGCCGACGAACGCGGCCTGCTCGACGACTGGGGCAACCGAGCTGTGCTGACGCACGCAGCAGACCTGGCGGTATCGATTCCGGAGTTGTTCGCGGTACAGGTCACCTCGCACCCGCAAGCGGTGGCGATCACGTGCGGTGCTCGCTCGATGACCTACGGCGAGCTAGATGGGGCATCTGATCGCTTGGCGCACTTGCTCGTTGGCCGCGGCGCGGCCCCGGGAGAGCGGGTGGCGATCCTGCTGCCACGCTGCGCCGAGGCGATCGTGGCGGTCCTGGCGGTGATCAAGACGGGAGCGGCGTACCTGCCGATCGATCCCGCGCATCCGGACGCGCGTGTCGGGATGGTCCTCGCCGACGCCGGGCCGGTGGCAGTGATCACCACCGCGGAGCTGCGTGCGCGACTCGACGGGTCGCGGGTGCCGGTCATCGCCATCGACGACCGCGCCGACGACGCTTCTCCCGGCGGCAGTTTGCCGGCCCCGGCCCCTGACGACATCGCCTACGTCATATACACCTCGGGAACCACCGGCGTACCCAAGGGCGTGGCCGTCACTCACCGTAATGTGACCCGGCTTTTCGAGGCTCTCGGCACCGAACTGGCGCGCGGGCAGGTCTGGACGCAATGTCACTCCCTGGCCTTCGATTATTCGGTCTGGGAAATCTGGGGCCCGCTTCTGCACGGCGGGCGGTTGCTGATCGTGCCGGAGGATGTCGTTCGCTCGTCGGAAGAATTCCACGCCCTGCTCGTCCGCGAACACGTCACGGTATTGAGTCAGACCCCGTCGGCGTTCCATGCGCTGCAAACCGCCGACGCGCTGCAGCCCGCGACGGGGCAGCTGAGTCTTCAGACCGTGATATTTGGTGGCGAAGCGCTTGCGCCGCAACGCCTTGCGTCGTGGTTTCGGAACCATGCCGAGCTACCCCGGATGATCAACATGTACGGCATCACCGAGACGACGGTGCACGCCTCCTTCCGCCGGATCGGCGTCGAAGACATCGACAAGAGCATCAGCCCGATCGGTGTGCCCTTGCCACATCTGGCCTTCTTCGTGTTGGACGGGTGGCTGCGGCCGGTGTCGGCAGGCGTCGTCGGTGAGTTGTACGTGGCGGGGGCCGGAGTGGCATGCGGATACTGGGGCCGCGCGGGTCTGACGGCATCGCGTTTTGTGGCGTGCCCGTTCGGCGACGAGGGTGCGTCCGCGCTACGCATGTACCGCACGGGTGATCGGGTCTGCTGGGGTCCTGACGGTGACCTGCAGTATCTGGGTCGCGTCGACGAGCAGGTCAACATGCGCGGTTATCGCATCGAATTGGGCGAGATCCAGGCCGCGCTGGCCGGGCTGGACGGCGTCGACCAGGCGGTGGTGATCGCCCGAGAAGACCGCCCCGGCGACATGCGCCTTGTCGGCTATGTCACCGGCGCTGCGGAGCCTGCCGAGCTGCGTGTCCAATTGGCCGATCGATTGCCCGCGTACATGGTGCCGAGCGCGCTGGTGACGCTGGAGGCGTTGCCGGTGACCGTCAACGGCAAGCTGGACACGCGTGCCCTGCCGGCACCGGAGTCCCACGGCGCCAGCCATTACCGTGCGCCGTCGGGCGCGGTCGAACAGATCCTGGCCGACGTCTACGCCCAAGTCCTCGGTGTCCAACGGGTCGGCGTGGACGACTCCTTCTTCGACCTGGGCGGAGACAGCCTCTCGTCGATGCAGGTGGTGGCCCGGGCACGGGCGGCCGGTGTCGTGTGCCGGCAACGCGATGTCGTCGTCGAGCAGACGGTCGCCCGGCTTGCGCGGGTGGCCGCTTCCGCCGAGGGACAAGCGACCGTGGCCGACACCGGCACCGGCGCGTTGATCGGCACCCCGATCATGCACTGGTTGCACGGTTTTGCCGGACCGATCGATCAGTACAACCAGACGGTGGTGGTGCAGGCCCCGCCAGGAGTGAACGAGACCGACGTCGTCGCCGTGGTGCAAGCTCTGCTGGACCGGCACGCGATCCTACGGCTGCGGGCGCGGGACGGCGACGACGGCGCGTGGTCGCTGTCGGTGCCCGAGGAAGGGTCCGTGGACGCCCGCGGCTGCGTGCATGCGGTGGATGCCTTGTCCGATGAGGCGCTGGCGGCCGCCCGATCACGGCTGAATCCCGAAGCGGGGTCGATGTTCACCGCGCTGTGGGTGCCGACGACGGGCCGGCTGGCGCTGATGATCCACCACCTCTCCGTCGATGCGCCATCGTGGCGAATTCTGCTGGAGGACTTGAACATCGCGTGGGTGCAGCACCGCAGTGGACAGCCCGTGCGGTTGCCCGCAGGCCGGACATCGTTCGCCCGGTGGGGTTCGATCCTCGCTGAGCACGCGCGCAGTGCCGAGGTGGTGCAGATGGCCGATGTATGGCGGCAACTGCTCGCAACCCCGGCCGCGCTACCCGCGGTGCAACCAGCCGTCGACACCTACGCCACCGCGGGCCATCTCCTGGTGACGTTGGACGCCGACGTCACTCGACGTCTGCTCGGGGATGTGCCTGCCGCGTTTACCGCTGGGGTGCAAGACATTCTGTTGATCGCATTCGGGTTGGCCTGGAACGAATTCCTCGGCGCCGGCGGTGCCCCGATCGGTATTGACGTCAAGGGCCACGGACGAGCCGAGCAACTGCGCGACGACGTGGATCTGTCCCGCACGGTGGGGTGGTTCACCAGCAAGTACCCGGTGGCGCTGACCATCGACGATCTGCCCTGGGCGCAGGTGGCTGACGGGGACGCAGCACTGGGCCCCGTGATTCGGGCCGCATTGCAGCGACTTCACGCCATACCGGACGGTCTGACCTACGGTCTGCTGCGGTATCTGAATCCCGAAGTCCGCGTGGACGGTTCGGAGCCTGTCATCGAATTCAACTATCTGGGGCGCTTCGATGCCGGCGCCGCCGACGTCTCCGATGAGCTGTGGCGGGTCGACGAGAACGCCATGGCAGCCATCCCCGCGGCCTCAGAGATAGACACGCCGCTGGGGCATACCGTCGAGTTCAACTCGGCCATCCTGGATACCGGCACCGGGCAGCGCCTGCACGCGACGTGGACGTGGGCGCCGTCGGCACTGAGCCAGGACCAGGTCGAGCGCCTGAACCAGTTGTGGTTCGACGCGCTCAAAGGCATCTGCGCGCATGTCGAGCGTGCCGGTGTGCCGACACACTGCACTGACTAGACGAACCTCCGCACCCGGGCGAAGTTCTCGACGAGATCGGCGGCCGCGGTGACGCTGTCGGCGGGTTTGGTCATCCGCCCGGCGAGTTCGCGAGCGCGAATTGCGTACTCCGGCGACAAGATCTGGCGCAGGTCTGCGACGAGCGTCTCGCGGGTCGTGCGGGACAGGCGGCGGTGCGTGCCCACCTTCAGCCGGCGTTTCAGCTGAGCTCCCCAGATCATCTGGTTGCCGTCCACCGAAAGGACCAGCGTGGGAACCCCGGCCCGCAGACTCGCGGCCGAGGTACCCGACCCACCGTGGTGCACGATTGCGCGGCACAGGGGAAAGATGGACGCGTAATTCACCGCGCCGACGATCTTCACGTGATCGGCATGCGCGACGTCGTCGAAGTCACTCCAGCCTGCGCCGATCAACGCACGTTCACCGAGCTCTGCGCACGCCCGACTGATCATCTCGACCGTGTCGGCGGGAGATTTCACCGGCATGCTGCCGAAGCCGAAGAAAATCGGCGGTGTTCCCGCAGAGATCCACGCCGCGGCTTCCTCATCGGCGCGGGTTGCCAGCTCCATCGTCAGCGCGCCCACAAAGGGCCGTTGATGTCTCCATGCCGCCCATTCAGCCGCCAGGCCCGGGAAGGCGACCTGGTCGTAGGCCTGGAGTTCCAAAGCTCCCTGTTCGGCAATCCGTCGCGGCGAGGGGCCTGTTGTTTTCGGTAAGCCGAGTGCGCCTCGCTGCGTGTCTTCGAGCTTCTTGCTCAGCCGCCAGATCAGCCAGTCGAACGCTCGCACCGCGACGCGAGAAGCCGGAGCCGGCAAGATCGCCACAACCTGACCGTTGGGACGCATAGGGACGTGGTGCAGTGTGACCAACGGAAGCCCGTGGTGCTCAGCCACATTGGCAGCGATCTCCTGGTATGTCTGCCCGGCGAGGACCAAGTCGGCGCCATCGGCAAGGGACGTCAGTGTCGTGCTCATCTGCGTCCACGTCCGGTTGGTCACCTCCTGGATTTCACGGCCGGCCTGCAGTTGGTCCCGGATTCTCCAAAATCTGCCGAACAGCGATGTCGTGAAGGTGAGGTACGCAGCCATCCAGGCCTGGGTCTCGGCTCCGTAGGGTACGGCGGACAGGCCTGCCGATTCTGCGAAGCCGACCAGGTCGGGCGGGACGGCGATGCCCACATCATGTCCCCTGCGCTGCAGTTCCCGGCCGATCACCACCGAAGGTTCGATGTCGCCCCGAGTCCCATAGCTTGCCAGCGCAAATTTCATCGCCGATCAGCCTAGACGCCCGTCGGCGGCGAGAGTCCCTTTCGCTGACCGTCGGACCTGCGCCGGGGCGTCGGTAGGCTCGGAGCATGTTCGACTTCCTCCCGAGCCTGCCCGGTCCCGACGATTTGCGGGCGTTGGTCCGCAAGGTCGACACCGTCCGGCACAACGGCGTCCCAAGTGCGTGTGTTCTCGAACTCGATCTGACGTCCGTGCCTCCGGAGACCGCGGGGTTCGATCCGTTGGCGATGATCTCCGTCGGAGGACGGCCTCTGGTCCTGCGTCAGGCCGTCGCGGCGATCCACCGGGCTGCAGACGATGACCGGGTGGCCGGGTTGATCGCGCGGGTACAGATTCCGGCCGCGGCAGCCGGACCGGTGCAGGAGTTGCGCGACGCGATCGCCGAGTTCGGCGCGGTCAAGCCGACCCTGGCCTGGTCGGAAACCTATCCGGGCACCTTCTCGTACTACCTAGCCTCGGCGTTCCGCGAGGTGTGGATGCAACCGTCGGGCACCGTCGGACTGGTCGGTTTCGCCACCAACGCGATGTTCTTGCGCGATGCCCTGGACAAGGTCGGGATCGAAGCGCAATTTGTGACGCGTGGTGAATACAAGTCTGCGACAAACATCTTCACGCAGGATCGCTACACCGACGCGCACCGGGAAGCCGACAGCCGGCTGATCGAGAGCCTCCAGAGCCAGGTGTGGCAGGCCATCGCGGAATCCCGGCAGGTATCGATCGACGCCATCGACGCGCTGGCTGACAAGGCGCCGCTGCTGCGCGACGATGCCGTAGCGGGCGGGCTGATCGACCGGATCGGCTTCCGCGATGAGGCGTACGCGCGCATCAGTGAACTCTGCGGTGCCGCAGCGGAATCCGATGGCGATGACAGCGCTCCGCGGTTGTACCTGTCGCGGTACGCGCGGGCGTCCACACCCAAACCGACACCTGCGATTCCCGGGCTCAAATCGAAGCCGACCGTCGCCGTGGTGACGGTGCACGGGCCGATCGTCAGTGGCAAGGGTGGTCGGCAGGTGCTGCCGTTCGGTAACTCCGGAGCCGGGGGCGACACCATCGCAGCGGCCCTGCGGGAGGCGGCAGCCCAAGACGACGTGGTGGCCATCGTGCTGCGGGTGGACAGCCCCGGCGGCTCGGTGACTGCCTCCGAGACCATCTGGCGTGAGGTGGTGCGGGCCCGCGAGGCAGGCAAGCCCGTCGTCGCGTCGATGGGAGCCGTGGCGGCATCGGGTGGCTACTACGCGGCGATGGCCGCCGACGCGATCGTCGCCAACCCGGGCACCATCACCGGGTCGATCGGGGTGCTGACCGGCAAGCTGGTGTCACGGGAGCTCAAGGACAAGCTCGGGGTCGGTTCGGATGCGGTGCGTACCAATGCCAATGCCGACGCCTGGTCCACCAACGCACCGTTCACCGATGAGCAGCACGCCCAGGTCGAGGCCGAGGCCGACCTGTTCTACCAGGACTTCGTGCAGCGGGTCGCGGACGGCCGCGGCTTGGCGGTGGAGGCCGTCCAGGACGTGGCGCGCGGCCGGGTGTGGACCGGGGCCGACGCTCACGAACGCGGGCTCGTCGACGAACTCGGCGGGCTACGCACCGCGATCCGCCGGGCCAAACTGCTGGCCGGCCTCGACGAGGACACCAAGGTCAAGATCGCGCATCTGCCCGGATCGTCGTTGCGGGACCTGTTGTCGCCCAAGCCATCCTCGCAACCGGCAGCGGCGTCGCTGCCCGAGGCGCTGGGCTCGCTGGCCGTCGCATCAGTGACCGGGGTGCTGGAACAGGCTCAGCGCTCGCTGACCGGCGCGAACGCGATGTGGTTGGGGGAGTACCGCTTCTAGAGTTCGCGTATGACGTGGTCGAATTCGGTCAGGAAGCGATCGACGTCGGACTGGCTGAACACCAGCGGGGGCCGGACTTTCAGCACGTTGGCGTATGGACCGACCACGCTGATCAGCACCCGGCGGCGCCGCATCCCGTTGACGACGGCCGAGGCGATCAACGGATCCGGGGTCTTGGTGTCGAGGTCGGTGACGAACTCGACACCGAGATACAGGCCCGCCCCGCGGACGTCGGACGGGCGCCCGGCGCGCTGCAGAGAGGCCCGCATACCGGCCAGCAGCTGGGCGCCCTTGTCGGCTGAGTTCGCCATCAGGTTCTCTTCGCGGATCACGTCGAGCACGGCTTGGGCTGCGGCGACCGGCACGTTCTCGCCACCAAAGGTGTTGAAATACGGGACATCCGAGCCGAACGCCGACATCACCGACGGCTTGGCCACCACACCGCCGATGGGCAGGCCGTTGCCCATCGGTTTGCCCATGGTGGCGATGTCGGCATCGAGGTTCCAACGCTGATGACCCCACATGGCATCGCCGGTACGGCCGAATCCCGGCTGCACCTCGTCGCTGATCACCAGACCTCCGGCGCGGTACACCACCTCGGCCGCTGCGGTGAGTGACGTGCGGTCGGCGTAGAGACCGTCCGACGAGAACAGCGGGTCGATGATCATCGCTGCCAAGGCGATACCATCGTCGGCGAGGTCAGCTATGCAGGCCGCGACCTGATCGGCGAATTCCTCCGCCACCGCAGATGCCGTGGTGCGGAACGTGTCCGGCGGCGGAACCAGCCGAACATCGGCTCGCTGTGTCCACCCGCCGCCCGACGATGGTGACCAGCCGGAGACGTCGCGGGTGTTGCCGTGGTAGGCGTGGTTCGACACGATGACGCCGGTTCCGCCGGTGACGTGGCGTGCCATTCGCATCGCGAGATCGTTGGATTCCGAACCCGTGCAGGTGAACATGACGTTGCGCAGCTCGGGTCCGTGGGTGGCGGTCAACTGCTCCGCGTAGTCGATGATGTCGCTGCACAGATACCGAGTGTTGGTGTTGAGCAGGCTCAGCTGCCGGGTGACGGCCTCGACGACCCGAGGGTGGTTGTGCCCGATGCTGGGTACGTTGTTGTAGGCATCGAGGTACTCGTCGCCGTTGACGTCGACGATTTTGGTGCCCAGCGCGCGGACCGGGCGCAGCGGATCGGTGTAGACCAGCCGATAAGCCGGGCCCATGACGTCGCGGCGGCGCTGGATCAGCTGTTGGGTGTCCGCGTCGAGCGCCGAAATATCCGATGGGTCAAGGGCGTTGAGTTCGACCGCATCGACGGGGCTGGCACCGAATTGCTGGGTGGTCATGTCAGGGTTCCTTCCGGAGGAGACCGGCCCGCAGCTCCCGTCGCAGGATCTTGCCGGTGGTGGTCAGCGGGAGTTCGGCACGGAATGTGATGGCTCGCGGGTACTGGTAGAACGCGAGCCGGGATTTGACGTGCTGCTGCAGATCGGCGGTGAGTGCGTCGTCGGGCTGCTGGTCGGCCGTGAGGACCACGAACGCGTGGATCGCCTCTCCGCGCAGTTCGTCGGGCACGCCCACGGCGGCGGCCATCGCGACGGCCGGATGTGACAGCAGGCATTCCTCGATCTCGCCGGGGCCCACCCGGTACCCGGCGGTGGAGATGATGTCATCGGCGCGGCCCTGGTAGGTGAAATTGCCTGCGTCGTCACGTCGTGCCAGGTCACCGGTGTGGATCCAGCCGTCGTGCACTTTCTCGGCCGTCTTGTCGGGCTGCCGCCAATACTGAAGGAACTGGCCGGGATTGCCTGCGCGCACACAGATTTCGCCGGGTTCGCCGGGCGCGACCGGCCTGCCGTTCGCGTCGAGCAGCTCGACGTCGAATCCGGGGAAGGTGCGTCCCATCGAATCCGGTTGGGGCCGTGCACGGTCCACGGTGGTCCCGACGATCATGTTGATCTCGGTCTGCCCGTAGAACTCGTTGATCGACGTGGTGAAGGTGCTCTCGATCCAGTCCCGCAGCGCGGTGCCCAGCGACTCACCGCCGGTGGCCAGGATGCGCACCGCCAGACCACGGGTGTCAGCGGGTGTGATTCCGGCACTGCGCAGCTGCTTGAGCGCTGTCGGCGGGACGAACGCCGCCGTCACCCGATGACGGCGCATCACCTCCAGCGTGCCGGCCGCGCTGAACTTGCCCGGGGTGGCGACCACAGGGCATCCCAGGGCCAGGGCGGTGAACAGCACATCGAAGAGGCCACCGATCCAGGCCCAGTCGGCGGGTGTCCAGAACACGTCGCCGGGTTGTGGCGCGTTCATGAACGCGGTGCGCATGCCCGGCATGTGCGCGGGCAGGATCCGGTGCCCGTGCAACGCGCCCTTGGGCTGACCGGTGGTACCCGAGGTGTAGATGATGATGGCGGGCGAGTCCGGTCCGGTGTCTGCGGTGTGCGCGAATTCCGTTGCGGGGTAGACCTCATCGAACGATCTCAGCTGCTGCGGCTGCACGCAGCGATTGTCGGGTCTCGGGCCGACCACGAACACAGTCTGCAGCGACGCGACATCGGCCAGAGCCTGCCGCACGCGCACGTAGTTGTCGGTATCGATGACCAGCACCCGGGCGCCCGAATGGGACAGCCGGTAGGCCACGGCCTCTGGCCCGAACTTCACCGACAACGGCACCGTTACCGCACCCAACCGAAATGTTCCCAGATGCGCAGTCGCCACCTCGACGCCCTGCGGCACCATCACGCCGACGCGGTCGCCGACGCGGGTGCCGCAGTCGTGAAGCAAGCCCGCGAATCGACGGCTCAGCGATGCGAGTTCGCCGAAGCTGTAGCGGGTGTGCGTGCCGCCGTGGTCGACGATCAGCGCGACGTCGGCGGGCCGCTGATCGTCGACACATGCCCGCGCGATATTCAGGGTGTCGGGGACGTGCCATGTGAACGGCGTGGCCTGCAGGTCCTGCCACAGCGCGCGGACTTCTGGCGTACTCACGGACGCATCAGACCTTCGAGATGTTGATGACCTGGATGTCGGTGAACGCGTTGAGCCCGTCGACACCGAATTCCACGCCCAGGCCCGACTGCTTGCGTCCGCCGAAGGGGACATCGGGGGACAGCGCGAAATGCTGGTTCACCCAGGCGGTTCCACTCTCCAGCCGGGAGGCCACCGCGGCTGCGCGGGCGACGTCGGTGCCCCACACCGAATTGCCAAGACCATAGGGGGTTTCGTTCACCCGGCGGACCGCATCGTCGATATCGGTGTAGCGCAGGATGGTCCGCACGGGCGCGAACGTCTCTTGCGCGATCAGCGGATTGTCGTCGTCGATGTCGGTGAGCAGCGTCGGCGGGACGAAGTAGCCGGGCCCGTCGGGAATGACGCCTTGGGCCAGGATCCGGCCGGTCTCCTGCGCGGTGCGCAGATGGCTCTGCGCGGTCTGGTACTGCTTGGCGTTCTGCACCGGGCCCATCTCGGTATCCGGATCGAGTCCGTCGCCGACCTTGATCGCCCGGACCCGCCGGGCCATCGCGTCGCAGAGTTCGTCGAAGATGGCATCGGGCGCATAGATGCGCTTGATGTTGATGCACACCTGGCCGGCGTTGAAGAAGGCCCACTGGCACAGTCCGTCGGCCACCTTCTCGACATCGGCGTCGGCCAGCACGATCGCGCCGTCGTTGCCGCCGAGCTCCAGCGTGACCCGTTTGAGGGAATCAGACCCCGAGCGCATCACGGCCTTGCCCACCGCGGTTGAGCCGGTGAAGGAAACCTTGGCGACATCAGGGTCGGTGGTCACCATGGGGCCCACCGATCCGTCGTCGCCCACGACGTTGAGGACTCCGGCAGGCACCAGATCGGCGATCAGCTCGCCCAGCAGCATGGTGTTCAGCGGTGTGGTCGGAGCGGGTTTGACCACGAGGGTGTTGCCCATCAGCAACGCCGGCGCGATCTTGTACATGGCCTGGAAGAACGGGAAGTTCCACGGCAGGATCGCCGCCACCACACCGACCGGACGGCGATGGATCTCGATGCGCGCCTCGGCATCGTCGCGGACCACCTCGGGTCCTGGACGCTGGCCGGCGAAGTACCGCGTGAACTGCACGGCGGCGTCGACGTCCGAGCGCGCCGCGGCCAGCGGCTTGCCCTGCTCCAGCGTGGTCAACCGGGCGATGTCGTCGGCTTTGGCCTCCACCACGTCGGCGATCGCGCTCAGCACCGCGGCACGGTCGGCCACGGGCAGCGCACTCCAGCCGGGAAAAGCCGCCTTGGCGGCCGCGATGGCAGCGCTGACCTGGCTGCGGTCGGCGATCGGGCCTGCGGTCACTGGCGCCGCGGTGGCCGGGTTGACGACGTCGAGCTGGCGGGCCCCGTCGACCAGTGCACCCCCGATGAGCATCCGGAACGGGTGGGTGGCCGGATCCCCCAGTGCGCAGCGACGGATCTGGTCAAGCTGAGTGGACATGTTCGGCTCCTACCGGACGGAGTGGCCACAGCGCCGAGACGTCTCGCCGTGGATGTCCCCATCATCGGGGCGGCCCTTCCCCGGTATCTGTCCGAACTCTGCACAGATGTCCTATGCGGCTCAACATAATGATTGAAGCGACCGGGTGCGGAAAGGAGCGGGAGATGACGCAGCTCGTCACCGACGACGTCGAACACCACGGGCATCGGCGGGAAATTCAGGCGTCATGGCGCCGTTCGCGTCTGGCAGGGCTGGCACCCGACGCGGAGTTGGATGCCGTCATCGGCGACGTGGACTCGTCGAGCCGGATCATGCAGGCGGCCGCCCCGGTGCTCAAGGATCTGTCGCGGCAGTTCGAAGGGTTCGAGGTCGGTACGCTGCTCGCGGACCGCTCGGCCACCTTGGTCGCACGCTGTTTCGGCACCGACGCTCTGGCCCGCGAGGTGGACCGGCTCGGTGCGCTGCCCGGTGTGGACTTCTCCGAGGCCCGGTCGGGGACCAACGCGATCGCCACGCCGTTCGAGACCCGGTCTGCGCTGTTCGTATCGCGCGAGGACCATTTCCTGGACAGCATGCGCAAGTACTTCTGCGTGGGTGTGCCCATTCTGCATCCGGTCACCCAGCGCATCGAGGGCGTGATCGACGTGATGACCAACGCCGAAGTGAGCCCGGCGTTGATGAAATCGGTCATGATGCGCGCGGCCCGCGACATTCACCAGGGTCTCATCGAGAGCTACGACGTCAATCTGATGGCGGTGTTCGCGGCGTTCAACACCTTGCGGCGCACCGCAACCGATGCGGTGGTGATGATCAACGACGACATCGTGTTGAACAACCGGCACGCCGTGGACATCCTGGCCCCCGAGGACTACGTGACCCTGCGTGGCATCGCGCTGGAGCGTCCGGGCTTCTCCGGGGTGCTAGAGCTCATGCTGAGTTCGGGTTCGGCGGCCACCGTCAAGGTCACCGACATGGGCGACCCGCACGCTGTGGTTTTCCAGCTGCGGCGCTCCGGCGAAGCGCCGCAACCGATTCCGCGCGGCACGCGGCCGCAGCGGGCGGGTTCTGAACTCGACGCTGCCATCGACCAGGCGCGCTCGGCGGTCGGGCACGTGTTTGTCACGGGCGAGCCGGGCGCCGGAAAGACCTGGGTGGCTACGCAATTGGCAGAAGGCACTGATGCCCGGTTCCTCGATGCCGGCGATGTCATCACCATCGGGGCCCAGGAATGGGTGGCCGATCTGCAGCGCACCGTCGCTGCCGCACCGGGCGTGCTCGTCGTCGACAACGTGGATCTGCTGAACCAGCAGGCGCTCTCCTGGCTGTCCCGGATCCTGCGGTCGCCGGAGGCCCGAAAGGTGGTGCTGACCGCAACCGCGCGTGACGACGCCGGCGCCGACACCGGTTATCTGCAGAGCTTGTGCACGTCGTCGGTGGGCGTCCCGCCGTTGCGGGAGCGTGCCGCCGAGTTCAACTCGTTGGCCCGCGGCATCGTCGGCGAGTTGGCGGGGAGTCAAGTCCGGCTGACCCTGTCGGCGCTTGAGGCGCTCGCAGCACACAGTTGGCCGGGCAACGTCTCGGAACTGGCCCGGGTGTTGCGTGACGTGGTGGCCCGACGCTCGGCCGGTGACATCACGGTCAACGATCTGCCCGCCCAGTTCCATGCCACCAAACAGCGCCACGGCCTGACCCAACTGCAGGAGATCGAACGCGCAGCCATCGAGTCGGCGCTCAAGGCCTGCCACAACAACAAGGTGCATGCGGCGAATCAGCTGGGGATCAGCCGGTCAACCCTGTATGCACGGATTCGTGAGTACCGGCTCGGCTGAGCCACGTATTGGCCGCAGCCACCACGTGATTCGCCCGATCGACGAGTTCTGTCCGCTGCTGCATCAAACCCGAAGGCGCACAGCAACTGTCCGAAAGTCGGACAGCTACACATGTCGAGATGCCGGAAGATGGAGCTCCGTGACCACAGACGCCTGCCCGGCACCCCTGGTACTGCGTGAGGATCGGGGGCCGGTGCGGATCCTGACCCTCAACCGCCCCGCGGCGCTCAACGCGTTGTCGGCACGGCTGATCGACCAGTTGCACACCGCGCTGCGCGAGGCCGATACCGACCATGCGGTGCGCGCCCTGGTGCTCACGGGAGCCAACGGTAATTTCGCCGCAGGTGCCGACATCGCCGAGATGGCCGACGAATCCTTCCTCGACATGTTTCTCCAGGACTACGCCAACTCCGGATGGGAGAGCACCTCGGCGGTGCGCACCCCGATCATCGCGGCGGTGGCGGGTTACGCCCTGGGCGGTGGCACAGAGCTGGCGATGATGTGCGACATGGTCTTCGCCGCTGAATCGTCGGTGTTCGGGCTGCCGGAGACCACGCTGGGGATCATCCCGGGTGCCGGTGGCACTCAGCGGTTGTCGCGGGCCGTCGGGAAATCGGTGGCGATGGACATGATCCTGACCGGCCGCCGCATCACCGGTCGGGAGGCACTAGCCATGGGATTGGCTGCACGGCTGGTGGCCGACGACGCCCTGCTCGATACCGCGGTCGAGGCGGCGTCGATCATCGCGGGCAGATCCTGGCCGGCGACGCTGATGGCCAAGGAAGCCGTGAACCACTCGTTCAACAGCACCTTGAACGAGGGCATCAGGGTGGAACGCCGGTTCTTCAACGCATTGTTCGCCACCGACGGCCAGAAGGACGGCATGGCTGCGTTTCTGGCGCGGAGGCCGAAGAACGGCTAGAACACCGATGGGCGCCCGGACCACCGGCTTGAGGGGGATGCCGGCGGTCCGGGCGTTCATTCGGTCAGCCGTGGCAACTGCGACCGTTCGGCGGCACGTCGAGCGTCGGGTTGCGGTCGAAGAACCCGTCGGCCTTGAGCGTGAAACCGGTGTAGTCCATCGGCATCACCGGCCAGTCCTCGGGGCGCGGAAAATGCGTGAGGCCGAAGGTGTGCCACAACACGATGTCCTGGCCGTCGATGTCGCGGTCGGCGGTCACCCACGTGGGCAGTCCCGCGTGGCCGTGGTTCTGGTACACGTATTCGCCGGCGGGGTAGCGTTCCTCGGGGTCGTAGCGGGTGACCCACAGGTGCTTGGTGGCGAAGTTCGCCCGCCGGTGGGTCGACGAGTTCTCGTCGGCGAGCATGAGTGGTGCATTCTGTGAATGCAGCACGTAGCCGACCGGGTTGCCGAGGCGATTGCGCTTGTCCGGGTTGCTGATCCGCCACACCCTCCCGATCGAGGCGTCCCCGGTCCGCTGCCCGTCGGACTCGCGGTACAGCCGGGTGGCGGTGCGGGTGAACGCATTTCCGTATGGGTTGTCCGGTCCCATCGGGACACGGGCCGCGTCGAGCTCGTCGACCGCGTTGGCGTCGCCGTCGACGGCCATGTCCAGGCGCGCGCAGAACATGTGCTGATGGAACGGCGCGCCAAGGCCCGGCGCCAGTTCGTTGGCATATGCCGAATCACCGTCGGGCAGTGCGGATGTGAAGACCACACCGGTGGCCTTGGCCTCCAGTTCGATGGTGCCGTCGAGATACAGGTACCAGTAGAACCCGTAGTCGTAGTTGCCGATGGTGGTGAAGAACGAGATCACCAGGCGCCGTGAGCGCCGGGACTCCGACATGCCGTTGAACATGTCGTTGTGCTTCCACAGCAGCCCGTAGTCCTCCTCGTGGATGCAGATGGCGTTGTCGATGGTGCACGGCCTGCCGTGGTCGTCGGCGATGGTCGCGTCCAGATAGTGGATCTCACCGAGACAGTCGCAGCCCAGCTTCAGCGAGTTGGTGTAGCGGCAGAACATGTATTCGCCGGTGTCGAAGTAGTTCTGGTAGAAGCGCGACGGCGACGGATCGGCGTAGAACACCACCATCTCGGCCACCGAGGCGCGGTACAGCACCGGCCGCCGCCGACCGTTGTCGAGGTACGACACCTCGTGCAGCGTCAGCCCCTCACGGCCGTCGAACCCGATGCGCACCGACCAGTTCTCCCACGTCAGCACATCGTCATCGACGGTGAAGCTCGGGCCTTCGGGTTGCGTGATCTCCAAGGGTTTCAGGGTGTTCCGCCGCGGCGACGCATGCGGTTCGGCGTCCCACTCGCCGCGTTCGGCGGGCACCGGAAGGTCGGCGTCGTCGACGATCTTCTGGACGGTCCTGGCTGTCAGGTCGACGTAGGCGACCAGGCCGTCGATCGGATGCGCCCACGGCAGATCCTTCTCGTCCTCCTGGCAGAAGCCCACCACCCGGGCCATCCGCTTGCCGATCTCGTCGGTGAACCCGAAATGCCCCGCCGACAGCGGCACCCCACGCACCTTCGCCGGGTCGATACCCCGTCGGCGCAGTGCGGCGCACCATGATTCGTCGGCGGCGACCAGTTTGTCGGCAATCTCGAACTCTTCGTCGAGCAGCGACACCTGACCGTCGCGCACCGGGTCGACGGCCGTGTTCGACACGATGCTCCGGTCGTCCAGCGAGATCACGACGCGGCTGCCCTGGCCGGTGGCCTGGTCCAGCAGATACATCCGGCAGCGCCGGTCGATGTGGTGAGCGGGGTCGCGCTGGTACGCCCGGACATCGCTCTTGTCGGGCTCGTGCAGACCCACGTACACGAACCGGGTGTCGGCGGTGACCATGCCGGCTCGTTCCAATACCTCACGGGCGCTGGTCATCTCGGCTGCGGTGAGACGCCGCAGCGGGTGGTCGGCAGGACGGTCGATCTCGTGTACCAGACGGTTCCGGTCAGCGGTGGGATCTGCGACGGTGGTCATGACGGGGTTCTCCTGAGGGTGTCGAAACGAGGTTTTCGGCTAGTCGGGCGTGTTGGCCCGCGGCCGGAGCGCGGCCACGAGGAATCCGGCCCCGATGGTCAGGACCAGCAGCACCACGACGATCCAGCCCAGCGTCGCGCTGCCCATGAGCAATGGGAGATTCTTCGCGGTGATCGCCGTCGTGACACCCAACCCGACGCAGCCCAGGCCCGGTGCGATCACGGTGTTCCAACGGCGGTTGTCGACCTTGTTGTGCCGGAAGAACATCAGGATGGCCACACAGGTGCCGAGCATCAGCAGCATCACGCCGATGGTCGCGATGCCGACCAGCCACGTGAACACCTGCGTGATGGGATCCAGGCCGAACACCACACAGATCGCGAGAAGTGCCGCAGCCGATACCGATTGGGACACCGAGGCGATATGCGGTGAGCGGTGTGTGGGGTGGCTCAGCCCGGCCTTGGCCGGCATCGCACCGGTGTTGGCGAGGCGGAAGATATAGCGGGCGATGACGTTGTGGAAGGACAGGATGCACGCGAAGACGCTGCCGATCAGCAGGTACTGCATCACCTCATAGCCGAACGTGCCGATGAACCGCTTGCCGGCATCGAGCAGCATGGTGGCCGAATCCGTTTGTGCCCGTTCGACGGCGCCGTTGTCACCCCAGGCGCTGATGATGGCCCAGGCCACCAGCGCGTAGAACCCGCCGATGACCGCAAGTGCGCCGTAGGTCGCGCGCGGGATGGTCTTGTCCGGGTTGCGCGCCTCGTCGCGGTACACCGCCGCGGCCTCGAAGCCCAGGAAGCCCGACACCGCGAACATCAGGGCCAGTGCGGGGGAGCCGGACAGGATCTGGTGCGGCTGGAACATCGCGGTGGACAGACCCTCCGGGCCGCCACCTCTGACCGTGACCGCGACCGCGAACACCAGGCAGATCAGCACCTCGGCGACCAGCACGACGCCGAGCACCTTGCCGGACACCTCGATGTTGCGGTAGCCGAGCACACCGACGACGAGCACCGACAGGGCCGAGAACAACCACCACGGGATGCTCGGGCCGCCGAACGACAACACGAAGTCGTGCAGGACGACACCCATGAACGCGTGCACCGCCACCTGGACGGCGCTGTAGGTGAGCAAGGCCAGGAACGCGGCCGCGAGGCCCCACCGGCGGCCCACGCCCTCGGTGATGTAGGAGTAGAACGCGCCTGCGCTCTTCACGTGCGGCGTCATCGCGGTGAAGCCCACCGCGAAAAAGGCCAGCACGACCGCGGCGACGACGTACATGATCGGGTACGCCGGACCGTTGCCGCTGAGTATGGCCACCGGCACGGTGGCGCTGACGGTGGTCAGCGGGGCGGCCGCCGCCATGATCATGAAGATGATCGCTCCCGCACCGAGACGACCGGCGAGTCGGTGCTCTCGCCCGGTTCCGGTGCCTTCAGAGACGTTCCCGGCGCCGATGGTGGATTCGGTTGACACTGCCCCTACCTTCTGTCGCAGTGGTGACCCGCGGGGTGTCGCGGATCACACTCATGGTCCATGAGGCGCCAGCCGCTAACTGTGCAGTGTTCGGACACGGCCGCCGGTCAGAGGTCTGCCTGGGCGTCCGAGATCTGCACAGATAGTCCCGCAGGCGGACCCTAGCGTGCAACGGATGGACGACACCTCCTCCTCGGCGGCAGCCCGTCACGAGGCGTACGCCAAGGCTGCCCTCACCGCCTACGGTCTGCCCGGAACAGCCCGGGCGCGGATGATCAGCCTGTCGGAGAACGCGACCTTCCTGGTCGAGACCGACCATCCCGTCGGCGTGCTGCGGGTCTACCGCATCGGCTATCAGAGCGAGGCGGCCATCAGGTCCGAACTGGCCTGGATCGAGGCCCTGCGGAACGATGGCATCGTCCACACACCAGGTATCCGACGTACCACCGACGGTGAGACGCTGCAGTGGATCACCGTCGACGGGGTGACGCGGGCGTGCGCGATGTTCGACCACGTGCCCGGCACGGCACCTGCCGACGACGATTTCGCCACCTATGCGTTGGTGGGGCGTACCGCGGCCGAACTGCACCGGCAGACCGACCGCTGGCAGCGACCGGCGTGGTTCACCCGGTCGACGTGGGACGTCGACCACATCCTGGGGCCCGGCGCGCCGTGGGGCCGGTGGTCCGACGGGCCGGGTTTGAACGACGACGCGATCGCGCTGCTCGAGCGAGCGGCAGGGATGGTGCGTGCCCGCCTGGCCGACTATCCGGCTCGCGGCCCCATCGCGGGGCTGGTGCACTGTGACCTGCGCGCGGCCAACCTGCTCAAAGGGGCTGACAACCGGGTATGGGTCATCGACTTCGATGACGCAGGCTTCAGCTGGTATCTCTGGGACCTGTGCAGCTCGACCACCTTCATCGAGCACCAGCCGCAGCTCGCCGACGTCATCGAGGCGTGGCTGACCGGCTATCGGGCGGTTCGCCCGCTCACCGAGCGGGACCTCGACGCGATCCCCGACCTGGTGTTCCTGCGGCGTCTGCACATCCTCGCGTGGCTCGGCAGCCACCCCGAGTCAGATCTGGCCCATACCCTCGGTGATTCCTTCACCTACGACACGGTCGAACTCGCGCAACGCTACCTGGACGGGCGGTTTCTCCGCGAATATCGTCCGTCGGCCCATGACCATTGTCCCTCGGGCGCTGCGCACGGGTAGCGACTTCGTCGAGTGTCGTTGCCGCTCAACGGCCGTCATGGAAGAAATTGTGCGGCAAGGGGTTCCAGGTAGGGACTGGCGCATGTCGGCGAAAGCCGGCCGGACAGTTCCCTATTCTGACGTCGATGACAATTGCGGCACGCCCCGGGGGCGGTGCATTGTGCCTGCCAGCGAGGTAACGTCATTCCTTGGCAACTATTGAATTGCCGGACGAGACGACGGCCTGGCCCTGCGGTGTTCACCCATCAGACCAGCCGAAAGTACAGCGCGCGGCGGGGACCGGTGTCGTCAGACACATGGAGGAACCGTGCCTGCGCACAAGAGCCCGATGAGGGGCTTCGGAGACAAGCCGGAGATCGACTACAGCGAACCCGCGGAGAGTGCGCCAGACCCGGGCGTACTCAGACGGGCGATCGCCGCATCGGCGATCGGAAACGCCACAGAATGGTTCGACTACGGCATATACGCCTACGGCGTGAGCTACATATCGGCCGCCATCTTCCCGGGTGACACCCACCAGGCCACGCTGTTGGCGCTTGCGACATTTGCGGTTTCGTTCCTCGTGCGACCGCTCGGCGGATTCGTGTGGGGACCACTGGGTGACCGGCTCGGACGCAAACATGTTCTGGCCATCACCATCGTGCTGATGGCGGGTGCGACATTCTGCGTGGGACTGGTGCCGTCCTACGCCGCGATCGGACTGTGGGCACCGGCCATCATGGTGGTGCTGCGCATGGTCCAGGGCTTCTCCACCGGCGGCGAATATGGCGGTGCGGCAACGTTTATGGCCGAGTACGCGCCCTCACGCCGCCGCGGGTTCCTCGGGAGTTTCCTGGAATTCGGCACCCTTTCCGGCTTTTCGCTCGGCGCGCTGCTGATGCTCGGCTTCTCGATGCTGCTCACCGACGACCAAATGGGTTCGTGGGGTTGGCGGTTGCCGTTCATGGTCGCGGCACCGTTGGGCTTGATCGGCGTCTATCTGCGGTCCCGACTCGAGGACACCCCGGTATTCCGTGAACTTGAGCAGTCCGGGGACAAAGAGCAGGGCGCGGTGACGCAGTTCAAGGATCTGGTGGGGGAGTACTGGGCACCCGTGTTGCGACTGGGCGGTCTCGTAGTGGCGCTCAACGTGGTCAACTACACGCTGCTCACCTACATGCCCACCTACCTGGAGCGGACCATCGGGCTGTCGAGCAATCACGCGCTGGTCGTACCGATCATCGGGATGCTCACGATGATGGTGTTCCTGCCGTTCGCCGGTCACATCTCCGACCGGGTGGGCCGCAAGCCGATGTGGTGGTTCTCGCTGATCGGGCTGTTCATCGCCGGTGTGCCGATGTTCCTGCTGATGGGCACCAACATGGTCGGCGCCGTGATCGGATTCGCGGTGCTGGGGCTGCTCTACGTGCCCCAGCTGTCGACGATCTCCGCCACCTTCCCGGCGATGTTTCCCACGCAGGTGCGCTACGCCGGTTTCGCTATCGCCTACAACGTGTCGACCTCGCTGTTCGGTGGTACCGCGCCCGCGGTCAACGACTGGTTGGTGTCGTTGACCGGGGACCATCTGGTGCCTGCCTACTACATGATGATCGCCTGCGTGATCGGGGCGATCGCACTGGTGAAGGTTCCGGAAACGGCCCGATGCCCGATCGGGGGAACCGAGATCCCCGGCACACCCGAAGCGCCGCCGCAGCTGGAATACGACGTCGAACCCAGTACGGCGTCGTAGATCTCAGCCGGCGGGCAGGCGCGCGATGAGCCGGTCGACGGCGTCCTCCATGTGCGCGAGCATCAGCTTGTCGGTGAGTGCGACGTCGCCGGATCGGATCGCGCAGGCCAGCGCATGGTGCTCGGTGACCCGGTCGCCGGGCGTGTCGTAGGTATCGGCCAAGGCGTGCAAGCACATTCGAGTCTCGACCAGGTAGGTCTGGTGCATCCTGGTCAGCCGTGCGCTGCCCGCCGATGCGACCAGAAGTTCATGGAAGCGAATGTCGGCCTCACTCAACTCATCTGGTTCGACGGCCGATTCCATCTCGTCGACGATGGTGAGCAGCCCATCGCCGACCGCGGCGTAATCGCCCTGCAGAATTTCGCGGGCCGCGGTGCGCTCGACGGCTTCGCGCGCCAGGTACATATCGCGAACCTCGGCGGGCGTCATGTCGATCACGAACACGCCGCGGTTGCGGATGGCGACCACCAGGCCCTCCTGGGCCAGTCGCGCAATGCCCTCGCGGATCGGACCGCGGCTCACCCCGAACCTGCGGGCCAGATCGGCTTCGCCGAGCTGAGATCCCGGTTCCAGTTCGCGGTGCGCGATGGCCTGACGCAGCTTGTCGGCGATGATGCTCGGCGTCGACTGCTGGTCCACCGGGCCGATGAAGTCGGTCACCGGGCCGTCCTGAACAGCGTGCCGAGGCCGGGTAGGCGCGGAACCGGGCCGATCAACTGCAGGCCCTTCCAGACCGTCACGGCGTTGGCGGTGAGCACCGGCTTTCCGACTGCCGATTCGAGTCTCTCGATGATGCTCAGCGTATGCATGGCGGTGTCGGGCACCAGCACCGCCTCGGCGTCGGGATGGTCGGCTGCCCGCACCATCTCGACCACCTCGTCGGGTGCCAGCAGGCCCACTTCGGCGGCCGTGACGATGCCGTGGCTGCCCATCGCGACCACGACGGCACCACTGGCGGACAGGAACGTCACGAAGTGCGCGGCCACATCCGCGGGATACGACGCGGCCACCGCTATGTTGCGAATGCCCAAGTAGTGCAAGGCATCTGCAAACGCGATCGACGTTGACGACGCCGGTACGCCCGCCGCGACGGCCACCTGGTCGACCTGTCGCCGTGCCCCGTCGGGGCCGAAGACGAAGCTGCCCGACGTGCACGCCCACATCATCGATTCCGCTTGCGCACCGCTCAGCCTTGCGACACCGTCGGCGAGGCGTTCGGCCTTGCCGAGGTCCAACAACGCATCCACGCGGTGGGCGTCCTCGCCGACGCTGGTGATCGCCACCGGTAACGACACAGTGGCGCCCAAACGTGCCTCCAGCGCTTCGAAATCGTCCTCTGCGCTGTGGCCGGGATAGAGGATGCCTACGGTCGGCATGCGGTCTCCTGTCGGATCATGGACGCGGTGCGGGTCTCGGTCATTCAGGCCTCCAGCAGTCGCTGACCGGGTCCCACGGCCTTGCGGCCCGCGACGGCCAGCGCTGCCCACATCGTCACCTGGTTGGCCGTCACGACGGGTTTACCCAGGTCGGCCTCGAGCCGGGTGATCAGGTCGTAGGTCGGCAGATTGGTGCAGCTGATGACGATGGCCTCGGCCTCGGGAACATCGGTGGCCCGCACCAGGTCTGCCGTGGTCTCGTACGGCACCGCCCAGATGCGCGCGGTCATCCCCAGGCCCGCTGTTGCGACGACCTCGATGCCGGCCTCCATGAGGTAGCTGGTCAGCCCGATGGTCAGGTCCGCGGTGTAGGGCGTGACGGTGGCGACCCTGTGCAGGCCGAGATGCTGCAGCGCGGTGAGCATCGCACCGCTGGTGGTCACCGCTGCCGGGGCGCCCGCCGCGCGCATCGCCGCGACCAGGGCGGCCTCGCCGGCCATGCCCTTGACGAAACTGCCCGAGGTGCATGCGTATGCGGTGACGAGCGGGGAGACCGCGAGCACGTTGGCGGCGCCGGCCACCACCTGTTCGGGCTCAGAGATGTGCACCGCCATGTCGACGGTCACGGGCATCGGCGCATACCGCAGCCGGGTGACGTAGAGACTGACGTCGTTGGGCACCCATCGCCACAGCTCCCGGTCGAGGGCGAAGTCGTATGGCGCCACAACACCTATCCCCACCTGCTGCAACGGCGGGTGAGGGGCCAAACCCTCGATCGTCATGTCCACAGTGTGAGGCCGAACGGGTCGACCGGCAACAGATTGTTGACAATCCTACGAAAAGGTTCCTAGCCTCGAAGCAATGGCCAGCCCACGTCCGGTGATCGCGGTGTTGTGTGAGCGTGCGACGGACCGCCCGGCCGGGGTCGCGGATCTCGACGTCGATGTGGACTTCCGGTACTGCGCCGCAGACGGTTTGGCCGACGCGGTGCGGGGCGCGCGGGCGTTGCTGATGTGGGATTACTTCTCCACCGCGCTGCGGGGCGCCTGGGCCAACGCCGACGCCCTGGAGTGGATCCACGTCACCGCCGCAGGCGTCGACACCCTGCTGTTCGACGAACTGCGGGATTCCGACGTCGTGGTCACCAACGCTCGGGGCGTATTCGACCGTCCCATGGCCGAATACGTGCTCGGAGCGGTCATCGCATACGCGAAGGGAAGCCAGGCCAGCCTCGATCGGCAACGGCGGCACGAGTGGCAGCACCGGGAGACCAGAACCATCGCCGGTGCGCACGCACTGGTGGTCGGAACCGGCGGCATCGGCCGGGAGATCGCCCGGTTGCTGCGGGCCGCCGGACTGGTCGTCCGCGGTGCCGGTCGCGTGGCACGCGCCGAGGACCGCGACTTCGATCAGGTCGTGGCGACAGCGGACCTGGCCGCCGCGGTCGGTTGGTGTGATCACCTGGTGTTGGCCGCCCCGCTCACCGACGCCACCCGCGGCCTGGTGGACGCAGCCGTCTTGGCGGCGATGAAATCCGACGCGCACCTGGTGAACGTCGCGCGAGGCCCGCTCGTCGACGAGTCCGCACTGCTGGCAGCACTCACCGCGGGCAGCATCGGTGGCGCCACCCTCGACGTGTTCGACACCGAACCCCTGCCGCAGGGCCATCCGCTGTGGGACGCGCCCGGCGCCGTCGTCACCGCCCACATGTCCGGGGACGCTCGCGGCTGGCGCGACAGGCTGGCCGCGCAGTTCGCCGAGAACCTGCAGCGGTGGCTCACCGGGAAGCCACTGCACAACGTCGTGGACAAGAAGCTCGGATATGTCAGGGGCGCAACGTGATTCCCTCGGCGGTCGACCTCATGGCGGCCTATCGGAACAAAACGCTCTCGCCCGTGGAGATCACCAGGGCCGCGCTGGCGGCCATCGATCGCCACAACAGCCTGGTGAATGCCTTCGTGCTGATCGACGAGGAGGGCGCACTGGCGGCGGCACAAGCGTCGGAAGCGCGGTGGCAGGCCGGGCAACCGCTGGGGCCAGCGGACGGCATCCCGACCTCGATCAAGGACGCATTGTGGACGCGGGGCTGGCCGACGCTGCGCGGCAGCTGGCTCATCGACGAGGCCGGGCCCTGGGACGAGGATGCGCCAAGCGTTGCGCGGCTGCGTGATTCGGGGGCGATCCTGCTCGGCAAGACCGCCACACCCGAGTACTCGTGGAAAGGGGTCACCGATTCGCCCCGCTACGGTGTGACCGGCAATCCGTGGAATCGGACCGCGACCGCCGGCGGGTCCAGCGGTGGCAGCGCCGCGGCCGTCGGCCTGGGCATGGGCGTGTGGTCGGTCGGCACCGACGGCGGCGGCTCGGTGCGTATACCTGCGGCGTTCACCGGCACCGTGGCGCTCAAACCGACGTATGGGCTCATCCCGCTGTATCCGCCCAGCCCGTTCGGCACGCTTTCCCACGCCGGTCCGATGGCCCGGACGGTGGCCGACGTCGCCGCGCTGCTCGACGTGGTCACCGGCTTCGACCCGCGTGACTGGTCTGCAATGCCTTCTCCCACTTCATCATTCCGCGCCGGGCTCGACGGCGGTATCGCCGGGCTGCGGGTCGCCTATTCGCCCGACCTCGGGTTCGGCTCCAACGATCCCGAGGTCGACGGCGCGGTACGGGCCGCCGTCAACGTCCTCGCCGCCGCCGGTGCGGAAATCGAGGAAGTCTCCCCCGGCTTCGACGATCCCGTGCACGCCTTCCATGTGCTGTGGTTCTCGGGCGAGGCGAAAGTGCTGGAGGGCAAGCTCACCGGTGACCGCGCCCGGCCCGTCGATCCCGGCCTGCTGCGTACCGCCGCGATCGGCGCGGGATTCTCGGCTTCGGACTACCTCGACGCGACCGCCGTCCGCATGACGCTGGGGGAGCGGATGGGACGGTTTCACCGGGACTACGACGTGCTGATCACCCCGACGTTGCCGCTCACCGCGTTCCCCGTCGGCCAGGACGTACCCGACGGCTGCGGATCACCGGACTGGACCAGCTGGACGCCGTACACCTACCCATTCAATCTGACTCAGCAGCCGGCACTTTCGGTGCCGTGCGGGTTCAGCAGGAACGGTCTGCCGATCGGTCTGCAGATCGTCGGTGCCCGGCACGCGGATGCCCTGGTGCTGCGCGTCGGACAGACCTACCAGGACGCCACCGACTGGCACCACCGGGTGCCGGCGTTGCTCATCGAGGAGGCGCAATGAGCCGATTGATCACGGTGTCGCTGGACACGCGCGGGGTGACGTGCGTGGCCCGGTTGCTCGACGACGCGGCGCCCCGCACCTGCGCGGCCGTCTGGGATGCGTTGCCGTTGTCGGCGCAGGTGTTCCACGGTAAGTACGCCCGCAACGAGATCTACACGCTGCTACCGGCGTTCGGCGCCGACCCGGGCCGGGAGAACACCACGGTGACGCCGATTCCCGGTGACCTGTGCTGGTTTTCGTTCGACTCCGACGATCTGGGCAACCCGGCCTACGGCTACGAGAACACGACCGGCACCGGCACGACGGGCGCGATCGTCGACCTGGCGCTCTTCTACGGACGCAACAACCTGCTGATCAACGGCGATCAGGGCTGGGTGCCCGGCAACGTGTTCGGTGCGATCACCGACGGGCTCGAGGAGATGGCGGCCGCGTGCCAGGACCTGTGGATGGGCGGTGCCCGTGGCGAAACACTGAGTTTCGCCAGGGCGTCTTGACCCGCACGCCGGAACTGCATTCCCGGTTGTTAAACGCGTCGTTTAACAACCGGGAATGCAGTTCCGGCGAAAGCTGCGGGAAAACTCAGCCCAGAGTGCCGCTGATGTAGACGATTTCGCCCATCGGATCTTGGTCGTCGGCCTCGGGCACGGGCAGGCCGTAGCGTGCGAACAGCTCAGCGCGGGGGACACCGGCCATCTGCCAGCCCTTGGTGCCGAGGTAGTCCGCCGCGGAATGCCGTTCGCCGTGGTAGATCAGCGACGGCATGTCCATGTTCAACCCGATCTGGCTGAAGCCGGCCGCGGCGGCGCGGGCCTTCTCAGGATCGAAATCCTTGAGGCCAGGCACGAATTCGGTTGCCAGCGTGCTGTCGGCAGCGCTGAGGGCGTCGATGTTGTCGAACAGGCGGTCCTGGGCGTCGGCCGGCAGGTAGATCAGCAGACCCTCGGCACACCACGCCGTCGGCTGCCCCGGGTCGAAACCCGCCCCACGCAGCGCGGTCGGCCAGTCTTCGCGCAGATCGATCGGCACGGTGCGGCGCTGCGCCGTCGGCGCCGCACCGAGGTCGGCCAGCACCTGGGTCTTGAACTCGATGACATCGGGCTGGTCGATCTCGTAGACGACGGTGTCGTCGGGCCAGGGCAACCGGTAGGCGCGCGAGTCCAGACCCGACGCGAGGATCACCGCCTGCCGGATACCGCCCTCGGTGGCGGCGACGAAGTAGTCGTCGAAAAACCTTGTGCGTACTGCCATCTCATCGATGTTCGCCCGCGCCCTGGCCGCCGCGTCCGGGGCGACGGCCGCGATGGCGTCGAAGTCCAGTTCACCGTTGACCATCTTGGTGAACGCCTCGATGCCGACGGCCCGCACCAGGGGTGCGGCGAGCGGATCGTTGATCAGACCGTGCGGTGCGCTGCTCGCGATCGCCCGCCCCGTCGCGACGAGTGTCGCCGTTGCTCCCACACTTGATGCCAGATCCCAGGTGTCGCCGTCGACCCGCGCCATCAGATCCTCATTTCCGTTCTGCGGACAGATAACCCGAATCGCCCGCGAGAACGGCGAGGTCTTCGGGGTAGTCGAATCCGTAGCCAGCGTAGGCCTCGCGGGTGGTGAGAACGGTCGACTGCCAGCCGTGCCCGGAGAGGTAGTCGCCGGCGGTGTGCCGGTCACCGGAATAGAACAGGTCCATGAGGTCGACGTCGGAACCGACCCGCTTGGACCACTCGCTGACCTTTTTCGTCCACTCCTCGGAGAGCATGTTCATGTCCATGTGTTCGGTGGCCAGCCGACTGCCCGGTGCGGAGAGTTCGGTGATGTTGTCGAAGAGCCGGTCCTGGGCCTCGGGCGGCAGATAGATCAACAGTCCCTCGGCGATCCATGCGGTGGGTGCCGACGGATCGAATCCGGCGCCGCGCAGCGCAGCAGGCCAGTCTTCACGCAGATCGATGGCCACCGTGCGACGCTCGGCGGCAGGTTCAGCGCCGAGCCCGGCCAGCGTGCGGGTCTTGAACTCGATCACCTCGGGTTGGTCGATCTCGTAGACCGCGGTGCCTGCCGGCCAGTTCAGCCGGTAGGCGCGGGTGTCCAGCCCGGACGCCAGGATCACCGCCTGGCGGATTCCGGCTTCGGTTGCGCCCGTGAAGAAGTCGTCGAAGAACCGGGTGCGCACGGCGATCTGCTCGCACATGCGCTGCAGGTCCAGCATCTGATCGCCCTCGACGCAGAGCTCGCCGTCGGCCAATCGGATGCAGTGCTCCAGCCCCACTGCCTTGACCAGCGGATCGGCATACGGGTCGTTGATCAGCGGGTCGGGCTGCTTGGTGGCCAGTGCGCGGGACGCGGCGACACCCGTCGCCGTCGATCCGACGCTGGTTGCCAGGTCCCAGGTGTCACCGTCGGTGCGTGCCATCGTTGTTCCTTACTGCCGTGTCGCCACGACTGCCAATGAATTGCGTTGTGGTTCAGCGTCTTCCGATTCCGGGAAGGTGCGCCCGTATTCGGCGAAGACCTCGGGGCGCCGGCGGGCCGTCACCGACCAGCCGTCTGCGGTGAGATAGTCGACCACCGAGTTGCGGTCACCGACGTACCAGAGCTCGGACAGGTCGACGTCGAATCCGTGTTCGCGCCAGCGCTCGGCCATGGCCTGGCTGCGGTTGCGCACGGCCGCCGCGATGTCCGGGTGGTACTCGGTGGCCAGCCGGCTGCCCGGGGCGCTCAGCGCGGTGATGTTGTCGAACAGTCGGTCCTGAGCCTCGGGCGGCAGGTAGACCAGCAGACCCTCCGCGCTCCACGCCGTCGGGAGGCCGGGGTCGAACCCGGCGGCGCGCAATGCCGCCGGCCAGTCGTCACGCAGGTCGACGGCGACGGCCCGGCGCTGCGCGGTAGGGGTGGCGCCGATCTGCTCCATCGCCGCGGTCTTGGCACCGATCACGTCCGGTTGGTCGATCTCGTAGACCACGGTCTGATCCGGCCAGGGGAGCCGGTAGGCGCGCGAGTCCAGCCCGGAGGCCAGGATCACCGCCTGCCGGATGCCCGCGGCGCCTGCATCTGTGAAGAAGTCGTCGAAGAACTTCGTCCGCACCGCCATCACCGACGTCATCAGCTCGGCCGCCGAGGAGTCCTCGCCGTCGAGCACGAGGTCACCGTCGACGAGCTTGGTGAAGAAGTCCACCCCCACCGCGCGCACCAGCGCCGCGGCGTACGGATCGTTGATCAGAGGCTCGGGTTCGGCGCTGGCGATCGCGCGGGCCGCGGCCACCATGGTGGCCGTCGCGCCGACGCTGGACGCGAGGTCCCAGCTGTCCGCATCAGTACGTGCCATGTCTCTACCGCTGCGCGCTGATGTAGAGGACCGATGCGGCGTGGGCCTCATCCTCGACCGGCGGCAGACCCGTCTGGATCAGCAGATCGTTGGAGCTGATGCCGGTGGTCTGCCAGGCGTGGCCCTCCAGATAGGTGGTCACGTCGGCGCGGTCCCCGAGGAAGATCAACTCGTTGAGGTCGATGTCCAGGCCGTGTGCCCGCCAGCGGTCGGTGAAGTCCTTCATCTTGGCGCGGATCGACTCTTCATCGTTGGTCTCGGTCGCCGGAACACCCTCGACGCCGAGCCTGCTGCCCGGCGCGCTGAGAGCCGTGATCTGGTCGAGCAGGCGGTCCTGGGCGTCGGGCGGCAGGTAGCCCAGCAAACCCTCGGCGATCCATGCCGTCGGCTTGGTGGCGTCGAAACCGGCCTCGGTCAGCGCGGTGGGCCAGTCGAACCGAAGGTCGATGGACACCGGGCGCAGGTCCGTGGTCGGCGTGGCGCCCAGGCCGGCGAGAGTCTTCGCCTTGAACTCGACCACCTGAGGCTGGTCGATCTCGAACACCACGGTGCCGGCCGGCCAGGGCAGCCGGTAGGCCCGGGAATCCAGGCCTGCGGCGAGGATCACCGCCTGGCGGATACCCGAGCGGGCCGCGGATAGGAAGAAGTCGTCGAAGAACCGCGTTCGGGCGGCCATGCCGTTGGCGAAGCGATGCAGTCCCGTCGCGGCCTCCTCGTCGAGGCCGTCGGTGGTGAAGTCCTCATCGACCAGTTTGGTGAAGAAGTCCATGCCGACGGCCCGAACCAGGGGTGCGGCGAACGGGTCGTCGATCACAGGGTCCTCGGCGTTGGTCGCCATCGCCCTGGCCGCCGCGACCATCGTCGCGGTGGCACCCACGCTGGACGCCAGATCCCAGGTGTCGTTGTCCGTGCGCGCCATGAACTTCCCTTCAATGCCTGTTAGTTAGGTGATGTAACGAGCCGTCGCCGACTGTACGCTCTGAAGCTGAATACGGGCTTGGCCTGCGGGTGAAGCTGATCGATGCGGGGCCGCCCGGGTGCAACTGTTACTCTCGTAGACTGTTTGACGCTTGAGTTCGCAGGCCCGGCGCCTGCCGGGCCGGCATGTATACGACTTGACCATGACGCTGGACCCACCAGCCCCATTTGGCACGCCGCGCTGAGAAGTCGGCTGCGCAGGAGGAAGAGTGCTTTCGGCTTTCATCTCATCGCTGCGGACGGCCGACCTCAGACGCAAGATCCTGTTCACGCTGGGCCTGGTGATCCTGTACCGCGTCGGTGCGTCGATCCCATCCCCCGGGGTGAACTACCCGAACGTCCAGAAATGCATCGAGCAGGTCAGTGGCGGTGATTCGGCGCAGATCTACTCGCTGATCAACCTGTTCTCCGGCGGCGCGCTGTTGCAGTTGACCGTGTTCGCGGTCGGCGTGATGCCCTACATCACCGCCAGCATCATCGTGCAGCTGCTGGTCGTGGTCATCCCGCGGTTCGAGCAGCTGCAGAAGGAAGGCCAGGCCGGCCAGGCCAAGATGACGCAGTACACGCGTTATCTGTCGATCGCACTGGCCATCCTGCAGGCCACCAGCATCGTGGCGCTGGCCGCCAACGGCGGACTGCTGCAGGGCTGCTCGCTGAACATCATCCAGGACAGCTCGATCTTCGGCTTGATCGTCATCGTGCTGGTCATGACCGCGGGTGCCGCCCTGGTCATGTGGATGGGTGAGCTGGTCACCGAGCGCGGCATCGGCAACGGTATGTCCCTGCTGATCTTCGCCGGTATCGCCGCCCGTATCCCGTCCGAGGGCAAGACCATCCTGGACAGCCGCGGCGGCCTGGTCTTCACCGCCGTCTGCGCGGCCGCGCTGGCCATCATCATCGGCGTGGTCTTCGTCGAGCAGGGGCAGCGCCGTATTCCGGTGCAGTACGCCAAGCGCATGGTCGGCCGCAAGATGTACGGCGGGACGTCCACCTACCTGCCGCTGAAGGTCAACCAGGCCGGCGTCATCCCGGTCATCTTCGCGTCCTCGCTGATCTACATTCCGCATCTGATCACGCAGCTGATCCGCAGCGGGAACCCCAATGGCGGCAGCGGCTGGTGGGACAAGTTCGTCGCCAACTATCTGACGAATCCCGCCGACCCTGTCTACATCGCGATCTACTTCGGCCTGATCATCTTCTTCACGTACTTCTACGTGTCGATCACGTTCAACCCGGACGAGCGCGCCGACGAGATGAAGAAGTTCGGTGGCTTCATCCCCGGCATTCGGCCGGGTAAGCCGACCGCGGACTACCTGCGTTATGTGCTGAGCCGGATCACCCTGCCAGGCTCGATCTACCTCGGTGTGATCGCAGTTCTGCCGAACCTGTTCCTGGAGATCGGCAACACCGGGACGGTACAGAATCTCCCGTTCGGTGGAACTGCAGTTCTCATCATGATCGGCGTCGGGTTGGATACCGTCAAACAGATCGAGAGCCAGCTCATGCAACGCAACTACGAAGGGTTCCTGAAGTGAGAGTCGTTCTACTCGGACCGCCCGGTGCGGGCAAAGGCACACAGGCCGAGAAGCTGTCCGAGAAGCTCGGCATCCCGCAAATCTCCACCGGGGACCTCTTCCGCAAGAACATCGGCGACGGCACACCCCTGGGTGTCGAGGCCAAGCGTTACCTCGATGCGGGCGATCTGGTTCCCGCCGAACTGACGAACCGCCTGGTAGAGGACCGGATCGACCAACCCGACGCGGCCGGCGGGTTCATCCTCGACGGCTACCCGCGCTCCGTCGAACAGGCCCGCGCACTGCACGACATGCTCGAGGCCCGGAACACCAAGATCGACGCGGTGCTGGAGTTCGCGGTCTCCGAGGACGAGCTGCTCGCCCGGCTCAAGGGCCGCGGCCGCGCCGACGACACCGAAGAGGTCATCCACAACCGGATGAAGGTCTACCGCGACGAGACCGAGCCGTTGCTGGAGTACTACGGCGACGAGGTCAAGACCGTCGCAGCGGTGGGCGCCCTCGACGAAGTGTTCGCTCGCGCCCTGAGCGCGCTCGGTCGGTGATCTCCCTGCCGGGGCTGCGCAGCCGTAAGGTCGTCGCGCAGCGCAGCGCAGGAGAACTCGACGCCATGGAAGTCGCGGGCGCACTCGTCGCGTCCGCGCTGCGCGCGGTTCAAGCCGCGGCCGCGCCGGGCGTCAGCACACTTGAGCTCGACCGCATTGCCGAATCCGTCATCCGCGACGGTGGCGGCACGCCATCGTTCCTCGGCTATCACGGCTTTCCGGCCAGCATCTGCGCGTCGGTCAACGACCGTGTGGTGCATGGCATCCCGTCGGCCGGCGAGGTGCTCGCCACCGGCGATCTGGTCTCGATCGACTGCGGCGCGATCGTCGACGGCTGGCACGGCGACTCAGCCGTCACCTTCGGCGTCGGGCCGCTGATCGACGCCGACGAGGCCTTGTCCGAGGCAACCAAAGCGGCCATGGAGGCGGGGATCGCCGCGATGCTTCCCGGAAACCGGCTCACCGATGTCTCGCACGCCATCGAGGTCGAGACCCACGCCGCGGAAGCCCGACACGACCGCAAATACGGAATCGTCGCCGGCTACGGCGGGCACGCCATCGGCAGGCAGATGCACATGGACCCGTTCCTGCCCAACGAGGGTTCGCCGGGGCGCGGCCCGTATCTGGCCGTGGGCTCGGTGCTGGCCATCGAACCCATGCTGACCCTCGGCACCACCAAGACCGTGGTGTTGGAAGACGAGTGGACCGTCATCACCGCCGACGGAACACGCGCCGCGCACTGGGAGCACACCGTGGCCGTGACCGAGGACGGGCCCCGGATCCTCACCCGCTGATTTCCCCGTCAGCAATCGCCCGGCGTGATGTTGCCCGAACCGTCACGCACCTGCGGGCGCAAAGGTCTAATGAACTGGATCACCACCAACGTCGTATCTAAGACGGAGGTTGGTTAATGGACGATCCGGAGGCCGCCATGATGCGGGGGCTCTACGATGAGCATGCCGCGGCCTTGTGGCGATACGCGCTGCGTCTCACCGGCGACCAGGCGCGCGCCGAAGACGTGGTGCAGGAGACGCTGCTGCGCGCCTGGCGCCATCCCGACGTCACCGCGGACACCGACCGGTCGGCGAGGGCTTGGCTGTTCACGGTGGCGCGGAACATGATTATTGATGAACGCCGAAGCGCCCGGTTCCGCAACGAGACGGGTGTTCCGGACCCCGAACTGGTGGCCGATCACGCCGCCCCCGACCAGGTGGACACCGCATTGGACCGGTTGTTGCTGAGCACCGCACTCAGTCAACTGTCCGAGGAGCATCGGGCCGTGGTGCGTCGCGCCTATTACCAGGGCTGGACCACCACGCAGATCGCGGCCGACCTCCAGATACCGGAGGGCACGGTGAAGTCGCGGCTGCACTACGCCGTTCGCGCATTACGACTCAATCTGCAAGAAATGGGGGTGACACGATGACGCAGTACGGTGCACCCCGCATTGATCCCGTGGACGGCGACCGCTACCTCACCTGGGACGCGGCCTATGTCCTCGGCTCATTGACGAGCACCGAGCGCCGCGAGTACGAAGGCCATCTGGCGGGATGTGAGCGCTGCCGTGCAGCTGTGGCTGAGCTGAGCGGCATGCCGGCCCTGCTCGCCCTGCTCGACTTCGACGATGTGCGTGCGCTCGATGAGGAGCAACCCGATCCACCCCTTCGACCCGAAGTGCTGGAGTCGGTGCTCGCCAAGGTCAGCTGGCGGCGGCGCCGGTCCCGGTGGGTGACCTCGGCCGCGGTCGGGTTGGCCGCTGCCGTGCTGGCAGTCGGACTCGTCGTCGCGATCCGCCCCGAAACGTTCGGTCTGCACACCGGGACCGAGCAGCAGCAGACCGCTCAGATGCTCCAGATGTCCAAGGTGTCCGAGACCCCGATCAACGCCAGCATTGCGCTGAGCAGCTACACGTGGGGCACCCGGATCGACATGGCATGCACCTACGGGGACTGGGGCAACAAGGATGCGCCGCCGCAGAACCTCGGCATGGTGGTGGTCGGCCGTGACGGTACTCACACTGAGGTCGCGACATGGCTCGGATTGTCCGGCGCGACGGCCCTGCCCAGCGGAAACACGACGTTGCCGATCAACGAAATCGCTGCGGTGCAAATGGTTTCGTCGCCCGACGGAAAAGTACTACTTGAGAAAACCCTGTAAATCCGGCCGCCGGTGAACCGCGCCCCCTCCCGGGCCGTGTCACTAGGCAGAACCGGAAGGCAGGTGGAATATGGCCAGCAGGCACCGAGTGGTCGACCACATCGTCGGCCACCTGGCGGCGAGCGGGGTCTCCCACATCTTCGGCGTCGACGGCGCCAATATCGAAGATCTCTACGATGCGACGCACTTTCGCGACGACATCACCGCGGTACTGGCCAAACACGAATTCTCCGCGGCCGCAATGGCTGACGGCTACAGCCGCAGCGGGGCAGGGATCGGTGTGGTCGCCGCCACATCGGGCGGCGGTTGCCTGAACACCGTGCCCGGCCTGGGAGAGTCACTGGCCAGCCGAGTTCCCGTGCTGGCGTTGATCGGTCAGGCCCCGACGGCGCTGGACGGACGCGGGGCCTTCCAGGACACCAGCGGGCGCAACGGTGCCCTGGATGCCCACGCCCTGTTCTCGGCGGTTTCGGTGTACTGCCGCCGAGTGGTCAGTGCCCGAGACATTCTCACGGCCCTGCCCGAGGCGCTGGCCGCGGCCCGCACCGGCGGACCGGCGGTGCTGCTGCTGCCCAAGGACATCCAACAGGCCGACCTGGGCGAACCTACCAACGGCAAGGTCAACGGAATACCTGTGGGCGCACAGCTTTCCGATCCCGGTCCGCTCGCCGCGGCCTTGCGGGAGGCGGCCGGACCGATCACCATCATCGCCGGGGAGCAGGTGGCCAGGGACGACGCGCGAGCCGAGCTCGAGCGGCTGCGCGCCACGCTGCGCGCGCGCATCGCCACGGTGCCCGACGCCAAGGACGTCGCGGGCACCCCTGGCCTCGGATCGTCTTCTGCGCTGGGGGTATCCGGTGTGATGGGCCATCCCGGCGTCGCCACCGCGGTGGCGCGCAGCGCGCTGTGCCTGCTGGTCGGCACCCGCATGACCGTCACCGCGAGGGCTGGTCTCGACGACGCGTTGAGCACGGTGCCGACCTACTCGATCGGTTCGGCCGCACCGTACCTGCCGTGTACCCACGTGCACGCCGACGATCTGCGGGGGTCGCTGGCCCTGCTGACGCAGGCACTGTCAGGACACGGCAGGCCCGCACATGTCCGGGTCCCGGATACGGTGCTGCGCAGTGAATTACGGCCGCCACCGCACAACGGTCCCGGAGTCCGGTACCGCGATGCGATGGCAGTGCTCGACGATGTGCTGCCCGCAGGAACCGACATTGTCGTCGATGCAGGCAACATCGGGGCGTCGGCCATCCATTACCTGGGGGCCCGGCGCGACGGCCGTTTCGTCGTCGCACTCGGCATGGGTGGGATGGGATACAGCTTCGGTGCCGGGATCGGCATGACCTTCGCCAGGGGCGGGCGTACGGTGGTCATCGCCGGCGACGGCTCATTCTTCATGCACGGCATGGAGATTCACACGGCGTTGCAGTATCGTTTGCCGATCACCTTCCTGCTGTTCGACAACCACGCGCACGCCATGTGCGTGACCCGCGAGCAGACGTTTTACGGGGACCGCTACAGCTACAACCGGTTCGGACCCAGTCATCTGGGACCCGGCCTGGCCGCGATGTTCCCGGGCCTCCCCTCACTCGGCGTCGACGACATCGGGCAGTTGCCCGCAGCGCTGCAGCTGGCGCTGGACGACGACGGCCCGTCGGTCATCAGCATCGAATGCTCTGCCGATGAAATACCTCCGTTCGCAGCCTTTCTCAACAGATCCGCCACACCGCACACCGAGGAGAACAGAACCCATGTCGCTGCCCGCGCTTGATGACATCACCGCCCATCGGGGTACACCCGAAGCCATGGACGGGCTCGTCCGCATCGAAACCTCACCGAAAGAGCAGGCCACCCCGATCATCCTGGAGATGATGCGGTCGGTGTACCCGCAC
This sequence comes from Mycobacterium dioxanotrophicus, assembly GCF_002157835.1. Lineage (NCBI taxonomy): Bacteria > Bacillati > Actinomycetota > Actinomycetes > Mycobacteriales > Mycobacteriaceae > Mycobacterium > Mycobacterium dioxanotrophicus. The sequence goes on along the minus strand of NZ_CP020809.1, from coordinate 5,806,749 downwards.
GACGAGGTGTTCGGCGAGTACTGCACCGTCAACGACTACATCGATTGCCCCCCAGAAGAACTGTTCGACTATCTGTCGGACACCCGCAGCCTGGAGGAGTGGACCTACAGCCTGCGCGGATTCACCACCACCGACGAACCGGGGTTGTGGCTGGCGTATGACCGGCTCGGTGCCGGACCGACCGGGCCGGGAAGCGAGATCTACACCCGCACCGTGGCCAACCGCGAGGCGCTCACCGTCGACTATCACTGTGCGTGGGACCAGGGCAAGCACCTGTGGATGATCTACCTGATGCGCATCGTCGACGCCCAGGTGGTGTTAGACAAACCGGGATCTGTTGTGCTGTGGACGAATTGCCATCACCCGTTCTACGACAACAACCCGTACCCGGAGACCGCACCGCCCGGACGCCCGGTGTGGGTGGGCGACTTCTGGGACATGTTCGGCGCCGGTCATCTGCTCGAACTGCACAACCTCAAAGCAATCGCCGAGTACCGGCACCGCAACGGCCTGCCGGTCACCCCAGCCTGGATGAAATGAGCACGACGATGAGCGCAGCCACCAAAACCGTCTCCCTGCTCGACGTGTCGACCTACCTGCCCGGAGAGCCGATCGGCGCCGAATACTACGCACAGTTCGCCGAATCCGACGAGCTGCGGGACAATCTCATGTTCCGGGCGCCCCGGTTTCGGCACCACGTGGCGCCCGATGAGACCGCCATCGACATGGTCGAACGCGCCGCCGCAGGGTTGATCGACCGGCACGGCCAGGATGCGGTGAGCAATGCCGACATCCTCATCACGCACACCCAGATGCCCGACATGCCGTTCTACGGCGGGGGCGGCGGCATGGCGCATCGCCTTGGCATGAAACCGAACTGGGTGATCGATCTGCACAACGGCGGCTGCGCGGCGTTCGTGCTCGGACTCAAGCTGGCACGCAACCTGCTCGCCTCCGGGGAAGGGCGTACCGCGCTGATCGCCGTCGCGCAGAACGCCGCGGGCCAGATCTTCGACCAGGAGAGCATCCGGCGCAAAGCCCAGTCCGCGGTACCCGGCGACGGTGCCGCGGTGGGTCTGGTGGCGCTCTCCGACGCTTCGCCCATCTTGGATGTGGAGTGCCGCACCTACGGCGAGTTCGCCGGTGACATGACCATCGCTGTCGATCCGCCGCGCAAGTGGTGGGAGGCGGGTCCGGGGGAGGGGTGCATCGGGTTCACCGAGAGCAAGATCACCAAGGTGCTGGCCCGCGGTAACCGCCAGGTGCCCGAGGTTTCCTACGCGGTGTGTGACCGAATCGGGGTGCCGCCCAAGGACATCGACCTGCTGGTGACCAACCAGCCCAACCGGGCGTTCCTGCGGAACTGGCGTGAGGCACTCGAGCTGCCTCAGGAGCGGCATGTCGATACTTTCGACGAGTGTGGAAACCTCTTCGCCGCAGGCATTCCGGTGAACTTCGACCGCGCGGTGAGCACCGGGCGGATCGCGGCGGGGGACACTGTGCTGATGGCGGCGTTCGCGCACGCCGGTGACTTCGCCGGAGCGGCCGCCGTGTACTGGGGCGGACGTAACTGATGGCCACCCCACCCGCTGCGCTGCTCGGCGTGGTCGGTTCGATACCCGACGCGGTCAACCCGCTGGCGTTGTCGCTCAACGAATATCCCTTTCCGCCATTGCCTGCCGTGCGGTCGGCGATGGCTGCGTCCATCGATACGGCCAACCGGTATCCGGAGTTCCTGCCGCAGCGGCTGCGGTCGTTGATCGCCGGGCACGTCGGCGTGCGAGAGTCCCAGGTGGTCATCGGATCCGGCGCGACCGGCGTCACGATGCAGGTGCTGCACGCGGTCAGCAGTCCGGGAGACACGATGGTGATGGCGGCGCCGACCTTCGACGGATTTCCGATCTTCGCGCAGATGGCCCGGTTGCGGTCGGTGACGGTGCCGCTCGACCAGCACGGCCACCACGACCTCGACGCCATGGCCGAGGCCGCCGAGAACGCCAGGGTGGTCGTTGTATGCCGACCACACAACCCCACCGGAACCGTCGAACCGGCAGATGACATCGAACGGTTCCTCGCGCGCGTACCCCGGGACACCGTCGTACTGCTCGACGAGGCCTACGTCGAGTTCCTGCCCGGTGAACACCGCATCGATGCGCCCAGCCTCGTCCGCAGGTTCGGCAATGTGGTGGTGGTACGGACCTTTTCGAAGGCCTACGGACTGGCCGGGCTGCGGGTCGGATACGGTTTCTGCGCTCCGGATCTCGGTCGCACGTTGTGGTCCATGCAACTTCCGTTCGGCACCCCGCTGAGCGGCCTCGTGGCGGTGGCCGCCTCCTACGACGCGGAAAGCCAACTCCGGCAGCGGATTCGGATGATCGCCGCGGAGCGCAGGTACCTGCAGTTGCGGTTGCGGTCGATGGGTCTCTACACCACCGAAGGGCAGGCCAACTTCGTCTACCTACCCGCCTGCGGGCGGCGCTGGCAGGCCGTGTTCGACGGCGCCGGCCTGCAGGTCCGGCACTACCCCGACGGTGGTGTGCGAATCACGGTGGGATCGCGGGAGTCGACGCGGGCAGTGCTGCGCGCGGTGCGCACGGCGATGCGCTGAATTCGCCGCGCTGTTCGCACCGCGGGCAACGGTGATGCGGTATGAAGAAGCGTGCCCTCACCACCCGACAAGCGTGATCCCATCGCATTGGCCCGCGCCAACTGGGAGGCAGCGGGCTGGGGTGACGTTGCCGACGGGATGGTCGCGGTGACGTCGGTGATGCGTGCACACCAGATCCTGCTGGCCCGGGTCGAGACCGCGCTGCGGCCCTACGACCTGAGCTTCTCGCGCTTCGAATTGTTGCGGCTGCTGGCCTTCAGCAGGGCCGGTGCGCTGCCCATCACCAAGGCGTCGGACCGGCTGCAGGTGCACGTCACGAGCGTCACGCACGCCATCCGCCGGCTCGAGGCCAACGGGCTGGTGGAGCGCATACCGCATCCGACCGACGGCCGCACCACCCTGGTGCAGATCACCGAGTTGGGGCGTTCCACGGTCGAAGAAGCCACCGTGACCCTCAACGATCAGGTGTTCGGGGATGTCGGGATGTCCGCGGAACAGTCCCGCGCGTTGGTGGCGTCGATCGAGACGCTGCGGCGCAACTCCGGCGACTTCTGACCCTCGCGTGCGGGCCTAGTCGAGCACGGCGGGGAGCGGAATACTCGCGGTGACAGCGGTCCCTGCACCCGGCCTGGACCGGATGTTGAGCCGGCCACCGACGATCTCGGCGCGCTCGGCCATCGACAGCAACCCGTAGCCGCCCATCTCGTCGCTGCCCAGCGGATGTTCGAACGTGTCGAAACCCTTTCCGTCGTCGACGATTTCGAGCCTGGCCACGTTGTCCTCCAAGGTGAACGTGAGCCGGGCCCGGCTCGCGTCGGCGTGCTTGACGACGTTCTGCAGGCATTCCTGGGCGATCCGGTAGAGGGCCAGCTCGATGTGGTCGGGCACCCGGGTCTCGGCGAGCTCCACCTCGAGATCGATTCCGGGGATGGAACGCGCCAGGCTCGCCAAGCCGCCGGCCAGGCCGAGGTCGTCGAGTACCGGTGGCCGCAACCCGCTGATCGCGGCGCGGGCCTCCTGCAGGGTCAAGTCGACCAGTTCCCGTGCCTTGTCGAGTTGTTCGGCCAGCGCGCGAGCGTCGTCGACGGCGCGGGCCGCGGCATCGAGCCGGTAGGACAGCGTCACCAGCCGCTGCGAGATGCCGTCGTGGATGTCGCCCGCCAGCCGGCGCCGCTCGATCTCCTGCGCTTCGATGACCTGCTCGACGAAATTCTCGTGGGCGCGTTCGCGGGCCACCAGCTGCCGGTGCAGCCGGGCCTGGTGCAGTGCCCCGGCGATGAGTCGGCCGATCACCACCAGCAGCTCGACGTCACGTTCCCCGAACTCCCGGCGGTTGACGGTGTGCACGTTGAGGACGCCCACCAGACCACCCGGATCGGTCTCCATCGGCACCGACACCATCGACGTGAAATCGCGTCCGCGCAGCGTTTCGAACGGCAGGTAGCGCGGGTCGGCCTCTTTGTCGTGGCTGATCACCACGGGCTCGCGGTGGCTGGCCACCCAACCCGAGATGCCCTGGCCGAGTGGCAGCCGGATCTTGCCGACCTCGGCGTCGAACGGCGGGGTCGCGCCGGCCAGCGTCAGGGCCCGGTCGGAGTCGTCGAGCACGTGCACGAAACACACGTCGGTCGCGGTGGCCGCAGTGATCATCCGGGCCGCCGCGGCCGCGAGGTGCTCCACGCCGGGGCCGCTGGAGGTGGCCTGGATGAGCTCTCGCAGCAGCGCGAGCTCGCGGTCGGCGGTGAGCACCATGGGGCCGAATTCACTGGTCATTGGTAGATGCCTTCGCGTAGGGCGGTGGCGACGGCGCCGGCGCGGTCACTGACGCCCAGCTTGCGGTAGATGGATCGCAGGTGGGTCTTGACGGTCTCTTCGCCGATCACCAACTTGGTGGCGATGCCGCGGTTGGACAGTCCCGCCACCACGAACGAGAGGATCTCGCTCTCCCGCTGGGTAAGGCCCTGCCGCACACCCGGCCAGAACTCGTCGCGTTGCAGTCGCGCGGCCGTGTCGGCGGCGCGGGCGGCCATGCCGGGATCGATCGCGGTGGCGCCACCGTGGGCGAATTCGATCTGGCGGACCAACTCGTCGCTGCTGATGCTCTTGAGCAGGTAACCCGATGCGCCGACCCGCAACGCCTGGAACAGGTACTGCTCGTCGTCGTACACGCTCAGCATCACCACTTTGCGGTCCGGGTCGCGTTCCCGCAGGTCGCGGCACAGATCCAGGCCGCTGGAGCCCTGCATCCGGACGTCGCACAACACGATGTCGGGGTCCAGCTCGGCGACAACGCTGAGCGCTCGCTCAGCGCCGACTGCGTGGCCGACCACCAGAACCCGGTCTTCGAACGCGGCGAGCATGGCCTTGAGACCCTCGATGACCATTTCGTGGTCATCGACCAGCACAAGGCGCACTGGGGAGGGCGCCATGGCATCACCCTATGTGGCCGCGGACGCGAGGAGCAGACACATCCAGCGGGCGAAGTTCGCATGCCCAATCACCCCTAGGGGGGAGGCGCGGCTGCTGTGATGTGGGCCACTCTCATGTGGTGTCCTCACCTCAGGAGAAAACATGGCGTGCCGGGCGGTTCTGGTGGGACTGTCCTGAGCCGACTGATGCAGGAGCGTTCCCGCTGCGTGCGGTGATCTTCGATCTCGACGCGCTGTCAGACCTGGATGTCGACGGTCATCGGGTCGTGTTCAACGCGGCATTCGCCGCGCACGGCCTATCCCTGGAATGGAGCGTGGCCCGCTATCGGCAGCTGTTGGCGCTGCACGACGAGCGTCAGCGGGTTGCTGCGGAACTGCGCAAACGCTGCGTGGGGCCGGAATGCGACGTGCTCACCGAGGTGCTCGCCGACGAGATCTGCGCCACCAAGGACATGATGTTCGACGAGATGATCCTCGACGCCGGCCTGGCTCCGCGGGCCGGTCTGCTCGACCTCGTCATGGACGCCTTTGCCGCCGAGGTACCCGTGGGTGTGGTGTCCAGCGGCCGGCGCCGGTGGGTCGAGCCGCTGGTGCGTCAGCTGGTGGGCGAGGGCCTGGTGGAAACCGTCGTCACCGGTGACGACGTCACCTCGTCGATGCACGGCGCCGCCCATCAGCACGCTCTGGCCGAGCTCGGGGTGTCCGCGCACGACGCGTTGGGCGTCGCCGGGTCGAGCACCGGACTGCGGGCTGCGAACGCCGCGGGGTTGGCCAGCGTGCTCGTCGGTGCCGACCTGGGCACCGCTCTGCCCGCAGTCGCGGTACGCCCCGACTACACCGGCATGGACGACGCGCTGCGATTGGCGACCTGCCGACGCCTGCACGCCTCGTGGTGGGCGCAACACAGCCCGACGGCCGCCTAGGCGCTCAACCGCGCAGCGTCTCGATCACCGCGCTGAAGTCCAAGTCGGCATGGTCGACGGCGAACTTCGCGTAGATCTCCGCGGCATGGGTGCCCAGCGGCGCCGACGAACCCGTCGACTCCACCGCCGCCATTGCCAGGCCGAGATCCTTGTTCATCAACGCCGTGGCGAACCCCGGCTTGAAATCGTTGTTGGCCGGGGACGTCGGAACAGGCCCGGGCACCGGGCAATTGGTGTGCACGGCCCAGCAGTTGCCGGTGGCACCGGTAATCACGTCGAACAACGACTGCTTGTCCAACCCCAGCTTCTCGGCTAGGACGAACGCCTCACCGACGGCGATCTGCTGCACCGCGAGCACCATGTTGTTGCACACCTTGGCGGCCTGACCCGCACCTGCGGCACCGCAGTGAATGATCTTGCCGGCCATGGGTTCCAGCACCGGTCGGGCCGCGGCGACGGCGTCGTCGGGACCCCCGACCATGAACGCCAACGTGCCTGCCACCGCACCCTTGACGCCACCGGACACCGGGGCGTCGAGCTGGCCGAAACCGTGCTCGCCGGCCAGCTCGTGTACCTCACGGGCATCGTCGACGGAGATGGTCGAGCTGTCGATGAACAGTGCGCCTGACGTCGCGGCGGGCAGCACCGCGGCGTAGCAGCTCTTCACCTGTGTGCCGTTGGCCAACATGGTGATCACCACGTCGGAACCCGCCACTGCCTCGGGCCCACTGCCGAAGATGGTGACGCCGTTGGCCTTTGCGGCCTCCTGCGCCGCCGGGACAGGGTCGAACCCGCGCACGGTGTGTCCGGCGGCCACCAGATTGGCAGCCATCGGGCCGCCCATGTGTCCGAGACCCAGGAAAGCGATTGTGCTCACGTGCAACTCCTATCCCACGCGGGCTCTGCCCGCTTCTGCTGAATTGCGGGCTCTGCCCGCGGTCGCGCGCCCGATCACCACGCGCATGATTTCGTTGGTTCCCTCAAGGATGCGGTGCACCCGTAGATCGCGGACGATTTTCTCCAACCCGTACTCCCGCAGGTAGCCGTAGCCACCATGCAGCTGCAGGGCCTGATCGGCCACCTCGAAGCAGGTGTCGGTGACGTAGCGCTTGGCCATCGCGCACAGCGTCACCTTGTCGGGGTGGTTGCCGTCCAACGCGGAGGCCGCCCGCCACAACATGTTTCGCGACGTCTCCAGTCCGGTGGCCATGTCGGCCAGCGTGAACCGGATGGTGGGCTCGTCGAGCAGGGCTCCGCCGAACGCCTGCCGGTCGGCCAGGTAGGCGACCGCCTTGTCGTGCGCGGCCTGTGCCCCGCCGAGCGAACAGGCGGCGATGTTGATGCGCCCCCCGTTGAGCCCGTTCATCGCGATGCCGAACCCGGTGCCCTCGGTGCCGCCGAGCAGCGCATCGGCGGGTATCCGAACGCCGTCGAAGATCACCTGCGCCGTGGGCTGCGCGTTCCAGCCCATCTTCTGCTCCTGCGCGCCGAAAGTCAGCCCGGGCGTGTCCTTTTCGACAAGGAACGCAGAGATGCCCCGCGGCCCCTCCGCGCCGGTACGGGCCATCACCACGTAGATGTCCGAGCTGCCCGCACCTGAGATGAACTGCTTGTCACCGTCGAGCACCCAGTCGTCGCCGTCACGGACCGCCCTGGTGCGCAGGGCCGCGGCATCCGATCCGGCACCCGGTTCGGTCAGGCAGTAGCTGGCGATGGCATCCATCGACGCCAGCCGCGGCACCCAGGTCTTGCGCTGTTCCTCGGTGCCGAAGCTGTCCACCATCCACGCACACATGTTGTGGATGGACAGGAACGCCGCGATGGCCGGGTCGGCGGCCGCGAGCTGCTCGAAGATGCGCACGGCATCCAGTCGTCGCAGCCCGCTGCCGCCCGCGTCCTCCTGGCAGTAGATCGCCGCCATGCCGAGTTCGGCCGCCTCGCGCAGTACGTCGACGGGGAAGTGGTGCGTTTCGTCCCACTCCAACGCATATGGCGCGATGCGCTTTTCGGCGAACGCGGCCGCCGTCTCGGCGATCACACGTTCGTCGTCATCCAATTCGTAAAGATCCACGGTGGGTCTACTTCATGGTGGGGATGACGAACTCGGCGCCGTCCTTGATGCCCGATGGCCACCGCTCGGTCACGGTCTTGACCTTGGTGTAGAACTGGATCGACGCGGGACCGTGCTGGTTGAGATCGCCGAAACCGGACCGCTTCCAGCCGCCGAAGGTGTGATACGCCACCGGAACTGGGATCGGCACGTTGACGCCGACCATGCCGACCTGGACCCGGGACACGAAGTCACGGGCGGCGTCGCCGTCCCGGGTGAAGATCGCCACGCCGTTGCCGTACTCATGCTCGGTCGGCAGCCGCAAGGCCTCTTCGTAGTCGTGGGCCCGCACGATGCACAGCACCGGACCAAAGATCTCGTCGGTGTAGATCGACATGTCGGCAGTGACGTGGTCGAACAGGGTGGGGCCGATGAAGTAGCCGCCCGCAAGGCTCACGTCGCCGAAAGTCAGCTCGTCGCTGGCCCGTTCGCGGCCGTCGACCACCAGCTCTGCGCCCGCGTCCACACCCTGGCCGATGTAGTCCTTGACCCGGGCGAGTGCGGCCTCGGTCACCAGTGGTCCGTAGTCCGCCTTGGGGTCGAGGCTGTGGCCCACCCGCAGTTGGTTGACCCGCTCGACCAGGCGCGCGCGCAGCCGATTCGCGGTCTCCTCACCGACCGGGACGGCGACACTGATGGCCATGCAGCGTTCGCCGGCACTTCCGTAGCCCGCACCGATCAAGGCGTCGACGGCCTGGTCGAGGTCGGCATCGGGCATGACGATCATGTGGTTCTTGGCGCCGCCGAAGCACTGCGCGCGCTTGGCGTGTGCGGTCGCGGTGGAGTAGATGTACTGCGCGATGTCGGAGCTGCCGACGAAGCCGACGGCCTGGATGTCCGGGTGCGTCAGGATCGCGTCGACGGCTTCCTTGTCGCCCTGGATCACCTGGAACACGCCCGCGGGCAGACCGGCTTCGATGAACAACTCGGCCAGGCGCAGCGGAACCGAGGGATCACGCTCAGAAGGCTTGAGGATGAACGCGTTTCCGCATGCCAGCGCGGGGCCGGCCTTCCACAGCGGGATCATCGCGGGGAAGTTGAAGGGCGTGATCCCGGCGACCACCCCGAGCGGCTGCCGAATCGAGTACACGTCGATGCCGGTGCCCGCCCCCTCGGTGAACTCGCCCTTGAGCAGGTGCGGGATACCCACCGAGAACTCGATCACTTCGATGCCGCGCTGGATGTCGCCCAGCGAGTCGGCGACAGTCTTGCCGTGCTCGAGGGACAGTAGCTCGGCCAGTTCGTCGGCGTTCTGGTTGACCAGGTCGATGAAGCGCATCAGGACGCGAGCCCGGCGCTGCGGGTTGTAGGCGGCCCACGTCTTCTGGGCCTCGACCGCCACGGCGACGGCGGCGTCCACATCGGCCGCGGAAGCCATCAGGACCTGGGCCTGGACCTCGCCGGTGCTGGGATTGAGCACATCGGCGCTACGGGTCGACCCCGCCGCGGACCGCTCACCGTTGATGAAGTGGGGAATCTGTGTAGTCATGACGTCCGTCCAAGGATTGTGCGCAATGGTGGCTACTCGGGCCACACCCGAGATACTTGCATATCCTAGTAATTGGTCATGTGGTTTGGCAAGGGTCGGTACCGCAAGGGTTCTGGTGCTTCAGTGGCTGCACGCGCTGGAGAGCGTCGTCAGCCGGAGACCATCCACGGGCTGACGCCGTGCTCGTCGAACCAAGCCTGTTCGGCCGGGCGGACGGCCGCCAGCAGCCGGGAGTGCAGGGCCGTGCCGCGCTTGCTGAGGTTGACGCGGACCTTGCGACGGTCGTCGGCGTCGACCTCCCGGAACACCGCGGCACGGGCGACGAGCCGGTCCACCACGCGGGTCAGGGTCGGGGCGGCCGTCAGGGTCTGCGCGCGCAGCTCGGCCATCGTGAGCCCAGGTGAGGCGCCCAGTGCTTCGAGCACCAGCCAGTCGTCGAGGGTCAAGTCCTCGCCGGCGAGTTCACGCTCGATGACCGCGCTGATCATGCGGGCTACCCGCACGACGTCGCTGCCGGACGGTGTGACCGGGCCGCCAGGTGGGAGCATGTCTGTCACGGTCGACCGACCCTCCCAACTGACGATTGCCTCGCGCCGCCGACGCGAGGATACTTCCAAGTGGAATGATTCTAGCTGATCGCCTCGCCTGCCGGTCTATCTGCTCCTCGCGTGCGCACCCGGCTATCTGCTCCTCGCGTGCGCACCCGGCACCGCCGAAGGGAACGCGCGGGTGAGCGCAGGCGTGCGCACGCGTGGCCGCGACGCCGAATGGCGTTTGGGAATGGTGGTGCCGCTCCAAGGGCCTGCGGGTCTGTTCGGCCCGTCCTGCGAAGCCGTCGGCGAGCTGGTGGCGCACGATCTGAACGCCGCGGGCGGTGTGCTCGGCCGCCAGGTGTGCATCGAAGTGGTCGACGGTGGGGCGCATCCGGCCGTTGTTGCCGCGGACGTCAAACGGCTGATCGACGAGGGCAGCATCGACGCGGTCAGCGGCTGGCACATCTCGTCGGTGCGCAATGCGCTCGCGCCCGTCGTCGTCGACCGGGTGCCCTACTCGTATCCCGCGCTCTACGAGGGCGGTGAGCGTCGACGCGGAATCTTTTGCTGCGGTGAGACTCCCGACCAGCAGATCGCCCCCGCGCTGCGATGGATGCGCGACAACCTCGGAATCCGCAAGTGGTTCGTCGTCGGGGACGACTATGTGTGGCCGCGCAGTTCGCTGGCCGAGGTGCGCAGGTATGTCCGGGAACTGTCACTGGATCTGGTCGGGGGATCGTTCGTGGCGCTCGGGCACGGCGACATCGACCGCCTCGTCGACAAGGTCGCGCAGTCGCGGTGTGAGGCCGTGCTCATGCTGCTGGTCGGGCAGGACGCCGTCGAGTTCAACCGGACCTTCGCGCGCCGCGGGCTGCAGGACGAAAAGCTTCGCTTCAGTCCGCTCATGGACGAGAACATGCTCATCGCCAGCGGTCACGACGCCACTCACGGGCTGTTCGTAGCCGCCTCGTACTTCCGCTCGATGGTCGGCCGCAATTCGATGGAACTGCTGGACCGCTACCTCGAGGTCAACGGGCCGAGTGCGCCCGCGCTGGGGAGTGCGGCCGAATCATGTTACGAGGGAGCCTATTTCCTGGCCGAGATGATCCGTCGGGCCGGGGATCCGCTCGCGATCGACGCCGTAGCGGACGGCGTCGCGTATGAGAGTCCGCGCGGCACGGTGGAATTCCTGGAACACCGCACCAGCCAGCCGGTGCACCTCGCCGTGGCGGCCGGTGTCGACTTCGAGATCGTCACGACGCTTCCGGGCAGTCTGATCGGCTGACCGCCCCGCGTCTGTTGACACTGTGGCGCCCGTCACTTACTTTCAAATAGATCTATTTCATTTGGAAGTAATCGGAGGTGTCCGGTGGGCAGCGTCGGTCTCCTTTACGTCGGGGCAGTGCTTTTCGTCAACGGGCTGATGTTGTTGGACATCGTCCCGGCACGCTCGGCCGCCGTGTTGAACCTGTTCGTCGGAGCCATGCAATGCGTGCTGCCGACCATCATGCTCGTGTTGGCTCACGGCGACGACGCGGCCATCCTGGCCGCGTCGGGCCTCTACCTCTTCGGGTTCACCTACCTCTACGTCGGGATCGTCAACCTCGCCGGCCTGGAACCCGAAGGCATCGGCTGGTTCTCGCTGTTCGTCGCGGGTGGCGCCGTGGTCTACGCGGTGCTGTCGTTCACCGTGGTGCGCGACCCGGTGTTCGGCGTGATCTGGCTGAGTTGGTCGGTGCTGTGGCTGCTGTTCTTCTTGGTGCTCGGCCTGCATCGCGATCAACTGACGCGATTCACCGGATGGTCGGTTGTGTTGTTGAGCCAGCCGACCTGCACGCTGCCCGCCTTCCTGATGCTCAGCGGCACGTACCGGACCTCGCCGGGCATCGCGGCGATCTGGGCATTGGGATTCGTCGTCCTGTTCATCGCGGCCAAGGCGCTCAGTACCCGCCGTTCACACCGATCACACACCGCCGCAACAGAACCCGTCTACAGCTGATCGAACAACCAATGACAAGGAGAAAACCATGAGGCACGGAGACATCTCGTCGAGCAACGACACCGTCGGCGTCGCGGTCGTCAACTACAAGATGCCGCGGCTGCACACCCGGGCCGACGTCCTCGACAACTGCCGCAGGATCGCCGACATGCTCATCGGTATGAAGTCGGGGCTGCCGGGCATGGATCTTGTTGTGTTCCCGGAGTATTCGACTCAGGGGATCATGTACGACGAGCGGGAGATGTACGATACCGCCGCGACCATCCCCGGCGAGGAGACCGCGATCTTCTCGGCGGCCTGCCGGGAGGCGGGCACGTGGGGCGTCTTCTCGATCACGGGTGAGCGCCACGAGGACCATCCGAACAAGCCGCCCTACAACACCCTCGTGCTGATCGACGACAAGGGTGACATCGTGCAGAAGTACCGCAAGATCCTGCCGTGGTGCCCGATCGAAGGCTGGTATCCCGGCGATACCACGTATGTCACCGACGGGCCGAAGGGCCTCAAGATCTCGCTGATCATCTGCGATGACGGCAACTACCCGGAGATCTGGCGGGACTGTGCGATGAAGGGCGCCGAGCTGATCGTGCGGTGCCAGGGCTACATGTACCCCGCCAAGGACCAACAGGTGATGATGGCAAAGGCCATGGCGTGGGCCAACAATTGCTATGTGGCCGTTGCCAATGCGGCCGGCTTCGACGGCGTCTACTCCTACTTCGGCCATTCGGCCATCATCGGTTTCGACGGGCGCACCCTCGGCGAGACCGGAGAGGAGGAGTACGGCATCCAATACGCGCAGCTGTCGCTGTCGGCGATTCGCGACGCCCGGGAGAACGACCAGTCGCAGAACCATCTGTTCAAACTGCTGCACCGCGGCTACTCCGGGGTGCATGCCGCAGGCGATGGCGACAAGGGCGTCGCCGACTGCCCGTTCGAGTTCTACAAGCTGTGGGTGACCGACGCGCAGAAAGCGCAGGAGCGGGTGGAGTCGATCACCCGGACCACGGTCGGCGTGGCGGACTGCCGGGTCGGATCGCTTCCCGTCGAGCAGACCGCCGAAGCCTGAGAGACGACGCATTGCCGTTCCTCACCGATATGTATCACGAGCAGAACCGCAATTCTGCCCGGGTGGCCGATGAGCCTGCCAGTGTCGAAACCGTGGATGGCTTTGACCCCAAAGCGCTTTCGCGACGGCTCAACACCGCGATCCTGGGCCAGGCGCACGCCGTCGACGCGGTGGTGCGCGCGGTGTCCATCGCTCATGTCGGCGTGGCCGATCCCGGTCGTCCCCTGTCCAGCGTGCTGCTGGTGGGTCCGACCGGGGTCGGCAAGACCGAACTCGTCCGCCAGGTCGCCGCGGCCTTGCGGACGGGACCCGACGATCTGTGCCGCATCGACATGAGCGCACTGGCACAGGAGCATTACGCCGCGTCGCTGTCGGGTGCGCCGCCCGGCTACGCGGGCAGCAAGGAATCCTTCACGCTCTTCGACAAGGCCAAGATCGAGGGCGGGCCGTATATGCCCGGCATCGTGCTGTTCGACGAGGTCGAGAAGGCCGACGCCAGTGTGCTGCGGGCCCTGCTACACGTACTGGACACCGGTGAGCTGCGGTTGGCCAACGGGCAGCAGAAGATCTCGTTCCGCAACAGCTACATCTTCCTGACCTCCAACCTGGGTTCGTTGGAAGTCGCTGTGCGGCAACGGGCGCGGCGCAAGCGGCGGTGGTGGTGGCCGCAGCGCGGCGCGGCGTCGCACCAGAGCGTCGTGCGCGAGGCGGTCGAGGAGTTCTTCGACCCCGAGTTCTTCAACCGCATCGACGAAACCGTGGTGTTCGACGCGTTCGACGACACCACAGCCGAACGCGTGACGCGCAAGGAGATCGGCGACCTGGTGCGGCGGCTCAAAGCCCGCGACGTCGACCTCGAGGTCGACGACAGCGTGGTGGACTTCGTGCAGCGCAGGGGATTCGACCCGGTCTACGGTGCCCGCGGTCTGCGCCGGACCATCCGCACCGAGCTCACCGAGCCGGTCGCGTGGGCGGTTCTCACGGCGTCGCAAAAACCCGTCACACTCAAGGCGCAGGTGCGCGACGGCGAGCTGACCGTCACCTGATCCCCACGAGCAGTCACCGCGGTACCCGAAAACCGGCGTGTCGCGGACTTACGTGTCTGCTCGCGGTGGAAAAGGTGACCTAGCCGAGCGGTTCGGCAGGTCCGGCGTGCGCTGTGCGGACCGCGCCGACGCTCGCGACGGTCACCAGCACGACCCCCACATACCCGAGCACGCCGATCTGCTGGCCCAGCACCACGAGCCCGGCCAGCGCGGCGGTGACCGGTGACAGACAGGTGAGCACGGCGAACGCGGCGGGGGACAACCGGCGCAGGGATATCAGCTCCAACGAGTACGGGATCACCGACGACATCACGCCGACGGCAAGGCCCACGCCGAGCACATGCCAGTGCAGTGCGTCGGACAGATTCACGGCGACGATCGCAAAGGGCGCGACGGCGATTGCGCCCATGGCTGTGGCGAGGGCCAGCCCGTCGACGCGGCGGAACTCGGCCGCAGTGCGTGCCGAAGCCAGGATGTAGCCCGCCCAGGCGACGCCTGCGGCCGCGGCGAAGACGAATCCCATCGGGTTGTAATGGCCACCGCCGCCGTGCGGAAGACCCAGCAGTGCGACGCCGGCAAAGGCCAGGACGGCCCACAACCACGCGATGCGCCGCGTGCTCGTCACGACCGAAAGGATCAGTGGCCCAAGCGCTTCGACGGTCACCGCGACACCGAGCGGGATCCGGTCGATCGCCAGGTAGAAGCAGAAGTTCATCACGGCCAGCGTCGTCGCCAACGCGGCCGCCGAACTCCAGGCGCGTCGCGTCAAGCCGCGGATCGACGGGCGCACCACCGTGCACAAGATGACGCCTGCCACCGCGAACCGGGCGAACAACGCGCCGACGACGCCCAGCGCGGCGAACAGGCCGACGGCGAACGCGGCGCCGACCTCCTGGCTGACCGCGGCGATCACCACCAACGACGCAGCGCCCAGCGGTGCTCGCGAGTTGGTGCTCACACCGTGACCGGAAGCTGGGCCCCGGTGGCCAGCTCGGCGTATCCGCGCATGAGCCGCAGCGCCGTCGAACGCGTGATCTCCGGGTCACGCGCCACGATGCGGTAGCCGAGATAGTCCTCCATCGCCATCAGGGTCATGGCGGCATCGCGCGCGGGGGAACCCAGCCGGAACACTCCCGAACCGGCGCCGGCCTCGAGGACGCGGGTGTAGAGGTCTACCTGTCGGTGATAGATGTGCTGAACGTCGCGGCGCTGGTCGAGTTCGAAGCCTGCAGCCAGCACGGCCCGCCAGATCGCCCGCCACTCCGCGTCCTCCGGGCCGGTCGGCAGGCCGGCGGCGATGGTCAGCGCGAGTTGCTCACGCACGTCGTCGGTGTTGTCGACGACGGCCAGCCGGTCGTCGTAGAACCGGGAATCGGAGCGTTGGGCCAGTTCGGAGAGCAGCTGGTCCATCTCCTTGAAGTAGTAGCGCACCGCGTTGGCGGTCAGCCCGAGCTCAGCGGCGACGTCGGCGATCCGCAGGGTGGCCAGGTCGTGGCGTTCGATCAGCGCGATGGCGGCGTCGAGGATCTCCTCGCGTCGTTCTGCTTGTCGATTCGGCCGTGCCACAGGTTCATCCTTACCTGATTTCGCGGTTTCTCTTGCGCAAGCCGCCGCGGAAGCACATTATTTTCCAAACGTGAAAAGAACTACGGGCCTCCGGAGGTTGAATGTCTGATCACCCCACCCATCCACGGGTCCGAGACCTCGGGGTCGTCATCGGCGACCACCCCACCGGCCCGCACAACGCCATCACCGATGTCCCTGGCGTGCGCGTCGGGCACACCACCATTCAGCCATCGCCCGAGGTCAACACCGGTGTGACAGTCGTCGTCCCGCATGCCGGCATCTGGCACGAGCCCGTGTTCGCCGGTACCCACCGGCTCAACGGCAGCGGCGAACTCACCGGACTGGAATGGGTGCGCGAATCCGGGGAGCTCACCTCCGCCGTCGCCCTCACCAACACCCACAGCGTCGGCGTGGTGCGCGACGCGCTGGTCGACGCGCAGGTACAGGCCCGCGGCGACGGCCTGTACTGGTCGCTGCCCGTGGTCGGCGAGACCTACGACGGGCTGCTCAACGACATCAACGGCCATCACGTGCGGGCCGAACATGTGCACGCCGCGCTGGCCTCGGCGTCCGACGGACCGGTTGCCGAGGGCAACGTCGGCGGCGGCACCGGCATGATCTGCCACGGTTTCAAGGGCGGCATCGGCACCGCATCGCGCATCACCGACACCGCTGCCGGCCGCTACACCGTGGGCGTGCTGGTCCAGGCCAACCACGGCCGTCGAGAACGACTGCGGGTCAACGGCGTTGCGGTGGGAGAGGTGATCGGCCCCGATTGCGTGCCGCTGCCCGAGATGCCGCTGGCCTACGCCCCCGGATCGGGTTCGATCATCGTCATCGTCGCGACCGACGCACCTCTGCTGCCGCACCAGTGCACGCGGCTGGCCCAGCGCTCCTCGCTCGCGGTCGGCAGGCTCGGTGGCACCGGGGAGCAGTACAGCGGCGACCTGATGCTGGCCTTCGCCACCGGCAACCGCGGCATCCCGCCGTATGCCTGGGACGAGGATCCCGATACCGACCACCCTGAAATCGGGCTGCGCATGGTGGCCCCACAACTGATGACCCGGCTTTTCGACCTGGTGATCGAGGCCACCGAAGAAGCCATCCTGAACTGTCTCGTCGCTGCGGACACCCTGACGGGGCGCGGCGGCCGTACCGCACATGCATTGGACCACAAGATGTTTCGCCACGCACTTCTCCTGGAGGGGCAATGAGTACCAACACTGAAACGACTGCCGACCACCGGCTGCACGGGAAGCTCGGTCCGGTCGGAGTGGTGTTCATGGTGGTCGCGGCCGCAGCCCCGCTGACCGTCATCGGCGGCAACATGCCGCTGGCGATGGGACTCGGCAACGGTGCGGGCGCACCGGTCGGATTCCTCATCGCCGCAGCGGTTCTGCTGGTGTTCAGCGTCGGCTTCGTGGCGATGACGCCGTATGTGCCCGAGGCCGGAGCCTTCTTCTCCTACGTGACGCTGGGACTGGGTAACCGGCCGGGCAGTGGCATCGCCGCAGTCGCGCTGATCGCCTACACCGCGATCCAGGTGGGCATCTACGGCTACATCGGCTGGGCCATCGGCGATACCGTGCGGTTCTACGGAGGACCGCAAATACCTTGGCCTGCCTACTCGTTCGTGATACTCGCGATCGTGGCGCTGCTCGGGTACCGGCATATCGACCTCAGTGCCAAGGTACTCGGGGTGGCGCTGGTGCTGGAGATCAGCGTGGTTGTGGTGCTCGATCTGGTGATCGTCGCGAAGCCGGGGCCTGCCGGCGTGACGTTCGCATCGTTCACCCCGGGTATCTTCACCCACGGCGCGCTGGGCATCGCGGTGCTGTTCGCGCTGACGGGCTTCATCGGTTTCGAGGCAACGGCGGTGTTCCGCGACGAGGCCCGCAATCCTGAACGCACCATTCCCCGCGCCACCTATGCGGCGGTGCTACTCATCGGCGGCTTCTACGCGATCACGTGCTGGGCGTTCGTCGTCGCGATCGGCCCCGACCAGGTCACCGAAACCGCCCAGCGCACCCTGGCCGGTGACGCCAACATGCTGTTGGACACCACCGACGCCAACCTCGGCAGGATCGGCCGTGACGTCGTCAACGTGTTGCTGCTGACCAGTCTCTTCGCCTGCGTGCTGTCCTTTCACAACGTGATCGCCCGCTACCAGTTCGCGCTGGCCCGAAAAGGGTTGCTGCCCAACAGATTGGCGACCGTGCATTCGTCGCACGGCTCGCCCGCGGTGTCCTCGGTGGTGCAGACCGTCACGGCCGCCGTCATCGTCGGCATCCTCGCCGCGCTCGGGGTCGACCCCTTGGTCGGAGTGTTCGGGTCGATGGCCGGTGTGGCGACGGTCGGAATGGTGCTGCTGATGCTCACCACCTCGGTGGCGGTACTGGTCTACTTCGCCCGCCACCGCTCCGACGCCGCCGGACGCACCTGGCAGACCCGCATCGCGCCGGCCCTGGCGTGTGCCGGCCTGCTGGGCAGCCTGTGGCTGGTCCTGACGAACTTCACCCTCGTCACCGGCGGCAGTGCGATGCTCAGCGCCATCCTCGCGGCGATCCCGTTCGTCGGTCTCGTGGGTGGTGCGCTGCTGCGACGCAGTTAGGCCTCGCTGCGCAACTCCTCGACGAAGGCGCGGGTGTCCTCCCAGGTCGGCAGGAGGCCCGCGGCGCGCACCTCGTCGAGGGTCGGCGCGGCGGCGTCGCGGTCGGAGATCACCAGCTCGTGGCCCTCCGGCCAGTCGATGCCCAGATCGGTGGCCAGGATGGTGTGCTCCCGCTCCGGCGAATACGGTGCGGAGCACAGATACATGACGGTCGAATCATCTTCCAGCGCAAGGAAAGCGTGGCCCAGGCCTTCGGACAGATAGATCGACCGGCGGTCGCGGTCGTCGAGCAGCACGGAATCCCACTGCCCGTAGGTGGGGGAGCCGACGCGAATGTCGACCACCACGTCGAACACCGAACCGCGCACGCACGTCACGTATTTGGCCTGACTCGGCGGCAGTTCCGCGAAATGCACACCGCGCAGCACCCCCGCCGCCGACACCGAGCAGTTGGCCTGGCGCAGATCGAACCTGTGCCCGGTGAAACCGGTGAAACCCGAGTCGGTGAACCACTCGAAGAACATCCCGCGGGAATCGCCGTGCAGTTTGGGGGTGAGCTCCCACGCCCCGGGGACCTTGAGTTCCCGTGCGGTCACTGGCCGCGCTCCTGGTAGTTCGCCTCGACCTGTTCTTTGAGTGGGCCCCACCAAGATTCGTTGGCGCGGTACCAGTCGATGGTGTTGCGCAGACCGTCTTCGAAGTCGGTGTGCACCGGTTTCCAGCCCAGCTCGTCGGTGAGCGTCGACGGGTCGATGGCATACCGCAGGTCGTGCCCAGCGCGGTCGGTGACGTGGTCGAAATCGTCGGGGTCACGGCCCATCAACCGCAGCAGCGTGCGCATCACGGTCAGGTTGTTCTGCTCGCACTGCGCGCCGATCAGGTAGGTCTGGCCCGCCTTACCGTCGGCCAGGATCCGGCGCACCGCAGCGTTGTGGTCATCGACGTGGATCCAGTCGCGGACATTGGCGCCGGCGCCGTACAGCTTGGGCCTGCGGCCGGTGAGCACGTTGGTGATCTGGCGCGGGATGAACTTCTCCACGTGCTGGTACGGGCCGTAGTTGTTGGAGCAGTTCGACAGCGTCGCGTGTACGCCGTAGGACCGCACCCAGGCCCGCACCAGCAGGTCGGCGGCGGCCTTGGTCGACGAGTAGGGGCTCGACGGGTTGTACGGCGTGTTCTCGGTGAACCGCGCCGGATCGTCGAGGGGCAGGTCGCCGTACACCTCGTCGGTGGAGATGTGATGCAGCCGCACCCCGTGCCGGCGCACCGCCTCCAGCACCGTGAAGGTGCCGACGACGTTGGACTGTACGAACGGCGCCGGATCGGCCAGCGCGTTGTCCACATGGGTTTCGGCCGCGAAGTGCACCACGGCGTCGGCGTCGGCCGTCAGGCTCGACACCAACGCCGCGTCGCACACATCGCCCTCGACCAAGCGGATCCGGTCGGCCACCGGCGCCAGTGACTCCCGGCTGCCGGCATAGGTGAGAGCGTCGAGCACCGTTACTGACGCGCCGTCGCGGACGGCGTCCTGCACGAAATTCGCCCCGATGAACCCGGCACCCCCGGTGACCAGCAACCGCATGGGTCAACTCTAACGGGCTGTCCGATCAGCCTTTCAGGCCCAGCGGGCCTGCCAGCTCCGTCAGTGTTCCGAGCAGCTTGTCCCATCCGCCGAGCACCTGGATCGCCACATGGTCGGCGCCCGCGTCGAGGTGTTGCCGCAAACGCGCCGCTACGTCATCGGGCGTGCCGTGAGCGACGACAGCATCGATCAGACGGTTGCTGCCGGGCTTGGCGATGTCGTCCTCGCTGAATCCCAACCGTCGCCAGTTGTTCAGGTAATTGCTCAGATTCAGATAGAAGTCGACGGTCTCGCGGCCGACCGCCCGCGCCGCCTCGCCCTGTTGCTCGGACCCGTCGGTCAGCACCACCTTGTGCTCGGGGGCGAGAAACACGCCAGGGCCGATGAGCTCGCGGGCCTGCGCGGTGTGCTCGGGCGTCGTCAGGTACGGATGCGCGCCCGCACTACGGTCGGCGGCCAGCTTCAGCACCTTGGGTCCCAGCGCGGCTACCACTCGCCGTTCCTTCGGCACACCCTGCTCGTCGAGCGCGTCGAGGTACTCGACCAGCACGTCGTAGGGCTTGCGGTACTCCTGGGTGTGCTCGGGATGGCCGATGCCGATGCCGAGGATGAACCGGCCGGGGTGTGCCGCCTCGATGCGGTGATAGGACTCAGCCACCTGCGCCGCGGGGGCAGTCCACACATTGACGATGCCGGTGGCCACCTGCAGCGTGTCGGTCGCCGCCAGGATCGGTTCGACGAACGCCAGGTCGGCGGTGGGCGAACCGCCCGGCCAGATGGCGCCGTAGCCCAGCTTCTCGATCTCGGCGGCCTGCTCGGGCGTCGGCGCACCGAACGTCCACACCCCAAAGCGGCCCAGGTTCAAGCTCATTCGCGTCCCTTTCGATTACTTGAGGCCCAGCGGCCCGGCAAGTTCGGCAAGTGCCGGTACCAGTTTGTCGGGCGAGGTGAGAACCTGCACGGGCACGTGGTCCGCGCCGGCCTCGCGGTGCTCTTTGAGTCGCGCCGCCACCTCGTCGACGGTGCCGTGCGCGACCACGGCGTCGATGAACGCATCGCTGCCCGGCTTGGCCAGATCGGCATCGGTGAAGCCCAGTCGCTTGAAGTTGTTGAGGTAGTTGGTCAGGCCGAGGTAGAGGTCGAGGGCCTTGCGGCCGACCGCGCGGGCCTTTTCGTTATCGGTGGTCAGCACCACCTTGTGCTCCGGGGCGAGAAACGCGTCCGGCCCGATGATCTCGCGGGCCTGTGCGGTGTGCTCGGGGGTGGTCAGGTACGGGTGGGCACCGGCCGCGCGTTCCGCCGACAACTGCAGCACCTTGGGGCCGAGCGCAGCGACCACGCGGCGGTGCTCGGGAACGCCGTGCTCGTCGAGCTTGTCCAGATAGTCGGTGAGGGCGTCGAGCGGTTTGCGGTACTCGCCGATGGCCTCGCGGTGGCCGACACCGATACCCAGCAGGAAACGGCCCGGGTACGCGGCGTCGATGCGATGGAAGGACTCCGCGACCGCCCCGGCGTCGGCCGTCCAGATGTTGACGATGCCCGTCGCGACCTGCAGGTTGGTGGTCTTCTCCAGAATCGGCTCGACCCAGTCCAGCTCGGCAGGCGGCGAGCCACCCGCCCAGATCGCCCCGTAGCCGAGGGCTTCGATCTCCTGCAACTGTTCTGCCGACAGCGGCTGGAACTGCGAATAATGCCCGAAAACGCCGAAACTACCGAGGTCAGGCTTGGCGCGCGTGATGTCAGTCATGGTCGGGTCAACCTGCCATCGCCCGAGCGCTATTCCGAAAAACTCGCCGTGATTCTCACCGGTGGCCGACGGGGGGGTTGAAACTGCTGCATTTCTGTGGGGTTGCTGTGTGCCAGGATCGAGGTGATTCGTTGTTGCTCGAGGGGGAGATGTGTTAGTTAACCCAGAACTGTTGCGGGCCCTTGCCGGACAGGTGGATTCTGCAGCCTCAGTGATCGGTCGCGCCGACGTGGGGTCGAAGGTGTCGACATCAGCTGATGGCTTGGCGAGCTCGACCACTCAATGGGCGGCTCATACCGTGGGCGAACATTTCACTGGTGTCGCAAACCAACTCGCACAGAACGTCACCAAGATCGGAACGGCGGTCCGCGGGGCCGGCGACCGCTTCGAAGTTGCCGACAACACGCTGGCCGGCCAGTTCGACGGGTTCTTCTAGCTGATGTTGCCGAACCGCACCACACTGCAAGGTTGGAACCCGGATTCTCTGACGGCGTCGGCAGGCGCGATCACTGCGAGCGCTGCATCGGTCGCAGATGCCGTAACTGGCGTGGACGATGCTTGCCAGCGAATGCCCGAGGCCAGAGGTTGGTCTGGCCGCTCTCACGAAGCGGCAGAGGCAATGTTCGGACGGGCTCGCCGCCAGACGTTGAAGTTCTCCGCGTACGCGAATGGTATTGCTGCAGCACTGAAGAACGGCAGCGGAACTATCGTTCCAGCACGCAATGCCCTGCTCAACAAGGCCGCGGAGGTCGATCAAGGACCATTGAATGTCACCGACCAATGGGTCGTGCTTGTCGACCCCGTCGTCTTGTCGGAAGAGGAACTCGCCAAGCTTCAAGCTTTGGCACGTGAGGAACAGACCACCATCAACGGACTGCTGACGGCTGTTGGCGACGCCGACGACAGCACGGCCAACGCGGTCGTCGCCGCAGGCCGAGATCACGGGTTCGTCGAAGCGGGACCCTCGTCATCGCCCTTCGACATACCGGCGCCTCAGCGACCGCGGGATCAAGTCCCGAATCCGAAGGACCCAATGGGGATTATCGGTCAAGAAGCGATACGTGCTGGTGATGAGGCAACCGCGGTCCGTGAAACTATCGAGTCGGTCAACGACCATGGCGAAGAGGTGACCACAGTAATTCACCAGGATGGAAGTAAGCAGGTCGGAACCAAGCACAAGTTCATGGACACGCCGAGCCGGACGAACTACGTTACCGTCGAGGAGTTCGACAAGCGCGGAAATAGCACGTCACGGACCAGTTCGTGGCATGATCTTGGCAGCAATTGTGACTTCACATCTACTACTTTCCCGGACGGTTCGAATTTCACGATGTCTATGGACCCGGAGGGGCGGGTCAATGCGGGATTCACAACCGCGACCGGTAGGCACTCGGCAGTGCCGGTTGAGTTGATCGACCGGATCTCCACTTATGCCGGTGGGGGTCTGTCCGGTTTCGAGAAGCATGTCAGTCATGGCGGGCGTCTGCCGATGTTGACTGCGGAGTCTCTGGAGAGCTTCGGCAAGGCTGCCCGTGTGGGTGGTCCTTCCCTGGTCATTGCCACTGCGGTTTTCGATATGGCTATGGCAGATACAGGCCGGGATCGCTGTATTGCCGCGGTCGTCGCTGCAGCGGGCGGCGGAGGAGGATGGGGCGGTGCCGAGCTAGGTGCTTTGGCTGGCGCTGCCACCGGTCCTTTTGCGCCGGTGGGCGTCCCGGTGCTCACCACGGCGGGCGCAGTGTTCGGAGCTTTCGGGGGCGCCGACGTGGGAAAGTTTGTCGGGAACATATTGTGTCCGTACTAGAGCTCCCTACGCCTCCTGGTTGGCGCAATGATAGTGCGTCTCTTGGGTGGGTAAGCGCCGGATTCCTCATTGCGCTTTCGGTGCCGTTCTGGTGGGGTCTGTCCGCGGCAAGTCGGGGTGACTATCTGACTGGAACGGTGATGATCGGCATCACCATCTCGCCGCTGCTGATTGTGGCGTCGCTCCTGGTACCGCTGTTCGGAGGGTCGACCGTGCGTACGACCTTTGACGGTTCTGGGACTACCCTGCGTCCGGGTCGATGGTTCTGCATTTTCTGCTACGTCGGGATGGTGTCGTTCATAGTTAGTGGATTGCTATTCGTCCGCTTTGCGCCAACGGGTGCTCTCGATATTCCCATATCGCGCGGAATGCGAATTTTCTCGCCAATGTTGATCGCGCCAGCAGTCGTCATATCGATTCTGGGTGTGGTTAATGCTTGGCGTCGCGGGGGTATTGGCTATGTCAAGCTGACTCCGGCCGGTATCGATGTCGCGAATATCGTGGCGACGAAATACGTCGAGTGGGCAGACATTGTTGAAATCGACGACAGCACGGAGACGAAACGAACCCGCAAAGCGATCGTTCTACGCTTGTGCGACGACGCCGAAGAAATCATCGACGGTGCCGACATTTATGTGCCTCGGGGAACGGCCCTGTACTGGATGGTCCGGCACTATTGGCGCCATCCGTCTGATCGGGGCGAGCTCACCGATTCCCGTGCAGTCGACCGCCTGCGTTCCGAGGACTTCGACGTCGAAGTCCGGTGATTCTCACCGCTTGCGGGATTACGCCGGTGCGGGCAGGTCTTCGGGGGCGGGTGCCTCCAATGGCAGCAGCACGATGAATCGGGTGTTACCCGGCTCGGACTGCACCCGCAGGTCGCCGCTGTGCTTCTCGACGACGATCCGCCATGCGAGATCCAGACCGAGGCCGGTTCCCTCACCGAACGCTTTCGTGGTGAAGAACGGCGTGAAGATCCGCTCGATGATGTCGGCGGGAATGCCTGGGCCGTCGTCGCAGATCTCGACGCGGACCAGGTCCCCGTCGCGCCCGGTTCGCACCGTGAGCGTGCCTTCACCGTTCATCGCCTGGATCGCGTTGTCGATGATGTTGGTCCACACCTGGTTGAGGTCCCCCGGATAGCAGGCGAGCTCGGGCAGCGACTTGTCCCAGTCCTTGACCAGTCGAACGCCCTTGCCTTCCTTGCCGATCCGATCCCCGAACATCATCAGCGTGCTGTGCAGCAGCTCGTGGATGTCGGCGCTCTGGTATGGCGCGCGGTCCATCTGCGAATACTGCTTGGCGCCCGCGAGCAGTGCCGAGATGCGCTTGCTCGCCTCGGCGATCTGATTCATCAGCAATTCGGTCTCGATGGTGTAGCGCAGCCAGCCGATCGCGCTCATGAACGACGCGGTGGCATCGACGTCGTCGAGTGAGGCCGCGACGCCCTCGAACCAGTCGATGTCCAGTCCGGCGTCGACGAACGTCGGCGCGTAATCCCAGGCGCTGGTGATTCCGCGCTCCTCGAGCCACTCGCCGATCTGCTCCTCACGGTCGGAGGCCTCCAGCGCGGTCAGATCCTGTGCCTTGTGCTTGGCGATCTGCTCGGCCACCCGGTCCTGGATGCTGACCAACTCACGCAGTGCCGCGGGCGGGACGTGCCCGTCGCCGAGCATCGCGAGCTTGTGGCGCATCTTGCTGACCCGGTCGCGCAGGTCGGCGACCGCACGCGCGGTCGCCGCGGCGGGATTGTTGAGCTGGTGGGTCAGGCCGGCCGAAAGTTGGCCCAGGGCAAGCAGTTTCTCCCGCTGGCCGATGATCTGGCGGCGCCGGAGACCACCGACCTTGTGGCCCTCCAAGAGGTGTACCGCCATCGGGAATTCGGTGCGCATGAAATCGGCGTAGGCCTTGGCGTCCAGGACGAAAAACCGGGACGGCTTGGTCACCCGAACAGATGCCTCGTACACCGGCTGCTCACCCGGAATGTAGGCCGACCACGCACCGCAGTAGACCCCGCGCATCGAGGTGCGGTTGGTCTCGATGTCGATGCCGCCCGACTTCATCGTCATCACGAGCTCGCCCTCGATCATCACGTAGAAGCACGTGGCGGGCTCACCCTCGGTGCAGACCGGGCCTGGCTCGAACGTCGCGATATGACCGTTGGCACACAGGATGTCGAGTTGTTCGTCGCTCAGCGATTCGAACAGAAACAGGGTTCGCAGTTCTTCGCGCACGCAGCCTTCGCCCATCGTTGTCATTCCTCAGGCCTCCGCCAGATAACGGTGCACCAACATGACCGCCATCGACCCTTCGCCGACGGCAGCCGCCACCCGTTTGGCGGACTCGGCACGCACATCACCTGCAACAAACACACCGGGCACACTTGTTTCCAGATGGTGTGGAGGACGTTCCAATGTCCAGCCGCAGACGTCGCGCAGGTCGGGGCCGGCCAGGATGAAGCCGTGGTCGTCGCGGGCCACCACGCCGTCGAGCCATTCGGTGCGGGGAGTGGCGCCGATGAAGCAGCACATCCGCGTCGAGCTCACCTTCTCCCGCTCGCCGGTGCGTTTGTCCTCCAGCACCAGCCCGACGAGGTGATCGTCCTCGCCGATCGCCTCGACCACCTGGGTACACGTGCGGACGTGGATGTTGGGGGTCTGTTCGATCTGCTGGATCAGGTAGTAGGACATCGACGCCTCCAGCGACGGCCCACGGACCAGCAGTGTCACCGACTTGGCCTCGCGCGACATGAACATCGCCGCCTGCCCGGCCGAGTTGGCGCCGCCGACGATGTAGACGTCCTCGCCCTGGCATTCCGAGGCCTGCGAGACCGAGGCGCCGTAGTACACGCCGCGGCCGACGTAGTTGAGCGGGTTCACCGGATCATCCCAACAGCCCGGCACCGGCAGCTGTCGGTACTCGACGCCGGTGGCCAGGATCACTGCCCGGGCGCCGATGGTGTCGCCGTCGGCGAAGGTGATGGTGCGCGCGGCCCCGGCGACGTCGAGCGCAGTGGCCTCGCGGGTCGTGATGACCTCGGCGCCGAAGCGCTCGGCCTGCCTGCGGGCCGACGTGGCCAGCTCGGCGCCCGAGACTCCGGTGGGGAAGCCCAGGTAGTTCTCGATGCGGGAGCTGCGTCCGGCCTGGCCACCGGTCGTGGTGCCCTCGATCAGGACCGTGTTGAGTCCCTCCGACGCGCCGTAGACCGCGGCGGCCAGCCCGGCCGGGCCGCCGCCGATGACCGCCAGGTCGTACATCGTCAGCGACGGGCTGGTGGACAGCCCCAGCATGTCGGCCAGTTCACCGTCGGAAGGCTCGACCAGGGTCTGGCCACCCTCGGTGATGACCACGGGGAGCTGTCGACCGTCCAGGCCCGCGGCCTCGAGCAGTTGCCTGCCCTTGGGCTCGTCGGAGGTGAACGCCCGATACGTGTGCTGGTTGCGGGCCAGGAATTGGCGGACCTCCCAGGAGCGGGCGCTCCACTGGTGGCCGATCACCTTGGTGTGCGGGATGGCCCGGTCACCGACCGCGTGCCAGGCCTCCAGCAGCCCATCGATGACGGGGTAGAGCTTCTCCTCCGGCGGATCCCACGGCTTGAGCAGGTAATGGTCCAGGTCGACGACGTTGATGGCGTCGATCGCCGCGGTGGTGTCGGCATAAGCCGTCAGCAATACGCGGCGGGCCATCGGATAGAGATCCATGGCCGATTCCAGGAACTCGATACCGCTCATCTGCGGCATCCGGTAGTCCGCCACGAACACTGCGACGGTGTCACCGCGCAGCTTCAGCTCATGCAGGGTCTCCAGGGCATCCAGACCAGACTCGGCACGCATGATCCGGTACCGCTCGCCGTAGTGGCGGCGCAGATCGCGCGCGACAGCACGGGAGACGGCGGGATCGTCGTCGACGGTGAGGATCACTGGCTTACGGGGCGCGGGCGCGGGTCCAGTCATATCGCTCCAATTATGCGCCCCGCTGCCAGCGATTTTCTCGGCTAGGTCGGCGGCTACTCCGTGCGTGACGCGGCAGCCTCACCGTCGGATGACGGCGCGGGCCGTGCCGCCCCGTCGATGCGGCCCGCGGCGGGCTGGTCACCCTCGATCCGGTTCAGCATGGATGCCAGGTCGATGCCCGAGGATTTGAGCGACTCGACGATCTTGGCCACCGCCAGCGGGCTGATTCCGAGGATGCCGCCGATGGCGTCCTGAGTGTCGCCCGCGCCGCCGATGATCGACAGCCGGTCGATGTCGCCGAGCGGCCTGGCCGCGGCCTCGGTGGCCTTGACCATCGAGGCCAGGATGTCGGGCAACATCAGCATGCGGGCGGCCTCAGCGTTGTAGCTGTTCAGGGCGGCCGCGATCTCCTTCTTACCGGTCGCCTCGGCGACCAGCTTGGCCTCGATACCGGCCGCCTCGGCCTGCTGTTCGACGCGCATCGCGTCAGCCAGTTCCTTCTTGCCTGCGGCTTCGGCGACCAGTTTGGCCTGCATGCTGTCTGCCTCGGCCTGCTGTTCGACCCGCAGCGCGTCGGCCGCGGCCTTACGGGCATCGGCTTGGGCCTGCCCGGCTCGTCGCTGCGCCTCGGCGCTGGCTTCCGCGGCGAGGATCGCCGCCTGGCGCTGGCCTTCGGCGCGCGCCACATCGGCCCGTTTCTGCGCCTCGGCCGGGGCGATGACGTCTGCCTGCAACGCGGCCTGCGCCTGCTCGCTGCGCCGCTGCTCGACCTCGATGCGGGCCTGTACGCGGGCTGCCTCGGCCTGCTCGACCGCGATGCCCACGTCCTTCTCGGCGCGGGCGTGGGCCAGCGGGCCGGCCTGGTCGGCCTGGGCGTTCTCGGCTTCGGTCTGCGCCCGCAGCCGGGCCAGCTCGACGTCACGTTTCTGGTTGGCGGACGCGATCGCGGTGTCGGCCTCGGCCTGCGCCACCGCACCGGCTTGCCGTGCCTTGGCCGACTGGATCTGCGCGTCCCGCTCGGCTTCGGCGGTGCCCACCGCGGCGTCGCGCTTGACCTCGGCGATGCGGCGCTGACCCAGCGACTCGAGGTAGCCGTTCTTGTCGGAGATGCCGGCGATCTTGAGCACATCGACCTCCATGCCGATGCGCGCCAGGTCACCGCCGGCCTCCTCGACCACGCTGCGGGCCAGCGTGTCGCGGTTGGAGTTGAGGTCTTCGACGGTCATCGTGGCGGTGATGCCGCGCAGGCTACCGGCCAGGATGTCGTTGATCTGACGCTGCAGACCGTCCAGGTCGGAGGTCAGGAAGCGCTGCACCGCGGTTTGGACGGCTTCGTCGGCCGAGCCGATCCGGACCAGCCCGACAGCTTCCACGTTGACCGGGACGCCGTTGTTGGACAGGGCGTTCTGCAGGTTGATGCTGACGTTGAACGGCTCCAGGCTCATGATGTCGACGCGTTCGATGCCGGGCATCCGGAACCGGGCGCCGCCGCGCACCACCTTCGGTGTCCCGCGGCCGGTGAACACTGCCACTTCGTTGGGCGGCACCTTGATGTAGTTCTTGACGTACACCATCGGCAGCACCACCAGGATGAGGATCGCGGCGATGGCGGCGACGATGACGATGACCAGCAGGGACACTGTGTTGGCCTTTCTTGCGGTTCAGTGCTCGGGTACTGCTCAGGGTTGTGGAACAGCGACCACGTGGACGTAGTCGGGGTCGATGTCCGCGATGTAGACACGGGTCGATTTGGGGAGTGCGGCGGACTCGTCGCTCTTGGCCCGGGAGAACACGCGGTTGCCGTCGGCGTCGACGAAGGACACCTCGCCCCAGCCGCCTGCCGGGACTTCGAGCGTGACGGTGCCCAGCAGGCCGATGTAGGACGCCCGGCCCTTGTGGGAATTGGACTGCTGACGGCGCATGTAGGGCAGTAGCAGGCCGTTGAACACGAACACCAGCACCACAGCGAACGCCGCGGCGGTCACGGCCGTGCCGAAGGTGCCCAGATGCGTCCAGGAGCCGATCAGCCCGCCGGTGCCCGCGCCGAGCAGGGCGACCGACAGCGCGGTCAGGTTGATGAATGGCATGCCGTCGCCGTGACCGATATCGGCTAGCAGCAGTGCGGCCAGGAGCGCGACACCGCCGACGATGAACGCCGCCAGGTACACAGCCGTCATGTGGGCGTCTCCGAAGGCACGGGGTCAGCACCACGGGCGGTGCGGATCACTGGGACTATTGTCGCCTGTGGCGTGGCACTACCATGCACAATTTTTCGGCGGGCGGTCGCTGGCCAGCTGTGATTTTGGCGCAGCCCCGAGAGCGGGTAGTGTGGACCAACGGTGCGGCTTCCGCGCCGACTCTCTGCGTGCCCTGTCCTGGAACTTTTAGGAGTTCTTTCGATCCAGCTCACGTTTTCAGTCGGTCGTGTGGCGGTGCCACGGGCGCACGATACGAAACGAAAGCAAGGATCGCTAGACAGTATGGCCAAGAAAGACGGTGCCATCGAGGTCGAGGGTCGCGTGGTCGAACCCCTGCCCAATGCGATGTTCCGCATTGAGCTGGAGAACGGACACAAGGTCCTGGCCCACATCAGCGGCAAGATGCGGCAGCACTACATCCGCATCCTGCCCGAGGACCGCGTCGTGGTGGAGCTATCTCCCTATGACCTGTCCCGGGGTCGCATTGTGTACCGGTACAAGTAACCGCCCCCAATAAGTTCCACCAGACAAGAACGAGAGACAGGATCGCGAAGCCGTGAAGGTGAACCCGAGCGTCAAGCCGATCTGCGACAAGTGCAGGGTGATCCGCCGGCACGGGCGGGTCATGGTGATCTGCTCCGACCCGCGGCACAAGCAGCGGCAGGGCTAGAGCGCCCGAGCAGTACCCACAACTGAATGCAGACCTCCCAGTACCACTGAACGGCTGGAATCTTTAGAGATTGGGCCGTTCATCCACGTCCGGCACGGAGGCCGGACCCCGAATAGACGGGGAACGGACTGGGAACAGACCTCCGCCAGAAGAAGGAATACCGCCACATGGCACGCCTCGTGGGCGTCGATCTTCCGCGCGACAAGCGCATGGAGATCGCGCTGACCTACATCTACGGCATCGGCCGTACCCGCTCCCAGGAAATCCTGGACGCGACCGGAATCGACCGGAACATGCGCACCAAGGA
Organism: Mycobacterium dioxanotrophicus; assembly: GCF_002157835.1. Taxonomy (NCBI): domain Bacteria; kingdom Bacillati; phylum Actinomycetota; class Actinomycetes; order Mycobacteriales; family Mycobacteriaceae; genus Mycobacterium; species Mycobacterium dioxanotrophicus. Next base: position 5,776,108 of record NZ_CP020809.1, on the reverse strand, counting down.
CCTCACCGACGATCAGGTGACCGTGCTGCGCGACTACATCGAAGGCAACCTCAAGGTTGAGGGTGACCTGCGCCGCGAGGTGCAGGCCGACATTCGTCGCAAGATCGAGATCGGCTGCTACCAGGGCCTGCGGCACCGCCGCGGTCTGCCGGTGCGTGGCCAGCGGACCAAGACCAATGCGCGTACCCGCAAGGGCCCCAAGCGCACCATCGCCGGCAAGAAGAAGGCCAGGTAACCCATGCCACCGAAGAAGGCAGGCGCTCCCAAGAAGGGCGTGAAGACCCGTCGCAGGGAAAAGAAGAACGTCCCGCACGGCGCCGCTCACATCAAGAGCACGTTCAACAACACCATCGTGTCGATCACCGATCCGCAGGGCAACGTCATCGCCTGGGCATCGTCGGGTCACGTCGGCTTCAAGGGGTCGCGTAAGTCGACGCCGTTCGCCGCACAGCTGGCCGCCGAGAACGCCGCCCGCAAGGCGCAGGAGCACGGCGTGAAGAAGGTCGACGTGTTCGTCAAGGGCCCGGGCTCGGGCCGCGAGACCGCCATCCGCTCGCTGCAGGCCGCCGGCCTGGAGGTGGGCGCCATTTCCGACGTCACCCCGCAGCCCCACAACGGCTGCCGCCCGCCCAAGCGGCGCCGGGTCTAGGTCTAGGGAGGAAACAGACTCATGGCTCGTTACACCGGACCCGCGACCCGCAAGTCGCGCCGCCTCGGCGTCGACCTGGTCGGCGGCGATCAGTCGTTCGAGAAGCGCCCCTACCCGCCCGGCCAGCACGGCCGTGCGCGGATCAAGGAGAGCGAATACCGCACGCAGCTGCAGGAGAAGCAGAAGGCTCGCTTCACCTACGGCGTGCTGGAGAAGCAGTTCCGCAAGTACTACGAAGAGGCCAACCGCAAGTCGGGTAAGACCGGCGAGAACCTGCTCCAGATCCTGGAGAGCCGGTTGGACAACGTCGTGTACCGCGCCGGCTTGGCCCGGACCCGCCGGATGGCGCGTCAGCTGGTCAGCCACGGCCACTTCACCGTCAACGGTGTCAAGGTGAACATCCCGAGCTACCGGGTGTCGCAGTACGACATCATCGACGTGCGGGACAAGTCGCTGAACACCGACCCGTTCATCATCTCTCGCGAGACCGCCGGCGAGCGGCCGATCCCGTCCTGGCTGCAGGTCGTCGGCGAGCGCCAGCGCATCCTGGTCCACCAGCTCCCGGAGCGGGCGCAGATCCAGGTGCCGCTCGCGGAGCAGCTCATCGTCGAGTTCTACTCGAAGTAATAAACGTCGCTCAGCCATCCGGCTGAGGGACACCCAGACGGCATCAAATAGCGGGTGCCGAGAAGGAGATAGAAACAATGCTGATTTCTCAGCGGCCAACCCTGTCCGAAGAGACCGTCGCCGAGAACCGGTCCAAGTTCGTCATCGAACCGCTGGAGCCCGGTTTCGGTTACACCTTGGGCAACTCGCTGCGGCGCACGCTGCTGTCGTCCATTCCGGGCGCAGCGGTCACCAGCATCCGCATCGACGGTGTGCTGCATGAGTTCACCACCGTCCCCGGGGTGAAGGAAGACGTCACCGACATCATCCTGAACCTCAAGGGCCTGGTCGTGTCCTCTGAGGAAGACGAGCCGGTCACCATGTACCTGCGCAAGCAGGGGCCGGGTGCGGTCACCGCCGGTGACATCGTGCCGCCGGCCGGTGTGACGGTGCACAACCCCGACATGCACATCGCGACCCTCAACGACAAGGGCAAGCTGGAGGTCGAACTCGTCGTCGAGCGTGGCCGCGGCTACGTCCCGGCCGTGCAGAACAAGGCCTCGGGTGCCGAGATCGGCCGTATCCCGGTCGACTCCATCTACAGCCCCGTGCTGAAGGTGACCTACAAGGTGGAGGCCACCCGTGTCGAGCAGCGCACCGACTTCGACAAGCTGATCCTCGACGTCGAGACCAAGAACTCGATCAGCCCGCGTGACGCCCTGGCGTCGGCAGGCAAGACCCTGGTCGAATTGTTCGGTCTGGCACGCGAACTCAACGTCGAGGCGGAAGGCATCGAGATCGGGCCGTCGCCCGCCGAGGCCGACCACATCGCGTCGTTCGCCCTGCCGATCGACGATCTGGATCTGACCGTCCGGTCGTACAACTGCCTCAAGCGCGAGGGTGTGCACACCGTGGGTGAGCTGGTGGCCCGCACGGAGTCCGATCTGCTGGACATCCGCAACTTCGGCCAGAAGTCCATCGACGAGGTGAAGATCAAGCTGCACCAGCTGGGTCTCTCGCTCAAGGACAGCCCGGCCACCTTCGATCCGTCCGAGGTCGCCGGTTACGACGCCGCAACCGGAACCTGGACCAGCGATGCCGGCTACGACCTGGACACCGACCAGGACTTCGCCGAAACCGAACAGCTCTAACAACAGATCCGTCCCGGTCCTACCTGATACGGGGGCCGGCCCCATTTAGGAGATAGTCGCAATGCCCAAGCCCACCAAGGGTGCCCGCCTCGGCGGGTCGTCCTCTCACCAGAAGGCGATCCTGGCCAACCTGGCCACGTCGCTGTTCGAGCACGGTCGGATCAAGACGACCGAGCCCAAGGCGCGGGCGTTGCGGCCCTACGCGGAGAAGCTCATCACCCACGCCAAGAAGGGCAACCTGCACAACCGGCGTGAGGTCATGAAGAAGATCCGTGACAAGGACGTCGTGCACGTCCTGTTCGCCGAGATCGCTCCCTTCTTCGCCGACCGCAACGGCGGCTACACCCGCATCATCAAGGTCGAGAACCGCAAGGGCGACAACGCGCCCATGGCGGTCATCGAGCTGGTGCGGGAGAAGACCGTGACCTCCGAGGCCGACCGCGCCCGCCGTGCCGCCGCGTCGCAGGCCAAGGCTGCTGACGCCGAGGCCGAGGTCGTCGAGGCCGATGAGGCTGCACTGGCCGAGGAGTCCCCGGCCAATGAGGCCGAGGCCGCTGACGAGGCGATCGCCGACGCACAGACGGCTGAGGCCGCCGATGAGGCCGACGACGCCAAGTAACGAGGCTACAACGAACGTGCCCGCCATCGAATCCGATGGCGGGCATGTTTCTTTGGTCCGCCTACGCCTCGACATTGCCTACGACGGCACCGAATTCGCCGGGTGGGCACCGCAGGCCGGGCAGCGCACCGTCGCAGGCGTGCTCGAGGAGACGCTGTCGACGGTGTTCCGCGAGCCGGTTCGGTTGGTGACCGCCGGGCGCACCGACACCGGCGTACACGCCACGGGCCAAGTTGCGCACGTCGACGTACCCAGTCGCGCACTGAGTTTCGCGTACCCGCGGACGCCACGTCCCGGCGATCCCGAGTTTCTGCCGCTGGTACGACGACTCGCTCGGTTCCTCCCGACGGACGTGCGGGTGCGCCGAATAGTCCGTGCTCCCGCCGGTTTCGACGCCCGTTTCTCGGCGTTGCGCCGACACTACGAATACCGGCTGTCTTTGGCGCCGTGGGGCGTGGACCCACAGCAGGCCCGGTTCGTCACCCCGTGGTCGCGGCCACTGGATCTGGATGCCATGACCGCCGCGTCTCAGGAGTTGTTGGGGCTGCAGGACTTCGCCGCGTTCTGCCGGTTCCGCGAGGGTGCGACGACGATCCGCGATCTGCAGCGCTTGTCCTGGGAGCGCCACGGTGATCTGGTGACCGCCCACGTCACTGCTGACGCGTTCTGTTGGAACATGGTCCGCTCGCTGGTGGGCGCGCTGTTGGCGGTGGGGGAGCGCCGTCGCGAACCTGCCTGGATTGCCGGGCTTTTGGGTGTTGACCGCAGGTCCAGCGAGTTTGCCGCCGCGCCGGCGCGGGGACTGACTCTGGTGGGCGTCGACTATCCGCCCGACGATCAGCTGGCCGCCCGGATCGCCGTCACACGGGACCTGCGCACGCTCTGAGCCCTCACGCCGCTCGCGGCTGCGCGGTACATACGTCGACCTGGAACACTGTGACGAGCGTGCAGGCTGCCGCGGCGAGTTCGCGGTTTCGCCGCGGAAAGCTGCACGTTCGCCACAGGCGCTGAACCGGTACACGTTCTGGCGGCAGTTGAAGCATGCCCACTCAGCTCGCTCGGGCGCGGTGCGCGGCCAGCAACTTTTGCCGTACCCGCTCCACAATGTTGTTGGAGCCGAAGGCCATTCGCGCAGTGACCCACAGTGCAGACCAGCCGCGTGATTCGAGTTCGGCGATTTGGGAGTGTACCCACGGTCGATACCACGCATCATCCCTTTCCTCGTCGCACTCGACCGCCACTTTCCATCGAGGCCAGCCCATCGCCACTCGGGTGGACACCAAACCCCATTGGTCATATAACGGGATCCGGGTTCGCAGTCCTGGTATGCCCGTCCAGCGCAGCAGCAGCCGCGTTTGGGTCTGGAGCGGTGATTCGGCCCCGCCATCGGACTGCGCCAGTGCCGTCCGCAGGCGATCGACACCTCGGATCCCGGGATTCGCCTCGATCAATGACCACACCTTCCGCGGATCGAGTTCGGTCTTGTTCATCAACGCATCCAAGATCGGCACAGCTTGGCCGTGCGGCAACAGCCGACCAAGGTCGAACGCAGTCCGTGCCACGGTCGTGACACGCATCCCATCGACGATGCGGACATCCTGTGGCGCAAGGGCGTAAGAATGCACGCTGAGCCCCTCCGGTGCGTGACGATTGGTTCGAACAATCTCCGCCGGTGCGTTGACGTCCAGCCACTTGGTGCCATAAGCCGCCGCGGCCGATACCCCGCACAACACCGCGTCGGGACCGGCGAACAGCCACGCGGCCTGGGCCCGCAGTTCCGGCGTCAGGGCGACGTCATTGGCCAGATACACATTGCGGTACACGGCGCGATAGTTCGTCCGCAGTTCGTGGTCGGTGAGCAACCCGGCACGTATCGCCGCGCTTCCCAAGAAGGGGCTGGGCCGTCGGCCGGGGAAGGCGCCAATGAACTCGTTCACGTGGCTCAGGATCGGAGGGGCTACCGACAAGTCTGGCGAATGTGCAGATTTCGGTGCCAAGTTCGCGGATCTGACGTCGAGAATCTGCACGTTGGCCACAGCTGCCCTGACCAAGTAACGAGGCCGGAGAGCGCGATATCAAGGACGGAGAGCGCCGCTGCGGCGCGGGTCAGAGGCGCGCGGAGACGAATCTGGCAGCCTGGGCCACCATGCCCGACCGGATGTAGCCGGGCGCCAGGTGGTCCTGCCATTCGGACCGCCACTTGTACGGGCTGCTCGGATTGCAGACCGGATCGTCGGAGTGGCACAGGTCGATGGTGCGGTTCCGGTAGGCCGGGCTCAACGCCGTGATCGGCACCGCCCAGTTGGACCCGTTGCCGAAGAGCGCCACGGCCGCGACGTGCCGGTCGGTGCCTGCGGGTAGCGGACTGTTGAAGGTGAACGCCGAAATAGGCACGGCGAGAACCAGATCGGTTGCCGCAGCGCCCAGCGAGTAGCCACCCAGCACAAGCCGGGTGTTCGGGCAGTTACGTGTCATCCACTGGATGTGACGGCTCATGTCGTTGGCGCCCATGTCGACCTGGGTGTCGGCCGGGTAATTCACCGGGTACAGGCTGATATTCGGGCCACGCAGGGCACGCAGTGCGTTGACGAACGCAGCGCCGACCTGCCCGGGCCCTGGGGGCTCCATGCGGCCGCGGGCAAACACCACCTCGGCCGGCGGGCACGTGGCGGCTTTCGCGGCGCCAACCATGCTCGGCGCCACCGTCATTGGCACCACGACGGCGGTCAGGGCGGTGATCAGCGCGGCCAACATCCGACGGCCAATCACGCGTTCGATGGTATTGACGATCCCGTCGAGAATAGGTGCCGGTCCGGCAACGATCCGGCGACGAAGTCGTCGACCTCAGAGACGACCCGCCACGAAGTCGGCTGCCTGGTTGACCATTCCGCCGTCGATATACGCCCCAGCGAGGTGGTCGGGCCAGTTGTTCTTCCAGGTGTCGGGGTCGGCGGGGTTGCAGATCGGGTCTGCGCCATGGCACAACTCGATCGTGCGGTCCCGATAAGCCGGGTTGAAGTTGGTGATCGGGCCGACCCAGCCTGCGCCGTTGCCGAACAAGGCCACGGCGGCGATATGACCGTCGGCGTCGGCCGGAAGCGGGCTCTTGAACCCGAACGCGGTGAACGGCACGGCCAGAACGACATCGGTGACGGCGGCGCCCAGTGAGTAACCACCGAGGACCAGTCGCGTGTTCGGACAGTTGCCGATCATGTACTGGACGTGACCGCTCATGTCATTGGCGCCGATGTCCACCTCGGTGTCCGCGGGGTAGCGGACGGCATAGACGCCGATGTTCTTGTTGACCCGCGAGCGCAGGGCATTGACGAACGCATTGCCGAGGGTGCCGACGCCGGCCGGTTCGGTACGCCCGCGAGCGAAGACCACTTCGACCTCTGGGCACGGCGCGGCCGAGGCGACCGCAAGCACGTCGACGCCCGGAGCTGCTGACGTGACGATCGGTAGCGCCGGCGCGGCCAGCACCACCGCTGCCACACCCAACCATCGCCTGACCCGCCGACCGATGGAAAGTTTGACCACCTAAGCGATGCTAGCCGAGCGAATTGACGGCTGCGGAGGTTATGTGGCGAGGACTACACCAGGCCGGCCACGAAGCTCGCAGCCTGATTGGCGGGCCCCCCGTCGTAGGCCCGGTGCGCATCGACGCTGTTGCCGTCGGTGCACACCGGATCGTTCGGATTGCACAGGTCGATGGCGCGCGATCCGTACACCGGGCTGGCGGTCATCGGCAGGCCGAGCTTGGCGGACGGATTGCCGAACACTGCGACGGCCGCGATGTGGTCGGGAGCGTTGGGCGGCAGCGGCGCATTGAAGCCGACCGCCGGGAAAGGAACCGCGGCGATGACGTCGATGACCGCCGCGCCCTGCGAGTAGCCGCCGAGCACCAGACGGGTATTGGGACAGTTGTCCATCATCCACTGCACGTGGCCGCTGGCGTCGTTGGCGCCGCCAGCGGCAGCGAGGAAGTCGTAGCTGGCGGGATAGTTCACCGCATAGGTGCCCACCGAACGCCCGCCCACCTTGCCGCGCAGTGAGCTGACGAACGCGTTGCCGATCCGGCCGAGGCCGGGACTGTCATTGGTGCCGCGCGCGAACACCACCTGGATGTCGGGGCAGTCGTCGGCCGAGGCGACAGCGAGATTGTCGGCCGGAACCGGCGTCACGATTGCGGCGGCGGCGGTCAGTGCAGCGGCGGCAACGAGCGGAGCGTAACGACGAACAAGATCAATAGCCACACCAAATCCTAGCGTCCGGGCGTCGCTAGACGAGGCGAGCGACGAAGTTCGCGGCCTGATCCGTCAGGCCTGCCGTCACGTAGTCGCTGTGCGCGAACGGGTTCCGGCCGCGCGAGCAGATCGGATCCCCGTCCTTGCAGAGATCGATGGCTTTGCCGCCGAAGACTGATGAGGTGAGCGGGTTGCCGAACTTGGCGGCCGGGTTTCCGAAGGCCACCACGGCCGCGATCTGCGGTACCAGGCTGCTGGGCAGCGGAGGTGCCGAACCGATCTCGCCGACCTTGTTGCCCAGCGGCGGTATGCCGGCGAGCATGTCGACCACGGCTGCGCCCTGCGAGTAACCGCCGAGCACGATCTTGGTGGACGGGCAGGACGCCGCCAGCGACGTGATGCGGTTGGCGGCGTCGTTGGCCCCGTCGGCTGCGGTCAGGAAGTCGTAGCTGGCGGGGTAGTTCACCCCGTACGTGGAGACCGTGCGACCCCCGACCTGGGCGCGCAGCGCGTCCGCGAAAGCCTGTCCTGGGCGGCCGAGGTCGGGTGCATCGTTGGTGCCTCGGGCGAAGATGACCTCGATGTCGGAGCACGGTTCAGCCGCGGCGGGCGCGGCGAAGGTGAGCGGCAATGCCGCGCTGACCAGCGTTGAGACGATCGCGGCCACCCGGGCCGACTTCCGAAGAAGACTCACGGACGACATCGTCACACAAAATGGTTAGCCGCGGCTAATCGTTTGCCGGTTCCGTTGTCTCCCGGAGCGGCATGTCGGGCCAGCTCGCGAGTTCGACCTGGCCGACGGACTCGGGATGCGCCTGCTCGCTGCGGTCTCCCTGGCGCGCCAGGGCCAGACCGAGCAGAACGACGGTGCCACCGATGGCCTGGCTGACCGTCATGGCCTCACCCAGCAGGATCCAGGCCGACAGCACCGCGAACATCACCTCGGACAGACCCACCAGCGATGCGAACCGCGGCTTGAGGCGGGCGACACCGAAGATGCCGAGGGTGTACGCGAGAGCGGTCGGAATCAGGCCCAGTGTGATCACGGGCACCAGCCAGGACGTGGTGAAGCCCGCGATGACGACGGAGTTCGCCGTGAATGTCAGCGGCATCACCCCGGTGACACCGAGCAGCGCGACGGCCGCAGTGCCGACGATCAGGCCGCCCGCGGCCAGGCTGATGGGGTTCAGACCCTCGCCCTCGGTGCTGACGTGGTTGGACATCATGAAGTAGCACGCCGCACACACCGCGGCAGCCAGCCCCCAGCTGACCCCGATCATGTTGATGTGAGCACCGCTGAAGACGTTGAGCACGAGCATGATCCCGGCGACCGCCAGACCCACGCCGGCGAACGTCATCGAGCTGGGGCGCCGACGAGTGGTCGCCCACACCCACCCGACCACGAGGATCGGAGCGGTGTACTCGAGCAGGAGTGCCACGCCGACCGAGAGGTGCGCAACGGCGTTGTAGTAGCAGAGTTGCGCACCGGCGATCGGCACCAGGCCGTAGGCCACGACAGTCTTGGCATGCCGGATGGACTCGCGGACCCAGCCGGGCCGCACGAAGCTGGCGAAGATGGCCATCGCCAGTGCTCCGCCCGCGAGCCGCGCCGTGACGGCGCCGGTCGGGCTCCAGCCGGCTTCGATCAGCGCTTTCGCGAACGGACCGGAGGACCCGAAGGCCAGTGCTGATGCGAGTGCGAACAGCAGACCGAGCCGAAAATGGTTGTCGGTGCTCGGGCGGTCGAGTGCTGCCGTGGCCATGGGTACACCTCCTGGGCGCGTGTCATGAGTAAACTGACTTTTGGTAGTGACGGTACGGCGGAAAGGAGTCACGAGTCAAATGCTTTTCACTTATGACACGGAACTCACACTCCGGGCTGCCGCGGTGCTGGTCAACAGCGATCGGGTGGACGGCGAGCAGCTGGGCGACCTCGCCGCTCTGGATCAATATCTGAACGACTTCGGCTGGACAGGGCGGCGTGACCGCGACGACGTCGAACTGCGCGCGGTGCACGAACTGCGGACCCGGATCGGGGATATCTGGGACGTTGCCGACGATGAGGAAGCGACGGTGGACAGGGTCAACGCACTGCTGGGCGAGACCAAAGCGTCGCCATGGCTGACCCGCCACGTGGAGAATCCCGATTGGCACCTACATCTGGGCGCCGCCGACGACCCGCTGTGGCAGCGCATGGGCGCCGAGATCGCGATGGCGCTCGCCGACCTGATCCGCGGCGGTGAGCTCAGGCGATTGAAGATCTGCGCGGCCCCGGACTGCACGGCGGTGCTGACCGACCTGTCACGCAACCGTTCGCGCATCTTCTGCGACACCGGCAACTGCGGCAACCGCCAGCACGTCGCGGCCTACCGGCAGCGGCAGCGCGAGGAAGAGTAGGGGCGCTGGTTCGCACGTGCCCTCAGCCGCCGCGGCAGGAGATGTCCACGTATACGGTGTCGGACTCGGTCGGATCGATCCGATTGCCGTTGGGCTGTGAATTGGAATTGCGCAGCCCCTCGATCCCGGTGACCCGGCAGGAGCTCAACGGGTACACCGCGGCCCCGTTGAGTTGCACGTCGTAGCCCTGCGCGCGCAGTGCATTGACGGTGTCCTGGGCATTGCCGTAACCGTTGTTGAACGCCGACGGATCTGCTGACGCCGTATGTGCCGCTGCGGCGAGCAGGACAGCCGCCATCGCAGCGGCACTGAGCCAAGTCCTCACCACGAATCCCTTTCGTCGGCCGGGCAGCGTGGCGATTGCCAAGTGCTGCAGGCGGTTCCGAAAGGAGTTAGGGGGCGGGGTTACACCGCGGGCTCAGTCGTCGCGATGTCCGTTGCGACTCTGGTGCTCCCGCAAGGCGGTGAGCGCTTTGCGTTCGGAGGCGTGGGTGGCTTCGGTGAGGGCGTCTTGCTCGACGGCCGGGTCGGCGTAGAGGAAGCTGCCGGTGCCGGGTGCGCCGCCGGAGCCGAGTTTGTTCATCCGCTTGGGTAGGGCGGCGCCCTGGTATTCGAGCGGGATGGGGTGGCCGTGGTCGTCGACGGGGCCCAGTGGTTGGTGCAGTTCGACGTAGGCGCCGTGGGGTAGGCGTTTGATGATGCCGGTCTCGATGCCGTGTTCGAGGACGGCGCGGTCGCTGCGTTGTAGGGAGACGGCCCAGCGGTAGGCGATGTAGTAGACGATGCCGGGCAGGACGACCATGCCGATGCGGCCGATCCAGGTGGTGGCGTTCAGGGAGATGTGGAATTTGAGTGCGATGATGTCGTTCATCGCGGCCAGGGTGAGCACCATGTAGAACGCGATGGCCATGGAGCCGATGGCGGTGCGCACCGGTACATCTCGCGGACGCTGCAGCAGGTTGTGATGCGCGTCGTCCCCGGAGACCTTCTTCTCGATGAACGGGTAGGCGATCAGCAAGATGAAGACGATGCCCATGATGAGTGCGACACCCACCGCCGCGGGGATGGTGTGACCGAACGGGTAGAACTCCCAGGCCGGCCAGATACGGGCCAGGCCCTCGGTCCACATCATGTAGAAGTCCGGCTGTGAACCGGCCGAGACTTGAGATGGCTTGTAGGGGCCGAGGTTCCAGATCGGGTTGATGGTCAGCAGACCGCCCATCAGGCCGAGCACGCCGGTGATCATCGCGAAGAACGCACCGGACTTGACCGCGAACACCGGCATGACGCGCACGCCGACAACGTTCTTCTCCGTACGTCCAGGGCCGGGGAACTGCGTGTGCTTGCCAAACCAGAGCAGGGTGAGGTGCGTCGCCACGAGTGCCAATATGACGGCGGGGATGAGCAGGATGTGCAGGGCGTAGAGGCGCGGGATCAGCACGGTGCCGGGGAAGTCGCCGCCGAACAGCGCCCAGTGCAGCCAGGTGCCGACGACAGGCAGGCCCAGGGTGATCGAGGACAGCGCGGCGCGCAGACCGATGCCGGACAGCAGGTCGTCGGGCAGCGAGTAACCGAAGTAACCCTCGAACATGGCCAGGATCAACAGGATTGCGCCGGTGACCCAGCTGGCCTCACGCGGACGCCGGAACGCACCCGTGAAGAAGACGCGGGCGAGATGGACCATGATCGATGCCGCGAACATCAGCGCTGCCCAATGGTGGACCTGACGGACGAACAGGCCGCCGCGGATCTCGAAGCTGATCTCCAGCGCCGACTCATACGCGCGCGACATCTGCACGCCCCGAAGTGGTTGGTACACACCGTTGTAGGTCACCTCTGCCATCGACGGATCGAAGAACAGGGTCAGCCACACACCGGTGATCAGCAGCACGACGAAGCTGTACATCGCGATCTCGCCGAGCAGAAATGACCAGTGCATCGGGAACACCTTGTTCAGCTGACGGCGCACCGAAGCGGACGGGTGATACCGCGAATCGATCGCGTCGGCAGTGGAGCCGGCGTCCGGTCGCGACCAACTGGCGGACATAGCAGCCACGCTAGCCCGCCGGTGGGACATGGCTGGGCTCCATTTTGGCGCCGATTTCGGGTACCACTTTTCCTGCGTGGTAGGCCGTCGGGACCGGGTTAGAGTGATCGCCGGGGGACACATGGCACGACGACCGGCGACCCGGCTGCAACTGGGCGGGCACCGCTTCCTGATCCGGCGCACGCAACACGCCCTGGTGCGCGGCGACGCCCGGATGATCGATGATCCGCTACGCACACAAGCGATTTCGCTGACCATCGGCGCCGTGCTCGCGGTCGTGGCCTTCGCGGTGTGCGCGGCGACGGCAATGCTGCGTCCCGGTGGCGATCTCGATGCGACGCCGATAGTCATGGCCCGCGACACCGGGGCGCTGTACGTGCGGATCGCCGACACCATGCACCCGGTGCTCAACCTGGCGTCGGCCCGGTTGTTGGCCGCAACACCCGCCAACCCACGGCCGGTCAATGCCCACGCACTCGCCGCGGCCAACCGCGGTCCGCTGGTGGGTATCCCGGGTGCACCTATGCAGATCGATCCGCCATTGAACATCGACGAGTCCGGTTGGACGCTGTGTGACGTGGCCGATCCGCCACAAACAGTGCTGATCGTGGGCCGCATGACCTCGGATACCGGTCGGCTGCCGGGCGGGCAGGCGTTACTGGTGGCTCCGCGGGGTGAGGGCCCCGCCGCCACGTACCTGGTCTTCGACGGTTGGCGCGCAGCAGTCGATCTGCGGGATATCTCGGTGGTGCGCGCGTTGCATCTGGAAGGCGTTGCACCGCTGATGGTCTCGCGTTCACTTCTCGACAGCGTGCCGGAGGCGCCGGCGATCCAGGCACCTCAGATCGCGGACGCCGGCGCGCCCGGGACGCCCGCGCTGGGTGGTCTCGGCGTCGGCACCGTGGTGCGGGTGGAACGGGCGGCCGGCCACGAGTTCTACGTCGTGCTGTCCGACGGCGTGCAGCGCGTCGACACCGTGGTTGCCGACCTGATCCGGTTCACCGTCGCCCAGCCGGGCGGGCAACCTCCGGTGATCGCAGCCGACGTGATCGCGACCGTGCCGTTCGTCGAGACGTTACCGGTGCGCCGGTTTCCCGATCGGGTCGCGGCGGGCACGGGTGACACCGTGTGCGCCGGTTGGGATCCGAGGCACCAGAGTTCGGAAACGAATACGACGGTGGCCGTGAGCAGTTCGCTGCCCGTGCCCGGAAGCGGGGGAGTGACGCTCGCCCAGTCCGACGCCGAGGGGCCGAACATCGACCGGGTCGTCATCCCTGCCGGCCGCGGTGCGTTGGTGCGGTCCACGGCAGTCGTCGGAACCGGTGGGACCGCCGGATCGCTCTTTTACCTCAACGATCGTGGGGTGCTGTTCGGTGTACACGACGAGCGGGCCGCCGAGCATCTCGGTCTGCCCGGGCCCGCGGTGGCTGCCCCGTGGTCGATGTTGGCGGTCCTGCCTCGTGGCCCGGAACTGAGCCGCGACGCCGCGTCAGTCGTCCGTGACGGGCTGAATGTCGCCCGTGCGATCCCGTGATCTCCTGGCGGACAGGATGATTGCCAGGGTCACGACGATGCACGCGGCAGCGCCGCCGAAGGCGACCCGGCGTGGCCGTGCATCGCCGACCGCTGCCGACGGCGGTGGCAGCAAAGGTGGGGTGACCGGTGCCGCGGCTGCGGGTGCGCCACCGCTGACCGCCGCCAAAGCATCGACCACACCACTGCCTACGAATGGGTCCCACCCCGCCGGCGGGCGGTGCGCTGTCGCCTCGATGCGGCGCATGACGTCGCGCGCACTGAGTTGCGGAAACCGCGACCGGACCAGTGCTGCGATTCCTGCGACGACGGGCGCCGCGTAACTGGTGCCCGAGATCGGCTTCCCTGCTGCGAGAAGGTCGATCAGTCCAGCTGCGTCGGGATGCAGCGAGACCACTTCCTCACCCGGCGCCGCGACGTCGACCCAAGGCCCGGCCAAGGTGAAATCCGACGCGGCGCCGTCGCGGCCGACCGACCCGACCGACAGGACCAGATCGTCGTACCAGGCCGGGCTCGCGACCGAGCGCACCGTGTCCCAGTCCGGTCCGCCGGTCGGCCCCGGTGGCGGGTTCTGTTCGGGGCACTGGCCGGCGCCGCCGACGTTGCCTGCCGCCGTCACCACGACGACGTTCTTCACGTCGACGGCGTAGGTGAGCGCGGCGCCCAGGGGCCGGTCGTCGAGACGGTCGGCGGCGGCCACGCAGGCCACCGACGAGATGTTGATGACGGTGGCACCCAGGTCGGCGGCGGTCCGCACGGCCCGGGCCAGGCTGTCGACGTCACCGACACCGGGCGCCTGCCCCTCGACGGCGAACTTGGTGCTCGACTGACGAATACTGAGAATCGTTGCCTCCGGCGCAATTCCGCTGAAGCCGAGACCATCGGGAGCTCCTCCGATCAGCCCGGCGACGATGGTCCCGTGCCCGTCGCAATCACTCGTCCCGTCGCCACGCGCCACGTAGTCGCCGCCGCCGACGAGGTGGGGCAGCAGGCGATGTCGCGCCACCCCGGTGTCGATCACCGCGACGGTCTGGCCCCGGCCCTTGGTGAGCCGCCACACGGCGTCGAGTTCCATCGGATTGTGGGCGCCGTCGGCCGCACGCGTTGTCGGTGCGAAGCATTGCCCGCGCAGGCGCGTCGGTCCCGGAGGCACCGGCGCGGACGCCTGCGGCAGCAACGCACTGTCGACCGGCGGCGGCTCCACCACCGGAAGCGGTCGCGGTCCCAGCGCAGCGGCAGCCGGTGCCGCGGCGAGCGCAAGAACCGCGGCCGCTGCGATCACCCGGACGGGCCCGCTCATGGCAGGTTCAGACCTCGAGCCAGGTCGAAGAGCCCGGCGAGCCAGCATGCCAGCGGTACCACCGACGCCAGCGCCAGATACTCCGTGGCGTCGAGGATGCGCGAGGCGCGGTGACCGGCGGCCACAGTGGCTGCACCCGGCGCGAGTGCCGCGAGCCCCGCGCTGACGACAATGCCTGCCGCCCAGTGTGCCGATGTCGGCGACCACACCACCACGAGAACGAATGTCGCTGTGGTGGCGGCGAATCCGGCTCCGGCGAGCGCGAGCCTGCAGAGGCCCGAAGCGTGCGAACGGGCGCGCAACGCCAGTGCCACCCCGACCGCGCAGGTGAATGCCACGGCCGCCGGCGTCACCGCATGCCTGGCGCCGGCGACGACAATGATCGTTCCCAATGCCGCGGCGGCGGAGAAGCCGGTGACGAGCCCCGTCAGCGTTCGGTGCCCGCGCAGTACGCGGCCGGCGATGTCGCCGTCAGGTCCCTCGTCGCCCGGGAGCGGCGGAGTGAGACGGGCCAGCGCGATCGACAATCGTGCAGCCGCCGTGAGCCCGCCCAGCGCTGCCGTCGCCAACACAGCTCCGAGCGCCACTGTGGACAGCGGCCACATCACCGCCGTCCCGCTGACCACCCCGACAGTCGCGGTCATCGTCACCACGGCGGTCAAAATGACTGTGCTGCCGCCCGATAGCCGAAGCAGCACCGCGGCGACCGAAGCCGATGCCACCGCGGCCAGAAAGGCATTCGCCGGTGCGGGGCCGCCCGGCACGACCAGGAATCCGAGCACTGCGGCCTGCAGCACCGCGCAGAGGTCCACGGCGGCCACCGAGTCGGGCCCACAGCGGACCCGGCGCGCAGCCATCGCGGCGCCGGTCACGGCGACGGCCAGGGCGGCAGCGGTGACGACCCGCCCCGTACCGCCTGCTGCGGCACCCGCCAGTGTCAGTGCGCCGACGAGCACGGTGCCCAGGCAACCGACCGGGCGTAACCCGGAGTGTGGATTGTCCGGGATTGCCGCGGCGAGTGCACCGATCAAGGACGGGTCGCGGGGCCGTGGCCTCGGCACTGCAGCGGCCGACAACAACAGCAGATCGCCGTCCCGAATGTCGTGCTGGCTCAAGGACATCGATTCGTCCAGCGACGGCCCGCCGACCCGGGACAACCGCCAGCGACGCGGTCCGGTGCCTGCGCCGACGGCGTCGGCGATGGCGGGCAGCAGTTGCCCCACGGTCAGCGACGACGGCAGGCGCAGATCGACCGTCGCCGGTTGGTCGGCGCCGGGCAGCTCACAGTGAATCGCCACTCGGCACAATGCATTCGGCACGTCATCACCCCCCGGTTGACGCCAGTGAACACACCGTAGCCGAGCGCGGTCGCAGCGGATTGCAGCAATTTCGGGTGGAACGGATCTGCTCCGGTGCGCGTCTTAACGTCGATGGAGCTCACTGCACAACACCGGTCGAGCTCGCCGGCGCCGTCCGGCGAGCTGGTCATCGACGCGCCGCCGCCGGTGCCGACGAGTGCTCCGGCGAATCTCATGGCCCGCCTGCTGCCGGTGGTACTAGTGCTGGCCGTGGTCGGCATGATGGTCGTCTACTTCGGATCCGGCGCCGCAGCCTCGCGGGGACCGATGGTCACGCTGTTCCCCGTGATGATGGTGATGTCGGCGCTCGGCACGCTGGCCTACAGCATGCGTGGTACCGGGCGGACCGCAGAACTCGACCGGGACCGGCGAAACTACCTGAACTATCTTGATGGCATCGACGAGGCGGTCTTGGGAACGGCTACCGCACAGCGGGATTCACTGTACGAGCGTTATCCGGACCCGGATGTGCTCTGGACATTGATCGGCACTGAGCACATGTGGCGGCGTGGTCCTGCCGATCCCCACTTCGGTGTGGTCCGCATCGGCATCGGTGAGGTCTGGCTGACCACCAAGCTGGTGGCGCCCGAATCCGCTCCGGGCGCCGAGCAGGACCCGGTGACAGCAGTCGCGTTGCAGCGCCTGATCGAGCGACGGGCCATGGTGCCCGAGGTACCCGTCACACTGGAACTGCGGAATACCCAGAGCCTTGCGATCACGGGAGAGCGCTCTCGCGCCCGGGCGTTGATCCGCGCGGCCGTCTGCGGACTGGCGGTAACGCACGGACCACACGACGTGCGGGTGGCCGCGGTGCTCGATGATGCGGCCGCGTCCCGGTGGGACTGGCTGAAATGGCTGCCGCACCATCGACATCCGCACAACGACGAGCACCATCTCCGCTACCGCACGTCGGCAGAGGCATGCAGCAGTGTGGTGGTCCCGCACCTGGTGATCATCGTCGATCACCCGGACGCGCAACTGCCGCCACCGGCCACCGGCATCACCGTGATCGTCGTCGGCGAGGAGGCCGGAAGCACAGATCTGCGGCTTGATGTCGACACTGGCGACATCTGTTGGGACAGCATGACCATCGACGACGCGCTGACATGTGCGCGACGGCTCGCGCCGCATCAGGCACCCGTGTCGGCGCGCGCAGCCGCGGATTGGCCGGCGCTGGTCGGGTTGGGTGACCTCACGGAGCTGGATCCCGCGCTCACCTGGCGTCAGTCCGGGTCGCTGCTACGCGTACCGATCGGCGTCGACGACAACGGCGTACCGGTGCATCTGGACCTCAAGGAAGCCGCCCAGAACGGTATGGGCCCGCACGGGTTGTGCGTCGGTGCCACCGGGTCGGGAAAATCCGAGTTCCTGCGGACCCTGACCCTGGGCTTGGTCACCACCCACCCACCAGAGGTGCTCAATCTGATCCTCGTCGACTTCAAGGGCGGCGCAACGTTTCTCGGTCTCCAGTCGGCGCCGCACGTGAGCGCCTTGATCACCAACCTCGCCGACGAGGCCGCGCTGGTGGCACGCATGGGTGATGCGTTGAGCGGGGAGATCACCCGCCGGCAGGGAATCCTGCGCACGGCGGGCAATCTCGCGAACATCACTGAATACCAGCGGCAACGGCCGGACCTGCCGCCGCTGCCCGCTCTCTTGATCATCGTCGACGAATTCTCAGAGCTGCTCTACCAGCACCCGGATTTCGCCGAACTCTTCGTCGCCATCGGGCGGTTGGGCCGGTCCTTGGGTATGCACCTGCTGCTGGCCAGCCAGCGGCTCGACGAGGGCAGGCTGCGGGGGCTGGAAACCCATCTCTCCTACCGGGTGTGTCTGAAGGCCTTCTCGGCAAGCGAATCCCGTGCCGTCTTGGGGATCGCCGACGCCCATCAACTACCCAGCACACCCGGCGCGGCGTATCTCAAGACGCCTGCCGGTGAACTGGTGCGGTTCCAGACCGCGTTCGTCTCCACGCCGATGCCCGCGCCGCCGCCGATCCGGGCGACCGCCGTCCGCCGGTTCACCGCGCAATGGCCGCCGGCAGGTGTGGTGGCACACCGCGAGACCGGCCCCACCCTGATCGACACGGTGCTCGCGCGCATCGCCGGGCACGGCAGGCCCGCGCACCAAGTCTGGCTTCCACCACTACCGGAGGTCGTGCCGCTGAGCGACGTGTTGCTATCGGCCTGCACACCGTTGACCGCGTCGATCGGGTTGATCGACAGCCCTTTCGAGCAGCGGCGTGACCGGCTCACCGTCATCCTCGACGGTGCTGCGGGCAACGTGGCGATCGTCGGTGGTCCACAGTCGGGTAAGTCGATCACCGCCAGGACCCTGGTGATGGCCCTGGCTGCCACGCACCATCCCCGGGATGTCCAGATCTATTGCCTCGACTTCGGCGGTGGAGGCCTGGCGTCCCTGCTGACGCTGCCCCATGTCGGCGCGGTGGCAGGTCGCCATGACCCGGACCTGGTGCGCCGCACAGTGGCCCAGCTGGAGGACGTGGTACGGAGCCGGGAGGCCCTGTTCGGCGAACTGGGCCTCGACTCGATGACCGCATACCGGCGTCATCGCGCATCCGACCCCACGGCCGCGGACGAATTCGGCGATGTGTTCCTGGTCGTCGACGGCTGGTCGGTGCTGAGGCAAGAGCTCGACGCGGTCGAGGGCGCAATCACCACACTTGCCGCACAAGGCCTTTCGTACGGCGTGCATGTGGTGCTGACCGCGTCGCGGTGGGCAGAATTCCGGCCCGCCGTCAAGGATCAGCTCGGCACCCGGATCGAACTGCGGCTCGGGGATCCTGCCGAATCGGAGATGGACCGCAAGCGTGCCCGCACCCTGGCCGACCGCCGCCCCGGGCGGGGACTGACCCGAGACGGCCGTGAGTTGCTGATCGGATTACCCCGCCTCGACGGTGTGCCGAGCACCACGGGACTGGTCGCCGCCGCCGCACGCGTTGGCGAGACGCTGTGCGCTCAATACCCCGACACGTGTGCCCCGCCGATTCGGCTTCTTCCGGCATCAGTCGATCATCGGGCTCTGGCGCCGGCCGTCACAACCCGGTCGGCCACCCAGGTGCTGATCGGAATCGGCGAGCACGAACTACGGCCGGTGCTCATGGATTTCACCGAGCAGAGCAATCTGCTCGTGCTCGGTGACACGGGCTGCGGTAAGACCACGGCGTTGCGGACAATGTGCGCCGACCTCGTCGCCACCAACAGCTCCCGCGATGTGCGTCTGCTCATCATCGACTTCCGACGCACTCTGCTCGGCGTGGTCGAGTCCGACCATCTGGCCGGTTACGCCATTTCACCGGTGGCCGTGGCGACACACCTGCCGGCTGTGCTGGAGCTGCTGCGAACCAGGATGCCCGGACCCGACGTGACCCAGCAGCAGTTGCGCAGCCGCTCCTGGTGGTCCGGGCCGGAGTTCTACCTCGTGATCGACGACTACGACCTGGTCGCCGGCGACAACGGCAACCCGCTGAGCCCACTACTCGAATACCTGCCGCACGCCAGGGATGTCGGACTGCACGTCGTGGTCGCCCGCCGGTCGGGGGGAGCGGCGCGGGCCATGTTCGACCCGGTGCTGGCCCGGATGCGAGACCTCGGCTGCATGGGTCTTGTGATGAGCGCGGGCGCCGAGGACGGCGTGCTGTTCGGCGGTGTGCGACCACGGCAGTTGCCGCCTGGCCGTGGCGTATTCGTCACCCGCACCGGCAGCGAGCAGCTGATCCAGGTGGCGGTCATACCAGAGCAGGGCTTGCCGTGACGGCAGTGATCGAGGCAGGCCCGGTACTGGTGCGCGGCCCCGGCACGGTTGATGCCGAATCCGCGCGGATCGCCGTGGAGTGCATCGACGACGCCGTGGCGCTCGTCGACGACGAACCTGTACCGGTCGACGAACTGTGGGCGCAGACCATCTGCGCGGCCGCGGGAGCACGCACCGAGGCGCCGATCGTGGTGTGCCCCACGTGGTGGACCACCGACCAGACGGAGCGGATCCGGACGGTGGCCGCCGAGCTCGACGGTGTTGTGCTGCACCGGGCTCAGGCTCTCGCCGCGACGCTGGATGCCCCGTCATGGGCGGTGGTGGAGATCGCCGACGAGCTGATCATGGTGTCGTGCGAGGACGGCGACGCGGTGCGTCTGGTCCGACGGGGTGCGCCCTCCGTATTGGCCGGCGAGGTGGCCGGTGCGACCCGAGGAGCCGCCCAGGTCATCGTCGACGCGCCGGGTGAGGTCGGCGGTGCCGCTGTCCTGGCCGGGGCGGTCGGTGATGCCGTACGTGCCTGCGGCACCACGGTATCGATGGCCGGGCCGCGGATGCTGGCCAACGGCGCGCGGGCAGCCGTGCCACGGGAGGAGGTCCGCCCGTTGCCGGTGATCAGGCGCCGCCGTGGCAACCGCCATCTCATCGGGATCGCCGTAGCCGTGGCGATCACCTGCGCGGGCTTGGCCGCTCGCCCCGATGCAGCGCAGCCACAGACGGCATTGGTGGAGGGCCGGGTCGGGATGCAGATCCCGGCCGACTGGACCGTGCGCCGGGTGACATCCGGCCCGGGATCGGCTCGGGTGGAGGTGGTTTCGGCAGCCGATCCGAATACCGTCATCTATCTGACCCAGTCGCCGACCGACACGGCCGACCCGCAGACGGTGGCCGCGACGCTGCGTCGCGCACTCGACGAACAACCGGCGGGAGTGTTCACCGACTTCAACCCGGCCGACCGCATCGCCGATCGTGCGGTGGTCAGCTACCGCGAGATTCGTGGCGGGCGGGAGGTCGGCTGGGCGGTGTTCGCGGACAAGACGGTCCGCATCGCCGTCGGCTGCCAGGGCCCGGTGGACCGGCGAAAGGCACCGTGTGAGACGGCGATCCGCTCTGCGCACGCGGTGCTGTGAAATCGGGCGGAACCAAATCGGCACCGCGTGCGTCGAATTGATATACCCCGCAAGACAAACCGGAAGGTGCGAGATGGCTTCAACTTCGGGATCCCTTGGTACCGACTTCGACGTGATGACCACTGCGGCCGGCCGGATCGATGTCGTCAACGATGACATTCGCGCCATGCTGCAGACCTTCATCGGACGGATGAGCAGTGTGCCGCCGTCAGTCTGGGGTGGGGCGGCGGCGCTGCGGTTCCGCGATGTGGTCGACCGCTGGAACAGCGAATCGCTCAAGCTGCACACCGCGCTGCAGCGTATCGCCGAAACCATCCGTTACAACGAACGCACGCTGCGCGAAGCTGCCGAGGGACATTCGCAGCAGCTCGGTGCCGTCGCGGACACCCTGTGATCGATCGGAGCAACGCATGAGCCAGGTATTGTCCTACAACTTCGGCGAGATCGAATACACGGTGCGCCAAGAGATTCACACCACCTCGGCCCGGTTGAACGCGGCCTTGGAGGACCTGCGCACGCAGCTGGCCCCGCTGCAGCGGGTCTGGACTCGCGAAGCCGCCGAGGCGTATCAGCTGGAACAGACCCGGTGGAACCAGGCCGCGGCGTCCCTCAACGAGATCTTGTTCAACCTGGGTAATGCGGTTCGTGACGGCGCCGACGATGTGGCCGCCACCGACCGCAGTGCCGCCAACGCGTGGGGCTAGTGATCCCCACCGACGAAGCTTGTGCGGTCCCGCTCGGAATGGAGAGGCCAGCGGGGCCGCACATTTCGCTGCGCGCGCAGCCATGACAGCTGCCCGGCCATTCGGCTGCGTTCGTCGCGATAGTGGGTCGCCAACCACGCCGCCCGGTACACGTCGCCGGCCCGCTCGGCTTTGGCGATCCGATCGTGCTCACGCGTGTCGAGCCACGACAGCCGCGCCGCGAACACCGGCCCGGTCAATGTCTGCATGGCACGGTCATATCCGCTGCTGAGCACTGAAAATGATTGGGCAGCAACATTCTCTGCCTGAGCCCTGGCTGTCTCGGCGTGCCCGCGGTAATCGGTGGTGCTGAGCTGCCGGCGGATGCGGCCCACCAGAGCACGCCAATCTACCGAGGTGTGGTAAGAGCCCAGCGCGGCGTTCACAGCATCCAGCGAGCTGAGCGTCCCGCCGTGCTCGCGGTCTCGGATCTCGGCGGCCCGCTCGAACACCGCGGCCATGGTCGGAGTCGGGCTCCTAGTGATCAGTTCAGTGGTAGGCCGGATCAATTCGGTTGGGGCGCCGAAGTATTCGAACACCGCGCGGGTCAGCCCGTCATTGCGGATAAAATTGCCGACGGCCCGGTGCAGCCAAGCCGCCATCACGAGCACCGGGATCGCGAACAACACCTGGTAGACCCACCAGGCGTCGACCCACAGCAATCCGTAGTAGACGACCAGTGCGGTCAGCAACCCCAGACCGACCAGTGCCAGCCGGGTGATCTCCGCGCCGCGCTGCGGATACTGCACTCGGTAGGCCACCGCGAGGGTGGCCCGGTCGATGTCGGCGGCGATCTGGGCGCTACCGGGCGTTGTGGCAGGCAGTTTCTCGGCGAGCAACAGCGAGCGGTACAGCCCGCGTTGCAGTTGCCCCTTCGCGGTGAAGTCGGTGTGGCCGGTGGCCACGCCGATCACCGCGGGGGCGACCGCGACCAGTGGCACGCAGGCCATCACGACGTCGAACAGCATCGCTGCAGAGTCTAAGCGGCCCGCGCGGCCGTTTTAGTGTTTGCCGTTACCCGCGGCCGTTACCCGCGGCGTCGTTGGGCCGACTCGGCCGGCGGCGCCGGCCATTGCGGGCCGCGGGGCTTCCGGACCGGGAGCCGGTAACCCCGGCAGGGTGCCCCGCGTTGCGTGGCTTGCTGCGCCGCGGCTGCGCGGGCTGAGGCCGGGCCGGTTTCGGCTCGGGACGCTTGGGCTCACCGAAAACCCGCTCGCCGGGAGCGATCTGCTGCAGCACCGGATGATCGGTGTCGTTGATGCGGGTGATCGTCGGCTTGACGCCGGCCTTGCGGGTCAGGTTCCGCACGTCCGACACCTGCGCGTCGTGCATGAGGGTCACCACGGTGCCCTCGTTGCCGGCCCGGGCGGTACGGCCGGAGCGGTGCAGATACGCCTTGTGCTCGACCGGCGGGTCCGCGTGCACCACCAGGTTCACATCGTCGACGTGAATGCCGCGGGCCGCGATGTCGGTGGCCACCAGCACCGTGGCGGAGCCGTCGGAGAACGCGGTGAGATTACGGGTACGCGCGTTCTGAGACAGATTCCCGTGCAGTTCGACCGCCGAGATTCCTCGCGAATTGAGCTGGCGGGTCAGGTTTTTCGCGCCGTGCTTGGTGCGCGCGAACACGATGGTGCGGCCCGGTGCAGCGGCCAGGTCGGCTACCACGTTGACGCGGGCCGCGTTGTCCACGTGCAGCACGTGGTGCACCATCGCGGTGACGGGCGACTGCGCCGAATCGACGCTGTGCACCACCGGATCATGCAGGTAGCGCTTGACCAGCACGTCGACACCGGCATCGAGGGTGGCCGAGAAGAGCAGCCGCTGACCGTCTTTCGGGGTCTTGTCCAGCAGGCGCTTGACGCCGGGCAGGAAGCCGAGGTCGGCCATGTGGTCGGCTTCGTCGAGCACGGTGATCTCGACGGCCGACAGGTCGGCATGACCGGATCGCATGTGGTCTTCCAGCCGGCCCGGGCACGCGATCACGACGTCGACACCCTGCTGCAGAGCCGAAATCTGCGGGCCGGCACCGACACCGCCGAACACGTTCAGCGACTTCAGGCCGGTCGCGGCGGCCAGCGGGGCCAGCGAGGCCTCGATCTGGGTGACGAGCTCGCGGGTCGGCGCAAGAATCAGGGCGCGCGGTCGGCGTGACATCCGGCGGCTGTCGCTGCGGGCCAGCCGCGCGACCAACGGCAGCAGGAACGCGTAGGTCTTGCCGGACCCGGTGCGGCCGCGGCCGAGCACGTCGCGTCCCTTCAGCGAGTCGGGCAGGGTGGCGGCCTGGATCGGGAACGGCGCGGTCACGCCGTTGGCGGCCAGGGTGGTGACGATCTCGGCGGGAAGGCCCAGCTCGGCGAACGTGGGCACAGTGCTGCCACTGTGGTTTGGCGCAGACAAAATGAAACTCCGAAAAGTAGAGGGCGGTCGTCCTGCCCGGCGCGGGTGACATCCCGCGGCGCTCGGTGTGACGATCGAGGAGGCGGCACTGGCAGAACAGATGTGCCGATCGGCGATGAGTCTACCGGTACGACACCGCGGATTTCGTCTCGGCGGGGTGTGACCTGCGCGACTGAGGTGCCTTCCCCAGACGTGACGCGCGCCTGATATTTCTCCCTGCGAGCCCGGTCAACTATCCTGGCGAACACGCGGTGGCCTGCGGAAATGGCCTGCCGCGAGGAGCGTGATCGAGGTGGGCATACCGAGGACCTCCGGCGGCCGGGTGCCGTCGGCGCAGCTGCGTGCGGTCCGCGAGCTCTTCGTCGCCGGCGAGGTCGACGCTGCCTACCTCGACTCGACCCACGTCCGGCGCGTCGTCGCCGAGAGCTGGCAGCGCAGCCTGGCCACCGGGGTGGACCCTGACCGCGGGGCACAGGCCGCGGCGGCCGCTGCCCGGCTCGGTGCGCTGCGGGAGGCCAATCCGTTGTCGAGCGCCCTTCCGGTGATCCGCCGGCTGCTGGTCGACGACGCCGCCGACTCCGGTGTGGTCGTCGCGATCACCGGCCCCGACGGCACCCTGCTGTGGGTAGAGGGTGACCTCGCCGCGTGCCGCAAGGTCGAGGCGATGAATTTCGTCCCGGGGGCCGATTGGAGCGAGCGCAGCGCAGGCACCAACGCGCCGGGCACGGCGCTGGCACTCGACTCCGAGGTGCAGATCCGCGGTTCCGAACATTTCTCCCGCGTCGTGCAGCCGTGGAACTGTACGGCCGTGCCGGTCCACGATCCGGTCACCGGTGCGCTGCTGGGCACCATCGACCTCACGGGTGGCTCAGCCATCGTGACACCGCAGACCTTGGGGCTCGTCCGGGCCACCGCCGTGGCGGTGGAAAACCATCTGGCGCTGTTGCGGCTGACCCGGCCGGCGAGCCAGCCGCCGCCCACCGAGGCACGTCTCACCGTGCTCGGGGCCGATCGCCCGCAGTGGCAGGACACCGACGCCGACGGCGTGGTGCGTTCCGCGACGCTGACCGGCCGGCATGCCGACATCCTGGTGTTGCTCCTGCGCCATCCGGAAGGGCTCAGCGCCGATCACCTCGCCGTGCTGCTCGACGAGAAAGACCTCGACGTGGTGACCATCCGAGCCGAGATGTCCCGGTTGCGCCGGGTCATCGGCGAGGCCTACCTCGCGTCGCGGCCATACCGGCTGGTCAAACCCATTGCCAGCGACATGGGCGAGGTGTTCGATGCGCTGGGCGCCGACGACGTCGACGCGGCGTTGCGGGCGTATTCGGGGGAGCTGTTGCCGCAATCGGTGTCTCCTGCCGTGGCGCGGCTGCGGACCGAGCTGAGTGCCGGCCTGCGTGGCGCTGTGCTGGCGGAATCCAACCTGGATACGCTGCGGCGCTGGCTGGAACTGCCCGAAGGTCGCGACGACCGCGAGGGTTGGCGGAGGTTGCACGATCACAGCGATGCGGGTGCAGGCACTCGGGCCAAGGCGCACGGCCACCTCGTCGGCATCGATTTCGACCTGAGCTGATCCCGCCCGGCCCGGCATTGCAACGTCATGCAACTGTGGTGCAACCCTGCGCAACCTATCTTCAGTGATCACCGACACATTTCGTCGTCTGAAGGCAGGGAGAAGTCATGACTGTGTACGCCCGTCCGGGTGCCGAAGGCTCGTTGATGACCTTCGAGTCGCGTTACGCCAACTACATCGGTGGCGAATGGGTGGCCCCCGTCGAGGGTCGGTACTTCGAGAACCCGTCACCGGTCACGGGACAGGTGTTCTGCGAGATCCCGCGGTCCACCGAGGCTGACGTCGAGAAGGCGCTCGACGCCGCGCATGCCGCCGCGCCGGCGTGGGGCAAGACCTCGCCCGCCGAGCGCGCGGTGATCCTGAACAAGATCGCCGACCGGATCGAGGAGAACCTCGAGTCGATCGCGCTGGCCGAGTCGTGGGACAACGGCAAGCCGATCCGCGAGACACTCAACGCCGACATTCCGTTGGCGGTCGATCACTTCCGCTACTTCGCCGGGGTGCTGCGCGCGCAGGAAGGCTCGCTGAGCCAGATCGACGAGGACACCGTCGCCTACCACTTCCACGAGCCGCTGGGCGTAGTCGGGCAGATCATCCCGTGGAACTTCCCGCTGTTGATGGCGACCTGGAAGCTGGCCCCCGCCTTGGCCGCGGGCAACGCCGTCGTGCTCAAGCCCGCCGAGCAGACCCCGGCCTCGATCCTCTACCTGTTCTCGCTCATCGGTGACCTGCTGCCCGCCGGTGTGGTGAACATCGTCAACGGCTTCGGTGTCGAGGCGGGCAAGCCGCTGGCGTCGAGCAACCGGATCGCCAAGATCGCCTTCACCGGTGAGACCACGACCGGCCGGCTGATCATGCAGTACGCATCGCAGAACCTCATCCCGGTCACCCTGGAACTCGGCGGCAAGAGCCCCAACATCTTCTTCAACGATGTCCTGGCGGCCAACGACGACTACCAGGACAAGGCGCTCGAGGGCTTCACGATGTTCGCCCTCAATCAGGGTGAGGTCTGCACGTGCCCGTCGCGCAGCCTGATCCAGGCCGACATCTTCGATGAGTTCCTGGAATTGGCAGCGATCCGCACCAAGGCGGTCCGGCAGGGCGATCCGTTGGACACCGAGACCATGATCGGTGCGCAGGCCTCCAACGACCAGCTGGAGAAGATCCTGTCCTACATCGAAATCGGCAAATCCGAAGGGGCCAAACTGATCACCGGTGGCGACCGGGCGGAGCTGGGCGGCGATCTCAACGGGGGCTACTACGTCGCCCCGACGGTGTTCGCGGGCAACAACAAGATGCGGATCTTCCAGGAGGAGATCTTCGGCCCGGTCGTCGCGGTGACCTCGTTCGCGGATTATGACGACGCGATCAGCATCGCCAACGACACGCTGTACGGCCTTGGCGCCGGCGTGTGGAGCCGCAACGGCAACACCGCCTATCGCGCCGGCCGCGACATCAAGGCCGGCCGGGTGTGGACCAACTGCTACCACCAGTACCCCGCCCACGCCGCATTCGGTGGCTACAAGCAGTCCGGTATCGGCCGCGAGAACCACAAGATGATGCTGGACCACTACCAGCAGACCAAGAATCTGCTGGTGTCCTACAGCAACAAGGCCCAGGGGTTCTTTTAAAGAGGCGCACCAGTCCGACAACTGAATACCCCGCACCGCGAATGCGATGGTGTTACGAGGAACTGCCCGTGACTCGTGATGCCAGAGCATTCGCGGTGCCCTCGTGGGTTTGCGGAAAGTCTTGAAATACAAGAGGATACGGCTTTCAAATTCACCCTGGACATCTGAGCCGGGTCAAGTGATACTAGTTAAAGGTCGATTTACGGACCTTTAACTTCGGTGGGCGGGACGGCCCCGGAGGAAATGTCGCGCTGAGCGCTGACGTGCCAGCTCATCGAAAAGCTTTGCATATTAAGGAGTTCGAAGTGTCTGCTGTTGAGGAACACCTCGAAAGCGCAGATTATCTGCAGAAGCGCCAGCTCAAATCCGGAAGCGCGGGCTGGCTGCTGCTGGCCGGCCTCGGCGTCAGCTACGTCGTGTCCGGCGACTACTCAGGCTGGAACTTCGGCCTCGGGCAGGGCGGATTCGGTGGCCTGGCGATCGCCGCCGTGGTGATCGCCGGCATGTACCTGGCGCTCGTGCTCGGGATGGCCGAGCTGTCCTCGGCGCTGCCTGCGGCAGGCGGCGGCTACACGTTCGCCCGCCGGGCCCTCGGCCCGTGGGGCGGATTCGCCACCGGCACTGCGATTCTCATCGAGTATTCGATCGCGCCTGCGGCCATCGCCACGTTCATCGGCGCCTACGTCCAATCGCTCGGGTTGTTCGGAATCACCAACGGCTGGTGGGTCTACCTGGCGGCGTACGCGTTGTTCATCGGGATCCACCTCTCCGGTGTCGGAGAGGCGCTGAAGGTGATGTTCGTGATCACGGCCATCGCGCTGGTGGGTCTGCTGATCTTCTCGGTCGCCGCCGTCGGCCATTTCGACGTCGCCAACCTGACCAATATCGCCGTGGACCACAACGCTGCCGGGGCCTCGAGCTTCCTGCCGCACGGCTACCTCGGCATCTGGGCCGCCATCCCGTTCGCGATCTGGTTCTTCCTGGCCGTCGAGGGCGTCCCGCTGGCCGCCGAGGAGACCGCCAATCCCGAGCGCAACGTCCCGCGCGGCATCATCGCGGCGATCGGCGTGCTGCTCGTGAGCTGCGCGGTGGTGCTCGTGCTGACCACCGGCGCCGGTGGGGCCGAGCAGATGTCGGACTCGGGCAACCCGCTCGTCGAGGCGCTCGGTGACACCACCGCAGCCCGGCTCGTCAACTACATCGGGCTGGCCGGCCTCATCGCGAGCTTCTTCTCGATCATCTACGCCTACTCGCGTCAGCTGTTCGCGTTGTCGCGGGCCGGTTACCTGCCCACCGCGCTGTCGGTGACCAACTCTCGCAAGGCGCCGACACTGGCGCTGATCGTGCCCGGCGTCATCGGCTTCCTGTTGTCGCTGACCGGCAAGGGCGACCTGCTGCTGAACATGGCGGTCTTCGGCGCCGCGCTGAGCTATGTGTTGATGATGGTCAGCCATATCGTGCTGCGGGTGCGGGAACCCAACATGCCGCGGCCGTACCGCACTCCCGGCGGCGCCATCACCACCAGCGTCGCGCTCGTCATCGCAGTGCTGGCCGTCATCGCGACCTTCTTGGTCAATCCGGTGGCAGCCGGGCTATGTCTGGCCGTGTTCGCGGCATTCATGGTGTACTTCGCCGTGTACAGCCGCCACCGCCTGGTGGCCAACTCGCCTGATGAGGAGTTCGCGATGCTGGCAGAAGCGGAGAGCGAACTGAAATGAAGTACCAGCAACAGGTTTCGGGGGTCAACTACACCTTCGACGGGCTCGTCGAGGTGATGGCCAAGGCCACCCCGCTGCGTTCGGGTGATCAGTTGGCCGGATGCGCAGCCGAACACGACGGGGAGCGTGCGGCCGCGGCCTGGGTGCTCGCGGACCTGCCGCTGGACACGTTCCTCACCGAGGAGGTTGTCCCGTACGACACCGACGAGGTGACCCGGCTGATCATGGACACCCATGACCGCCAAGCGTTTTCGGCGGTGTCCCACCTCACCGTCGGTGGCTTCCGGGACTGGCTGCTGGAGACGGCGTCGCACGACGACAGCGCTGAGCGCATCACGTCGATCGCCGCCGGGCTCACCCCGGAGATGGTGGCTGCCGTCAGCAAGATCATGCGCAACCAGGATCTGATCGCGGTGTCGGCTGCCATGCGCACCCACGCGGCCTTCCGCACCACCGTCGGCACCCCCGGCACGCTGGCGACCCGGCTGCAGCCCAACCATCCGACCGACGACCCACGCGGCATCGCCGCGGCGGTGCTCGACGGGCTGTTGCTGGGCTGCGGTGACGCGGTGATCGGGATCAACCCGGCCACCGATTCGCCGCAGGCCACCGCCGACCTGCTGCACCTGCTCGATTCGATCCGTACCCGCTACGACATCCCGGCCCAGTCCTGCGTGCTGTCGCACATCACCACCACGATCGGGCTCATCGAAGCCGGGGCTCCGGTGGACCTGGCCTTCCAGTCGATCGCCGGCACCGAGGGCGCCAACACCGCGTTCGGCGTGAACATCGCGCTCCTGCGGGAGGGCAACGAGGCCGCGCGCAGCCTGAACCGGGGCACTGTGGGCGACAACGTCATGTACCTGGAGACCGGGCAGGGTTCGGCGCTGAGTTCGCACGCCCACCTGGGTGTCGGCGGCAAGCCGGTGGACCAGCAGACACTGGAGACCCGCGCGTACGCGGTGGCCCGCGACCTGCAGCCGCTGCTGGTCAACACCGTCGTCGGGTTCATCGGCCCCGAGTATCTCTACGACGGCAGGCAGATCATCCGGGCCGGTCTGGAGGACCACTTCTGCGGCAAGCTGCTGGGCCTGCCGATGGGCGTGGATGTCTGCTACACCAACCACGCCGAGGCCGATCAGAACGACATGGACACGCTGCTGACGCTGCTGGCCGCGGCGGGCGTGGCGTTCGTGATCACCGTGCCGGGTGCCGATGACGTGATGCTGGGGTATCAGAGCCTGTCGTTCCACGACGTGCTGACGACGCGACGCACCCTGGGACTGCGGCCCGCGCCGGAGTTCGAGGCCTGGCTGCGCACCGTTGGCATGGTCGACGAAACCGGCAGGCTCACCCCGTTCGACCTGGAACGCTCGGCGCTCCGGTCGCTCACTTCGGCGGAGGCATTGTGAGCGTCAACCACGTTGCAGTACAGGAGTTCTGGGACGAGCTGCGCAAGACCACCCAGGCCCGGATCGGCCTGGGAAGGGCCGGCAACGGACTGCCCACCCGGCGGGTGCTCGAGCTGGCCGCCGCGCATGCCGCTGCCCGCGATGCCGTGCACGTGCCGCTGGACGTAGAGAGGCTCTCCGAGGAGGTGCGCCGGGTCGGCATCGGTGACCCGACGGTGGTGACCAGCCGCGCCATCTCCCGCGACGAATACCTGCGCAGGCCCGACCTCGGCCGGATGCCCGCCGACTCGATGAGCGTGCCCGACACCCCGGCCGACATCGGGTTCATGCTCGCCGACGGGTTGTCGCCGACAGCCCTGAATCACCATGGGGCGGCCCTGCTGGCCGCGCTCGTCGAGCAGCTGAAGGAGCGCTACACCCTGGCTCCGCCGGTGATCGCCACCCAGGCCAGAGTTGCCCTCGGCGACCACGTCGGAGCGCGCGCGCACGTGCGGACTCTGCTGGTGATCGTGGGGGAGCGGCCGGGGCTCAGCGTCGCCGACAGCCTGGGCATCTATCTGACGCATCTGCCGCAGCCGGGGCGCACCGACGCCGACCGCAACTGCATCTCCAACATCCATCCGCCCGACGGCCTCGGATACGCCGAGGCGGCCCGGGTGGCGGCCGGCCTGGTGGCCGGGGCGCGTGAGCTCGGCCGCTCGGGCGTCGACCTCAAGGACACCTCGCGCACGTCGACGCTCGGTCCCGGCGGTGCCGCGGAGCTCACCTGATTCCGTAGCGGTGTTGGGCCTGAAAGCTTTTCGGTCGAGCGCTGGGCAAGTCCTGTGGCGTGACCGCGTAAGTCCTTGTGCCGCAACGTTGCCCGTGAAGATCCTGCCGGGCTCATGCGAGTTCGCTGATTCAGCGATCACACAGCGTAGGGGTAGCCTGCTCCACAGAATCCGGCGTGAGATTGTCCTATGGAGACAAACCACGCAGGGGTCCCATCCCGGCGCCGCCGCGTACGAGTTCTCGGCGTTGTGATCGGCGCCGGTGCCGTTGCGGCGATGGCGGGATTCGCACTCGCGCAACCGGATAGCGGTCCAACTGGTCTCGGTCTTCCGTTGGCCGGATCTGGTGACGCGCCGGGAGGCACCACCTACAGCCAGCCTGCCATCGGGCAGATGAAGATCGGCAACACGGCGACGGTGACGACCTCAGCCGCCAGCCCGGCGGGTTAACGGCCGACCCGCGCAGGAGGAGGTTGAAGTGATGAACTCACGCATTCTCGGCGTGGCCGCGATTGCCGCCGCCGCGCCGGCGATGTCGCTCGTGTTCAGTGGGCTCGCGCAGGCGTCCTCGCCGAATGTCGTCGGCCAGAAGTACGGCGACGCGAGCACCACGCTCAGCGGCGCCGGTTACACGCCCGTGGTCCGAACCACCGTCGGTGACCGCCTGGCGTGGTCGGACTGCGTCGTCACCAACCAGGTGGACCACACGGAGCAGCCGGCGCCGAACTCGAGCGGCTCGGCCGTCAACCAGACATTGGTGTCGCTCAACTGCGATGCCGCGGTGGCGTCGGCCAAGGCTCCCGGCAACTCGCTCGGCAGTCCCGAGGGCCGCGCCGCTGCGGCGGCGGCCAAGACCTCCACCACGCCCGCGCCGGCGGCGCCTGCGGGTTAGGCCCACTCAGGGCAGGCCGGCCTCCTCTGACGGCAGCGCGGCCGGACCCTTGATGGTCGGTTTTGCCTTGGCGACCAGCGGCTGGGTGACGGGTGCCTCGGTTGTGGTCGTCGCCCCGATTTGCATGGCCGGTGAGGTCACGGTGGGTGGAGGCGGCGGTAGGTGTACGGCCAACGACGTGCTCGATCCACCCGATGCGACGCCCAGCCAGCCCAATGCCAACACTGCGCCACCACCTACCACGGCGGCGAGTGCTCTTACGCTGATCTTCTTCTCGGCAGCCATGATCCGAACCCCCTGGTTCTAGAGCAGGTGAATTGAGTGGACGCCGGTAATCTGGGAATTCGGGCCGGTCTTTCTTGTGAGTTGCCTTCGAGACTATTGAGCATTTGCTTTCCGGGCGGTGCGCGGAGTGCGGGCGTCTCGCGAAACGGCGTTTTGACCTGCGCCGACAGTGCACGGTAGGCTGCTCCGTTGGCGTGTGCTGCCCTCACGGGCAAGCGGGTCCCGGGTCAACGTCGGTCGCCGGGAACACCGAGACGCATCCGCCGGACCGACAACCACAACGGGGCAACCCGAAACGAGAGAGGTAAGCGCTGTGCCTACATACACGCCGAAGGCGGGTGACACCACGCGGTCGTGGTACGTCATCGACGCCACCGACGTGGTGCTCGGCCGGCTCGCCGTCGAAGCAGCCAAGCTGCTCCGCGGCAAGCATAAGCCGACATTCACGCCCAACGTGGACGGTGGCGATTTCGTCATCGTCATCAACGCCGACAAGATCGCCGTCAGTGGCGACAAGCTCACCAAGAAGTTCGCTTACCGCCATTCGGGTTATCCCGGTGGTCTGCGTAAGCGCACCATCGGCGAGCTGCTGCAGAAGCACCCGACCCGCGTCGTCGAGAACGCGATCGTCGGCATGCTGCCGCATAACAAGCTCAGCCGGCAGATCCAGAAGAAGCTGAAGGTCTACGCCGGTCCGGAGCATCCGCACGCCGCGCAGCAGCCGGTTCCGTTCGAGATCAAGCAGGTGGCCCAGTGACCGAAGTGAACGAGACCGAGGCCGTGGCCGACGTTGTGACGGAGGCCGTCGAAGAGGTCGTCGAGCACCGCGAGCCGGTCATCATCGACCGTCCCATCCAGACCGTCGGCCGCCGCAAGGAGGCTGTGGTCCGGGTGCGCCTGGTGCCCGGCACCGGCCAGTTCCACCTGGACGGCCGCAGCCTGGAGGCCTACTTCCCGAACAAGGTGCACCAGCAGCTGATCAAGGCCCCGCTGGTCACCGTTGACCGGCTGGAGAGCTTCGACGTCTACGCCCACCTCGATGGTGGCGGCCCGTCCGGCCAGGCCGGCGCGCTGCGTCTGGCCATCGCCCGGGCGCTGATCCTGGTGCAGCCGGAGGACCGCCCTGCCCTGAAGCGGGCCGGCTTCCTGACGCGTGACCCGCGTGCCATCGAGCGCAAGAAGTACGGCCTCAAGAAGGCCCGTAAGGCTCCTCAGTACAGCAAGCGCTGATCTGTTTCGCCGTCAAACCGCCGGGTGTGGAATCTCCACGCTCGGCGGTTTTTCTTATTTATCCCAGTCTGGCGATATCAGTAATCATCCCACCATCGGCTCTTATTTGTAATTCACCAGCTCATGTCCATACGCATTTGCAATCGCGTGAATCGAGTTAATCCGATAGTCGGCCTAATGGCTTAATTTTTCGTGCATTCGTTTTGACATTCGCTCGGAAAATGGAAAACCCTGGGTGCCGAGCGGGGCGCGGATATGCGTCTGGGCAGGCCGAACCTGCCCGCCGGTACGGGTCAGTCAGCTCGATGGGGGACCGGGTCGCTTCCTGACTGAAAGGACTGGTTGATGAAGAGCACGATGAAGCGTGTGACGGTTGGTACCGCCCTGGGC
Source organism: Mycobacterium dioxanotrophicus (assembly GCF_002157835.1). Taxonomy (NCBI): domain Bacteria; kingdom Bacillati; phylum Actinomycetota; class Actinomycetes; order Mycobacteriales; family Mycobacteriaceae; genus Mycobacterium; species Mycobacterium dioxanotrophicus. Next base: position 5,742,250 of record NZ_CP020809.1, on the reverse strand, counting down.
GGCGCATTGTTGGCGTCGGTTGGTTTGGGCCTGGCCAACGCCGAGCCTCGCGGCGACGGACAGGTCGACGTGGTCGTCGGCACCGCGGGCACACTGCACAACGTTCCTGTCGCGACGGCCGCGCAGATCGTCGGCAGTGTGTGCAATCGCGACGTCGGGCAGGTGACCCCTGCGGTCGAGGCCGTCGACGCCAACGGCGGCGACCAGAACGTGTGCAACAGCAGCCTGGGTGCGGTCGACCTGCGGCAGAACGATTCCAGCAACGCGGAGGGGACCCAGTCCGCCCCGACCACCGCGCCCAGCACGAAGTCGACCACCCCGACGTCGACCCCGTTGCCCGTGCCGACGGCAACGCACGCCCCGGCGCAGTAGTCAGCTCGGCGCGCGCCGCCCGCATCCGCATTGTGGTGCGGGCGGCGCACCCGCCGGATCTCGAGGGGATCCCGATTCGGCGGCGGCATGGCTGCGGGGGACCTCAGTTGGCTCTTTATGCCCTTCTTATGAGAAATTTGTGGGTATGGGTCGACTGTTCGGCACCGATGGGGTGCGCGGAGTCGCCAATCGCGATCTGACGGCCGAGCTGGCGCTGGCGCTGGGCTCTGCGGCCGCTCGTAGGTTGGGTTCTGCAGGTGGGGCACGCCGCCGTGTCGCGGTCGTGGGCCGTGACCCGCGGGCGAGCGGCGAGATGCTGGAGGCCGCGGTGATCGCCGGGCTGACCAGTGAAGGATTCGATGCGCTGCGGGTCGGGGTGTTACCGACGCCCGCGGTGGCGTATCTGACCGGGGCCTACGACGCCGATTTCGGCGTCATGATCTCGGCCTCACACAATCCGATGCCCGACAACGGCATCAAGATCTTCGGTCCGGGTGGGCACAAGCTTGACGACGCCACCGAGGACCGCATCGAGGAACTGGTCAGCTCCGGTCCCGGGATGCGGCCGACCGGTGCCGGGATCGGCCGGGTGCAGGACGCCGAGGACGCGCTGGACCGGTACCTGCGCCACGTCAGCAAGGCCGTCACCACCCGACTCGACGGGCTGACCGTCGTGGTGGACTGCGCGCACGGCGCTGCGTCGGCGGCTGCGCCGTTGGCCTACCGGGCCGCGGGCGCCAACGTCATCGCCATCAACGCCGCACCCAACGGGCTCAACATCAACGACGGCTGCGGGTCCACCCACCTCGACGTCCTGCAGGCCGCGGTCCGTGAGTACGGCGCCGATCTGGGCCTTGCGCACGACGGCGATGCCGACCGTTGTCTGGCGGTCGACGCCGAAGGCCGGGTGATCGACGGCGACGCCATCATGGTCGTGCTCGCACTGGCCATGCAGGAGGCCAACGAGTTGGCGTCCAACACGCTGGTCACCACCGTGATGAGCAATCTCGGCCTGCATCTGGCCATGCGGGCCGCCGGTATCGAGGTCCGTACCACCAGCGTCGGGGACCGCTATGTGCTCGAAGAACTGCGGGCCGGCGAATTCTCCCTCGGCGGTGAGCAGTCGGGGCACATCGTGATCGGCAGCTTCGGCACCACCGGCGACGGCATCGTCACGGGTCTGCGGCTGATGTCGCGGATGGCGCAGACCGGGGCCGGCTTGGCCCAGTTGGCGCAGCCGATGCGCACGCTGCCGCAGGTGCTGATCAACGTCCAGGTTGCGGACAAGGCCACCGTGGCGCAGTCGCCTTCGGTGCAATCCGCGGTCGCCGAGGCCGAGGCCCAGCTGGGCAGCACCGGGCGAATCCTGTTGCGGCCGTCCGGTACTGAGCAGGTGGTCCGGGTGATGGTGGAAGCTGCCGACGAGGACACCGCCCGCCGGCTCGCCGTCCGCGTGGCCGAATCGGTGAGCGCACAGAACTAAGGGAACCGCTCCGCGGCCCGCTGCGTCTAAACCGGGCATGGGAGAAGTTGACGCGGCCCACGTCGACGTCGGGGCACTGCTGGATGCGGCACGTCAATACGATGCTGCCGCCGAGATCATCGAGTCGTGTGTCGGGATACGACTGCGGTTCGACGGCGCCACGGCCGGTCGGGACCACACCGCCTCGGGTGAAGCGCTGCGGACCGCGCTCGACGAGCGGACCGCACCACTGCGGCAATGGGCCCGCGCGGCAGGCGAGGTGGCTGCGGTACTGCGCAGCACCACCGACCGCTACGTCGCTGCCGATGCCGGTGCAGCTGCCAGGGTGGGCTGAGACGTGTCCCAAATCGTTGATGTGGCAGCACGTTTGGACAGCGGACAGGCCAACGTCGAGGATTTCGCCGAATTCGTGTGGGCCTGTGGGCTTTTGGGCTACCGACATCCGGACCTCACCACGCATATGGGGCAGGTGCAGGACTGGTACGCAGGCGAGGACGGCCTGGATCTGCGGGTGCTCGACGCCGACGGTGCGGCGCTGGCCGCGGCCGCGGGATCTGCCGAGCGGGCACTGCGGCGGCAGGACGATCAGCTCAGCGCACTCGCGCAGGCGTGGCAGGGGCGCGGGGCGCAGGCCGCGCGGGAGTTTCTGGGCCGCCACGGCGGCACCGCACAGCAGGCCGTCGCTGCGGTGCGCAGAGCCGCCGACACCGTCGCCTGGCTGCGCGATCAGCTGTGGCAGGCCGTCGACGGCAAGGTCGCGGTCACCGAGCGGATCGCCCAGCGTTGTGCGACGCAGCGGGAGGCCTGGTTGGCTGCGGCTCGCACGGTGCGGACCGGTCTAGGGGATCGTGACACGGCGAGCGAACTGATGGATGCACAGGTGAAACCGTTCGTGGACAACGACATTGGCGTGGAGTGGCTGTCCGCGATGCGCTCGGCTCATACCGCGGTGTCCGACGCGTACGCATCCGCGATCACCGCACTCACCGATACGCCAGCCCCGGTCTTTGAGATCCCCGGCGATCTCGGACCATCATGGACACCGCGCCCGTTCGCTGCTGTTCCGGCCGATCCGCCCGTCGTCAGCGCCGGCACGGTTCCCGCCGGTTTCATGCCGTCCGACCATGCCGAGCCGCCGCCCTGGGCCGCCCCGATCGGCGCGCCGCTCATGCCTCCTCAGAGTGCTTCTCCTGCACCACCTCTCGCACCTCCCGCGGCCGATCCGGCTGCCGCTGCCACCGGTCCCGCGGCGTTCGACCCGGCGGCGTGGGGTGCGCCGCCCGGCGGTGGGCCGACGGGGGCCGGGTTGACCGGCCTCGGTTCGGGGCTCTCGGGTATCGGTCAACAACTGGCCGACCTGTTCGGCGGATTGATCGGATCGTCGGCGGACGGAGCATCCGGGCCTGCGACCGACGCTGCGCTCTCGGACGAGTTCGACACTCCGGACGTCGCAGAGCGGGCCGACGATGAGGACGCATCCGACGATCTGGACGAGGAAAACCCGGACGAAGCTGCGGACGATCCCGAAGCTGACGACGCCGAAGCTGACGACTCTGAAGCCGGCGACGCCGAAGCTGAAGGCGAGACACCCGAGGAGGACGCGGCGGCAGTGCCCGTGGATACCGCAACCGAAGCTGCAGACACCGTCGAGCCCGCGGAGCCCGTCGAAACCGCCGAACCCGTTGCGCCGCAGGCACCTGCGCCCACTGTCGCGCCGCCCGCGGTGCCGGTTTCACCGGCCGAGCCGGTGGTGGCACCCGCAGGTAAGACGCCGTGCGAGATCGCCGCGGACGAGCTACCGCAGGTGGGCGGTTAGGCCGCTAGGCGGCTTGCGGGCAGCGTGCGAGTTCGATCGCGACCTGTAGTTCGGTCGCGCTTTCGTAGAGTTCGACGGGGCCCGGTGGCGGCGGCGCGGTCGAGCGGTAGTGCGCGCCGGTGGGGGTGACGAATTCGGCGGTGTGGACCCCGTTTTCGAGGTAGGTCCGGACCTCCCAGCCGGGTGATTCTTTGACGTAGTTGCACCGCTCACAGGCACCGAGGCCGTTGAGCGCACTGGTCGGCCCGCCGGCGGCGTGCGGGTGGGCATGATCCCGATGCCGGACCGGGGCGTCGCAGTACGGCGTGCGGCAGGTTTGATCACGCAACCCGATGAACTTGGCAAGCGCCTGGGGAAACCGGCGCGACCGCGACTCCATCGCCACCAACGCCCCGGACTTGGGATGCCGATACAGCCGCCGCAGCGTCGCCCGCGACCGCTTATCGCCCACCGCGGCCCGCACCAAGTGGCGGGCCACCGCCGCGGGCATCGGCCCGTAGCCCTCGATGACCGCGGGGTGCTCGTCATCACCGAGCAGGGTCTGATCGGAGATGACCAAATTGACGGCAACCGGCTCGGGAACGTCAGCGGGGCGGCCGGTGACCCGCTCGACGAGCGTGTCGGCCATCACCTGACCGCGGGTGCGGCCATCAAAGGTGGTGTCGGCACGGTGTTTCAACGCCGCAAACACCCCGACGCCCTGCTGCACCGGCACCACCACCGTCACCCGCGCCATGCTGTCCGGTGCCGGCCGGATGGTCACGGTGCGATCCTCGGCGGCCTTGGCGACCCGGTCCACGACGGCCTGCGGGTCCAGGCGGTAGGCAATCTTCTTGGCTTCGGCCTCGATGCGCGCGTCGCCCATCCCGTCGAGTCGGGTGAGGTCGGCACACATCTGGGCGTCCAACACCCGCCGGTCCGCCACCGATAGGCAGGCCGATTCCCGCACGATCAACGTGGCGCGCCATTCGGAGAGCACCCCGGACTCCAACGCGCGCATGGTGTGCGGCATCTCGTGCACCAGGGCCTTGGCCAACCCGAGGTGGCGGTTGCCGCAATTGGGGGAATCGTGGCGGGCCAGGGCGACCTCCGAGGCGACCCCGCGGCCCTGTTTGGCGCGCGGTACGCCCGCGGCCGCGTCGGCGGCGCGGCGCTTCGCATCCAGCAACGCCGCACAGCGAGCCTGCCCGGCCGCCGCCGCGGACTTCACCCGCTCCAGTTCCTCGATCCGCCGATGCAGTGCAGCCTCGTCAGCGTTCTCGCTGACCTGCGCCAACCCCGACAAATCGAACATATGAGCGATACTACCCCCGCCCACCGACCGCGTTGACTCATCAAAAATGCGCGCGTACGGGTGATTCGTTGCCTCATTGAAAATGCGTTCGTAGGAGTTGTGTGCCAAACCGGGTGGCATCGCAATCATGCCCGCAAAGCGCTCAAAGCCGCGGTACGGCCCAAGGTCCCGGCCCCGCGCAATCCGCGGCCGGTGAAGTACGGCCCGGAGGTGATCGCGGCGCTGACGGTCTGTTGGACGGTGCTGGGCATGCCCGAGTCCCAGTCAACAAGCGCGCACGCTCACGTGAGGCAACGACTCGAACAGGCCGACACACCAACTCAGGTGCGCGTGGCAGCCCGGTCGGCGAGCAGACCATAGATGGGCTGCGACCGGAGGACCATGGCGACCAGGAGTGCGGTGGCGCACGCACCGAGCATCGGTGGCAGTTGATTGGTCACGCCGGTGAGCTCGGTGGCAAGGATGAGTCCGGTAACCGGGGCATGCACGCTGGCGGTGAAGAACGCTGCCATGCCGATCAGGGCGAGTGCCGCTGGATCGGGCGCGGCATGCGGCATGAAGTGAGCGGCAACGAGTGCGACGATGAGCCCGGTGTCGGCCCCGAGCACGAGCATCGGCGCGAACAGGCCGCCCGGCGTCCCGGCCGCATAGGAGGCGACACCGAGGAGGAACCTCAACGCCAGCACTCCGATGAGAACCCAGGTCGTGCCGTGTCCCAGAAGTGCTTGCTGAGTGAGGTTGTCGCCGCCGCCGGCAAGGTCTGGCGCACACCACACCAGAATTCCCACGCTCCCGCCGATGACGGCGGCGCGCGCTTCCACCGGCCATCGGCTGGTGTCGGTCTTGTGCAGACCGAACATGATGGCCTTGTTGTACAGCACGGCCAGAACACCGGTGACGACCCCGGCCACCACCACCCAGCCGGCGTCTCCCAGGCGCGGTTCGGCCAGCTGCGGCATGTGGAAATCGGTGCCGGAATGGACGAGGGGATAGGCCACCATGAACCCCGACGCCGAGGCCACCAGGGTGGCGAGAGTGGTTCGAGGGTCAAAGCGCTTGACGAGTTCCTCCAACACGAACACGCCACCGGCGATGGGCGCGTTGAAAGCCGTTGCCAGGCCGGCAGCTGCACCGCCTGCCGCCAGGATTCTCAGATCAGCCTGAGACCGGCGCGTCACGGAGGCGACGATGACTGCGATCGAACCGCCCATCTGCACGGATGGGCCTTCGCGCCCGAGCGCCAAGCCGGATCCGAGTGACAGCAGGCCACCGACGTACTTGATCGGCAGGATCCGGAAGCGGCCGGGCTGGGCGCGGCCCTCGACGACCGCCTCGACGCGGGGTATGCCGCTACCTTCGGCATTGGGCTCGACGCGGGCCACCAATGACGCCGCGACCGCCGTGCACACCGCGCAGATGAGCACCACGACGATCAGGCCCCACCAGGTCCCGTTCGCCCAGCCGGACAGCGACTCACGCCACTTGGCCGCCTGGTCCAGAAGCAGCCGGAAGCTGGCGGCAGCCAGACCGGTCAGCGCGCCGACCATCGCCGCTGCCAGGACGAAACCCACCAGGCCTTCCGCGCCTTCGCCGCTGTTGTCGACGGGGCGCAACGTGGGCTTTTGCCACCCGGTCAACGTACTGCGCAGCCAGCTGCCCGCCTGCCCGTCCAAATTGCCCACCCCGTATCTCGATCGCGTCGCCGGCCAACCGAGTCTAAAAGTAGGGAGACGTCCAGGCGGGCGGTTAGATGGTGTCGTCGCGACAGGCCAGTGCGGCCGCGATGAACTCGTCTCTAATCGGATTGTCCACCAAAGCATTCCATATCAGCGTCACTTCGCTGGGGCCGAGGTCCTCGATCGGCACCACGCGGATGTCGGGGCGGCGGTAGTAGGCCGTCGTCGAGCGCGGGAGGACGACGAACCCTTCGCGCGCGGCGACGTGTTCAAGCTTGTCCTCCACGCTGCGAACCCTGTTGCGCGGTGGTGCCCATCGCTGCTCGGGAGCGACCAGCGAGGTCCACTCCGGCAGCACCGTGGGGTCATGGAGTAGCAGCCGCGTGCTCAGTTCGGCCAACCGCACCGATGGCTTCGCGGCCAGGGGATCGTCGGCGGGCAGCACCGCGTCGAAAGGTTCGGAGAGTAGCGCCGCGGTTGCCAACCCGTCGTGATCGAACGGTTCGCGTGCGTAGACCACGTCGACCTCGCCGTTGCGGACCACCTCGACCTGCTCAAGCAGGTTGACCTGACGCACCACGGCTCGGCGGTTCAGGCCGGCGGCTTCGAAGGCGGCCGCCGCCGCGGTGGCCCGTATACCCGGCAAAACCCCGACGGTGATCGTGGTGGTGGGTGTGGCCGCCCGCAACCGTTGCTGCACTGCGGCTATCTCGTCGAGGAGGTGTTTCGCGTCGATGAGCAGCTGCGTACCCGCGGCGGTGAGCTGGGTGCCGCGCGAACTCCGAATGAACAGCTGGACTCCGAGTTCGGTTTCGAATGCCCGGATTTGACGGGACAAGACCGGTTGGGCGATGTGCAGACGCCGCGCCGCGCGGCCGAAGTTGAGATCCTCGGCGACCGCGACGAAGTAACGCAGCTTGCGGATGTCCAGGTCCGGCCCCGTCATACCCCAAGGGTATCGATACGCGACGAAAAGAGTCTTGGACGCGGGCGCGGCCGGCGCGGACGGTGGTGCCATGAGCCTCAAGAACGCACGCGTCCTCATCATCGGCGGCACCTCCGGTATCGGGTTGGGCGTCGCGACGGCTGTCGCCGACCGCGGCGGCATCCCGATCGTGGCCTCGCGGCGGCAATCGAGCGTGGATCACGCGCTGTCCACGTTGCCCGACAGCGCCCGCGGCATGACCGTCGACCTCACCGACACGACCGCTCTGGACCAGCTGGCCGAGGAGGTCGGCGCGATCGAGCATCTGGTGTACACCGCTGGGGACACCCTCGAACTCGCTCCGCTCAGCGCCCTCACGACGGAGGCGATCAATAACTTCATGCTCGTCCGCTTCGTCGGGGCCCTCACTGCGATCAGGGTTTTCGCGCCACAGATCACTCCGGGAGGGTCGATCACACTCACCAGCGGCACCGCGGCCGAACGGCCGGGACTCGGCGTGCTGCCCACCGGTGTCTGCGGTGCGGTCAACGCGATGACCCGGGCACTGGCCCTTGAGCTCGCTCCACTGCGCGTGAATACCGTTGCGCCGGGGCCTATTCGGACGCCATTGTGGGATACGTTGAGTGAGGCCGACCGGCAGGCCGTATATGAGCAATTCGCCAGTCAATTGCCCGTGGGGCGCATCGGTGAGGTAGGGGATACCGCGCGGGCCTATGTCTACCTCATGGAGCAGGAGTTCGGCACCGGCGTGGTGCTCACCGTCGACGGCGGTAGCACGCTGTCCTGAGTGCGGCCTCGATCGATAGTCACCGTTGTGCAGTTGGTGGACAAAGAATTTCGCACATTGTGTCGCCTCTGCGGCAGGCGGCGACCGTACCGTCGGAGGCAAAGGTCCGGTACCGTCCGGGCCCCGGAAGGCGAGGTTGTCATGAAGCTGTCGGATACCCGCGTACACGAACGGTCGGGCCTGGAGTTCACCGCGATCGGCTATGGCGGCGCGCCGATCGGGAACTTCAACGGGGTGTTCACCGACGCCGAGGCTCGTGAGCTCGTGGATCTGGCCTGGGACCAGGGCATGCGGTATTTCGACACCGCACCCGGATACGGCAACGGGCTCAGTGAATACCGGCTCGGGCATGCGCTACGTGACCGCGACCGCACCGATACCGTGCTGTCCACCAAGGTGGGCCGGGTACTGCGACCGGAGATCGATGCGCCGACCAGCAACGGCCAGTACCTCGAAATCCCGCCGTTCGTGGCGGAATTCGACTACAGCTATGACGGCGTCATGCGGGCGGTCGAACAGAGCATGCAACGGATGCTCACCGACCGGTTCGACATGCTGTTCATCCACGACTGCGATCACTACACCCACGGTGCGGCCCAGCCCGAATTGTTCCGGCAGGCCGTGGTGAGCGCCTTCCCGGCGCTGGAGTCGCTGCGTGATCAGGGCGTGGTGCGGGCCATCGGATTCGGGGTCAACGAGACCGATGTGATGGTCGAGGCCGTCAAGGCCACCGATGTCGACATCTGCCTGCTCGCAGGCAGGTACACGCTGCTGGAGCAGGAACCCCTCGACACGCTGTTCCCGCTGTGCGCCGAACGCGGCATCGGCATCGTGCTGGGTGGTGTCTACAACAGCGGGGTGCTGGCCACCGGGCCCGTCTGCGGAGCCCGGTTCAACTACGGTCCGGCACCGGCCGAGATCATGGCGAAAGCCGCTGATCTCGAACAGATCTGCCGCAAGCACGGGGTGGCGTTGCCGGCGGTAGCCGTGCAGTTCGCCTACGCGCACCCGGTGGTGACCAGCATCTGCCTCGGCGCACGCAACCGCAGCCAGCAGGTGCGCAACGCCGAGCTGTTCGAATCGCCGGTGCCGCAGCAGGTCTGGGCCGACCTGCGCGACGCCGGTCTGATCCGCGACGACGCGCCCACCCCCTGAGCGCGTCTACCCGGCGAGGTGGGGTGCCTTGAACGGATTGAGGGCACCCGCGTCGACGACGTGTGCGGTGCCGGTGATGTAGCGGCCGTCGTCGGAGGCCAGGTACACCACGGCGTTGCTGACGTCGACGGGCTCCAGGAACGGGACCGGCAACGCGTGCATCGCGGTGAGCGCGGGGAGCGCATCCTCCTGGGTCGCGCCCTCCTTGCCGCCGGCGAACAACCGGTTGTAGCGCGGGTTGTTGATCATCAGGGTGTTGACGTTGGTCGGGTTGATCGAGTTGACCCGGATCCCGTACGGTGCGAGCTCACCGGACAGGGTGCGCATGAGCCCGTTGACGCCGTGCTTGGCCGCCGCGTAGTGGCCGACGTTGAGTTCCACGGTCAGGCCGGAGATCGAGCTGATGAGGATCACGGCGCCACCCTCGTTCTGCTGCAACAGGGTTGGCACCGTCGCCTTGATGGTCTTCCAGACGCCGGTCAGGTTCACATCGACCTGGTCTTGGAACTGCCGCTCGGAGAGCTCCCATAGCGGTGCGGTGTCGTTGAGGGTGCCCGCGTTGGCCACGACGATGTCGAGCCGACCCAGTTCGGCCACACCGGCGGCCACGGCCTCCTGCATTCCCGGCAGGTCCCTCACGTCCACCTCGGCGGCGAAGATGCGCCTGCCCCGGCTCTTGATCAGGTCGACCGTGGTGGCCAGGTCGTCGAGGTCGGCCATCGGATAGGGGACCGAGGCGATCTGGCGGCAGATGTCGAGAGCGATGATGTCGGCACCCTCTTCGGCCAACCGCAAAGCGTGCGATCGGCCCTGCCCCCGCGCCGCTCCGGTGATCAACGCAACCTTGCCGTCGAGACGGTTCATGTGCAGTGCTCCTTGTTCGGTGAATGAGGTTGATACAGAACAGCTCCGCCACCCGTCGCGTGCGACCGGTGGCGGAGCTGCGATGGGTGCTACTGGTGCTGCTCGCTGGCGCGCCGCTCGCGGTACTCGTCGGCGCGTTCGTCGGTGATGTGCGGCAGCGGCGGGAAGTCCAGCCAACCGGGCACGAACGGGCTGGCCAGGTCGCGGTCGGTCGGGATCTCCACCAGCACGGGAGCTTTGGCGTCGAACGCACGCTTGAACGTGGGCTCCAGATCGGCCGCCGAATCTACCCGGAACGACTCCAGCCCGAATGATTCGCCAAAGGCCTTGAAGCTCGGGCTGTACGGCGTGCCGTCGGGCCGGTTGAACTCGGTGCCGATGATGCGGTCGGTGGCGTTGCGCTGGCCGCCGCGGATGGAGATGTAGCCCGAGTTGTCCTGCACGATGAACACCACCGGGATGTCGTGCTGGATGGCCACGCCGATCTCCTGGGCGGTCATCAGGAAATCGCCGTCACCGGTGATGGTGGCGACCTGACGTTCCGGGGCGGCCAGCTTGGCGCCCAGCGCGGCCGGTACCGGCCAGCCCATCGACGAGAACCCGCCCGTGGTGAGGTGGGTGCGCGGCTCGTAGACCGGGAACGTCTGCTTGACCGCACCCTGGGTGTTGCCCGAGCCCACCAGCACGATGCCGCTGCGGTCCATCACGTTGCGCAACGCGGCCAGGGGACGCTGCAGCGTGAACGGGAACCGGTCGGTGTCGCGCCGGCCGGCCAGCTCGGTCTCCCAGTCGGCCTTGCGCTGCGCAACCTCGGCGAGGTATTCGGTGCGGTCGGGCTTGGCGGGCAGCGAGGCCACGATCGCGGCCACCGCGGGCTTGGCGTCGGCCAGGATGCCGACCTCGGCGGGGTAGATCTTGCCGATCTCGTGCGGGTCGATGTCGATGTGGATGAGTTTGGCCGGCGGGAACGAGAACGACTGTCCCTTGGCGTAACTCGACGCGGACCAGTCGGTGAACCGACAACCGATGGACACCACCACGTCGGCGTTGGCGGCCAGGTAGTTGCCGTGGATGGTGCCGGTCTGGCCGACGCTGCCCACGAACAGGTCGTGATCCTCGGGGAACGCGCTCTTGCCGTTCCACGTCGTTACCACGGGGATGTCAAGGCCTTCGGCCAGGGCGCGCACCTCATCGGTGGCGTAGGCGCTGATCGCCCCGCCGCCCACCACGATCACCGGCCGCTTGGCGGTGGCCAGAAGTGCCACGGCGCGTTCGATCGCCTCCGGATCCGGATACTGCAGCCCCACCGGAAGCCGGCGGGCCAGATCGTGGAAGTTCACCTCGGCGGTCTCGGCATGCAGGTCCCACGGCACCTCGATGTGGGCCGGGCCGCGCCGGCCGGTCAGCATCGTGCTGAACGCGCGGTGCATGATGAACGGCAGGTCCTCGATGCTGTTGGCCACCCAGCTGCGTTTCGAAACCGCTTCTGCCACTTGCGGAAAGCCGTTGTCCTTCTGGCGCTCCAGCTCCTGGAGCACGCCGCGGCCACGCATGTGCCGCGGCGGGCCTCCGGTGATGACCAGCACGCTGGTGGAGTCGCTGTAGGCGGTGGCAAGCCCGAGCACCGTGTTGGACGCGCCCGCACCGATCGAGGTCACCGCGGCCATCGGCTTGCCGGACACCCGGTAGAACCCGTCGGCCAGATGGACCGCGCTCTGCTCGTGGTAGGTCTGGATGAACGGGATCTTGGACTCGTCCTCGTTGAACGCATCCATCAGACCCCAGATGCCGTGACCGGGAATGCCTGCGACGTAGGGGACGCCGTACTCCTTGAGAATGCGGGCGATGACCTGTCCGCCGTTGAGCCTGGGCATGATGAGTGTCCTTCGTGTCGGGTGACTATTCGGGATAGATACAGCCTGACGCCAGTCTGCCCACTGGTCGACACTCGTCGTTAGACTCAGTTTGCGCAGCGGATGAGTAAGTGGCTGCACAGGTTGGCGGGAGCGTCACTGCTTGAATCGCCCCTGGGGAAGCGGAGGACAACCATGGCGATGACGGTGCAGGCAGCGCTGCAGCTCGAAGTGTTCAGCCGGGTACCGCTGCACGTCTACGCAGGCGAGGAACACCTCGACCGCACCGTCCGCTGGGTCCACCCGACCGAAGTTCCCGATATCGCACGGTTTCTCACCGGCGGCGAGATGCTGCTGACTGCGGGACTGGGCATCGGGTCGACGCCCGAGGGGCAACGACGCTACCTCACCGAGATCGCCGACGCGCAAGCCGCGGTACTGGTCATCGAACTCAGCGGGCGGGCGTTCGACAGCATGCCGCAGCCGTTGATCGACGCGGCGCGCGAACGCGGCTTCCCGTTGGTCGGACTCGCCGGTGAGCTGCCGTTCGTCGAGGTCTCGGCGCAGGTGCACGAGTCGATCGTCGACCAGCGGGTGCTCGACCTCAGCGCATACGAACGGCTCAACGCCACCTTCATGCAGCTGCTGCTGGCGGGGCGAGATCCGGTGCTGTTCACCGACGCGCTGGCCGCCGAGGTCGGGCACCCGGTGGTGTTGGAGGACGCGACCCGCCAGGTCATCGCGTACTCCGGTCCGTCGCCCGACGGCGACGCCGTGCTCGCCGAGTGGGAACACCATTCGCGCATCGACCACGACACCGTCGGTGGCGACGCGAGCAACGCCAACTCCGCCCACAACTGCACCCGGCGGGCAGTGGTGCTGCGCGGTGAGCGCTGGGGTTGGCTGCACGTGCTGCACGGCGGCAGCCCGCTGGCCGGAACCGCCGGCTACGCGCTGGACCGCGCCACCGACGGTATCGCGATCGCGCTGCTCGGTGCGCGCGAGAGCGGCGCGAAATCGGCGCAGCGGCAGAACGCGCTGGTGAACCGGTTGCTGCTGGGCGATATCTCGGGCGAATCCTTCGTGACCAGGGCCATGAGGATCGGCCGCGACCTGCGGGACCGCGCACTGCTGGCGGTCTACGTGTGCAAGGAGACCCCGCCGGGCGCCACCAGCGACGATGCCATGGAGGAACTCTGCCGGTCGCTGCACGTGCCCGCTGTCGTGGCCGACCTCGGGGAGCACACGCTGGCCATCATGGGTCTGTCCCGGACCAGCTCGGAAAAGCAAGTGGTCCAACGGTTGTCGGCTGCGAATGTGCGGGCGGGCATCAGCCGCCCGGTCAGTCCGGGGCAACTGCGCACCGCGGTCGATCAGGCTCGCAGCGCGGCGTCGGTAGCCGCTGCGCGCCCCGACAAGGCCGTGCACCGCTTCGACGATCTCGGCGTGCTGCGGCTGCTGGCATCGTTGGCCGGCGGTCCCGAGCTGGCCCGCTATATCGAGGACGAGCTGGGCCCGTTGCTCAAACACGATGCCAACTCCACCAGCCCGCTGCTGCCGACGCTGCGCAGCTACCTGTCCTGCGACGGCAACAAGTCACAGGCCGCCCAGCAGCTCTACGTGCAACGCCGCACGCTGTACTACCGGCTGGAGCGGATCACCAGCCTGCTCGGCCGGTCTCTGGACGATCCCGACACCCGACAGGCCCTGATTTTCGCGGTGCGCGGGCACGACCTGCTACAGCGGCAGGAGAATCGCTGAACTTGCACAGAGTGTGTAGTCCCTGGCCGGATGCTGCGCACTCTGCGGGTCGTGCCCGTGCAGCGGCGCTCCTAGATTTGGGATAACCCGCATTGCGGGCAGCCCATCGTCCTCTCAGCCCAGAGGAGCCCGTACATGTTGCCGAAAAAATCCCTGCCATTGGCTGTGACGCCCTCGATGTCACCGGCCGTCGCCGCACTCCAGAGCCAAGTCCTCTCGGAACCCGCCGATGTCGTCGAGACCGACATCGCGATCATCGGGTCCGGTATGGGCGGCGGCAGCCTGGCCTACGCGCTGCGTGACTGCGGCGCGGACGTCCTGATCGTCGAACAGGGCGACTTCCTGCCGGTGGAACGCGAGAACTGGTCGTTCGACGCGGTGCACACCAAGGGCCGCTACAAGAACTCCGCCGCGTGGTACGACACCGTCGCCGCCAAAGAATTCGTGCCCGGCAATTACCACTACGTGGGTGGTAGCACCAAGCTCTACGGCGCGACCCTGCCGCGGTTTCGGGAGAGCGATTTCGGCGCTGTCGAGCACGCGGACGGCATCTCGCCGGCCTGGCCGATCACCTACGCCGACCTGGAACCGTTCTACGGTGAAGCCGAGCAGATGTTCTGGGTGCACAGCAACAAAGGGGAGGATCCGACCGACCCCTGGCGGTCCACCGACTACCCGTTCCCCGGCGTGCCGCACGAGGGCGCCATGGCGCGACTGGTCGAGTCCGCGAAAAAGCAAGGCCTGCATCCGTTCTCCTCACCGCTGTCCATCGACTACCGGCCCGGCGGCGGCTGCGTGCGCTGTTACACCTGCGATTCGTTCCCCTGCATGATCGACGCCAAGGGTGACGCCGACGTCTCCGCGGTGCGACCCGCACTGCGCGCCGAGTCTCGCAACGTCCGCCTGCTCACCAACGCCGAGGTCACCCGGCTGGATACCGACGCCACCGGACGACAGGTCACCCGTGCGCGGATCATGCATGCGGGCAAGCAGATTCAGGTGCGCGCCAAGAAGTTCGTGATCGCCTGTGGTGCGGCCAACACGGCTGCGCTGCTGCTGCGCTCGGCCTCCGACACGCATCCGCAGGGCCTGGCCAACTCGTCGGACCAGGTCGGCCGCAACTACATGGCCCACGTGACCACGTTCTTCCTGGCCATCGATCCGCGACGGCAGAACGAGGCCGTCTATCAGAAGACCATCGGCATCAACGACTGGTACCTCACCGGGCCGGACAACCGGTATCCCCTTGGCAACGTCCAGGGCCTGGGCAAGCTCCGCGGCCCGCAGGCCAAGCTGGGCAAGCCCTGGGTGCCGATGCCGATCCTCGACGAGGTCACCAAGTACACCCTCGACATGTTCATCCAGTCCGAGGATCTGCCGTTGCCGGAGAACAGGATCGCGCTGGGCAACCGCGGCCAGATCACCGTCACGCGACGCGCGACCAACCTCAGTTCCCACCAGGACCTGATCGCCCGCATGAAGAAGGTGGTCCGCCGGGCAGGCTTCCCCATCGTCATGACCCGCAGCCTCGGGGTGGAGGCGACATCGCATCAGTGCGGCACAGCCCGCATGGGTACCGATGCCGCCACCAGCGTGGTCGACGCCGACCTGCGCAGCCACGACGTGGACAACCTCTGGATCGCCGACAGCTCGGTGTTCGCGTCGTCGGCCGCGGTCAACCCGGCCATCACGGTGGCCGCACTGGCCCTGCGGCTCGGCCGCTCCGGCGCGCTGACCGCCTGACAAATCTTCCGAACCTACCGACCGATTGAGGAATTGACGATCCATGACGATGCTTGACGAGTTGACCGATGACACCGCACGCCTGCTTGCCCCGTTGTTCGAGCCGATCACCCTCGGCAACGTGGAGATCCGCAACCGGGTGGTGATGACCGGGCACGGCACCGGCATGGCCAAGGATTACCTGCCCACCGAGCAGCATGTGGCCTACTACCGGGAGCGTGCCATCGGCGGAGCGGGCCTTATCGGCATGGCGTTTCCGCAGATCCACCCGACCTCCCAGGACGTGCCGGGTGAACCGCGGGCCTGGCTGCCCGAGATCGTTCCCGGGCTGCGTCGGATCTCGGACGCCGTGCACGAGCATGGAGCCCGCATCGTCATGCAGCTCGGACACGGTGGCCGGCAAGGACATTCGACGTTCACCGAACGCGCGCTGTGGGGCCCGTCGAACACGCCATGCCCGTTCAACCTCGAAATGCCCAAGGAGATGGAAACCGAGGACATCGAGGAGATCATCGAAGCCCACGCCATCGGAGCCAGACACTCCAAACAGGGCGGCATGGACGGTGTCGAAATCCATTCGGGCTACGGCGGTTACCTGCTCGCGTCGTTCCTGTCCCCGTTCTCCAACCACCGCACCGACGAATACGGCGGCTCGCTGGAGAACCGCCTGCGCATCGTGCTGCGGGTGATCGACGCCGTGCGCGACGAGGTGGGTCCGGACTACCTGGTCGGGATGAACCTGCAGGGACACGACTTCAGCCCCGGTGGACTGGAGGTCGGCGACGCCCAGCAGATCGCCGCCGCGATCGCGGCCACCGGCAAGATCGACTACATCTGCGTCAAGGCGGCGACCTACAACGAGGCCCACCAGAACGTGCCGGACATGCAGCACCCCAAACGAATCTGGGAAAGCCTGGCCGCGGCGGTGAAAGAGGTCGTCGACGTCCCGGTGATCGCGGTCGGCCGGATCAACGATCCGCTCGACGCCGCCGACATCCTGTCGCTCGGCCACGCCGACATGGTGGCCATGACGCGCCAGCAGATCGCCGATCCCGAGACGGTCAACAAGATGAAAGCCGGACGCCTCGACGAGATCCGCCGCTGCATCGGTTGCAACCAGGGCTGCATCGACCGGCTGTTCAACGTGACGCACTCGTCGTGCGTGCACAACCCGGCCGCCGGGTACGAACTCGAGCTCGGCATCGGCACCCTCGTGCAGGCCACCTTCCGGCGTCGCGTCGTGGTGATCGGCGCGGGCCCGGCCGGTATGAAGGCCGCCGAGACCGCCGCGCGGCAGGGACACGAGGTGATCCTCATCGAGCGCCGCGACCGCACCGGCGGCCAGCTGCGGATCGCGGCGAAGATCAAGGGCCGCGGTGAGATCGGCGGCGTCATCGACCATCTGGACGTGATGATCGGCAAGTACGGCGTGGACCTGCGACTGGGGTGGTCGCCGACGGCCGACGAGGTGCTCGCACTCAATCCCGACCACATCATCGTCGCCACCGGCTCGGCACCGGGCGCCGACATCGTCGGCAACCTGGCCCAGGGCATCACGCACACCCCAGGGCTCGACCAGCCTCATGTGCTCTCGGTGTGGGATGTGCTCGACGAGGACAAGCCGGTCGGCCATCACGTCGCGATCGTCGACGACGGCGAGGGCGGCTGGAAGGGCATCGGGCTCGCGTTGCAGCTGCAGGGAGACGGTCACCAGGTCGAGTTCCTGACTCCGCTGCCCTACGTCGGGGCGAAGCTCGGCCCGTTCAGCGCCAACCTCGCGGTGCCCCGAATCCTGAAGTCCGGCATGTCGACACATCCGTTCACCACGATGACGGCCGTGGACGGCGCCACCCTGCGCATCGTCGAGGAGGGTGCCCCGGGCACACTGGAGGGCATCGACACCGTAATCCTGGCGGGCTGGCACCGCCCCGTGACCGAGCTCTACTTCGCGCTGAAGAACCGAGGCGTGACGGTGGAGCGGATCGGCGACGCCATCGCCAGCCGCACCATGATGGAGGCTGTGCACGAGGGTGAGCGCGCCGCGAGGCGGGTGCCCGCGACGCGGTGACCGGGTTCAGGGCTTCGCGGATCGCCGTCTTCCTGCTGTTCGCCGGGTTCGGGGTGTGCATCTCGACCTGGGCGGTGCACATCCCCACGGTGCAGCAGCGCACGGGCATATCCGCGGGTGCGCTGGGCACCATGCTGCTGCTCAACGGCGCAGGGGCGCTGGCAGGCATGCAGATCACCGGCCCGCTCGTCGACCGCTTCGGCGCAGGTCGGGTCGCGCTGGCAGGTGCGTTGGGCATGGCGCTGACCCTGTCGCTGCCGCTCAACGCGAGTTCGGCGGTGGCGCTCGCGGCCGGTCTGCTGGTGTTCGGTGTGTGTACGGGCATCACCGACGTCGCGATGAATGCGCGTGCCGTGGTCGTCGAGCAGGCGGCCGGTACGCCGATCATGTCGGCGTTTCATGCGGTGTTCTCGGTGGGCACCGTGCTGGGTTCGCTGGTCGGTGCCGCCACCCTGGCCGCCGGATGGTCGATGCCGTTGACCGCGGTGGTGCTCGGCGTGGTGTGCGGTGTCGCTGCCCTGGTGTCCGCACCGAATCTGATCCGGGCACGACCCAAAGCGGCGACGGCCGCGCCGACGGACGACACCGTGGCGGCAGCGCCCGGGCGACGGCGTTTCGTCCTGCTGGGCATCCTCGCGTTCCTGTTGTACCTCGCCGAGGGCTCGGCGACGGATTGGAGCAGCCTGCACGCCCAGGACGCGCTGGGCACCTCGAAGGCTGTCGGAGCCCTGGCATTCGCCGCGTTCGTCGCGGCGATGACCATCGGCCGGTTCACCGCCGACTGGGTCAGCGCCCACGTTGGACCGGAGGCGGTGATCCGCTACGGCTGCGCGGCCGCCGCGGTCGGGATGGCGATCGTGCTGCTCTCCGGTGTCCTACCGCTGACCCTGCTGGGTTGGGTCGTCTTCGGTCTCGGATTGTCCGGGGCCATACCCCAGGTGTTCAGCGCGGCAGGCAATCTGGGGTCGGCCACCCAGTTCTCCCGCGTCGTCGGCGGCGGCTACGTGGCCTTCCTCGCCGGACCGGCCGTGATCGGTTGGCTGGCCGACGTGGTGACCCTGCGCTTGGCGATGGCCGTTCCGCTGCTCGCGGTGGTGGTGTGCACTGTCGGCGCGCGTGCGGTGCGGCCACCGGTGCGATCGGATGCGGCGAATGTGCGCAGCGAAGCTGCCGATCCTTGCACATAGTGAGTCTGTAATCGGGTGTTGGTTGCCCAGAGACTGGTACTACGCCGAATTTGGGGATCGCCCCACCGGCGCCAGCTACCCACTCAGTGCAATTCGAGGGAGAACTACCGTGTCGGTCATTCTCAAGGCGCCGGCCGCCCAGAGCGGAACACCACACAAGAGCAACCCGCAGGTCGTCGACACCGTCGGACGCGTGCTCGATGACATTCGCGCAGACGGTGATTCCGCGGTCCGCAGGTACTCCGAGCAGTTCGACAAGTGGGCGCCACAGTCTTTCCGCCTCAGCGAGGCCGATGTCGCCAAGATCGTCGCCGACCTGCCCGGCACCGTCGTGGACGATCTCTCGTTCGTGCAGCGTCAGGTGCGCGATTTCGCACAGGCACAGCGTGATTCGATGCTCGACATCGAGGTCGAGACGCTGCCGGGAGTGCGCCTGGGACACAAGCATGTGCCCGTGTCGGCATCGGGCGCCTACGTTCCCGGCGGTCGCTACCCGCTGACCGCCTCGGCGCACATGACCGTCGTGACCGCCAAGGTGGCCGGGGTGCCGCGCGTCGCGGCCACCACACCGCCCAACCAGGGCACTGCTCCTGCCATCAGCGTCGCCGCCATGCACCTGGCCGGCGCCGACGAGATCTACGTCCTGGGCGGGGTACAGGCCATCGGAGCGCTGGCGCTGGGTACCGAGACCATCGATCCGGTCAACCTGCTCACCGGTCCGGGCAACGCCTATGTGGCCGAAGCCAAGCGGCAGCTGTTCGGTGAGGTCGGCATCGACCTGTTCGCCGGGCCGACCGAGGTCCTCATCATCGCCGACCACACCGCCGACCCGTTCGTGGTCGCCGCCGATCTGCTGAGCCAGGCCGAGCACGGCCCGGACTCGCCGGTCGTGCTGATCACCACCTCCGAGCGGGTGGGTCTGGAGACCATCGCCGAGGTCGAGCGCCAGCTGGTCAACCTGCCCACCAACGGGATCGCTGCGGTCTCGTGGGCCAATCACGGTGAAGTGCATCTGGTGGACAGCATCGAGGAGGCGTTCGCGCTGGGGGACCGCTTCGCCAGCGAACACGTGCAGATCCTCACCGAAGAGCCGCGTCGGGCGCTGACCGAGATGCAGGACTACGGGGCCCTGTTCCTCGGGGAGAAGACGTGTGTTTCCTTCGGAGACAAGGCGATCGGCACCAACCACGTGCTGCCGACGCTGGGCGCGGCCCGCTACACCGGCGGTCTGTGGGTCGGCAAGTTCCTGAAAACCGTTACTTACCAAGAGATCACCGATGCGCAGTCGAGCGCGGAGCTGGGCCGGCTGTGCGGACGCGCCGCCCGGTTGGAGAACTTCGAGGGGCACGCCCGGTCGGCCGACGTGCGGGCCGCCAAGTACGGCGGTGACGACCTGCCGTGGACCGAGCACCGATTCGATCGGGTTCCGGCGACCGCGTCGTCGGAGAATTGAGCCATGACCGACGCTCATCAGCCCAAGGTGCCGACCATGCGGGCGGTGGACCATGTCGCCTACACGGTGCCTGACCTGGACGAGGCCATCGCGTTCTTCGTCGACCATTTCGGTGCTGAACTGATCTTCAAAGACGGCCCGTTCGCCGACACCGAATCCGACGGCATGCGTCGCCGCCTCGGCGTGGACCCGGGGGCCCGCTGCACCCTGGCGATGCTGCGGCTCGGGCAGCATCACAACATCGAACTGTTCGAGTACGACGCGCCGGACCAGGTGCGCGTGCCGCCGCCCAACAGCGACGTCGGCGGGCACCATCTGGCGTTCTACGTCGACGACATCGACGCCGGATACGACTACGTCAAGGCGATCCCCGGGGTGGTCGTGCAGGAGGGTCCCAACGGTGTCGACCCCGCCGCTCCCGTGGCCGGGCAGCGCTGGTTCTACTTCCGGTCGCCCTGGGGCATGCAATTGGAACTCACCAGTTGCGCCGAGGGCGGGTTCTACGACGGGCTGCCCGGGGCGCGGGTCGCCCCACCGAGCGAAACGTGGCGGTGATGACCGACATGACCCTCGCTGCCGACTCAGATCTGCGCATCGAGGAAGACTCGATGGGCAGCCGGGCCGTACCGGCCGAGGCGTACTACGGGGTGCACACGGCCCGGGCGCTGGAGAACTTTCCCATCTCCGGTATCCCGCTGTCGACGTATCCCGAATTCGTCAACGCGCTGGCGGCGGTCAAACAGGCTGCCGCGCTGACCAATTGCGAGCTCGGCCTGCTCGACTCGGCGCGCTGCGCGGCCATTGTCGCGGCGTGTGACGAGATCCGTTCGGGGCGGCTGCATTCCAGCTTCGTCGTCGACGTCATCCAGGGTGGCGCCGGAACGTCGAGCAACATGAACGCCAACGAGGTGATCGCCAACCGCGCACTGGAACACCTGGGCGCGGCCCGCGGCGACTACGACCGGCTGCACCCCCTCGAACACGTCAACCGCGGACAGAGCACCAACGACGTCTATCCCACCGCGATCAAGGTGGCGTTGCAGATGTACCTCTCGGAGTTGCACGACGCGCTGCAGGAGGTGTCGGCGGCGTTCCGCGCCAAGGCCGACGAGTTCCGCGACGTGCTGAAGATGGGCCGGACCCAGCTGCAGGACGCCGTGCCGATGACGCTGGGCCAGGAGTTCGGCGCCTACGCGGTGATGGTCGCCGAGGACGCCCAGCGGCTGCGGGAGGCGGCTCGCCTGGTCACCGAGATCAACCTCGGTGGCACAGCCATCGGCACCGGCCTCAACACGCATCCTCGGTATGCCCGGCAGGTGTGCGCGACGCTGAGTGAGCTCACCGGGATCGAGCTGTCCACCGCCACCGACCTGGTGGAGGCCACTCAAGACGTGGGCGCCTTCGTGCAGGTGTCCGGGGTACTCAAACGCACGGCGGTGAAACTGTCCAAGATCTGCAGCGATCTGCGGCTGCTGTCCTCAGGGCCCCGGTCGGGCCTGGGTGAGATCAATCTCCCTGCGGTGCAGGCAGGTTCGAGCATCATGCCGGGCAAGGTGAATCCGGTGATCCCTGAGGTGGTCAACCAGGTGGCCTTCGAGGTGGTGGGCAACGACGTCACCATCAGCATGGCGGCGGAGGCCGGCCAGCTGCAGCTCAACGCGTTCGAGCCGATCATCGCCCACTGCTTGTTCACGTCGGCGGCGCACCTGACGGCTGCGTGCCACACCCTGGTGCAGCGCTGCATCGTCGGGATCACCGCCAACGAAGCGCGGCTCGCCGCATCGGTGACCAACTCGATCGGGGTGATCACCGCGCTCGCGCCGTACCTGGGCTATGCCGAATCGGCGCGAATCGCCAAGCGGGCCTTGCACACCGGCGCCGCGATACCCGATCTCGTGGTGGCCCAGGGACTGATGTCGGCCGAGCGCGTTGCGCAACTGCTGGCACCCGACGCCCTGCTGAACCCGCAGTCCACAGTTCAACCGGAAGAGGAGACCGAAGCGTGACCAACGTTCTGTACCTGTACGGCGGATGGCCCGGCCACAGCCCGTACAACATCGCCGAGTGGACCCGCGAACTGGTGGTCGACGAACTGGGCTTCGACATGGAGGAGTCTCAGGACATCTTCACCCTCGACCGCGATCTGACCGGTTACGACCTGATCATCCTCGGCTGGAACAACGCACTGACCACCGAGGATCTGTCGGACTCCCAGGAGGATCACCTGCTGGCGGCCGTTGAGGCAGGCACCGGGGTGGCGGCCTGGCACGGTGCGGCGGCCGCGTTCCGGTCGAGCCTGCGGTATCACCTGATGCTCGGTGGCGACTTTCTCGCCCATCCCGCCGGCGAGGGATATCCGCAGCCCTACGACGTGACGATCACCGATCGCGAGCACGATGTGACCAACGGGGTCAACGACTTTCCCGTCGCGTCCGAGCAGTACTACATGAGCGTCGACCCCAACAACACGGTCCTCGCCGAAACCACGTTCAGCGGTGAGCATTTCGCGTGGCTGGACGGCCTGACGAGCCCGGTGGCCTGGGTGCGGCAGTGGGGACAGGGGCGCGTCTTCTACCACTCCGTCGGCCACGCGCCGCAGGACCTGGCCGGCGACGACGTCCGTCGGCTCACCAAACAGGGCATCGCTTGGGCGGCGCGGCAGTAGCCGCGCCGCCCAACGGCTCAGCCGCGGAACGCCCGCAAGGCATCGACGACGAAGCGGTGATCCTCCTCTTCGGCCAAGCCCGACACCCCGACCGCGCCGATCAGCGATCCCTGCACCCGCAGCGGCACCGCTCCACCGGCCAGCGCGACGTTCTCGCGCCGATAGCCGCCCTCGGTGAAGTAATCGGATCCGGTGGCGCGGATCGAGCACGCCAGCGCCCACGACGAGCAGTTGTGTTTGGCGACGGCGCGGAACTTGCGGTCGAGCCAGTCGTCGTTCGTGGCCGACGAGCCGGCCAGTGCCGCGTGGAACACGCGCTGCTCACCGAAACTGATCGCGATCGCCACCGGGTATCCCTGCCCGGAGGCCGTCGCGACCATCGCGCTGCCGAGCGCCCAGGCGTCGGCATGACCGAATCGCTCGAAACCCAGTGCGTTCTCCTCGGCGATCACCGTCGTGTGCAGCCGTTGCCAATCGATCGTGGACTCTCCCATGACGCCGACGGTAGGGGCCGCGCACGGGGCGCGGAATGCGCAGCGTGTGAAAAGACAGCCCGCGCGATTGCACGGCCCCTGCGCGATGCTTCAGCTGGGCGTTTGACCTGCATGTTTAGCCTGTGTTTCGACGGCGTTGCCGACGGGATGCGGTACCCGCAATGGGAAATTTATTCACTGTTGGTTGCACGAAGTGTGTCTGCCTGCAGGACTCCGTGGCGGCCAGACTTCATGTGTGGTCGCAGTCACATGGCCCGGGATCGAATGTCACCGCAGGCGGCCGACCCGTCCGGTGAGTTGACCAGATCAGCCGATAGCAAGAACCTGAATCCGAGGAGATCGCAATGACAGTGACAAACGGCGGGGGTGGGTCGTTCAGCGGCGACGACGCCCATCTGCGCGTGCTGGGCTACGAAGAGAAATTCGACCGGAAGATCGGCATGTGGTCGAACTTCGCGCTCGGGTTCCTCTACCTGTCGCCGATGGTGGGCGTGCTGTCGATGTTCACCCAGGCCCTCACCACGGCCGGGCCACCGTCGATCCTGTGGCTCGTGATCGCCGCAGGCGGACAGCTGTTGGTGGCCATGGTCTTTGGCGAGATCGTCTCGCAATTCCCGATCGCCGGCGGCCTGTACCAGTGGGCGCGGCGCCTGTGGAACGGCCCGTACGCCTGGATCATGTCGTGGATCTACATCGCAGGCATCGTCGTCGGGTGCACCACCACCGCGATGTTCAGTGCCGATTTCGTACTGGCACTGTTCCATTCGGATTCCAACATCTCGTCGACGCCACTGCAGAAGCTGATCATCGCCACCATCGTGGTGCTCATCTGCGTGGCCTTGAACTCGACCGGGTCCAAGACGCTGGCCACCATCGCCAAGGTCGGTTTGGCCGCCGAGGTGGCGGGCATCGTGGTGGTCGGCCTCTACCTGTTGATCTTCGCGCGCAAGAACAACTTCTCGGTGTTGTTCGACACCATGGGCACCGCCCACGACGGTGACTACCTGAGCGCTTTCGTCACCGCCGCGATCATCGGTCTGGTGCTCTACTACGGCTTCGAGGCCTGCGGTGAGGTCGCCGAAGAGACGCCCAACCCGTCGCGCACCATCCCACGCTCGATGATGCTCACCGTGATCCTGGGTGGCGCCGCAGCACTGTTCGCGTTCGTCGGCTACATCCTGGCCGCACCCAATCTGCAGGACATCGTCAACGGCAAGGTCGCCAATCCCATCACGGCGATCCTCACCGATACGTTCGGCGAGACCGGCACCAAGATCTTCCTCGTCATCGCGCTGACCTCCTTCCTGGCGTGCGTCATGGGACAGCAGGCCGCGGGCAGTCGGCTGATCTTCTCCTTCGCCCGTGACGACATGTTCCCTGGCGCCCACATCTTCAAGAAGATCTCCGGTCGCAAGGTTCCGGTGAACGCGATCGTCCTGGTCGCCTCGCTGTGCATCTGCTTGTTCGTGCTGCTGTACTTCCTGCCCGACGCGCTGTTCCGGGTGGCCGCGTTCCAGATGCTGGCCGGCTACTTCGCCTTCCAGATGGTGGTGTTCGCCTCGCTGCGGGCCCGCGCCAAGGGTTGGAAGCCCGGTGGCAACTGGTCGCTCGGCAAGTGGGGCTGGCCGGTGGGTATCGGTGCTCTGACCTACGGCGTGCTGTCGATGATCGTGCTGGCCCGCCCCAACGGCGACCCGAGCCTGCACTTCTTCGATCGCTGGATCGCCTTGATCGGCTTCCTGATCGTCGCCGCCGTCGGTCTGATCTACATGGTCGTGGCCAAGCCCTACCGGCACTCCACTGCGCCGGAGGGTGACGCGATCGAGATCGCCGACCTGCTGCGTGAGCACCGCGCCAAGCACGACATCGAGCAGTTCGCCGGACAGGTGCCGCTGGCCGAGCCCGACCGTCAGGCGGTCACCGCGACCGAGTAGCGCCCCGCGCAGGCGCCGCCGGTGGATTCATCCGAGTCCGCCGGCGGCGCTTTCGCTGTGCCGGTCAGCGCGGGGCGGGACCGGTCGTGGTGCGCACGATCAGTTCGGTGGGCTTCACCGAACGTCTGCGGGGGCGGCCCGCGATGAGGTCCAACAGAATGGTCGCCGCAGTTCTGCCCTTGTCCACCAACGGTTGCCGAATGGTGGTCAGCCCGAGCAGGTCGGCGATCGGCGCGTCGTCGAACCCGATGACCGAGGCGTGGTGCGGTACCGGGATCCCGTTGTCCGCCAGCACCCGCAACGCCGCCGCGGCGTGGACGTCGGATGTGGCGAGCACCGCGGTGGGCCCGAATCCGGCGACCAGTTGCTCGGCGGCGACCAGCCCGCTCTGCCGATCGATGCCCGCGGACTCGACGATCGCGATATCGGCGTCGGGTATCGCGGCGGCCCGGCACGCGCTCAGTACCCCGGTCAACCGTTCCCGCAGATAGCGTTCGGTGGCCGCGGGGATCGCGGCAGGTAGGTGGAAGCCGGGCCGGGGGCCAGGGCCCAGCCGGTCGGTGATGATGCCGATGCGTCGATGTCCCTGTGCCAGCAGATGATTCGCCTGAACCATGCCTGCGGCGTGGTGATCCACAGTGACGTAGGGCAGGTGGGGAACCTGGGGCGAATCGATTGCGACCGCCGGGATCCCGCGCGCCAGGATCGCGGCGACGACCGGGTGGGCATCGGGTAGGCAGTGCATGACCACCCCGTCGACGAGGCCGCGCAACGCACCGGAATGCGGCGATCGGGCAGGGTCGGTCGCGGTGCCGTCGGCGGGAAGCAAGGTGAGTGCGACGTCGGCGAGCTCGCCGGCCTCGACGATGCCCTTGAGCAGCAGCGCGGTCGACGGGTCCTCGACCGCCAGGGCCAGTGAACCGGGGATGATCACCCCTACCGTGCCCATTCGGCCGGAGCGCAGGCTCGCACCGGCAATGCTGGGGCCGTGGTAACCGAGGTCCGCTGCCACGGCGAGGATCTGGTCACGTTGTCCGGCAGAGACTTTCGGCGATCCGCTGAAGGCGTAGGACACCGCTGCCTGGGATACACCCGCGGCCTTCGCGACGTCCTTCATCGTCACCATCTGGTCACCATGGGAACAGACACTAGCCTCCCCGCGGGACGGATCACGTCATGCGAGGAGGCCAGGTCGGGTGCGGGTTTCAGGACTTCACGATGAACCCGGCGTCGATCACCAGGGGGGTCGCCGTGATGTAGCGGCCCGGCTCGGTCACCAGGTAGAGGATCGCGT
The DNA here is from genome assembly GCF_002157835.1 of Mycobacterium dioxanotrophicus. Lineage (NCBI taxonomy): Bacteria > Bacillati > Actinomycetota > Actinomycetes > Mycobacteriales > Mycobacteriaceae > Mycobacterium > Mycobacterium dioxanotrophicus. The sequence goes on along the minus strand of NZ_CP020809.1, from coordinate 5,715,405 downwards.
TGCTGACGTCCTGCGGCTGGATCCACGGCACCGGAAGAATGTGGGTGCCTGCGAAGGTGTCGATGACGTCTTCGCGGGTGGGCTTGTCGAGGTCCGGACGGAACAGGCCGTACACGAAGTCGTTGTTGATCATGTGGGTGTCCACGCAGGTCGGATTCACCGAGTTGACCCGAATGTTGTACTGGCCCAACTCCCGTGCCAGCGAGGTCATCAACCCGGTGACCCCGTGCTTGGAGGCCGCGTACGACGAGATGTTCTCGGCCCCCTTGATGGCCTCGGTGGAACCGGTGAAGACGATGCTGCCACCGCGACCGGCGGCGATCATCGTCGGTATCGCGGCCTTGACGGTGTGGAAGACGCCGTTGAGGTTGATCTCCACCATTTCTCGCCAGGCGTCCGGCGTGATCTCCCAGGTCTTGGCGCCCGAACAGATTCCGGCGTTCGGCAACACGATGTCGACCCGGCCGAACTGCTCGATGCCCCGCTTGAAGACGGCCTCGACCTGCTCGTAGTCGCGGGTGTCGGCGACCTCCGCGACGATCTGGCGGCCCGTCTCCTTGACCAGCCGGATGGTTTCCTGCAGATCCTCATGGGTGGCGCCGGCGTAGGCGGTGGTGGAGGGCTTGGCGCACAGGTCAAGTCCGATGATGTCGGCGCCCTCGCGGGCAAGGGTCAGGGCGTGCGAGCGGCCCTGGCCGCGTGCGACACCGGTGATGAAGGCAACTTGCCCGTCGAGCTGTCCCATGTTGTTTCCCTTCGCGGTTGACGGTCAGCGTGTGGTGAATCGTATCACCGATGGACCGTGACGGCTAGGGTGAACTGCGGTGATACGTTTCAGTGAGGCGTCGCAGCGGTGCGGGATTGCACGGTGGCGGTGGCTTGCGGGTCGGTACTTACCGCGCCGAGATTGACACCAGGGACAAAACCATCGCGGAATTTGTCCCTGACGTGAATGTCGGTGACTCGAAACGAAATAACCTCGGCGCAGCCGATGATCTGCGCCCGGACTACCGCGTCAGCGACACCAGTTCTTCGCAGAACCGCACGGTCTCGGCGTCGGACGTGGCCAGTGGATGTACCAGCATCGTGGTCACGCCCGCCTCGGCGTAGGCCGCGAGTCGTTCCTTCACGAATCCCGTTGGCCCGACCAGTGATACGTTGTGCACCAGCTCGTCGGGTACGGCCGCGACGGCCTCGGCCTTCTTGCCTGCCAGGTACAGATCCTGGATGTGGTCGGCGACGTCGCCGAATCCGTACCGGGTGGCCAGGTTGTGGTAGAAGTTCTTGCCGCGCGCGCCCATCCCGCCGATGTACAGGGCCAGTTGGGGTTTCGCCCAGGCCAGCCGGTCGTCCACGTCGTCGCCGATGGCCAGGCTCGCACTGACCATCACGTCGAGTGGTCCGAGTTCCGGGTCGCGTTTGGCAGCACCGGCGCGCAGCGCGTCGCCCCAGACGTCCTCGGCCTTCTCGGGGTAGTAGAAGACGGGCTGCCAACCCTCGGCTATCTCGGCGGTCAGCTGGACGTTCTTGGGGCCAAGCGCTGCGATGGTGATCGGAATACGTTCACGCACAGGGTGATTGATCAGGTGGAGGGATTTTCCGAGCCCGGTGCCACGGTCGGCGGGCAGGGGTAGCTGGTAATGCTTGCCGGTGTAGTTGACGTCCTCGCGCCGCCACACCTGGCGACAGATCTCGACCACCTCGCGGGTGCGGCCCAGCGGCGCGTCGAAGGGAACGCCGTGGAAGCCCTCCATGACCTGGGGCCCCGAGGTGCCGATGCCGAGCCGGAAGCGGCCATCGGAGACGTAGTCCACGCCTGCGGCCGTCATCGCCAGCAGCGACGGAGTGCGGGTATAGATCGGCACCACGCCGGTGCCGAGCTCGATGGTCGAGGTCTTGGCGGCCAGGTAGCCCAGCTGGCTGATGGCGTCGTACGAGTAGGCCTCGGGCACCAGGGCGATGTCGATGCCCACCTTCTCCAGTTCGACGACCTGATCGGCAGCCTCTTTGAAGCCGCCCGCGTAGTTCAGAAAGATGCCCGTCCGCATGGTGGAGTTATACACCATCAACCGGTTGGTTGGGAGCTGGCGGCGGTCAGCCCTTCAGCAGGGCGGCGACCTTGTCCTCCAGCTGGACCGCCGGGGCGTCGGGATCGGCGAACGCGGTGCGCGGCAGCGCCACCTCCGGGTCGGCGAAGTCGCGGTAGGTCTTGTCACCGGCCAGCGTGGCCAGCAGATACCCGGTGAGCAGCGCCCGGACCACCTTCTGCGTGCCGCGGTCCGGGCCGGGCAGGCCGATGAACCGGCTGAGCTTGCGGCCCTCCACCAGGCCGGCGGACTCGGCCTTGTCGACGGTCCGCAGCGTCGCTGTATGCCACGCCGCGGCCAGCTCGGCCGCATTGGAGCGGAGGTTGAGCGGGTCGCCGGTGGAGGCGAGGATCAGGCCGGGGACCTTGAGCGTCGCCGCGGGTTGCTCTGCGTGCGGCTTGGTGACCGTGGGGAACAGCGCGGCCACCGCCTTCGGAGCCTGCGGACCGGACGCCAGCCCGGCCGCCGCGAACACCGCCGCCGATCCGCCGAAACCGTGGCCGACCAGGCCCCGCTTGGCCGGGTGCACACTGATCTTGCCGGGGCCCAGCCGCACGCCGCTGACAATGTCCAGGGTCGCGCCCAGATCGAAGGCGAAGTTGAGCACCGAGGGCGCCACGCCGGCTTCGGTGCTGGGGGCTGCGGCGACGATGCCCCAGGACGCCAGATGTTCCAGGGTGCGGGCGTAGTTCTCGGCCTTCGCCAGCCAGTCGTGACCGAACGCCACGCCGGGCAGATTCAGGCCGGCCTCGGGCGTGTATACGACACCGGGAACGCCGGCGAATGCCAGGTCACCGCGCAGTACGCGGTGCGGTCCGCGGCGGGTCAACGCGCTGAGGAGCTTCTTGGTGCTGGCCACCCGATGACCGTAGCCCACGGTGGTGTCCGGCCACCGGCATTGAGCGGTTGCCCGAGAGCTGCTGACGAGTGATCTGCGTCAAGGCTGTCGGCACGGAAGCGGGTGCGCGGCGCCGGCTGCACTACCCTGGGTCCCTATGTGTGGAATCGTCGGCTACGTCGGGGTGCGCCCGGCCCGCGACATCGTGGTCGACGCGCTGCGCCGCATGGAGTATCGGGGCTACGACTCGGCAGGGATCGCGCTGGTCGACGGCGAGGGCGGCTTGACGGTACGTCGGCGCGCCGGTCGGTTGGTCAACCTGGAGACGGCGCTCGCCGAGACCGACGATGACCTGTTGACCGGCAGCACCGGCCTCGGCCACACCCGCTGGGCGACCCACGGCAGGCCCACCGACCGCAACGCGCACCCGCACCGCGACGCCGCGGGCAAGATCGCCGTGGTCCACAACGGCATCATCGAGAACTTCGCCGGCCTGCGTGCCGAGCTGGAAGCCGCCGGGGTCGAGTTCGCCAGCGACACCGACACCGAGGTGGCCGTTCATCTGGTGGCCCGACAGTACGCCCAGGGCGACACTGCCGGCGACTTCCCGGCCTCGGTTCTGGCGGTGCTGCAGCGCCTGGAAGGCCACTTCACGCTGGTGTTCGCCAACGCCGACGATCCGGGCACCATCGTGGCGGCGCGCCGGTCCACGCCGCTGGTGGTCGGTGTCGGCGAGGGCGAGATGTTCGTCGGGTCCGACGTCGCGGCCTTCATCGAGCACACCCGGGACGCTGTCGAGCTGGGCCAGGACCAGGCTGTCGTGATCACCGCCGACAGCTACCGGATCACCGACTTCTACGGCAACACCGATGTCGACTACCGGGAATTCCACATCGACTGGGATCTCGATGCCGCCGAGAAGGGTGGCTACGACTACTTCATGCTCAAGGAGATCGCCGAGCAACCGGCGGCCGTCGCCGACACCCTGCTGGGCCACTTCGTCGACGACCGCATCGTCCTCGACGAACAGCGCTTGAGCGATCAGGAGCTGCGCGAGATCGACAAGGTGTTCATCGTCGCGTGCGGTACCGCCTACCACTCCGGCCTGCTGGCCAAGTACGCCATCGAGCACTGGACGCGGCTGCCCGTCGAGGTCGAGCTCGCCAGCGAGTTCCGTTACCGCGATCCCGTGCTGGACCGCAGCACACTGGTGATCGCGATCTCGCAGTCCGGTGAGACCGCCGACACGCTCGAGGCGGTGCGGCACGCCAAGACGCAGAAGGCCAAGGTGCTGGCCATCTGCAACACCAACGGCAGCCAGATTCCGCGCGAGGCCGACGCCGTGCTCTACACGCGTGCCGGGCCGGAGATCGGCGTGGCGGCCACCAAGACCTTCCTGGCCCAGATTGCTGCGAATTACCTGGTCGGGCTGGCGCTCGCACAAGCACGGGGCACCAAGTACCCCGACGAGGTGCGGCGCGAGTACCACGTGCTGGAGTCCATGCCGGCTCTGGTGAAGCGGGTGCTGGCCGGTATCGAGCCGGTGGGCCAGTTGGCGCAGCAGTTCGCGCTGTCGTCGGCGGTGCTGTTCCTGGGGCGGCACGTCGGCTACCCGGTCGCGTTGGAAGGTGCGCTCAAGCTCAAAGAGCTGGCGTACATGCACGCCGAAGGCTTCGCGGCCGGTGAGCTCAAGCACGGCCCGATCGCGCTGATCGAGGAAGACCTCCCGGTCATCGTGGTGATGCCGTCGCCCAAGAACGCGCAGATGTTGCACGCCAAGCTGCTCAGCAACATCCGGGAGATCCAGGCCCGCGGTGCCATCACCATCGTCATCGCCGAAGAGGGCGACGACACGGTGCGGCCGTATGCCGATCACCTGATCGAGATACCGTCGGTGTCAACGCTTTTCCAGCCGTTGCTGTCGACCATTCCGTTGCAGGTGTTCGCTGCCGGGGTGGCCCGGGCCCGCGGATACGACGTCGACAAACCGCGCAACCTGGCCAAGTCCGTCACCGTCGAATAGCCCAGCGTGCCCACCGCCAAGGAACTCCGCAAGCTCTGGGACCAACGGATCAAGGATGCGGCGAGTGCGCGTGGGCTGAAGTCGGTGGGCGGCTGCGTCTATCGGGCCGATGACGTGTATGTGGCGGTGCTGGTTCCGATCGTCGGCGGTGACCGCAAAGGCGAATCCGTCCGGCTGAGCTGGCGCGCCGATATCAAACCCCTTGTGCTCGACGAGATCTTGTGGTCGGCGTTCATGCCCGATGAGGATCTCGGCGGACCCCGCAAGCGGCTGAACCTGCGCGTCACCGGGTCGTTCACGGTGCCGGGTCTGGACCTCGGTTCGGCCGTGGTGCAGGTGCAGCTCACCGATGACCCGGTCGCCGCAGTCACCGCGATGCTCGCCGAATTCGACTGCCTCACCGCGGAATTCGTCGCAGCGCATCCCGACGTCGAGGCCTATCTGAAGGCCGTGCAGGCGTTGCCCGCCGAGCAGGCGGTCTGGTCGCGCAACCGGCTGCGGGAGATCGTGAGCCTGATCGCGGTGGGGGAGCGGGACGCGGCCGGCGCGCTGGCCGACGCGGAGCTCGCGCGGGGTGAGCACGGCCCCATGTCGGGGCCGCGCGGCAGTGTTTTCGAATTGTTGTCGGTGTACTGCAAGCCGGCCGAGGTGCAGGCCGAATACTGGGCCAAGACCGAGCCGACCCACCGACTGACATTCGTGTCAGCTACGCGTGGACCGATCACCATCAAGCTCGCGGCCGGGCGTGAGCGGGGCGGCTCGTTCGGCCGTCATCTGCGCCAGTTCAACGGCCGTGACGACTTCGCATTGATCCTCACGCCGATCGGCGACGAGGACACCTACCTGCAGGCCGCGGGCTCCGGGCCCGACCGCATCACCGTCGAGATCCGCAAACCGGGTGGGCAGCAGTGGGGTGTCGAGTCGGTGCGCTACGTCATCGGACACCCTGGCCTCGACGGCTCCGCGCTGGACCAGGCGATCGAGCTGCCCACCAGCACTCAGATGGTCAGGGCGGCAGAGGTTTTCGATACCGATGCCGCGGCCGCACTGTTCACCGATTTCTACCGGACCGGTTCGATCCCCGAAACGTGTGCGCTGCGCCCGGCGGAAGGCTGGACTGCCGACGGGACGAACGTCGACCTACGCTGAAGGCATGGATCTGGCGGTACCGGAAGTCAATTTCACGGCACGCTGGGCCCGCGGTGGTCTCGGCGGGTTCATCGACGACGAGGCGTTCGATGACTATCTGCGCGCCTACCGCGCCGGCATGGCCCAACTACCCGACTGTGAAATGGTCGATTTACCAACCACATTCGGCACGGTGCGGGCGTACCGGTTCGCGGGGCCGGGCGACGGCCCGCCGGTCGTGCTGTTGCCGGGACGCAACGCCGCCACGCCGATGTACCGGACCAACCTGACGTCGTTACGGGCACGGCGCACGATCTACGGCATCGACCTGCTCGGCGAGGCCGGACTATCGGTGCAGCACAAGGAGATCCGCACGGCGGCCGACCAGGCGCGCTGGCTCGACGACGCCCTTGCCGGTCTGGAACTGCCGCGCGCTCACCTGCTCGGGGTGTCGATCGGTGGCTGGACCGCGACGAATTGCGCGGTGCACCACCCGGATCGGATCGCCTCGCTGACGTTGCTCGACCCGGTGTTCACCTTTGCCCGCATACCCGTCAAGACCATGCTGGCCTCGGTGCTCATGTATGCACCCGGGGTGCCCGAGACGCTGCGGCGTCGGGTGCTCAGTTGGATAGCCGGTGGCGCAGACATCGAAGCGGACGCCGAATCCGAGCTGATCTCGGCCGGATCCGGAGATTTCGCACTCCGCACGCCGATGCCCACGCTGTTCACCGATGCACAGCTGCGCTCACTGCCGGTTCCCGTGCTGGCCTTGATCGCCGGCCGCAGCGTCATGCTCGACCCGGATCGGGCGTCGGCGCGGGCACGTCAACTGCTGCCGCACGGGCAGGTCGAAACGTGGGCGCAGGCGTCACATGCCATCAATGGCGAGTATCCGGACGAGATCGCGGAGCGTGCGGGCCGGTTCTGGGATGAGGTGGACGCGTCGTCCTGACCGGGGCGGTCAGACGGCGCAGGTCGGTCGAGCGATCGCCCGGTACTGCCGCGCCCGGTTCACCAGGTCCATGTCCGCGGCGTCGAGGGGCAGCTGTTGCGACATGGACACGTCGAGCACCGCATCGAACCGCTTCATGATCCTGCGGGCGTCCATGCCGAACTGCACGCGCGTGCTTTCGTTCGGCTGCGAGAGCAGGTCGGAGTCCAACACGAAGCTCACGATGCGTCGGTCATACCAATCGAGATGCATCTCAGGTCTCCCGTCTGCTGAGTTCAGGTGTCGCGACCCCAAGGTCAACTATTGATCGCCATCTGATATATCAAGTTCGTATTAAACGGTACGGCAGACTGTGGGGGCGGTCAAGACCCGGAGTTCGATCCACCCGGAACATCGGTCACGCCGTACACCGAGGGCCGTCCGGATCGGCGAGGTGCCGACCCGGACGGCCCTGGTGCATGGTTCTGTCAGCCGATGAGTCGGCTACCAGGTGATCGCGTACTCGCCTGCAGCGTCGACGAGCCACTCGGCGAGGTAGCGGGCGAATGACGACCGCACCAGGATGCGGTAGTCGGTTCCGTTGTCGGCCAAGGGAATCAGCACGACAGCGGCAAGCCCGAGCATGGTCTGCGCGGCGGCGCCCGGCGCGAAGGCCGAAGGGTGCAGATCCAGCGAGCAGCCCTTGGCCAGCACGTCGCGGGCATGCTCCCCGCGCAACCGCAGCGTCGTGCGCTGGGCCGAGACGTCGACGGCTGCGCCGTCGTGCTCGGCGACCGCGTCCCGCAGCTGTGCTTCCAGCTCCTCGCCGGCCCGGTCGGTGGAGGTGACGAGCCATTCGTCGGGCCCGAACCAGATCACCGTGGCATCCGCGCCGTCCACCGCCGTCGACGGGGTGGTGGGCAGCGCGTCGACTCCGAGAACCCCGGCCGCTGCGGCGGCGCCGGCGCCGGCGGGGTCGACCCACAGATCGACCATGGTGACGAACGGCTCCTCCGCGAGCTGGGCCGAGGGCGGCAGCTCGGCGAACCGAGAATGCCAGTCCTGCAGAGGGCTTTGGCGGTACAGGGTGTCAGCCATCGCGGCGTGCTCCTTCGGGATCGACCAGGACGCTGCTGGTGACCTCGACGGACACCAGCCTGCCGTCCACGGGAACGTGCAGGGTTTCTCCGATGCGGGCGTGCCCGCCCTTGACCAGGGCAAGGGCGAACGGCCGGCCCAGTTCCGCGCTGCGGTAGCTGGACGTGACCTGGCCGAGCATCGGCACCGGCGGTGGGGGAAGTACGCCGTCGGCGCAGGTCTCGATGATCTGGGCACCCTCGGGAAGCACGGTCTGCGCGTCGACGGGCAGCAGCCCGACGAACTGCTTGCGCAGCGGGTTGAGGTTCTCGGCGCGGGTGAACGACCGCTTGCCGATGAAGTCCGGCTTCTTCTTCGACACCACCCAGTTCATGCCGAGATCCTGTGGTGTCACGGTGCCGTCGGTGTCTTGCCCGATGATCGGGTAGCCCTTCTCGGCGCGCAGCACGTGCATGGTCTCGGTGCCGTACGGGGTGATGCCGTAGGGCTCGCCGGCGGCGATCAGGCGCTCCCACACCGCGGTCGCATGCCAGCCGGTGACGTTGACCTCGTAGGCCAGTTCACCGGAGAAGCTGACGCGCCCGATCCGGACGTGCACGCCGTCCAGGGTCGTGTCGCGCCACGCCATGAACGGGAACGCCTCGTTGCTGACGTCCACGTCGCCGAAGACGGCACCGATCACGTCGCGGGACTTGGGGCCGACGACCGGGAAGGTGTGCCACTGCTCGGTGACCGAGGTCATCCGGACCCGCAGGTGCGGCCACTCGGTCTGCAGCCATTCCTCCATCCACTCCAGGATGTGGGCGGCGCCACCGGTGGTGGTGAACACCTGGAATCGGTCGTCGGCCAACCGCATCACGGTGCCGTCGTCGATCACCATGCCGTCGATACCGCACATCACGCCGTAGCGCAGCATGCCGACCTTGAGCGTGCTCATCAGGTTCGTGTAGAGCAGGTCGAGGAATGCGCCGGCGTCACGGCCCTGTACGTCGATCTTGCCGAGGGTGGAGCCGTCCAGGATGCCGACACCGCCGCGGGTCGACGCGCACTCGCGCAGCACCGCGGTCTCCATGCTTTCGCCATTCACCGGGTAGTAGCGCGGCCGCTTCCACTGGCCCACGTCTTCGAACACCGCTCCGCGGGCGACGTGCCAATCATGCACGGCGGTAACGCGTTCCGGGTCGAACATGTGGCCGCGGTTGCGGCCCGCGAGGGCTGCGAACGCCACCGGGGTGTAGGGCGCGCGGAAAGTGGTGACACCCAGGTCGGCGACCGGGACACCGAGCAGGTCGGACGTGATGCCCGAGGCCACCACGCCGGACGTCTTGCCCTGATCGTGGGCGGTGCCGATGGTGGTGTAGCGCTTGATGTGCTCCATCGACCGCATGCCCGCGCCGACCGCGCGCTCGATGTCCGCCACGGTGGCGTCGCGCTGGACGTCGACGAACTGGCTGGCCGTGCCTGCCGGATCGGCAACCTGCCACAGCACCATGCCGGCATCGCCGTCTGGCGTCGAATCAGCTTCGCCGGCAAGCGGTTCGGAGTCGGCGGTGAATCCGAGCGCACCGATTGCTGCCGTCGCGGCCTCGCGTCCGCTGCGCAGGCAGCCGGGCAGGTTGAACACACCGTTGGCAGAGCCTGCGACGTGTACACCGGACATGGGCTCACCGGGCACGAACGCGCCCAGGGCCTCGTCGTAGCGCAGGACGCCGCGGGCCTGGCTGAACAGGTGCACCGCCGGGTTCCAGCCGCCGCTGACGAGCAGCACGTCGCAGGCCACCGAGACGGCATGGGTGCTGCCGGAGCGGGCGACGAGCGCGTGGCTGACGCGGTCCTGGCCGCGGGTTCCGCGGACCACCGAGTCGGTCCGCAGCTCGATGCCGCGGTCGGCGCATTCGTCGTGCAGGCGCGCGGCGACGTCGGGACGCGCGTCGACGATCGCGTTGACCGTCACGCCGGCGTCGTGCAGCTCGAAGGCCGCCAGGTAAGCGCTGTCGTTGGTGGTGAACACCACCGCCTGCTCGCCGACCTTGACGCCGTAGCGGTTCAGGAAGGTGCGCGCACCGCCGGCCAGCATGATGCCGGGCCGGTCGTTGTCGGTGAAGACCACCGGACGCTCGTGTGCCCCGGCGGCGACGATGACCTGCCGGGCACGGATGCGCCAGACCCGCTGGCGGCTGATCTCCGCGGGGGCCGCGGCACCGAGGTGGTCGGTGCGGCGCTGCACCGCGAGCACGAAGCCGTCGTCGTAGTGACCGAACGCGGTGGTGCGCTGCAGGTGCAACACCTCGGGGTAGGTGGCCAGCTCGGCGGTGGCATCGGCGACCCACTCCAGGGCGGGCTTGCCGTCGATGGTGTCGGTGCTGCCCAGCAGGGCGCCACCGGCTTCGCTCTGTTCGTCGAGCAGCACCACCCGCGCACCCGCGCGGGCCGCGGTCAGTGCGGCGGCCAGGCCGGCCGGCCCGGCGCCTGCGACCAGCACATCGGTGTGGACGTGGGTGGCGTCGTACCGTGCCGGGTCGGCGGTTTCGGCCAGCCGGCCCTGGCCCGGGAGGCCGCGCGCGACGAGCCCGTCGAACAGCTCGACGGTGGTCGCGAGGAGCATCGGCTCGGGGAAGGGGTGCTCGATCTGGACCAGTCCGCCGGTGTCCTCGGCCCAGGCCGAGGTGAAGCCGCGGGGCCGGCCCAGCTTGATGCTGGTCGCCACCTGGTGCACGCCGTTGGCCAGCAGGGCCGAGGCGAGCGTGTCGCCGGCGTGTCCGGTCAGTTCACGATCGTTGAAAGTGAAGGTGTGCACGGTGTTCCGGTCGATACGGCCACCGGCGGGGGTGCGCAATGATGCGTTCATCAGATTGTCGGCTTCTGCTCGTCGGTGCGGTAGACGCGGTGGAATCGGTAGGTGGCGGTGTCGCGCAGCGCGTTGAACCAGCGCCGGCAGCCTGCGCTGTGGGTCCAGCGCTCGGCGAACAATCCCTTGGGATTGTTGCGGAAGAACACGTAGTGGCCCCACTCTTCGTCGGTGAGAGCCTGGGGATCCTCGGGGTAGGCGACGTGTGCCTGTCCGCCGTAATGGAACTCGGTCTCCTCGCGCGGCCCGCACCACGGGCATTCGATGAGTTGCATGGTGACTCCTGAGATCTAGTGGGCGACGCCGGCGGCGCCGTGCTCATCGACCAGCGCGCCGGTGATGAATCGGTCGAGGCTGAACGGGGCGACGTACTCGTGCTCGCGGCCGTTGGCGATCGTGTCCGCCAGGCACCAGCCGATGCCGGGGGTCACCTTGAAACCTCCTGTGCCCCAACCGGCGTTGAGGTAGAGGTTCTCGTAGCCGGCGCGGCCCACGATGGGCGACGCGTCCGGGCAGACGTCGACGATGCCCGCCCAGGTGCGCAGCAGGTGCGCCCTGGCGAAGACCGGGAACAATTCCACCGCGGCAGCCATCTGGCGTTCGATGATGTGGAACGCACCGCGCTGGCCGTACCCGTTGTAGGAGTCGACACCCGCGCCCATGACCAGCTCGCCCTTGTGCGCCTGAGAGACGTAGACGTGCACGGCATTCGACATGACGATCGTGGGATGCACCGGCTCGAGGAGTTCGGAGACGAGCGCCTGCAGGGGATGGCTCTGCAGCGGCGTGCGGATGCCGAGCATGTCGGTCAGGGTCGAGGTGTGCCCAGCGGCACACAACAGGACCTGCCCGGCCGCGATGTCACCACGGGTGGTGCGCACGCCGGTGACCCGGTCGCCGTCGGTGGAGAACCCGGTGACTTCACAGTTCTGGACGATGTCGATGCCGGCCTCGTCAGCACGGCGCGCGAATCCCCATGCCACGTAATCGTGTTTGGCGATACCGGCGCGCGGCTGATACGTCGCGCCGAGCACCGGGTACCGGATGTCGTCAGAGATGTTGACGATCGGGCACAGCTCTTTGACCTGTTTGGGATCGACCCACTCGGCGTCGATCCCGTTGAGCTTGTTGGCCTCCACGCGCCGCACGCTGTCGCGGACATCCTGCAGGCTGTGCGCGAGGTTGAGCACGCCGCGCTGGCTGAACAGGATCGGGTAGTCGAGGTCGTCTTCGAGGCCTTCCCACAGCTTCAGAGCGTGCTCGTAGATGCGGGCGCTCTCGTCCCACAGGTAGTTGGACCGGATCAGCGTGGTGTTGCGGGCCATGTTGCCGCCGGCCAGCCAGCCGCGCTCCAGCACCGCGACATTGGTGATGCCGTGGTTCTTCGCCAGATAGTGAGCGGTGGACAGGCCGTGCCCGCCGCCGCCGACGATGACGACGTCGTAGGACTTCTTGGGTTCCGGCGTGCGCCAGAGGAAATCGGGGTGCTCCGGAAGGTGGGCACCGGGCGGGGTCGTGGAAGCTGTTGTCACTGTGCGGCCTTCGTCAGGGAGGGGTAGAGCGGGAAGCGGGCGGCCAGGGCGTCGACGCGGTCGCGCAGAGCGGCCAGGCCGGCGTCGTCGGTGTCGGGCCGCAGGGCCAGGCTGATGATGTCGGCGACCTCACGGAACGCGTCGAGGTCGAATCCCCGCGTAGCCAGTGCGGGGGTGCCGATCCGCACGCCGGAGCTGACCATCGGCGGTCGGGGGTCGAACGGAACGGCGTTGCGGTTCACGGTGATTCCGACCCGGTGCAGCCGGTCCTCGGCCTGCTTGCCGTCGAGTTCGGATTCGCGCAGGTCGACCAGGACCAGGTGCACGTCGGTGCCGCCGGAGACCACGTTGATGCCTGCCTTGCGGGAATCCTCTTGCAGCAGACGGTCGGCCAGGATCTTCGCGCCTTCCAGGGTGCGCTGCTGGCGCTCGCGGAACTCCGGCTCGCCTGCCAGCTTGAACGACACGGCCTTGGCGGCGATGACGTGCTCCAGCGGGCCGCCCTGCTGGCCGGGGAACACCGAGGAGTTGAACTTCTTGGCCAGCGCCGCATCGTTGGTCAGGATGATGCCGCCGCGGGGGCCGCCGAGAGTCTTATGGGTCGTCGAGGTGACGACGTGAGCGTGCGGCACGGGCGACGGGTGAAGCCCGGCCGCGACGAGTCCGGCGAAGTGTGCCATGTCGACCATGAGGTAGGCGCCCACCTCGTCGGCGATCCGGCGGAATTCCGCGAAGTCGAGCTGCCGCGGGTAGGCCGACCATCCGGCGATGATGACCTTCGGACGGTGTTCGCGCGCAAGCTCTTCCACCTGAGCCATGTCGACGCGGTGGTCGTCCTCACGCACGTGGTAGGCGGCGACGTTGTACAGCTTGCCGGAGAAGTTCAGGTGCATGCCGTGGGTCAGGTGACCGCCGTGGGCCAGGGCCAGGCCGAGGATGGTGTCGCCGGGCTGCAGCAGGGCGGCCATGGCGGCCGCGTTGGCCTGCGCGCCCGAGTGGGGCTGGACGTTGGCGTACTCGGCGCCGAACAGGGCCTTGATCCGGTCGATGGCCAGCTGCTCGACGACGTCGACGTGCTCGCAGCCGCCGTAGTAGCGCCGGCCGGGGTACCCCTCGGCGTACTTGTTGGTCAGCACGCTGCCCTGGGCTTCCATCACCGACAGCGGTGCGAAGTTCTCGCTGGCGATCATTTCCAGGGTGCTTTCCTGGCGGCGCTGCTCGGCGGTGACGGCGGCGTAGACCTCCGGGTCGGCGTCGGCGAGGGACTGGCCCAAGACGGTGCCGTGCGCGGCCTCTGTTTGAACACCCATACTGACTCCTCTTGATCCAGACGATTGATATATCAGTTGGCGATCACCTTAGCGGCCGCGTGAGACGCGGGTCAAGAGTTCCGGCCAAAGACGAGCCTGCGGCGATGTACCGTGCCGGACACTGTGGCGAGCGTGCAGCTTGTCGTCGCGGTCCGCGGTGTGTCGTCGCGAAAGTCGACACGCTCGGCACAGTGCGCAGCACAACAGGTCGGGCCTGATTCGGCGTACGGAATCAGGACGCGTCGCGACAGATGTGCGTCAGATGACGGCGCGCACTCCGACCTCGAAGCCGGTCACGTGCTGCAGTGTGAGTTCGGCGGCGGCATCGCCGTCGCCGGTGATGATGGCCGACAGGATGGCCGAATGCTCGTTGATGTGCTCGGCGACGTCGGTGAGCCGCTCGAGGAACAGGCAGAAGATCCGCGTCACGAGGTTGTGGTAGCGAACCAGCACGTCTTCCAGATGTGGATTGCCCGCCGCGCGGTAGATGCTGCGGTGGATGGTGATGTCGAGCCGCATCAATTCGGTCGGATCGGTCGGCAGATCCTCGACCGTCTTGTACGCGTCCAGCAGTGCCTGCAACTCGTCGCGCTGGGCGGCGCTGGCACGCTCGGCCGCGCGCCGGGCGGCCAGGGGTTCGAGCTGCAGTCGAATCTCGTTGATATAGGCCAGATCGGTGATCTCCACGCCCGTGGCGAACGTTCCGCGGCGGGGGTAGGAGATGACGAGGCGATCGTCTTCGAGGCGCTTGAGCGCCTCGCGCACCGGAGTGCGGCCGACGTCGAGTTCGCTGGCCACCCGGATGTCGTCGATGGGCTCACCCGGCCTGATCTGCAGCGTGGTGAGCTGGTCTCGCAGGGCCAGGTACGCACGGTCGGCCAGCGAGGCCGGTGCGGATTCTGAGCCGATGGAGATGATCGCCACGGCCCGATCCTAGCAGTGATATCCAACAGTTATTGCGTGCGAACGCACCTATGCAGATTAAAAAGCAGTTGATATATTAATCGCGTATCTAACCGCGAGTGGCGTGTGAGTCTTCTGAGGTCGTCACCGAACACGAAGGTCAACGGCGTGACTGTCAGCGTTTTCGAGCTGTTCAAGGTGGGCATCGGCCCGTCCAGCTCCCACACGGTCGGGCCCATGAAGGCCGCGTATCTGTTCGTGTCGCGCCTCGCGGCCGAGGGCCTCATCGAGAACACCGCCACCGTGCGCTGCGACCTGTATGGCTCGCTCGGCGCCACCGGCCACGGCCACGGCAGCGTCAAGGCCGTCGTGCTGGGCCTGGAAGGCGAACAACCGCAACTGGTCGACCCGGTCGCGGCCGATCCGCGCGTCGACGCCATCCGCTCCGAAGGGCAGCTGCGGCTGGCGGGCACCCGCCCGATCCGGTTCGACGTCGACGAAGACATCGTGTTGCACCGCCGCGAACGCCTGGATTTCCACAGCAACGGCATGGTGTTCCACGCGTTCGACGCGGCGGGCAAGCAGCTGGAACGTCGCGAGTACTACTCCGTCGGCGGAGGTTTCGTTCTCGACGAGGATGAAACCGGCACCCGAATCCTGGTTGTCGACCCCACCCCCGTGCCGTACCCGTTCAGCAGCGGAGCCGAGATGCTGCGGCTCACCGCCGAAACCGGCATGAGCATCAGCGATCTCATGATGGCCAACGAGAAGGTGTGGCGCAGCGAGGCCGAGATCAGGGCGGGCCTGCTGCACATCTGGGACGTCATGCAGCAGTGCGTCGACCGCGGAACGCATGTGACCGGCGTGCTGCCCGGCGGGCTCAAGGTCCGCCGCCGCGCCGCCGAACTGCGCGAGCGGCTGGAGAACGGCGGCGACGAGCACGACGCACTGCGGGCGATGGAATGGGTGACCATGTACGCGCTGGCGGTCAACGAAGAGAATGCGGCTGGCGGTCGCGTCGTCACCGCGCCCACCAACGGTGCCGCCGGCATCATCCCCGCTGTCCTGCACTACTACCGCCAGTTCATCAGCAGCTTCAGCGAGGACGGCGTGGTGCGATTCTTGCTGACCGCAGGCGCAATCGGGTTGCTGTTCAAGGAGAATGCCTCCATATCCGGCGCCGAGGTGGGCTGCCAGGGGGAGGTGGGCTCCGCGTGCTCGATGGCGGCCGCCGGACTGGCCGAAGTGCTGGGCGCCACGCCCGCCCAGGTGGAGAACGCCGCCGAGATCGGCATCGAACACAACCTCGGCCTCACCTGCGACCCGGTCGGTGGCCTGGTCCAGATCCCGTGCATCGAGCGCAACGCCGTCGGCTCGATCAAGGCGATCAGCGCCGCCCGCATGGCCCTGCACGGCGACGGCACGCACCACGTGTCGTTGGACAAGGCGATCAAGACCATGCGTGAGACCGGCGCCGACATGAGCGTCAAGTACAAGGAGACCGCTCGTGGCGGCTTGGCGCTCAACGTCGTCGAGCTGCCGCTCAACGTGGTCGAGTGCTGAGAGGCAAGCAGTGACCACCACCTTCACCCTGACCCTGACCTGCCCGCAGCGGCCCGGCATCGTCCACGCCATCACCCGATTCCTGTTCCAGCACAAGGGCGACATCGTCGAGCATCAGCAGTTCGACGACGCCGTGCGCGGTCAGCTCTACCTGCGGACGGCCTTCCAGGTCGACGGAGACTGCACCGAGGACCAGCTGATCGACGAGTTCGCCTCCACCGCAGACGAATTCGGCATGTCGTTCACGATCCGGGGGAACCGCGTGCCCCGGGTGCTCGTCATGGTGTCCAAGCAGGGACACTGCCTCAACGATCTGGTGTTCCGTTGGCGCTCAGGCACTCTCGACGGTGAGCTGGCGGCCGTGGTGTCCAACCACGACGACCTGCGATCCATGGCCGAGGCGGCGGGGCTGCCCTTCTACCGCATCCCCGTCACCGCGGAGAACAAGCCGCAGGCCGAGGCCCAATTGCTCAAACTCGTCGACGATCTGGACATCGACCTGGTGGTGCTGGCCCGCTACATGCAGGTGCTCTCCGACGAGGCGTGCACCGCGCTTTACGGCCGTGCCATCAACATCCACCACTCGTTCCTGCCGGGGTTCAAAGGCGCACGCCCGTATCAGCAGGCGTTCCAGCGGGGCGTCAAGCTGGTCGGTGCCACCGCGCACTACGTGACCCCCGAACTCGATGAGGGGCCGATCATCGAGCAGGAAGTGATCCGCATCGATCACACCTACGACGAGCGCGCGCTGGCCACCGTCGGCCGCGACGCCGAGGCACTGGCGCTGGCCCGGGCCGTGCGCTGGCACTGCCAAAGCCGGGTCCTGCTCAACGGACACAGCACCGTCGTCTTCCGCTGAGCAGTGCTGTGAGTTAGCTGTACGTCGGTTCCGACCAGGGCAATCCGCGTGCGCGGGACCTGGTGGGGCACGACGATTGGGGCATGCAACCCAACCCTCTCGACCCCGTCGCCGGTGAGCGGCTGTCGCACGCCGACCGCATCTTCACCTCCGATCTGACGGTCAACGAATTCGTCCTGCTGCACGGGGCCGGATTCGAACCCATCGACCTCGTGATGGGTGTGTCGGTCTATCACGTGGGCTTCCAGTTCAGCGGGCTGCGGCAGCAGATGGAGCTGACCGTGCTCACCGAGGCGACCTACCGGGCCCGCTGGAATGCCATGGCGCGCATGCAGGCCGAGGCCGACAATGTCGGCGCTGACGGTGTCGTCGGCGTCGAGTTGTACTGGCGCGCACACGGTGAATCCGGGGAGCACCTGGAGTTCATCGCCGTCGGGACCGCGGTACGCTACGCCGCGCAGCCGGGGGCGTTCCGCCGTCCCAACGGCCAGGCCTTCAGCAGTCATCTCTCGGGGCAGGACCTGATCACGCTGCTGCGGGCCGGGTGGGCCCCGGTCGCGTTCGTGATGGGCAACTGCGTCTTCCACGTCGCGGCCCAGGGCTTCCTGCAGACCATGCGCCAGATCGGGCAGAACGTCGAGATGCCGCAGTGGACCCAGGGCAACTATCAGGCCCGGGAACTGGCGATGTCACGTATGCAGGCCGAGGCCGAACGCGACGGTGCCAAAGGCGTGGTCGGTGTGTTCACCGCGGTGGACAACTACTGCTGGGGCTTTCACACGCTGGAGTTCTACGCCGCGGGCACCGCGGTGCGCCAGACCGGAGCCGGCGAGGCCATCGAACCGTCGTTCGTCCTGCCGATGAGCGGATAGTGAGCACGTTCGACGCCCTACGGGTCAGCCGGACGGTCACGGCCGCACTCGACGGGCCGGGCGGGGTGGGACTCGTCGTCGCCGTGTTCGCCGGGGTGCCCGGCGTGGTGCACACGCCGGCGCAGCGGGGCATGTTCCGGTCGGCCCCGGAGCGGATCCAGATCGCCGACTGGCGTTACGAACTGGGACGTGACGGGCGGCTGCACACCGCCCATGTCGTCAATGGCATCGTCATCGCCGAAGAGGCCCTGGCGGCCGCGGCGGTCGGGCCGCACATCGCCCGCGCGCTGGGGCAGCTGGTGGGCGGATACGGCGACACCATTGTGCCGAACATCGATGCGGCACTGGAGGTTCTGCAGCCTGGCACCGGCGCGTGGCCGGCTCAGTGACGGCGAGCCGCCATCGCAGCGACGCTGCGATGGCGGCATGCGGTACTACCCGCTGATCAGTACGTCGGGATGAACACACCG